>JADFQJ010000011.1 GCA_022561875.1 Bacteroidota bacterium | reverse complement strand
GTTGAATTCCCTAACTTATCGTAGTATTATTAATTACGTTATTAATAACGCATTAATAGGCTCTGTTATGATAAATGTAGCGCAAATTTTTAAGAGCATTAGGAATTTTATGCTATCAAAGGGGCATCAGCAATAGCATAGTGCAACGCCCTCTTTTCGTCCCGGAAGGGACAGAAAGATAATAGGCAGGCATTTCAATGCCTGATACAGAAAATTAACAAATATTAAACATCCCGGAGGGATAGAATGAAAACAGGTAGATATTTCAATACCTGATACGGAAAATCGACCATTCTAGCCCTCCGGGCTGCCTGGCTATGTGTTGTACATATTAATAACAGCCACTGAAGTGGCTGCCTATTATCAATAAGTCTCTACGAGACTGACAGCTGAGATTGAAACTGTTCAACTTATAACCGGACAGTAATGAGTTTAGTTTAAGATACTCAAATTAGAACATAGCCCATTAATAACGTTATTCTTTTTTCCCGTTTTCGAGTTTCAAACAAACTACCGGATAATTGAGTCGTAAATGCTTTGTAGAATATTGCTCCGAATATTCAAATCGCTTATTTTATTGTTTTCTCTTGTGGGATAAACTCTGTTTGATAGAAATATATACAGGAGGTTTTCTTCCGGATCGACCCATGTGAAAGTACCCGTATAACCCGAATGACCAAAACTGGCAGGACCGGCGCCCGTGGCTGGATAATTTTCCTCTGGTGGTAGTTCGTTATTGTTTAGCAATGGTTTATCGAAACCAAGTCCCCTGCGGTTTTCATTACCAGGGAACTGGTACCGTGTAAATTCCTTCATGGCTGAGCCGGAAAAATACTGTTTTCCTCCGTACGATCCCATATTCAGATACATTTGCATGATCTTAGCCAGGTCGTTTGCCGTGGCAAAAAGACCTGCATTGCCTGATACACCACCCATCATCGCTGCTCCTTCATCGTGCACCCACCCGTGTAATTGCTGCATTCTGAAAAAGGTGTCATTTTCAGTGGGAATGATATTGAACTTGCGGTATGAATTATCCGGATTATAAGTTATTGTATATGCTCCTAGAGGATGATAGAAATTATTGTCGAGGTAATTCTCATATTTTTCTCCTGTTAAATTTTCGATCATCTCCGGGAAAATATAATTGGCGAGACCTGAATAAATATATTCTTTTTTTTCTAATAGTTCCGACTTGCGAATAGTTCTGTAAATCTTTTTCTTATATCTCCTGTGCAGATACAGATCAGGTGCAACTTTAATGGTGTATTGTTTCGAAGGGGAGTCTTTAAATGTGAACCACTTAAAATTGCCTTGTTTATTTACCGTGTTCTTCCAGTAAGGGATCCATGGGATCAGGCGCCCCTGATGAGCAAGTATATCCCGAAACAGAATATCCGATTTGTTTGAATGTCTGAAATCTTCCCAATAAAAACTAAAAGGTTTATCTATATCAATCTTACCTTCATCATATAGTTTAATAAGTGCAGGCAGAGGGCCTGTGATCTTAGTCACCGAGGCAAGGTCGTACAGGTCATCTTTTTTTACCGGTATCTCTTTTCTGAAGGTGTGATAACCATATGTTTTATGGAATATTACAGACCCATTGCGGGCAACAAGAACCTGGCAACCGGGAAATGCTTTCTCCCTGATACCCAAAAGCGCTATTGAATCAGTTTTTTTCTGAAGGTTTTCCATATCGATACCTGCATATCCGGGAAATGAGTATTTCAACCTTACGTTGTCGTCAGTATCGAAACCGTCACCTGATTTGTAATTGGAATTTACATCTACCGGCAGTCTTCCTTTAGCGCCTGTACCACCGAATATAATCTGACCGCTTATCTTGTGGAATAACGGATCTTCCTGGTAAGTGATAATGATTGCTCCGGCATTTTCAAGACCTTCCAGCTTATCCAGCAAATATGGATTTCCAAAAACCGTCAGGATCACATTTTTCTTTAATAATACCTGTTTCAGAAAATCTTTTGTTTTATCATTTATTCCGTAGTCTTCATATGCATGCTTACTTAAATTTCCAAGACCAACGATAACCAGGTTGAATGAGTCAAGCTTCCGAAGGATTTTTTCCTGCTGTTTGTCCTTCGTTTTCTCTGTCCGGTTGAAATTTGTAATTCTTGTATATTTATTGCAGGTTTCCTGAAACTCAGTCAAACGGTCACTCCCGATAAAAAGTGTTGCAATTTTTGTTGTATCGAGTCGTTTTACTGGGATAATTTGGGACCTGTTTTCCAGCAGGGTGATCGAATTTTCTGCCAGTTTATAGTTCAACACCCTGGATGACAGTGAGTTCAGGTCATTCCCGATATTCTCCATTCGTATGGGTACATATTTGTTAAGTCCCGCCCATGCTTTGTATTCGAGCATCTTTCTGCATTTATTGTCAATTTCCTCCCTGGTTATCAGGTTATTAGCGACAGCTTCTTTTATTTCCTCAATAGTGGCCGGGACATCTTCAGGAAATTGTAACAGGTCATTGCCTGCGAGAAGGCCGGGAAAATACTTTGCAGTAGCCAGGATACCCGATTCCTGGATACCCTTCATATACATAGCCGTTTTATCGGGGTTACTGTTAACATCAGCAACCCGTATCAGGTTTATATGTATACCCATTCTTTTACATTGTTTTGCAATCTCGATCCCCATTTGATAGATAAGCGAATCATCCTGAATAGCTCCCAGGCTCATATGATAAGGGAATTCTATTACATTGCCGAGTCGTAAACCGGGTCCGGTTTCAGCACCGGTTGCAATAAGCAGTGGCAGGGAGGATTGTGACTGGTAAAAATTTGTCAGTTCAGCTTGTTTCTCGGCAGTTCCCGGGAAAAAAACCACTCCTCCGATTTTATGTTTTCTAATAAGATCGGTTATTTCCACTTCATGTTCAATACCTCTGTCGGAGTATGCATCAACCATTATTAATTGGGCAATCCTTTCATCAAATGACAGAGTTTGCAGGATCGAATCAGCCCAGGATTTAATTGTTTCTGAAAATGGTGGTATGGGTGAGTTATGTTTTTGTGCAAGTAACGGGTTTGTTGAAAATATTATTAAGATCAAGATTGTGATCAGAAATCTTTTCATAAAGTGGATAATTTGATTGGGTGTTACTGCTAATTTCATATCAAATGCTTGCCACGTTTACCCCATAAAATAATTTAGTTTACAAAATTGCTTTGCATTTCACAGGTTAAATATTTACCATACACTTTTTACTTTTACCTTCCGCCTTCCGCCTTCCGCCTTCCGCCTTCCGCCTTCCGCCTTCCGCCTTCCGCCTTCCGCCTTCCGCCTTAACACTAATTATCTTTATCGTATGATAGTAAAGCTTTTCTGACAGAGCCATATTTCAGAAGGAGATTTTTAGCTTTTCTTTTGCTGATATTCAACTCTTCCATGATCATTCTGGTACCACGGTCGATTAGTTTCTTGTTTGTCAACTGCATATCCACCATTTTATTCCCCCGGATATGTCCCATTTTTATCATTGTTGTTGTGGTGATCATATTTAATATCAATTTTTGGGCTGTGCCGGATTTCATACGGGTACTTCCGGTAACAAATTCCGGTCCCACAACTGCCACGATTGGTATTTCCGCCTCTTCTTCCAATCTTGAACCGGGATTACAGGTAATACAGGCGGTAAGCAACCCGTTTTTTCTTGCCTCCGTTACTCCGCCAATAACATATGGTGTCCGCCCGGAAGCAGCTATTCCGACAACAGTATCCTTATCGTTAATCCCATTTTTTCGAAGATCTTTCCATGCCAGGTTATAATCATCTTCTGCTGATTCAACCGCCTTCCTGATTGCAGTATCTCCACCGGCGATCAATCCTATTACTACATCATACGGAACTCCAAACGTGGGTGGTATTTCCGCAGCATCGAGAATACCAAGCCGTCCGCTTGTTCCGGCTCCGATGTAGAACAGCCGGCCTCCGTCTCTTAGTCTGCCAACAACCTTTTTAATAAGGATCTCAATTTCAGGAATTACTTTGCGGACAGCAGAGATCACAATCTGATCCTCCTGGTTGATGCCAATCAGCAACTCATTGATAGTCATTTCTTCAAGGTTGCGATCGGAAGATGATTCTGTAATATTCATAGCAAAAATATATTCTAATTCAATAAAAATACAGATTACAAAAGTAGGAAAAAGGATTAATAATTCAGAAAGGAATAGGAGCTATTTCTACAGGGGAACAGTGGAATGTTCCAGGATAACTAAGCATTCTCCTGAAGAACCTTTTCAATCAGCTTTTATTTGAAAAACCGCACTGTTTAAAAGTTTATTGTTATCATAAGTTGGTTAATATGTTTTTTTTTGCCTTATTCTTGCAATCTTTGATTGTAAATTAATTTGCCGGATTGTGGATAGAAAACAAAAAGAAACAAAGCTGATCAGGTTGTTTGAAAAATGGGCAGGTGAAACTGCCCAACGGATCATAGCATTACCAGGATCCGGCTCAGACAGGGAATATTACAGGATTGTGGGAATCGAAAAAAAAGCTGTTGCAGCTTATAATCCGGATAAAAAGGAGAACCAGGCGTTCGTTAGCTTTTCCAGGCATTTTAGTTCCGAAAACCTTCCTGTTCCTGAAATATATGCAGTGAGAGAAGAAGAAAAAATCTATCTTCTCCAGGATCTTGGAAATACCACACTTTACTCATTTCTTATGGAACGGAGGATAGATAGTGATTTTCCTGATGATCTTCTGGATATCTACAAAAAAGTGCTCTCTATGCTTGTAAAATTTCAAGTGCAGGGTGGAAAAGGACTGGATTTTACAAAATGTTATCCCAGGGACAGTTTCGACCGGCAATCTATGAAATGGGATATGCATTACTTTAAATATTATTTTTTAAAACTGGCTCACATACCCTTTGATGAACAATCACTCGAGGACGACTTTGAAGCATTTACACATTTTCTCCTGGAAACAGATCGCGAATATTTTCTCTACCGGGATTTTCAATCACGAAATATAATGCTTGTTAATAACGAGCCATATTTTATAGATTACCAGGGTGGGCGAAAAGGGGCTTTACAATACGATCTGGCATCCCTGTTGTATGATGCCAAGGCTGATATCCCGGTGGATATCAGGAAGGAATTGCTATTATACTATATGGACGAGCTTCAGAAGGTTATTAAGGTCGATACTGAAAAATTCACTTCTTATTTTTACGGTTACGTTTATATCAGGATTATGCAGGCTTTGGGAGCATATGGTTTCCGGGGGTTTTACGAGAGAAAAGAGCATTTTCTCCAGAGTATTCCGTTCGCCATAAAGAATCTTGAGTATTTGCTCGGAAATATTGAGTTGCCGGTTAAGTTACCTGCACTTACAGATGCTTTTTACAGTCTGATCAAATCAGGAAAACTCAGGAAAATCGCCGATACCGGGAAACAGCTTACAGTGAGAGTAAGCAGTTTTTCATTTAAAAGAGGAATTCCGGTTGATGAATCAGGACATGGAGGGGGCTATGTATTTGATTGCAGGGCAGTTGAAAATCCGGGAAGGTATGAGGAATTTCGGGAGCTTACAGGAAAAGACAGGAAAGTTGAAGAGTTCCTTGAAGCAGGAAAGAGCATGAGCCAATTTCTTCAGGATTCCTTCAGGATGGTTGACCGGTCGGTTGAAAATTACCTTGAGAGGGGATTTACACATATTATGATTAGTTATGGATGCACCGGTGGTCGGCACCGCTCGGTATATGCAGCTGAGAAATTGATGAAGTATTTAAAAAAGAAATACAATATACGTGTTATCCTCAGGCACCGGGAGCAGGAGTTTTTGTTTGATTGAAACCCATTGTAAGTATGAAGTTAAGAAAAATGTGAATAGCTTAACCCGTAACCCGAAACCACAGTGAAATATGCTCCTTCCCCAGTGAAATACTTTCGTGCCTCAAATTTCACGGGGCAGGCGTCGCATTTCACGTGGCAAGCCCGTAACCCGTAACATTGGAAAACTTAAATAACCTACATGAAAGCTATCATTTTTGCAGCGGGGCTGGGAACCCGGTTAAAAGAAATTACTGACAACAAGCCCAAGGCGCTTGTTGAGGTTAATGGTATTCCTTTGCTTGAGCTTGCAATAAGGAAATTAAGTTATTATGGTTTTCGGGAGATTATAATAAATGTACATCATTTTCCCGGACAGTTAGAGGGGTTTATTAATAACCTGAGAATTAGTGATCTGAACATAACCTTATCAGATGAGAGCGACAAATTGCTGGGAACCGGAGGCGGAATAAAGAAAGCAGCCGGCTTCTTTAGTGGAGAGGAAGCTTTTCTTGCATATAATGTTGATGTGATCACGGATCTCAATCTTGGCAAACTATACAGGCAACATTTAATCTCAGGAGCACTGGCAACCCTGGCGGTCAGGAAAAGGGATACAACACGGTACCTGCTGGTGAATGATCAAAATATCCTGTGTGGCTGGCATAATACAAAAACCGGTGAGCGTATCATCTCAAGAGATAAAACTGACGAGCTTACTTCACTGGCTTTTTCCGGTATTCAGATTATCAGTACACAGCTGCCTGATATGATTATTGAAGAAGGATATTGCAATATCATCGATGTTTACCTGAGGCTTGCTCCTGATTATGATATTATGACAATCGAGCATAACACCGGTTTCTGGTTTGATGTTGGAAAACCTGACCAATTGAAGGAAGTTTCCCTGTTTCTTGAGCAAAATAAAAATGCACTACCACCTGAATTATAGATATTGCATAAGCTAAAATTGATATAAGAAGATTAACTGGAATCCGTCTATAAAGTCGAAAGTTTAATTAAATATTTAAAATCACAAATGACAAGCACCAAATTGCAAATAAATCACAAAAAACAAACACCAAAATACAACTTAACGAAGTGATCTCACGAACATCTTTAAAATTAATTATTTTATGAGTAAATAAATCTCAAATTCTAATGACTCAAAAATCAAACAAATTCTTGTACATATGTTGTTTGGATTTTGTTTTTTCAAACATTGGATATTATTTGTTATTTGTTTTTTGCTATTTGTTATTTACTATTTGATTTTTTAATTCAAAATTTGTTTGACTTTATGGACGAACACTAACTATGATGGATTACAAGGCGATGGTAATTATGGATCTGGATGGTACTATTCTTCCGCGTAAGGGGAAGATCGACGAGCGGGACTTTGAGATACTGAACATGTTAAAAAGGGAGAAAATATGCAGGGTTGTTGCAACAGGCAGATCGGTTTTTTCTTTTAACAGGGCACTTGGAAATGGATTTCCCCTGGATTATCTGATATTTTCAAGTGGTGCCGGTATTTTAAACTGGAAAACAAAAGAGCTGATATATAGTCAGGGTCTTAAATCGGATGAAACTCAGGCGATTGCAAAAAAGTTATGGTTAGAAAAACTTTCCTTTGCTGTGCACAAGCCCATACCGGATAATCATAAATATCTTTACGCAGATTTGAATAATATTATGCCGGATTTTCATTACAGGAATGAGCTTTATTCAGAGTTTGCAAAACCTGTGGAGAATCCTGAAGCAGAATTGGGTGAAGCATGCCAGTTTCTGATTATATCTAAAAAGGATACCGGTATTCATGATAAGGTAAGCGGAATGTTTCCAGGGTATCATATTGTAAGATCCACTTCACCGTTGGATGGCGAGTCGGTATGGACCGAGATCTTTCCATCCTGTGTTTCAAAGAGAACAGGTTCTTCGTTCCTTATAAGTAAACTTGATATACCATTATCTAATGTTATGGCACTGGGTAATGATTATAATGATATTACCTTGCTCGACTGGGCTGAAAACAGTTTTATAGTATATAATTCTCCGGATGAGCTGTGTGAGAAGTATGAGGTTGTTGGAGATGATGAAAATACCGGTTTGTGTGAAGCAATCTACCGTTTCAATGAAAGAATGGATATCTGGTGATTTTTTCGTTTCGGTTCTTATTACCAGTTTGTTTTTTTGCCTTATTTAAGGAGTATTATATTTTCAATATCAGGAACATAGCTTCACAAATTGATTAAAGAAACTTTAATTTTTAGATTTTATAAATAATTAAAAATGCGAAGTATAATGAAATTATCCATTATCAAGCCATAATCATTGAAATTCCGATACATTTAATTAATAGATCACTCCTGAACCGATCAGTTCCTCTCCATCATACCAGGCAACAAACTGGCCCCGTGCAACTCCTCTTTGAGATTTTGCAAAGACAATGTACATGCCTTCCTCCTTCATATGAAGAGTGGCTTCCTGAAGTGGCTGGCGGTAGCGGATCCTTGCCAGCATCTTCCGGTTCCCTCCCGGTTTCATTTCCTGATCGTTTCTAAGCCAGTGTATTTCGTCTGATTTTACAAATAGTCCTTTGCGGAAGAGACCCGTGTGACTCTTACCCATCCCGGTGTAGATAATATTCATGTTTGTGTCAATATCGATAACAAAAAGAGGTTCGGTTTTACCTCCGATATTCAATCCTTTTCTTTGTCCGATAGTAAAAAAGTGTGCACCGTTATGTTCTCCGATCTTTATTCCGTCATGTGGCTTGTACGGGTATTCTTTAGTAATATCCTCAAGTGAGTCAGGTTTTTTGAGGTTGTCGTAAAAGCCCTGTGGTATTTCAATAGTGTCACCTTTTTTTATGGCAAGTTGTTGTTGCAGAAATACCGGCAGATCAACTTTACCAACAAAACAGATACCCTGTGAATCCTTTCGTTTTGCTGTTGCAAGGTCAAGTTCCGAAGCAATTTTTCTTACTTCAGGTTTTGTAATGTTGCCCAGCGGAAAAATGGCATTTGACAATTGCTTCTGAGATATCTGGCATAGAAAATAACTCTGGTCTTTGTTTTTATCAACACCTGCCAGTAGTCTGTATATCGTTTTACCGCCGGAAATGGTTTCTTCTTTCCGGCAGTAATGACCGGTAGCTACCATATCCCCGCCCAGTCTGCGTGCTTCCCTGGCAAAAAGATCGAATTTGATCTCCCTGTTGCAGAGTACATCAGGATTTGGAGTTCGCCCTTCTTTGTATTCATTGAACATATAATCAACTACACGTTCGCGGTATTCTTTGCTCAAATCTATATGGTGAAACGGTATTTCCAGTTTATCAGCAACCATTTCAGCAAACATCATGTCATCATCCCAGGGACAGTCACCCTTGAGCACACCTGTTGTATCATGCCAGTTTTTCATGAACAAAGCCTCGACATCATAGCCCTGTTTTTTCAGAAGATATGCTGCAACACTTGAATCAACTCCACCGGATAACCCGACAATTATTTTTTTATGTATCGGAATTTTAGAATTATTCATTGATTAATAAATAGAAGCCTCAGCCTTAGCTTTAATCCTGGAATAAAGTTAAAATTATTAGAATAATTACAATGATTACATTTTTTAATTTCTTTTCCTAAGCTATGTTCTTTACACCACAAGTATTTTTTTAATATCATCCAGTTCTTCACTTGTAAAAGTAGTATTATTCAAACATTCAAGTGAATTTTCAAGCTGGTCAACATTACTGGCGCCGATCAGGACAGAGGTTACCCTGTCATCTTTCAGTATCCATGCCAAAGCCATTTGAGCAAGGGATTGTCCCCTGCGAACAGCCATGGTATTCAGTTTGAAAGTTTTTTTCCTTAGTTCAGGGGTGATTGTGGTCTTTTGAAGGAATCCATGGGGTTTGGCTGCACGTGAATTTTCGGGTATGTTTTTCAGATATTTATCAGTTAACAGTCCCTGGGCTAAAGGAGAGAAGCAAATGCATCCAATTCCATTTTCTTCCAGAACATCAAGCAATGAATCTTCAACCCATCTGTCGAGCATAGAGTATCTTGGCTGGTGGATGAGGCAGGGAGTGTTGAGTGAATCCAGGATTTTAACAGCCTGTCTCATTGTCTCCGAATCATAATTGGATAAACCAATATACAACGCTTTCCCTTGCCTGACAATTTGTGCAAGAGCTCCCAAGGTTTCTTCTAACGGAGTGACAGGATCAGGCCTGTGTGAGTAGAAAATATCAACGTAATCCAGTCCCATTCGTTGCAGGCTTTGATCGAGGCTGGCAATAAGATATTTCCTGGAACCCCATTCACCATACGGCCCGGGCCACATGTCATATCCGGCCTTTGATGAAATAATAAGTTCATCACGGTAAAGAGCCAGATGTTTCTTCAAAATTTTACCAAAGTTTTCCTCGGCCGACCCGGGTGGGGGACCATAGTTGTTCGCCAGGTCGAAATGCGTTATGCCCAGGTCGAAAGCCCGGAAAATGATTTCTTTTGAATTTTCAAACAAATCGACATCTCCGAAATTATGCCATAATCCTAAAGAAACCTGTGGTAATAGTAATCCACTGTTTCCACAACGTTTGTATTTCATCCTGTCATAACGTCCAACTGAAGGGTTATAAATTTCCATAATTGAAATTGTTTATTGGAAATAACCAAAATTAGTATAAAATTCATTAAAGAATGGAAGAATGGAATGATGGAATAATGGAATAGTGGAAAGATTTTACGTTATCATCCTTCAACCTTCATCCTTCCAATGTGTTACGGGTTACGAGTTAAAAATTAAGTTTCCTTAGTCTTCTTCTTCATTATTCACTCTTCAACTCATCGCTCATCACTCATCTCTCACCGCTCCTTACTCTTTGCTCTACACTCACCTTCCTCACCTACTTCCTTCAATATTATTTGATGTAACCCGGTTTGTTCTCTGCTTTTTTCTTACTTTTATTCTTCATTGTTCTGTTTCAATACTCCATGTCAAAACTAACAGTATATAGTGCTTCGGCGGGCTCAGGAAAAACTTTTACACTGGCTGTTGAATATATCAAGTTACTTTTTAAATCGGGGCATGAGTACAGATATATCCTTGCTGTGACATTTACTAATAAAGCTACTGCCGAAATGAAAGCAAGGATATTGGAAGAATTGAATAATCTTGCTACCGGTGAAAAAACCCCGGCAACAGATAGAATTATTCAAGAACTGGGATCGACTCCGGAAAAAATAAAAAGGGAAGCCGGGATGATTAGAGACAGGCTTCTGCATGATTATTCCAGATTTTCGGTAGGGACCATTGATAATTTTTTCCAGCGGATCCTTATTTCATTTGCCAGGGAAACCGGTTTGCAATTTGGATTTAACCTTGAGCTTGATAATAGAAGAATCCTTGAACAGGCGGTTGATGACCTGATGGAGAATCTGGATAAAAAGCCCAAATTAATTGATTGGCTGACCAGATTTGCAGAAAGCAGGATTGAAGAAGGGCGGAACTGGAATTTCAGGGATAGTCTGCTTGATCTTGGTAATGAAATTTTTGCAGAAGACTATCAGGGGACTGGTAATGAGTTTAAACCGGGTGGGACTGACTCTTTTTTGCAGAAACTGAGTGTCTACCAGACGAGTTTGTATAAGATCATACACTCATTTGAAAATACTTTGGAGAAATATGGAAATCAAGGATTGGACCTAATTAATAAAAATTCACTGGAGATTGAAGATTTTAAATACGGAAGCTCGAGTGTTCCACGTTATTTCTGGTATCTGAATGAAAGAAACAGGCAGAAACTCACTCCTCGTAAACGTGATGCAGGAGCTGTTGATAATCCGGATGAATGGTTTAAACCAACATCTGAAAAAAAGAATGAAATTATTGCAGCGGTAGATGGTGGACTAAATGAAATTTTAAAGCGGACAATTGAATTTTATAATGAAAACTTCAGGGAATATTTTACAGCAGTAAGGATAAATGAAAATCTGTTTTCGTATGGAATATTAGCAGATATTGAACAGCAAGTCAGAGATATTACACATGATAATAATCTATTCCTTTTATCCGATGTCCCTGTATTTCTTAATAAAATCATTAATGGTAATGAAGCGCCATATATTTACGAAAAGACAGGTAATTATTTCAAATATTTCATGATCGACGAATTTCAGGATACATCAAAAGTCCAATGGGAGAATTTTAAACCGTTGATAATCAATAGTCTCTCGGAAGGATTTAAAAACCTGGTTGTTGGAGATGTGAAACAATCGATATACCGGTGGAGAAACAGTGACTGGAACATTCTGGCTTCTCTTGCTGCAGGAGATCATAATATTTTTGAGGTGGATAGAAAACCATTGAGGGAGAACTGGAGGAGCAAACGAAATATAATCGATTTTAACAACAGACTGTTTGAGGCAGCAAAGAAGCTACTGGATGATCATTTTATCAGCGATCTTGAGGAGAATGGTGAAAAGAACCTGGATATGAAAGGTTTAGGTATTAGTACCACAATTTCCGGTGTTTTCAGTGATCATATCCAGGTTTTATCCGGAAATGGAGATAAAGAAGGAGGATATATTGAGATATCATTTATTGATCCCGGGGGAGAGAATTGGGAAAGTAAAGTGCTGGAGAAATTACCTGCCATGGTAGGTGACTTGCTTGATAAAGGATTGAAACCCGGTGAGATTGCAATACTTGTCAGGAAAAAGGCTCAGGCTGTAATGGTTATGGAAAGCCTGCTTGGGTACATGAATAATGATCCGGAACAGAGATGGACATATAACCTGATCTCGGATGATTCATTATTTATCAGGAATTCAGAAGCTGTTATGTTTTTATTGGGAATGCTGCGGTATATTGTGAATCATGATGATGAAATCAATAGCACCTGGTTGCTTTACTGCCTTAAGAAAAAGGATAAACAAACCGGGGAGGAAGTGCAGGAGATGAATGAAGTATTTGAGGCGGATGACCGTGACACCATGCTGGTATCGGTCTTACCCGTAGAATTCAATGAAAAGCTGCAGAAGCTAAAGAACCTCCCACTGTTTGAACTGACCGAAAACCTGATCAGGATTTTTAAGCTGAACACTATGGAGAATGAAATCCCATTCATTCAGGCTTTTCAGGATCTTGTAATAGAGTACTCAAAGAATGAGATTTCAGGGATCATGCAATTTTTAGAATGGTGGAAGCAAACCGGATCGGAAAAGAGTATCCAGTTATCTGAAAAACTGGATGCAGTCCGTGTTCTAACCTTGCATAAGGCTAAGGGTTTGCAGTTCAGATCGGTAATAATACCGTTTTGTAATTGGAAAATTGATCATGAAAAACACCCGGTGATATGGTGTAACCCTCAAACGGCTCCGTTTAACAAGCTGGAACGGGTTCCGGTAAAATATGTGAAGGGATTAGCCTTAACGGAATTTTACAAGGATTATTTCCGTGAAAAATTTTATGTTTTTATCGATAACCTTAATTTGTTGTATGTTGCATTTACAAGGGCGAAGGAGAGTTTGTTCGTAATGTGTCCTGTACCTGCAAAGGATGGTGGGCTTACTGATGCAGGACAACTGGTTAGTTCGGCCCTCCACCTCGATATTGAAGCTGTAAACCGCGAAACGGAAAAACAGGGGATTGACTTTTCGGGATTTTGGGATGTGGAAAAAAAACTTTTCAGGTTAGGTAATAATGAAATAACGAAAGATGTTTCCGGGGAGATTGGATTGGGAGAAATGGCAGTGAGAACTTATCCGTCTCATGAGTACTCCGGGAAACTTTGGTTGAATCTTCAGTCGGATGGTTATTTTGAACCGGCCGGGATGGGTGAAAGATCAAAGGTGAGTTATGGAAAAATAATGCATGAGATATTTGAGAATATTACTACCGTGAAGGATGTTAAATCTTCAGTAAAAAAGCTATTTCATGCGGGTAAAATTTCAGCCGGTGAAATACCCGTGATTCAGGAACAGGTTTGCCATAAGCTGGAAGATTTTAGGGTAAAAGATTGGTTCAGTGATAAATGGAAAGTAAAAACTGAGGCTGATATTATATTGAGGGATGGAAAGATCAGGCGACCTGACAGGGTTATTTATAATGATGAAAAAACAGTGGTTATCGATTATAAATTCGGAAAAGTTCAGGAGACAAAACACTTATCACAGATCAGGCAGTATATGGGTTATCTTTCAGAAATGGGCTACAGGCATACTGAAGGATATCTCTGGTATGTCGAGCTGGATGAAGTTGTTCAAGTGTAGGTGAGTGGTAGAGTAGGTGAGTAAGGGGAGAAGTAAACTCCTAAAAACAAACAGAATGCCAAAACAATGAAATGTCATAAGCTTTATGAAAAGTCATGAAAGATTGCTTCACTGCGTTCGCAAAATCCGTATACTAATCATGCTTTAAAGGTATGCATAAATTTTAACCCAAATATGAAACATGAATTTTGAAAGTTAAGAAAGTACATAATTGCAATTTTAAGATAATTTATGAGCAAAAAGGTATATAGCTGGGGTGATGAGAGAAGATTTAATGCTTACTCGAACTATTTTAAGAAAATATTTGGAGAAAGAGTTCAGAAAGTGAGTATCGATGCCGGATTTACATGCCCTAACCGGGATGGCTTAATTGCAACGGGTGGTTGTACCTATTGCAACAATAATGCTTTTAATCCTTCTTATTGCAGCCCTGAAAAACCTGTTGGTCACCAGATAAGGCAGGGGATTGAATTTCATAAAGTACGGTATCGCAGGGCGACTAAATATCTTGCATATTTCCAGGCCTATTCCAATACATATGCTCCACTTGCTGATCTGAAGAAGATCTACCGGGAAGCACTGAAATTCCCCGAAGTGGTTGGATTGGTTATTGGAACTCGTCCTGATTGTGTGGATGATGAGAAACTCGATTATTTTAGCGAACTGGCTGAAAATCACTATATTATCATTGAATACGGTATTGAGTCATGCTATAATTCAACCCTTGAACGGATAAACCGGGGACATACTTATGAGCAAAGTGTTGAGGCAATTGAAAAAACAGCCAGGAAGGGTATTCATGTTGGTGCTCACTTAATTTTTGGTCTGCCGGGTGAGAGCAGGAAACAAATGCTCGATGAAGCAGATATCATTTCCGGCTTACCTTTGGACAATATAAAATTCCATCAATTGCAAATTATTAAGGATACTGCTATGTCAGGTGAATACAGGGAACATCCTGAACGATTCAACTTGTTTACCTGGAAGGAATATATTGAATTTATTGTAAATTTTGTTGAGAGACTCAATCCGGCATTTGTTGTTGAAAGGATAACGGGAGAAGCACCACCGGGATTACTGGCCGGTCCGCAGTGGAATTTGAAAAGAACGGATCAGATACTTAAGTTTTTTGAGCAAAAGCTGGAAGAAATGGATATATGGCAGGGTCGAAGAAGTAAGAAGTAAAGTAAGAAGCAGGAAGCAGGAAGTCGGAAGTAGACGTGAGTTGGTGAGTAGGTAAGTTAGGTGAGTAAGTAAGACAAACCCGTAACCCGTAACCCGTAACCCGTAACATTGAAATTAATAACAAATTTTTTATCTTGTGTTAATACTTTGATATCTTGAAGAACAACTTCTTATACCAGGTTGCAAAAAAGGTTTATAATAAGCATGAAAAGAACCTGGGTGAGGTATGTGTGATCTTTCCGAATAAAAGAGCCGGTTTGTTTTTCAGCAAGTACCTTAGTGAAATTACGAACAAACCGGTCTGGTCTCCTGTTTTCATGACAATCAGGGAATTAATGCAGGAATTTTCCGGTCTTCAGGTAGCCGATCCGCTCTATTTGATTTTTGAACTGTACAAAATCTTCCGGCATGAAAAGAAATCCGAAGAAAGTTTTGATGAATTTTACCACTGGGGAGAAATGTTTCTCAGTGATTTTGATGAAGTGGATAAATACCTTGTTTCTGCTAAAGAACTGTTCCGGAATCTGAGTGATTTAAAGCGAATTGATGATCAGTTTTTTACTTTTGAAAAGGAGCAAATTGAAGCCATTAAACAATTCTGGAAATGGTTTGAACCGGAAAAAGAATCCGTACACCAGGAAGAATTTGTTAGCTTGTGGGAGGTGTTATATAAAATATATTCCGGGTTCAAAAATAAGATCAGTAAAGAGGGAGTTGCGTATGAGGGAATGCTTTACAGGCAGGTAGCGGAAAAAATAGCTGATGACCAGGGACCGGAACTGAAATATTCATCATACGTTATTGTCGGGTTTAATGCTTTGAACAGAGCTGAGGATAGGTTGTTTGAATATCTGAAAGAAAGCGGGAAAGCTGAATTTTATTGGGATTATGACCTCTATTACCTGGGAAAAGATAAGGAATACCAGGAAGCAGGCTTTTTTATTTCGGGAAACATAGAGAAATATCCACCTGCGGAGTTGGATTTCACATTCAATCATATGCTGGATAGTGAGAAAAAGATTGAATTTACAGGTGTCCCGTCAGAAGTTGGGCAAGCAAAGATACTGGAACAAATTTTTAAGGAAACACCGGGTGGGATTGGAAGTATCGATCATAAAACAGCAGTGGTTCTTCCGGATGAACATCTTTTAATGCCGGTGATCTATTCTTTGCCTGAAGAGATCAGCGATGTTAATATTACCATGGGATATCCTGTGAAAGATACACCTGTATATGGACTGGTGTGCAATTTGATTGAGCTTCAGCGATCACTCCGGAAAAAAACCGGAAGAAAACCGGTTTTTTATTTCAAACATATTTTAACCGTCCTTTATAATAATTATATTCAAAGTGTTGCAGGCGAAGAAGCAAAAAGAATTGAGCAGGAGATAAACACTAAGAATATTATTTACTGGACTCCTGAAAAAAAAGTTGAGAATCATTTGCTGCAGCTTATTTTTACTCCTGTTGAAAATGTTGAGAACATTTCATCTTATCTCCTGGAGATTCTGGAACATCTTCATAAAAAGGATACTGATGAAGAAACGGAAAAGTCAGGTTTTTCAAAGTTAGAACGGGAATATATTTACCATGTCTATACATCAGTGAAGCGGCTTGATGAAATGGTTAAATCAGCTAAAGGAATAAGATTATCTCTCGATATTTATTATCGTTTACTTAAAAGGTATATTCATGATGCAAAAATTCCATTCAGCGGGGAACCTTTGAAAGGTTTGCAGATAATGGGAATACTGGAAACCAGGACTTTAGATTTTGAGAACGTGGTAGTTCTTTCAATGAATGAAGGAATATTTCCTAAATCACGACACGGCTATTCATTTATTCCTTTCAATCTGAGAAAGGGATTTGGCCTTCCGACCATCGAACATCAGGATTCAATTTACGCTTATTATTTTTACCGGTTAATCCAAAGAGCCCGTAACGTTTCCTTAATTTATAATACCAGTTCGGAAGGATTGAAAACCGGCGAGATGAGCAGGTTCCTTACCCAACTGAAGTATGATAATGACATTAAGATAAAAGAGAAGATACTTGGTTATAAAATTAATATTGCTGTGAATGAGCCTCTCAAGTTATACAAGACCAGGGAAGCTTTGCAGAAACTATCGGTGTATATTGTCAGAGATGGTCAGGTGAAAAGACATCTTTCTCCGAGCGCCCTGAATACATACCTGGATTGTTCACTAAGATTTTATTTTAAGTATGTTGCACGACTTAAAGAGCCGGATGAGGTAGTTGAAGAGATCGATCCGCTGGTATTTGGAAACCTGTTACATCATTCGGTTAATTTGTTATACAAACCTTATGAAGGAAAGACCGTTGACGTACCGGTTCTGAAGGGATTGATCGGTGATCGCAACAAAATAAGAGATGTTGTAAACCAATCATTTACGGAAGTGTGGTTCAGTAATGAAGATACCAAATTAAATGCACCTGAGATTACCGGAAAAAATAAGGTTATACGTGATGTTTTATTGAAATATGTTGTGACTCTGCTGGAGACCGATCTTAAATACGCTCCTCTCCGGGTTATTGAGTTAGAGAAACCCCATCAGATAGATATTCCTGTTATTATTGATGGTGCACCTGAAAAGGTAAGGGTAGGGGGAAGAGTTGACAGAATTGACGAGGTGAATGAGATAATTCGTGTAATAGACTATAAAACCGGTGCAACCGGTAATAAAATTAAATTGATCAGCGATCTGTTTGTTTCAGGAGATAAGAACAGGGAAAGAGCGGTTTTCCAAACTTTTCTGTATGCCTTAATGCTGAAAACGAATGGGTTAGTCACCCCGGTTGTTCCTGGATTATATTCTGTCAGAGATATTTATAAAAAAAATTTCGATTACCGGGTTTTTATCCAAGATGGCAAAAAAACTTTTTCTCCGGTTTTGGATATATCTGACTACGAAGTGGTTTTGATGGATTTGTTAAAAAAAGTAATTGAGGAAATGTACAACCCTGGTGTTCCATTCCTGCAGGTGGAGGATCAGGAAATTTGCAAATATTGTCTTTATAAACAGTTGTGTAGCAAGGATAAATAAGAAGCCTCAGCCTCTGTCTTAGCCTTATAGAAAAATCAAAATTATTAGAATAATTACAATTAGTATATTTTTTTATTAATTTGCGAAGCCATGCTAATGTTTTCGTTAAACAGTTTTTTTTCATAGCATATGACCTTTCAGTATTCAAATTATAAGGTTGAGATAAAAAACCTTAAATATACAACAGACGATGGTAGGGTATTTCCCAAAACAGCCATTGTAACTTTGTTTGATGAAAATAACATGTCAATTGCAGTTGAATTGTTCGGGTTCCTGGAAACGGAGAAGCTGTATAAAATGATTGACAAAAAGGAACATCTAAATCTCGATAATTGTCTGGTAAAGAATTTTTCTCTTTCGGTTTATCGTAGTGAACGCGGATTAGAGAAAAAGGAATACGTTGAGCTTAACGGGTTTAGCGCGTCCAATTCATTCTTCGAATCAAAATTTGGAATCGATTTTTCTTTTTCTGAATTCAGTAAAGGAGATCTGAGTTTTGAAGGTGCACATTTCAGCAAAGGTAATGTTTCTTTCAATTCAGCGAGGTTTGGTGACGGAGATGTAAATTTCTCCAACGCTTTGTTTCGTGATGGCAATATTGACTTTGCCAATGCAATATTCGGGTCTGGGGATTTCAATTTTAAGAATTCCGTTATTCATGATGGTAAAAAGGATTTCCAATATACCGGCTTTGGTAAGGGATTAGTTTCATTTGCCAATACGGAATTTAACAGCGGTCAGGTCTCTTTTATAAATACGGATTTCAATGATGGAGAAGTGAGTTTTAAGATTGCCCGTTTCAAAGGAGGAATTGTTGAGTTTCATTATTCAAAATTCGGAAAGGGGAACATATCTTTTGAACGTACTGAATTCGGAAACAGTAATGTTAATTTCAGGGCAGTGGAGTTTAATGAAGGAAGAATAAATTTCAACCGTTCCATTTTTGGTGATGGTAATGTAAGTTTTGAAGGCAGCCAGGTTAAGAAAGGAAAGTTTGGCTTCAAAAGAGCGAAATTTGGCAAGGGTAATATAAACTTTGAACTTGCGGAGTATGATAATTCAGAGCTGACTTTTGATAATACTGATTTTGGCGAGGGTGACATTTCCTTTCACAATTCCCGGTTTAACAGGCTGTCGATGAAATCATGCCATCTCGATCATTACCTTGATCTGAGAGTAGCTAAATGTAATGTTATGGATCTTTCAGATACCATAGTGCGCGATATAATTGATTTTCAGCCATATGATTTTGATGTTGATATTCAATTGCTTGATCTTACCGGTATGCGATTGTTAGGCAGGATTAATATTGACTGGCATAGTAACAGGGTTGAAAAAATAATTAAAGAGCAGAAGGAATCGACCTATCGCCGGTTAGCCGAACAGTTTAGAATGCTGAAAGAAAATTTTAGATTGACAGGGAAGTATAGTGATGAAGACAAAGCATACATACAGTTTAAAAGACATGAAGCGAGAGCCGATTTGCATGAGAGTATAAAAAGAAATCCAATTTATGCCCTATGGCAATATCCTGCGAAAGCTTTTCAGTGGCTGGTATTTGATCAGGTTGGGTTATATGCAACTAATCCGCTTAGGGTTTTATTCAGTATGGTTGTTAGCTATTTATTTTTCTCACTTATTTACGTTGTGTTACCTTTTATATCCAATGGGAGGATCACGTCATCGGTCGGAGACCCCGATCACTTGTCTAATATACAGGTTGCGCTTTATCACAGCGCGATTACCTTTCTGACAATTGGATATGGAGATTATTATCCGTCTGGTGTAATACGGTGGGTATCAGGAGTTGAAGGGTTTGTCGGATTGTTCCTGATGTCTTACTTTACTGTGGCTTTTGTAAGGAAGATACTAAGGTGACTTTTTCTAAAATTACAAATTCTCGTATACTGTCATGCTGCGACCATATAACAAAACGGCTTTACCTATACCGCCTGTCAAGCTGCGTTTTGTTTGTATTTTTTAAACGCCCGTTAAGGTTTTAAGAATATGCATAGTTGGTAAAAAAAGGGATTAAATATCCTTTATGAACGATATAATATGCGAATATAAATGTTCTTCATTATGTTCTTATTCTCAAGAATTAATTATTTTTGGGACTAAAATTTTAAAAAACCGGATTATATGGGATATGAAGTACCCCACACAATTGAGATATACACAATTATTCCTTTCCTTTTGATGCTTTTGGGGATCGCGGCAGGCCCAATCTTCTTTCACAGCCAATGGGAAAAAAACAGTACAAAACTAATCCTGGCGTTGATATTGGGAATTCCTACAGCTATATTTTTATTATTAAAAGGATTCTCACATGAACTGATACACCAGATGTTTTTTGATTACGTTCCGTTTATTATTTTGCTTGGTGCACTTTTTGTTATTACAGGGGGTATTTTGCTGACCGGTTTCATCCCGGCCAAACCAGGAATAAACACCTTGTTCCTGGGTATTGGAGCCATTCTGGCATCGTTTATGGGAACAACAGGGGCAGCTATGCTACTTATCCGGCCTTTACTGGTTACTAACGCAGAACGTAAAAACAAAGTTCATACTGTTCTTTTCTTTATTGCAATTGTTGCTAATTGTGGAGGTTTATTAACACCGCTAGGAGATCCGCCCCTTTTCCTTCTTTACCTGAGAGGAGCTCCCTTTACCTGGTTTTTTGAATTATTACCCGAATGGTTATTTATCAATATTTCGTTGTTATTGATCTATTATATAGTTGATTTGTACTTTTACAAAAGAGAAGCACCTGAAGACATTCAGCTTGACCTTGAAAAGAAAATGCCAATTCGTTTACGAGGGAAATTGAATTTTATATGGCTGGGCGGTGTTGTATTATCTGTTGCCTTTTTGAATAATCAATTTTTTCCGATTATTGACCAATACCATTACCTTAAGTTTATTCGTGAGGGAGTTATCCTGTTAATGGCTATTTTATCATTGGTATTTTCTCCGACCAGCCACCGGAAGTCTAATAATTTTACATGGGAACCAATTATTGAAGTAGCATTCTTGTTCCTGGGTATATTTGCAACTATGACTCCTGCACTGTTATACCTGCAGCAAAATGCTTCACATTTGGGAATTGAAACACCAACTCAGTTCTATTTCGTTACCGGTGTATTAAGTAGTTTTCTGGACAATGCTCCAACTGCAGTATCCATGCACTCTTTAGCCCTGGGGCTTCAGGCTCGGTTTGTCACCCTGTTTACCGGAGATGAGCTGATTGCGGGCATTCCCGTGTCATTGCTCACTGCAATTTCAGTAGGGTCAGTTTTCTTTGGCAGTATGACATATATTGGAAATGGTCCGAATTTTATGGTAAAAGCAATAGCCGAAAACAATGATATTAAAATGCCCCATTTCTTTAGATATATGTACGGTTTTTCATTAATTGTACTTCTTCCGCTATATATTTTAGCCAGCTTTATTTTTATTTAATAATTATTATCAGCACAGGCATTTTTACAGTTTAAGTTTTAGCCCACCATTTATTACAAACCCGTCAACTGGTGCGTAGATGTCCCGGAATGTCGGGTTGGTAATTGAACCCGTATAAATATTATCAAACTTTGTCAGTCTTGTGTTTCCAAAATTTTCAAAGTTTGCGAAAATTGAAAACTTCTTCCATATTTTTTCAACCATAAGTCCGAAAAGCCAATATTCTCTGCCTGTTGGCACAAATTGCAGAGTCTGCCATTAAAAATATTCAAACTTCAACTGTTTCGTAGTCTTTACCAGGTTGGTTCGCCAATCGTAAAGCATTGTATGCTTTTTCCGTTCCATAAGGAGCTTCGTTTATAATTATCAGATTGTTCATGCTAGTAAATAATGATTATTTTTCAATCTTATTTTCTTTCTTTTATCAGAATTCCGTATCTTAACTTATACTTCAAAGCCAATAAAAGCGCTGGATACAAGAACCAGTATTGCAAAAACAAGGCATATCTCACATAAGTATTTCCTGCGTGCCCTGAGTTTAAAAAATCCGGCTTCGATCTGGGGGTCAGGTTGATCTTTACTTGAGAAGCCTGCAAACATTATGTTCAGTTCAGGATTAATTTTAAAAAATATAATGAACATTATAACCACTATCCCAAACACAAATGCAATCTTAGTGATAAGTGAAATTAAAGCAACATCCGACAATTCTTTGAAAACTCCGTGAAAAAGATAGTGATTAGCCGGCATTCCCATACCTGTAACGAACAAAGTAATAATAAAGACTATACAATAGGGTGTATTTCCCTGTAAAGTATCTTCCACTACTTTATCAAGCTTATAAGATAATTTAGGCCCATATTGCCCCCTGCTGTTAACCAGGTTGCGGTTGTAAAAAGGTGCAGCAGCACAGCCTACCAATGCCAGATTGTGCAATGCTAGTAAAATTCCATGAATGACTTGTTCCATCTTTTCTAATTTTTAATTAAACAATCTTTTTTGTATGCGGCACAACCGGTTGAGATATGAAATGTAGGACTTTAGGACTTTGTCAGTGTCCACCGGGAAGAATGTTTGTTGTGAGCACTAAACTCTCTATAACCCCAATCAGACCTATATTTAATAGCTTTTGTGTGTGCCTTGAATGGTAAATTTAACAAAGTTCTTTGAATTAATGAAAATCCAGAAAGTGAAAGTTTCTTATGCACTGGGGTAACGCCTGGAAATGTGAAGCATTCACAAACACCGTTAAAAATAAATAAGCAAGTAAGTAACCATTAGCAAGTCGTCCCGCTGTTGGCGGGAGGGTGACCCATTCACCAAAGTAAGCGATTCTGCAAAAGTCTGAACAGCCCCTGGTACGCTAAAGCTACGGGGCAGGCGAACAGGAACGGGATAAGAGGTATAGTTGTGTAAGTAGCCACATCAATGCAAAGCCCCGCGAACACCAAAAGGATAACTTTTGTCAGTCGTAAAGTTTAAGTGATAAATTGAGCAGAAATGTAGGTCCGTACTCAAATGTGTCACCAGCATCTGATAATGTCTGTTGTGCAACCGGGTGTCTATATCCCGGAGTTATTGCCAGTCCGTTTTTGAGTTTAAAAGTCAGATTGGCTGTCAGGTTGTAGGTGATAAGTCCTGAATTCGGGTCTTTCTCTCCGTCCCATTTTGCCCAGGTCTGCGTGAAGTTGGCAAAGGTCAATCTCGGTATCAGCCAGTCAGTTGCCCTGTAGCCGAAACTGAAGCCACTTGTCGTCTCAAAGGGACCTTGATAGCTCTTGCTGTTTTCGTAAAGTGAAATTTTGTTGATGGTGAAAAACGCAAGGGAAAGTTTGTTGGTCAGCCCCATTGCATAATGAAATTCAAGTAAGGGATCGAATGTGCCTGTGCCGAATTGTATGTGCAGGTGTTTTCGCGCTTCATCTCCCGCTGCAAGAGGGTTCTCCTCTGTTTTGCCGATAGGCAATGAAGTCCCGAAGGCAAGGTCTAACCGTCCCTTTTTGGAAATGAAACCGTTGATGCGATGGGCAAACAACAACTTGAAGTCACTAATGCCAGTATATGTTTCGGTTCGGTGGTGTATGTCTCTTTTGCGAAGAACAGCTTCCTGTTCGTATTGTGTAGCGGGTTCGAGATAATTGATGGAGGCTGTTTGCATTTTGACGTCAAAAGGCACTCGAAGCCAAACAGTCCAGTTGGTTTTGAAGGTGTACTCCAAACTCAATTCTGTCCTTAAGAAATCCAGTTCAACAATGTGCTCGTGCAGAGGAACGATTATCCCCTGCCCGTTTGGTGATAGTCCTTCATCGTTAGGGTGTCCGCCCTGATAGTCGAAACCATTAGTAACATTGACAGTTGTCCTGAAAGTTTTTTTATTCAAAGTGTCCAGTCCTGCCTCTAATTTCTCGCTGCTTTGCAGGGCAGGGTTGCTGCAAGCAGGACACGCCTGTGCAAATGTTTCTGATGAACATACGAAAAATGCAATGGTTAATATAATTGAGAGTACTGTTCTCATTTAGTTGCTATAATCTCCTTCACTTTTTCGATGTCGTTTCCATTCACTTTGCCCAGCAGGTTTCCCTGGTCGTCAAATATTAACGTAAATGGCAGGGCCGGCAATTTGTATTCCTTTGTCAATTGCTTGGTAAGGTTGGATTTCCAGTCTACAATGTCCACTTTGCGTAGTGCGAGATCGTCAATGTCGAGCATTAACCGCTCCACCTTGGGTGAAAACACACTGCAAGGTGCGCACCAATCGGCATAAAAGTCGAAGATGATAACTTTCCCTTGCACTAAATGGTCTTTGAATTTGATTTTGTCTCCGCCTGTTATGGTTTTTATGTCAAGTCCTTCTTTTTCCTTCTCTGTCAGGGGGGCGGGAAGTGTGTCGCCTGCAAATAATGCCTCAAAGTTGGTCTTGGTGTCAATGGCGTTTTTCAAGTCGTCCTCTGTCACATTATTGTCGGCAATGACGATGGCTTGTTTAGAGTCAAGGTCAATGGAAACGCTGTCCACACCGCCCACTTGTTTGAGCATCCGTGTCGCTGTGTTCACACAACTCTGACAGGTCATTCCCTCTATTATAAATTCAAAGGTCTTGATGGTCTGTCCGAAGGCAACCAATGTTGAAATAAGCAGCGTCAGTGTTACAAGTCGTCTTTTCATTTTATTATAAATATGATCAAAAATCCATCTCCTCCAAAGGTCTATTTATGCTTAAAATACTTGTTCGGCTTACATGAGTATTCACCCCGTTGGATTAACTTGCACAACAACTCAATTTTGCTACATTTTTATCAAATGTAATGGCTGCTAATTTTATTCCTTCCCCTAATGTCAGGTAAGGATAAAAACTTTCGGCTAATTCCTTGACGTTTATTCCGTATTTTATTGCCATACTCAATTGTTGGATAAGTTCACCACCTTCCGGGGCTATTATCCTTGCACCGATGAGCTTGTTGGTTTCGGGGTTGCGGATCAATTTGATAAATCCTCTGGTATCATGTGCTGCTAATGCTCTTGGCACATCTTTCAACTCCAATTTAGATACTTCAAAGGGAATGTTCTTTGCTTCAGCCTGTAATTCATCGAAACCTACACCGGCTACTTGCGGGTCTGTAAATATTACCCAGGGTAGTGATGAATAATCGAACTTATTATCTGATCCTGTAAAAGCGTTTTCAACAGCAATTTTTCCTTCATAAGCTGCGGTGTAAACAAAAGCAGGAGTATTGACGACATCGCCTGCCGCATAAATATGAGGGATGTTGGTTTCCATTTTTTCATTTACCAAAACGTGTCCGTTTTTAGTGAGAATTAAGCCGGTATTTTCCAATCCCAATTTAGAAGTGTTGGGTTTTATTCCTGTTGCAATCACGATTTTGCCTTTTTCTACAATTTGTTTTGAAGAACCGTCCGGACATTTGCAATGAATTATAGTTTCATTGCCTTTTTTCTCAAATTTCTCTGCTCTGAAATTCGGGAGGATTTCAATACCCTCATTTCGCATATGCCTTTCCAATTCTTCGGTAATATCCCGGGTTTGACTTCTTAATACGCGGTCAGTGAATTCTATAATACGAACTTCAACTCCCAGGCGATTGTAGGCCATTGCAATTTCGCAACCAATGTAACCTGCACCCATAATGGTTATGCTTTCGGGATTTTCTTCCAAATCAAATAAAGAGACATTGGTCAGGTATCCAATTTTATCTAAGCCATCGATATTTGGAATATTGGTACTTGCTCCTGTTGCTATTAGAAGTTTTAAGGCAGTATATCTTTCTTTGCCATCAACCAGAATGGTTTTGTCATCAACAAATTTCGCCCAACCTCTTATAATAGTGAGGTTTTCAAAATCACTTACAATATCAATATATTTCTTTTGTTGCAACGTAGCTACTAACTGTTTTTTATTTTTAATAAACTGTGCAAAATCAATATTTACTCCTTTGGGTTTAATGCCCGGAAAGTTGGAGTGTGTAGCATGAAAGGCTGTTTCAGCTGCACGAATCAGATTTTTAGATGGTATGCAACCCACATTTACACAAGTTCCGCCAATATCCAGGCCTCCGTTTACCATAAGCGTAGAAAGTCCTAAACTTTCCGCTTTAATAGCTGCCGAAAATGCTGCTGACCCACCGCCAATAATTATTAAATCATAGCTCTTTGCTGGTTTACCTTGTTTGGAAAGAATTTCATCAACAACCCGATATTGTCCCGTATCATTAATCGTTTTAATAATTTCTTCTTTTGATATTTTATTCTCATCGAAAGTGAATTTTCCGCTTCCCTGTTGATATGAAACCTCCTTTCCTACAACACCTTCCTTATTATTGAATTGTTTTTCAATAGTTGTTGCACAATGGTCGCAGGTCATTCCTTTGATTTTAAATTCTGTGATTTTCATATTATCATATTTTATTATTCAAGTAAAAATTTAAATTTGTAATTAAAAATCAGTTATCCGGTATCTGCTTAACTACTTTATAACCCGTGGCATCAATAGATTTGATGATTTTATCTGCCACAGTTTTTGACTTGTCAAATTTTACCACAGCCTTGCCGGTTTTGTAGTCGGCTGTTGCATCGATAACTCCGTCCACTTCCAATGCTGCATGGGCTATATGACTATCACAAGCATCGCAGGTCATCCCTTCAATACGGAGGTTGAGTGTTTGAATATCACTTTGATTAACTATCGTTACTTCATTTTTGTTATTTGGATAGAAAACAGATGAATAATAAGGGAATGCAAGCATGAGAATAGCAAAAGCGGTAACAATCCCTAAAAACATTTTAGACTGCCAGAAAGAGGGTTTTTCATCCTCTTCACAATCACATTGTATTTCTTCAGCAGTTCCTGGTTTCTGTTTTTGATACCAGGCAAAGCCCAACACCAAAATAGTTAAACCAATTAGATAAGGTCTGAAAGGTTCCATCCAGGAAAATGCAGAAGCAGCACCTGATGCCCCTGAAATAAGAGCTAAAACGGGTGTAATGCAGCACAATGAAGCTACTATTGCAGATAGCATACCTGCACCTGCTAATTTGTTTGAATTTGATTTTTTTGTGTTCATACGAGTTCCTCCTTAGTATTTAATATTTTGATATGTTCGAAAATGGGTTTTAGCAGATTTAAGTGTACGGATTTAAGCGAGTAAAAAAGGATCTGTCCTGAGCGTCTTGCTTCGATTAAATTACCGTCTTTCATTTTACGCAGATGCTGGGAAATGGCAGGAATGCTCATTCTTAAAATATCGGAAAGATCACACGGACATAGCTCCTTCTCTTCATCTAAAAGAAACATGATTTTCAATCTCACTTCATTACCGGCTAATGCAAGAACGTTGCTTAATCGGGTAAATGAAGAGGCACTTGCCTCTATTTTATCCTTACAAGCATTGATTTGAACTTCATCAGCCAACAGCCTGATACACGATTGATTATTGTTCATTTTATTATGTTTTGATAATTAATAAATATGCAAATATACAATATATTGCTTATTTAAGCAAATAATTAAGTATTTTAACATTTTTTAACACTGCCTCCACGTTCTTCGCTCTTTGCTCTCTGCTCTTCACACTGCATCACTGCAACACATTCAAAAGTCAAGAGATACCATAACAACAGACCTGCCAGAGTTGGAAGGAGAAAGTCAGTAACCACAGTGAAATATGCTCCTTCCCTGGTGAAATATTTTCGTACCTCAAATTTCACAGGGTAAACGTCGCATTTCACCCCGATGAAATAAAAAGAATTTCATGGGGTAAACGTGGCAAGCCAGTAACCAGCATCCTTCATTCTTCATCCTTCAAAAGGTCCGGTCTTATTTTCTTTGTACGGTCCCATGATTGTTCCAATCTCCACTTTTCAATTTTTTCAGCATGACCTGATAATAGAACCTCCGGAACTTTCCATCCTTTGAAGTTTGCTGGGCGGGTATAAACAGGTGGAGCAAGCAGGTTATCCTGAAATGAATCGGTCAGGGCAGACGTTTCATCCGAAAGAACACCGGGAAGCAGCCTGACTATGGCATCAGTGATAACAGCGCCGGCAAGTTCCCCCCCGGACAATACATAGTCTCCAATTGAAAGCTCCATAGTAATCAGATGATCACGAACCCTTTGGTCAACACCCTTGTAATGTCCTGTAAGGATTATTATGTTCATCATGAGGGAGAGGTTATTGGCTATTTTTTGTGTAAACCGTTCAGAATCAGGTGTAGTATATATGATCTCATCGTATTTTCTTTCGCCGGTTAGCTTACCGATAACCTTGAAAATAGGTTCGACAGACATTACCATGCCCGCACCACCACCGAAAGGATAATCATCTATGCTTTTATATCTGTTGGTAGCATAATCCCGCAGATTATGAATATGAATCTCAACCAGCCGTTTTTCCCGGGCCCTTTGAATAATTGAATGTCCCAGCGGGCTTTCTAAAAGTTTGGGTATGGCTGTGATAATATCTATGCGCATCTGTTCCTTTTATTAACAAAAGTACAAACTTCTCACATCTGTCGCAACAAGTAAACTAAACGTGTCGGATTTTTAAAATTATTTGTTGATTAATAATAAGTTAAATCATTCTTATTCAGTAACAGTTTCATTTGAATAGTTTTAACCTTTCTAATTGCTTTGCAAAGCTATGTTCTTTATAGGTGTCATTATGGCATATATATTTAAAAGAAACTGCCAATATGACATATAATTATATTAATAAAGGTTAAATTGTCCTGGAAAACCAAACGGCATTGGTTTTGTAGATGTTGATTAATGAGTCGAATTTTAAACAATAATTACAAACTAAAAACTTAATAAAATGACACTGGTAAAATTTAATGATTGGAACAATCAGGCAGTTGCAAAAAACTTTTTTTCTTTCTCAGACCTGGTTGATAATTTTTTCGGAAACGAAGGTTATTGTGATGATTACAAAGCTATTCCGGAGGCTAATATTTTTGAAGATGAGAACAAATATCAGATTGAACTGGCTGTACCCGGACTTGAGAAAACGGATATCAAGGTGGAAATTGATAAAAATATATTGAAAATACACCATAAGAGTTCTGAAAAGAAAGAGAATGAAAATCACGCGTATTCCCGCAGAGAGTTCCGGTATAATGAATTTACGCGGACTTTTATCATCCCCGAGAGTGTTGATGATAGTAAGGTGAAAGCAAAATATCAAAATGGGATTCTTATTCTTGAATTGGCAAAGAAACAGAAGTCAAAGGTTGAACAAATACATGAGATCAGAATTTCATAAATCTCTCGCACAGATTTATTAACATTACCACTTACCCTTTTTCGGTAAGTGGTTTTTTTATGTAAACGCGCTATCTTTCAAAATAAAAGGAAAAACTTTGAGTATTCAAGGTGAATTATATAATTTCGTAGCTTTGAATTAATTGTTTTGTTAATGTCCGGTTTGATGAATAGTAAAAGATTTTATTAAAATGTGTATTGTGATGGACAACGAAGAAAAACGCGCTGTTCGGGAGGAACAATTCGGGGAAGAAAATAATAACCCTGAAAATACATTAAAGCAGGAAGAAAACTCTATTAAGGTGGAGGATACTCAAACAAGAGAAAACCCTGAATCTGAATCTGACAGCTCTTCTAAAGAGAAAGCAACAGGAATAGCTTTGGAAAGGGCTGAAACAGAGGATAAAAAGAAAGATGATGTTGATGAAATAAAGGTTATGCCGGTTGATTATTCCACTTTTGAAAAGGAGCAGTTGATTAGCAGACTGTCGCTTCTGATTGAAGAGAGACCTGTAAATGAGATTAAAGGTGATATCGACCGGATAAAAATTAACTTTTACAAGAAGCACAGGAATGAATTTGAGCTGAAGAAAAAGCATTTTCTCGATGAGGGTGGTGAATTGAAAGACTTTAAACCTGTGGATGATCCACTTGAACTAAATCTGAAAGAGCTTCTGAACCAATTCAAAAAGAATAAATCTGAGTATAATAAAACCATAGAGGTTAATAAGCAGGAAAACCTGAAAAAGAAATATGAAATAATTAATGAAATAAAGGACCTTATTAACCGTGAAGAATCACTACATAAAACTTTTCAGGAATTCCGTGATCTTCAGGCTCGTTGGAGAGGGGTTGGGATAATTCCGCAGCAGAATGTCAAAGATCTTTGGGAAACTTATCACCATCATGTTGAGAAGTTTTATGGCTATTTGAAAATTAATAAGGAACTTCGTGATCTTGACCTGAAAAAAAATCAGGAATCAAAGATTAAGCTTTGTGAAACAGCGGAAAAAATATTGTCAGGGTCTAATGTTATTGATACCTACAAAACCCTTCAAAAATATCATGATCAGTGGAGAGAAATAGGTCCTGTTCCCCATGAAATTAAGGCTGAAATTTGGGAAAGATTCAAAGATGCTACAGCAAAAATCAATAAAAGACACCACCAATATTACCAGGATCTGAAAGACCAGCAAAAAAATAATCTCGAGAAGAAAACCGAGCTGTGTGAAAAGGTGGAACAGATTAACAAGCAGTGTAATATGGAATCTCCCGGGAATTGGGAAAAGAAAGCCGATGAAATTAAGAAACTTCAAAAAGCCTGGCGTTTAATTGGTTTTGCTCCGCGTAAACATAATAATAAAATCTACAATAGGTTCAGGGAAGCTTGTGATGCTTTTTTCCAGGCAAAAAGGGACTATTATACTGAACATAAAGATGTTCAGAATAATAATCTGAAAATAAAAACAGATTTGTGTATTCGGGCAGAATCGTTGCAGGATAGTGAAGACTGGAAAAAAACCACAGATGCATTGATCAAACTGCAGAAAAAGTGGAAAGAAGCAGGTCCTGTTCCCAGGAAAAGTTCAGAGAAGGTTTGGAAACGTTTCAGAGCAGCCTGCGATAAATTTTTTAAAAGGAAATCAGAGTACTATTCCAACAGGGATGATATATTCAAAGATAATTATAGGCTAAAAAAAGAACTGATCGAAGAAATTGAGAAACACGAACCTGTTGAAGACGCAGAAGAAAGTTTCGATAAAATACAAGATTTTCAGCATCGTTGGAACGAAATTGGATTTGTACCGTTTAAGCAAAAGGATAAACTCTTTAATCGGTACAGGAGTGCAATTAATAAACAGTTTGATAAATTGAATATTGATGAGTTTGGAAAGAACAAACTTAAATATAAGAATAAGCTGGAGCAATTACGGGAAAGTCCAAAGGGAAGTTTAAAGGCGGAAATCGACAGGGAAAAATTTTATAATAGGATTAAAAAGATAGAGAGTGATATTGTTCTCTGGGAGAACAACAAGGGCTTTTTTGCAAAGTCAGCGAATGCTGAATCTTTTATCAGGGAAATTGATGAAAAAATTGATAAATCAAGGGAGAATATCAGACTCATGGAAGAAAAGATAAAAATGATTGATCAGTCAGATCTTGAAGAATAGTGTTAATCAGAGTATTTTTATATTAAACCCTTTAATAAAATAATAGTTTGTCTTCTACTAAATATATTTTTGTGACAGGTGGGGTTACTTCTTCACTTGGAAAAGGAATTATCTCATCATCCCTTGCAAAATTATTGCAGGCTCGTGGATATTCCGTCACTATTCAGAAGCTCGATCCTTATATTAATGTCGATCCGGGTACCCTGAACCCATACGAACATGGGGAATGCTATGTGACTGAGGATGGTGCAGAGACAGATCTTGACCTGGGACACTACGAACGATTCCTTAACAAACCAACTTCACAGGATAATAACGTAACTACCGGAATGGTTTACCAGGCGGTTATCGAAAAGGAACGCAAAGGCGAATACCTGGGTAAGACAGTACAAGTTATTCCACATATTACTGATGAGATCAAGTACAGGATCAAAAAAGTTGCTAAAAAGAAGAGATATGATGTTGTGATAACTGAGATAGGGGGTACTGTTGGAGACATCGAGTCTCTTCCCTATATCGAATCTGTAAGACAGATGAAATGGGAATTGGGACAGTCAAACAGCTTAGTAATTCACCTGACTCTGGTTCCGTACCTTGCTGCCTCGGGAGAACTTAAAACAAAACCAACACAACATTCGGTTAAGGTATTATTAGAAACAGGTATACAACCTGATATTCTGATATTGCGAACCGATAGAAAACTTTCGGATGATATAAGGAATAAAGTAGCCCTGTTTTGCAATGTTGACCGGAATTCTGTTATTGAATCGATAGATGTTTCTACAATCTATATGGTTCCAATTCTCATGCTTCATGAGAAACTGGATATTATTGTATTAAAGAAACTTGACCTTGTTCTGAATAAGGAACCCGGACTTAGAAAATGGAAGACTTTTCTTAATAAACTTAATAACCCCAGGCATCACATAAAAATTGCCCTGGTGGGTAAATATGTTGAGCTGCCGGACGCATATAAATCAATATCCGAATCGTTCATACATGCTGGCGCCAGTAATAACTGTCAGGTAAATGTGGATTTTATCCAATCCGAAACACTTCACGTAAGGAATTATAAAAGGAAACTCTCTGCATTTGACGGGATCCTGGTTGCCCCCGGTTTCGGACGTCGTGGTATCGATGGGAAAATACTTGCTGCCCGGTTTGCCAGGGAAAGCAACGTTCCTTTTCTTGGTATATGTCTTGGTATGCAATGTGCTGTAATAGAGTTTGCCAGGAATAAGTTAGGATTCGAAGGAGCAAACTCTACTGAAATGGATACTGAAACAAAATTCCCGGTTATTGATTTGATGGAGGAACAGAAGAAAGTAAACCAAAAGGGTGGGACCATGCGTCTTGGTGCATATTCTTGTGTGCTTGATAAAGATTCTGTTCCGTATAAGGCATATAGAAAGAAAATCATTTCAGAGCGTCATCGTCACAGGTACGAATTTAATAATAAATACCTTAAAGATTTTGAAAATGCTGGTATGAAAGGAGTAGGGATCAATCCCGGTTCAGAACTTGTCGAAATAATAGAGATACCGAAACACATTTGGTTTGTCGGGGTTCAGTTCCATCCTGAATACAGCTCGACTGTAATCAAACCAAATCCGCTTTTTGTGGATTTTATCAAAGCGGCTGTTTTATTTCATACACTTGAAGAAAAGAAAATAAAACCAATAAGTAAAAATGGATAAAAATACAATAATCGGAATAATCCTCATAGCAGCAATCTTTATCATTTTTAGCATGTTTAATTCGCGAAAGACAAAGAAAGCTTATGAAGATGAAATAATAACGGCAGATTCCTTGTTCCAGGTTAAGAATTATGAGGCTGCAAGGATATCTTATCGTAAAGCTCTTTCTTACAGGGTAAATCAGGAATATGCTCTTGAAAGGATCGATAGAATTAATACCATAATAATCCCTGAAGCAGCAAATTTAGATTCTTCCTGGACATATGAAACCAAACCTGAAGAAACTGAAATGCAGGTTGTGGAATCGGTAGTAGCGAAAGATTTCTATACAAAAGAGGAAGCAAGAAATAAGTATGGAGCGTTTTCGTCAGTTGCGTTAGGTGAGAAAAGTTTTATTACTCTTGAAAATGACAGGATAAAAATAATTCTGTCGACTTTGGGAGGTCGTGTATATTCTGCCGAATTAAAAAATTATCAAACACACGATTCATTACCATTAATGCTTTTTGACGGCGATTCAACCGAATTTGGTCTCAGATTCTTTACAGTTGATAATAAACCAATTGAAACTAATAATCTGTATTTTAAACCAATTAAAGATAAAGTCAGTTTCAATGCCTCAAATTCAACTCAATCAGTTCCTTTACGCTTGGAAGTGGCTGACAACAGATATATTGAGTTTTTGTATACTCTTGAACCTGAGAGCTATATGGTTGATTTTGATATCACCCTGTATGGAATGGACAATATTATAGCCGGTAATATGAATAGTCTTGATCTGAACTGGGAGATATATATGCCCCAGCAGGAAAAAGGCAGGCAGAATGAAGATAATTATACCACAATAAGATATAAGTTCTTCGAAGGTGAAGTTGATGGTTTCAGAATACGGTCTAATAAGGATACAGAAGAAGAGAGTATTGCCACAAAGGTCAAATGGATTGCTTTTAAAGATCAGTTCTTTTCATCAGTTCTGATTGCTGATGACTTTTTTACAAATGGTTATGTACGTTCCCAAAAGCTCACATCCGGTAAATTCCTCAGGAATATGCGTACAGAGCTTGGTATTCCCTATGAAGGCAAAACGGAGGAAAAGATTAAGCTGAGATTTTACTTTGGTCCTAACCACTTCCAGACATTGAAAAAACATGGAATTGGTCTGGAAGAACTGGTTGACCTTGGTAAAAGTATTATCCGTTTTATCAACCAGTATGTAATTATTACCATTTTCAACTGGCTGAATAACTTTATCGGTAATTATGGTATCATTATTCTCATTTTGACCTTAATTATCAAGACGGTTCTTTTCCCTTTTACTTATAAATCCTATATGTCGCAGGCTAAAATGCGGGTGCTTAAGCCGCAGGTTGACGAGGTTAACGCAAAGTTCCCGAAGAAAGAAGATGCTATGAAGAAACAACAGGCTGTAATGGCTCTTTATAAAAGGGCAGGCGTTAGTCCTATGGGTGGTTGCCTGCCTATGTTGTTGCAGATGCCTGTTCTTTTTGCTATGTTCCGGTTTTTCCCTTCATCTATTGAATTACGCCAGGAAGGGTTCTTGTGGGCACATGATCTTTCAACTTACGACTCGATTTTAAACCTCCCCTTTGAAATACCAATGTATGGGGATCATGTAAGTCTTTTTACCCTGTTGATGACTGTTTCAACTATCATAACAATGAAAATCAACACTCCTGCTTCAGGATCAACACAAATGCCTGGAATGAAAGGAATGATGTATATTATGCCTGTTATGTTTATGGTTATTCTGAATAATTTCTCAGCCGGATTGACTTATTATTATTTTCTGGCTAACCTGATAACTTTTGGGCAGAATTTAATCACAAAAAGATTTGTAGATGAAGAAGCAATATTAAAAAAACTGGCTGAGAATAAGAAGAAACCTGCTCAGAAATCAAAATGGCAGAAAAGACTTGAAGAAGCAGCTAAATCGAGGGGTTATAAGCATAAGAAAAAGTAAAAAGTCAGAAACTTAATTTTTTCTCAATATCCTGTATTTGTAATCTGAATTGCTTATCAGTATCAATAAGGTTATTAACTGTTTTGCAGGCATGCAGTACAGTGGCATGATCTTTTTTTCCAATTTGAGATCCGATAGTTGCAAGAGAAGATTTTGTAAGACTTTTTGAGAAGAACATAGCTACCTGGCGGGCCTGCACAATTTCTCTTTTCCTGGTTTTACTTTGTATCAGGTTAAGGGGAATATTATAATAGTCGCAAACAATCTTCTGTATATAATCAATTGAGATCTCCCGATGTGAATTCTTTATCAGTTTATCAATCATCTCTCTGGCGAGATCTAAAGTAATCTCCTTCCTGTTCAGGGTTGATTGTGCCAATAACGAAATGAGCGCCCCCTCGAGCTCGCGAACATTATTTGTTATATGTGTAGCAACGTATTCCAGTACTTCACCATCAAGTTCAATCCCATCGTTATATGCTTTCTTATTAAGGATTGCTATTCGTGTTTCAAAGTCGGGTGACTGAAGATCGGCGGAAAGTCCCCATTTGAATCTCGATAACAATCTTTGTTCCAGTCCCTGGAGCTCAACCGGTGGTTTGTCTGAAGTAAGTATCAGTTGTTTACCACTCTGGTGTAAATGATTAAAAATATGAAAAAATGTATCCTGTGTTTTTGTCTTACCTGCGAACTCATGAACGTCATCCAGAATGAGCAGATCGATCATCTGGTAGAAATGGAGGAAATCATTCAAGTTGTTGTTTCTTACAGATTCAACATACTGAGTCTGAAATTTGTTAGCGTTGACGTACAAAACTATTTTCTCAGGGAACTTTTCCTTAACTAAGATTCCAATTGCTTGAGCGAGATGGGTTTTTCCCAGTCCCGAATTACCATAAATCAACAGGGGATTAAAAGCTGTTCCACCCGGTTTGTTTGAAACTGCAAATCCTGCAGAACGAGCCAGCCGGTTGCAATTACCTTCAATAAAATTTTGAAATGTATAATCATGATTTAACATGGGATCTACATGAATCTTCCTGATACCGGGAATTATAAATGGATTTTTTATTGAATTACTTTCAGCCTCTAATGGCAATGTGAAGGGCCGGTTTTTTAAATCAATTTTGTTCTTAGTAGGAAATTTAACAGTATAAGGTTTAGATTGGTCAAACTGTGAATTTTCTATAATGACATTATATTCCAACTTTGCATCGGGACCCAATTCCTTCCTGAGGGTTTTTCTCAGAATATCGATATACTGTTCTTCCAGGTATTCATAGAAAAACGGACTTGGCACCTGTATAGTAAGGATATTACTATTAACCTTTATGGGAACTATAGGTTCAAACCAGGTTCGGTAACTTATTGATGGTACGTTGTCTTTGATTATTTTCAAACAATTTTTCCAGACGTCCTGATAAGAGTTATTCATGAATGGGAATAAAGTTATGTTTATGAGTAAATTTTATTCATGATTTGCAAACACTAAATTTGTTAAAAAAATGGTAAAAAAAAAATTAAATTTTACTTGATTCTCATATAAAAAACATATTGTTATTATTATCAGGTGATTGTGTTGAAAAAAAAAATAAAAAAATGCCAAATCACTAAAAAACAGCGTATTAAGTAATCAGGCGCTTAAGTTTTTGACATATAATTGTTTATTGTATATTAACTAAAGATTTCATTATCCTGTTAGACAATTAACAGTAAATCTTGTCAAAGGTTTCACCTGTTTTGTCAAAAAAATGAATCTTTATTCTTTCTAAATAAGCGGAAAATCCCCAAAATGGATTCAGATAGATAAATCAGATATTTTTGAAGTCTGAAATTTTTTTATTGATCTCAAGTTTAATTATCAACTGACTCAGACTTTTTTTTATCAGGATTTTCATTAACAACAATTGTCCGGCCAAGATTAAGTAAAGAGAAATGTACGTATCTTTTTGGGTTCATTTGCATGTCCTTTAACAGGAAATTCAGGCTTTCTATTGTTTCAACCAGCTGCTTATATAATGAGTCATTGTTAACGAGCATGCCTGCAGTGCCCGTACCATTATTTATTTTGGAAAGAATTGAATTGAAATTTTCAAGTGATTGATCAAGGTAGTTAATAGATGAACGGATATTTGACTTGGCTATTGAATCACTTATTGATGCAAAGTTTTCAAGTGTCCTGGTAAGCGCTTCATTGTTCTTTTCAAGGTTTCGTGTAATGGATTCAATATGAGACATAGTGCTTGTCAGAGAACCATCTTTTTTTACGACCATGGTATCCAGGTCGCTCAGTATGTTATTAATATGTCTGATACTCTCACTCAGATCATTACTAAAGTCACTATTAAAAGTATATTGAATGATGCCAAGCACTGAATCAAGTGAAACCATAAGGTTTTCGGCTTTTTCTTTAAGCGGATAAAGCTGATTTCCTATCTGGTCCTGCAAAGCTGTTTCAACCTGCCCCTGAAGAGTATCTCCTTTCGTGATAAAATCTTTCCCATCACCGGTTATTAACCTGATCGCTTTTGTGCCCAGTAGATCTAAGTTATAAATTTCAGCTATAGTAGTCGAGGGTAAATTAACCAGTTCCTCAATGATTATCTTTACTTCCAGTTCGCCTTTCTTACCTGGCACAAATCCAATACGACTAACTGCTCCTATTTTGTAGCCATTTAAAGTTACCGGGGATGATTCTTCAAGACCATTTATTTCATCATATATTACATAATAATAAACAGTTGAACTCAGAATGTCGCGACCTTTCAGGAAATTATAAGTCCAGATAAACATGATCAGGATAACAAATACTGCAAATCCGATTTTTACTTCGTGTGATATTTTCATTCTTAATAAATTATAAATTTACCGGTTAATAATCTTAAGGGCTTCCCGGACAGGGATAATCGTATCGTTTTTTAATGCGATAAGGAAAGCGCCCGGAAAATCTTTTTGTATTTTTTTTCTGAAAGCTAAAGTTTCATTATATGTTCCTGAATCAAGAAATGCATATTTATAGATTTTATCAATCTTAAACTCATGCACGTTTTTATAGCCTTTAAAGAAATCTGAATCAGTTGAGATTCGTTTACGAGAAGCTGAGACCTGTACCATAAAACGTATTCTGTTTTGTTGATGCAGGGTGGTAAAATTGCTTTTATCCTCGATATTTTTTTTAAACTCTCTGAAAGCCCTGTAAATGGCAGAGGCAATATAGTCCTGACCTTGCTTTGAGGCCAAATACCTTTCCTCATTAGGGTTGGAGACAAACCCTGTTTCAATTAAGACACTGGGCATAGTTGTTTGAGACAGAACAAGAAATCCTGCCTGACGGACACCCCTGTCACGTCTTTTGGCTCGTTCTCTGAACTGATCCTGAACATAAGATGCAAATTCAAGACTTTGATCAAGGTAAGTGTTTTGCATTAACGAAAATATAATGTAAGATTCAGGAGAATCAGGATCATAGCCCTCATATTTGGTTGTATAGTCTTCTTCCAGAACAATAACAGCGTTTTCCTTTTGTGCAACAGCAAGGTTCTCTTCGTTTTTATGAAGTCCCATTGCATAGGTTGATGGTCCCGTGATCCGCGAATTGCTAAACCAGTCGGCATGTAGCGAAATGAATAGATCTGCTCTATTCTTATTGGCAATATCAGCTCTTTTATGAAGTTCGACAAACTTGTTGGTTTTCCGTGTATAAATCACATTTACATCGTGAAAATTTTGCTCTATGTAGTTTCCGAGTTTTAATCCAATACCCAATACAATATCGGCTTCTTTGCTTATCCTGCCCAGCGACCCGGGATCTTTCCCTCCATGACCGGGGTCAATAACAACGGTCCACGGTTTATTTGTGTCGTTATTCTGACCAGATACTGCATTCTGATTAAACAGAAATACAACGATAGAAAAAACAAGAGAAACAACAAATCGATGTAATAAAAAACTGGCATTATTTATGCGGTACCTCATTCGCAGAATTTGAATTTTTATTTAGCTTTGTCCCCGACCTGTAAATAAGGATTATTGAGCACTTTAATACATAACCCCGATCACACAAAAATAGCATTAATAAATTGTTTAAAAAATATCTGCAGTTTGTATTCCTGATAATGACGTGGATTTTTGCAGGGACCTTATCCTATGGACAGGATGTTCCTGTAATACCCGGTAATGCTGCAATACCTCAGGATACTGTTCGTGCCGATACTACCCGGCATGTTTCACGATCAGGAGCAAGTAATGTAATAGAGGTTCCAATCGACTATAATGCAGAAGACTCTTTACGCTTCGATGTAAAAGATCAGAAAGTTTATTTATATGGTAAGGGGGTTGTAAATTACGAAGATATTGTTTTGACGGCCGATTATATAGTGTTGGATATTAAAAACAATGTGGTTACGGCAACCGGTTGGCCTGACAGTACCGGGACCATATCAGGCAGACCTCATTTTAAAGACGGACCTGAAGAATTTGATGCAGATACACTGGAATATAATTTCAAGACAAAAAAAGGAATTATTAAGGGAATTGTTACTGAAGAACAAGGAGGATACCTGCATAGCATACGAACCAAAAAACATGCAAATGGTCAGATACATATACAATCCGGGAAATATACTACCTGCGATGCTGATCACCCTCATTTTTATATTTCTCTTTCCAAAGCTAAAGTTATTCCTGATGATAAAATAGTTTCCGGTCCTGCTTACCTTGTTGTTGAAGATCTGCCACTACCACTGATACTCCCGTTTGGATTCTTTCCTAACCAAAAAGGACGTGCATCGGGTATCCTGATTCCTGAATATGGAGAGGAGGTAAACCGCGGGTTTTTCTTCAGGAACGGAGGGTATTATTTTGCTATGAGTGACTATGCCGACCTGACTATCCGTGGAGATATCTATACGAAAGGAACATATGGATTGCGTGTGAGTTCAAGGTATAAAAAAAGGTATAAGTTTACAGGGAACCTTAATGCCAGATATTATAAAAATGTGGCAGGGGAGGAAGGGTTACCTGATTACCGTGTGTCAAAAGATTATTCCATTACCTGGACACATTCACAGGATCCCAAGGCCAACCCCGGTGCCAGGTTCTCGGCAAATGTTAACATGTCTTCCAGCAGCTATGACCGGAACCATGCTCGCACCTCAAACAGCTACCTGACAAACACAAAGACATCCAGTATTTCATTTTCCAGGAGATGGGAGGGGACACCCTTCAACTTCTCAGCCAGTATGAATCAGACCCAGAATAGCAGAACTAAAACTGTTAACCTGAACCTACCTCGTGCAAACTTCAACATGAGCCGGATTTACCCGTTTAGAGCAAAAAACCAGGCTGGTGACAATAAATGGTATGAGAATATTGAACTGAGCTACCTGGCAAAGATGGATAACAAAATAAATACTTCGGATGATGACTTTCTAACTTCCACAATGTTTGATAATATGGAAAACGGTTTTCAGCATTCAATACCTTTGAGTACGGTTTTTCGTCCCTTCAATAACTTCTCTGTCTCTCCACAAGTTAGATATACGGGAGTTTTATATTCCCGCAGTATCGAAAGGAGGTGGGAGAATAATGAAGTAGTTACCGATACTATCTATGGGTTTAGTTATGCTCATGCATATTTACCTTCAGTTTCTTTAGGATTCACTCCGAAGATCTATGGTATGTTCATGCCGCGGAATCCTAACTCAAAAATTATAGCTATCCGCCATGTGATGAGTCCTGCTATATCTATGTCGCTGGTACCTGATATGAGTGAAATTACTCCGAATTATTATCGTCAGTATCAGACAGATACAACGGGCAGGATTCGTGAATATTCAATATACGAATCTGAAATATACAGCACACCCTCACTTCCCGGAAAAAGCGGATCAATAACTTTTTCTCTTAATAACAATATTGAAATGAAACTCAGGAACCTGGAAGATACAACAAAAGATGCACGAAAAGTTAAGATACTGGACAGGTTCAATTTCTCCACCAGTTATAATATGTTTGCAGACTCACTTAATCTTGCTCCGGTCATTTTCCGGGGTACAACCCAACTGTTCAAAAAAATCAGTCTGAACTTTGGTGGTGCGTTCGATCCATATGCAATTAACGAAACTGGTACGAGGATCAATACTTTTGAGATCAAACAAACCGGTAAATTATTTCGCGTAACCAGGCTGAATTTATCGATAAACGCCTCTTTCACTTCGAAAGCCGGAGGTGACAGAGGAAGTACAGCTCCTGCAAGTAGTGCACCGGCTGGTATCAAACCGGAGGGTGGAAGAATGGGATTAGGTTCTGATGCAATTGGGCAGGATGAACAGATTATTGAAGAATTGGGATATGTCGATTTTAATATACCCTGGACATTTTCATTCAGATATAATTTCAATTACTCAAAACGGGGTATAGCGGAACCAAATATTACACAAGCCCTTAACTTCAACGGGAATGTCAGTTTAACGACAAAATGGAAAATCGGATTCAATTCCGGTTGGGATTTTAAAATTAAAAAACTCACCTATACCTCGGTAAATATTTCTCGCGATCTTCACTGCTGGCAAATGAGATTTTCATGGATACCACTGGGACTACGGCAAAGTTATGCATTCACGATAAGCGCCAAATCTTCAATTCTAAACGATCTGAAGTGGGAAAAGCGGAAGAGCTGGTACGATCGTGATTTGTAGTTTGTTATTTTTTTAAACTTTTACATTTTCAATAATTCTTATATTTACAGCAATTTTTTAATTATCTGGTATGAAAAAAGTAATACGTACTAAAAAAGCTCCCGGCACAGTTGGTCCTTACAGCCAGGCTATTGAAGTAAATGGTACATTATATGTCTCAGGTCAGGTACCACTCGATCCTGACACCGGGAAACTTACCGGTGATACTATAACTGAACAGACTGAACAGGTTTTAAAGAATATTCGTTTTATAGTAAATGCTGCAGGATATTCACTGAAAGAGATAGTGAAAACAACCTGCATGCTTCAGGATATGAATGATTTTGCAGAAATGAACAAAGCTTATGAAAAGTTCTTCAACGAAGATCCTCCTGCCAGGGCTGCATATGAGGTTGCCAGGCTGCCTCTGAATGTTAAAATTGAGATTGATGCTATTGCAGCCAGGTAAACAAAGCTAACCAGATTGTTTTATTTTACTTTTTTCCGGTCTTCTCTGGTTCAATTTCCTTAAGCTTCTTTACAACTGCAAATTTAGCTGCAGCAATTGTTTCACGGTTTGCCTTTTCAGTTATTCTGCTAAGAGTAAGGTCCTCAACTTCAATATACCCGTTCATCAAAAGAAGCTGTATAACCATGTTGTTAATAATAGTGTCTTTGCTATATCCTTTTGCAACATAAACTTTATCGCAATCGAGATAGAACTGGTTAGCAAACGCCTGGTTATTAGGCAACCACATTAGTTGTTCATAAGTTTCACTAAACCCGTTTAACTCAATATTGATATTTGGGGTTATCAGTAACGGACTGAATTTATGATTCTTTGGTAAAGGATAGAAACCCGCTAATCCTGACAGGTCAATTTTAGTTTTCATATCATCTATTCTAACCAGCCTGGCTTTTCGCATTTCTTCAAGCTGGTACAGGTAGAAATTATACCGCCAAATTTCCATATTATGTTTATGATGCCTGAACAGATGCTTATAGCATTCGACAATTAACTTCTTAACATGATTTTTCTTTCTGTCAAGGTCAGGGCTCATAATTCTCACTTCGCGTATCAAAGTTCTAACATCTTCTGCAGCTTTTTGGGGACCGGTTATTTCTTTTCCTTTCTTGCCAAGATCAGTCGAAAGGATGCCAAGCTGGATGTTTTTTCCTTTTCCTTTTCCGTCCGGCCTTCCTTTCAGTATCTCAATAAGGTTTTTCTTAGCTTCACTTTCTCCCGGCTCAGCAATGAATGGGTTTCCTGCCGGAGTACTGGCCAGAGTATTAAACATGGTGCCAAAGAAATCCCTGTCAACAGGGAACGAAATCTTACTTTCACCATCTGTGCATTTTGCATCTATAATGAACCTGTTCTCAATTATATCAAACCTGACTTTATTGATCAGGAATTCCTTGTTATTCCGGTTAAAATATTTTTTAATAAATATCTTGTTAACAACATCTTCAATATCAATCTTATCCATCATCTTGTATGAGGATGACAGGTAATGTATTCCGGTAAATTCATCTTTTTCCCATGTAAGAATATCATCAAGATGGTTGCCATACCGGTCGATTACTTCAACAATATTCTTGTCGCCAGTATACCTGAGCAGAGTACGCTGAATATGCGGATTGTCTGAGCTTGTTGCTTTTTCTTTCCTTTCGCCATGTGAATCACGATAGAGAAAAAAGTTTTCAGGGTTGGCATATCGTTTCAAACCTGCTTCTTCTTTGGCAAAGTTGTAGGCTGTGAGCATGATATCAATTTTAAAAGGCATATTGATATCACATAAACCACTGATAGTGCTTCTGGAGTTCAGATCATTCACATTACTGTCTGCACTGCTTTCGAAAAGGGAATTATAATATTTAATAAAATCAGGATCAAAATCCGTTACACGCGAGAAATCACCCGTTTCTGTACCTATCCCATACAGGTTACCCTCTTCATCAGGGAACAGATGAAACATATCCCCGGCAATCATCTTAATTGAGCGGATGCCCGGCAGATCTTTTTTCATCCATTTCAACATCATGGCAGCAAGCATTTCAGATTTACCAACACCGCTATCACCACTTATCTGGATCACAAATATACTACCGTCATCTTCTTCCACGGCAAACAGAGAACCATGAACAGGTAAGCCGCCAAGTTCCTTCACTTTTTCATTCACCATGGTTAACCTCGGTTTCTTGATGTTACCAAAATAATCAACTGATTTCTTCAGTGGTGTTACGATAGTTTTAATGTTACCATTGGGGCCTTTCAGGTCGAAATATCCGATTTCAGGGAATGAAATAACTTTCTCAGGAGCCCCGAGAAAAAGTATTACATCGGGTATGAAGTTTTGAACATCACGAAGATCTATAAATCCAGGGCCAATCAACCGGTAATTATCCGCCAGGTATTTTAAATATGATTTTTGAATAATATAGAGTTCCTTAACCAACCCGGTTTTTACGATTTTACACCTGTAATCTTCTTCATCAAGATTTTGTGCAAAAAGAGCAAGTCTTTTGATAAAAAATGATGATAAAGGTCTGACCTGCATTTTTTTAATAAATTCATTACGGTTGGAATTATCACCAATTTTTTTGTTCCCGGATGGCTCCTCAATCCTGTCAACCTTATGGAATGGATATAGCCTTCTCTTGGCATCGGTTGCGATGCGTGTACGTAATTGTACCGGTTGTTCCCAGGCAATTACTCCACAGCGGGACATCAATTGCACGATCCATGATAACGATCCTTTGTTCCATTTTTCAAGTGGGTTGTTTTTTATGGAAAAATCTCTGTGAAGGACAATCCCATGTTGTACCATTTCATTAATGCTGGAATTCTGTTGCATGAATTCAGTTTCAACCAGTCTGATAAGTATATGATTATATTTTTTATAATACTCGTTGTTTTTGGTCATGTTTGCCAGGCTGATAAAAAACAGGACTATCTCCCTGACTTCATTGTGCAGGTGATCAGGAATTATCTTTATTTTTCTTTGTGTGAATATTTCATCCATCAATGCCGTTATCTCCGCCGGAATAAGTCGTGATACCAGATCTTCCTTAATTAGTCTTATATCTTCCTGTTCTGTATTATCAGAATGGCCTGTGAACCGGTTTATTTTCTCAATCACCCTGGTTTCAAAGCAATTATCCTTCTGCAGCAGGTAAAGAAACAATATCTTATTAACCGTTGTAAGATGCGAATGATGCACCTGTTTACGGATTGTTTGTTGGATAACACCGGAATATCTTCTCATCATCTCATCACGGTTTAGGTCGTGCAATCTATTATCGATTTTCTCGATATACAGGTTCATGAAAATATCCGGGTTAAGGTCATTTACAGATAATCCGACAATCTCGTTAAATTTTACAGCTGTTGAATTAGCAAGTTGTTCAAATGTGGGTTCAATAGCTTGCTGCTCAAAAGGGAGGTTAAAATGCAGCAACAATTCCTGGATGTATTTTCTTAGTATTCTATTATAACCTTCCAGTTTAGCCAGGTCGCCGGGAATATCATTTTCATTTGCATTAATTGACAGTATTTTGGTTTTTGCATCAGAAAACAGGATCCTTTCCAGTTCTATCAGTATCTCCTGCATAATAGTCAGTTCATCCGGGTTATCGAGTATATACCGGTCTGGCTGGAATTCAAGCTTGCTTTTAATATACTTCAGTAAGGTTGTTTTCCCATATTTGGCAATTACCGTATTGATATCAAGCTTTTTAAGGTGTGGAATGTTTCGATAAACCTGAGGAAGAAGGTTCTCATATACTTTTGTAAATGCTTTTGATGAGATAAACTCTGTCAGATTTCTGCATTTTCCAACATTTTCATAAAACTCCAGAACTGTATTCTTCGAATCACCAATTGAATTTATTGAAACCCCGCATTCTTTTGGGAAAGCATGATAAAGGGTTTTTATATCGCTGATTTTTAACGAGTTGTTGATCTTTTTGTCAAGATCACGAATGATATAGAAATCTTCAAGGATATTCCCGATCAGTTCACTATCATTCCGAACACTGAATATTTCATCCAGAATATCTTCAGTCCGTTTTGTTTTGTTAGAAGGATTATTCTTTGCTTCATAGAAAATTGACCAGTACTTCAGAAAGATCCTCAGTGCATTTTCAAATTCTTTTATAAAAATATCATAACTGTCTGCTGTACCTTCCAGGTAATCACCCAGAGAGAATCGTAAGAATCCTGTCTGGTAGGGGATAAGAGCAATACCACGCTGGCCAGACAGTTTTATTGTAAATTTTTCAAGATCCTGGTACGAGAAAAAGTCTTTCAGATGAAGGTTGAACAGGTATGACCCGTCTGAGTCGAGTATGCCAATTTGGTTTTCTTCGTTTTCAGATAAAACTGATAACGCCTTTTTTTTGACCAGATCAAGTCTTTTATTAGCTTCCTGCCGGAATATCTTGTTCACCCTGAATTCATTCAGCTCCCGTACGAGGTGTTCTTTATAATAGCTGAAAAACGGAACACCTTTATATTTGAAATCATCGGGTAGTTCGAGCACGTCGAGTTTATCGAGGGAGACAAGCTCTTCGAGAAGGAACAGGTGAAGCGGACTTCCTTCGAATAGTGATGGATTTCGTATACGACCTTTGTACCCGTTTTCACGGACATTGATATTATCCCGGATCTCCGTCATGATATACTTTTTCAGCTTATCTTTTATCTTATACCGTGAAGCGTCTTTTGGAAGACTTTCGTCCATTCTGTCTTTTATCTTTTTTGCCAGTTGGGCTGTTTCCAGTATATTAACCAGAATGAACAGGGAGTTTGTGTTCCCTTTTTCAACTCCGAATTGTTCCCTGGCATAATCAATCACATCTTTTCTGACGGGTGTAGCTATCAGGGAGCCGAGACGATCTCCGGTTGCACCAAGATTTTTTGTTGTAGAGAGAGCCGATACAATACTTATCCTTGCAAATGAACCGATATTATTCATGATATACCTTGAGATAGTCCGCCATTTAGGCTCTTCAGGATCCTCGATTTTCACAGCATCGTTATATGCTTCGTCCAGAAATAAGGTTAGTTTACTGTTATTGAGGAACTTAAAAAATTTTATCAGGTGAATGTTATTAAAATCGGTGAATCCTGACGGGTTTGCCGGGTCATTGATAACAAGGATTGAATTCTCACAAAACCGGTCCCATAAATTACCCGTTTCATCGAATAACTGAAAAGTGCTTTTAATTCGTTCAAGCTTTGTGAGCAATCGCTCCCAGTCAACCCGACCCTCTTCATTGAGTTCAATTTCAATATCAAAAGGATTCAGGTCAAAACGATCGGGCGGAAACAGGTCTTTATATTCCCAGGCAGCTTCCTGGTTGAAAAAAATGAACGGGTTTGGTCTGCGGTTCTTGTAAAACAACAGATCTCGTATAATCATTTGAACATCATCTGAAATAGATGTTTTTTCCAGGTTTCCCAGGTTGCTTATGAATTCGTTAATGATCTGTTTACCGGCTGTATCTTTTTCATTGTACTTTTCCTCAATACCAAGATCAATCAGCAGGTTTCTGAATCTTCCCTGGTTATCCGCACTGTTTTCGACCTTGGTGAGATATTCTTTATACTTCTCAAGAAAAAGGTTTATTCCAAAGTTTTTATGGAAATGATTACGTATTGTTCTCTGGTAATTATCAGGAACGATATCCAGGATAATTCTGCACCTGTTTATTATTGAATCCTTTACGGGTTTAAGAGGGCGTTGGAGCAGGTATTCTCCATATGTTCGTATCTGGTTACGTCCGCCACCTTCAACAACTGTTGCTATATGCAGGCTTTTGTTCTCAGAATAAAAATACGCGAGGGTTCTTTCTTCAAATTCCCTTATCATCTCCCGGTTGATAATTTTAAGATTTTCAGGGTCCCTTGTGTTTTCTATCAGGTTGATATATGCTCCGAATTTTGAAAGGATGTACTTATCTTTGATTACCTGGCGGGCAAATTCATCAAATTTATAAAGAATAATATCCTGGTCGACATCATCGGGATTGGCGAGTTGTTCCTCTTTCAACTGCCTGAGTTCCTTGTCATATTCGACTATTTTTTCTTCGATCTTTTGTCTGAAATATTTCAAATTCCGGGAGTTAACCTTATCATGGATAAGTCGGAGGTTCAGCTGGCTGTTGGCAAGTGGACCCAGTTTCTTGGTATGAACCTTATTAAGTGTATTTATAATACCATTATGCAGGCAGAAGATCAGGGATGTATTCGTTGACCGGGACTCAGGTGAGTCATCAATGAAAACCATTCTTGTCAGCAAAGGAAACCATCTGAAGGTGTTGAACGGGTTCTTTCTCATATTTCTCATCCTGATAGCGAAAATACTGGTGCCGTCTTCATATATCTCTTCATAAAGCTTTTCGGCTGTCGAAAATTCCAGAACCCTGACGCTGTTTTTGCTGAATACTTCTTTTGTAAGCAGATCGATGGCTGTTTCGGCAGTGCCCGAAACAATGGTACGTATGAAACCGTTGAGTCCTTTGAAATTTATCGTCGATTCGGTGCGGGCCAGAAAATTGTCCTTTTCCGCACTTGTGGTATAATGGGTCGACTGGTTGATCATCTGGTCCATTACATCAAGCATATAATTCCACTGTGCTTCCTCGACATCACCACTTACTCCTATCAGATCACGAAATTTCCTGAGTTCCCTGACCTTGTCGCCCAGCAATATCCTGTAAAGAAAGTCGATGGTTACATTTGTAATGGGAGGTGTACCCAGTGAATAATCATGAGTTTTAAGAATATTTCTGAACTGGATTTTAGTTTTGTCATCAACTTGCTCGGTATCAATAAGTTCATTGAGCGTATTAAAGAATAACTGCCTTCTTGCACTGTACTCAAATGCTTTTGAGTCTTCATGGGGCATCAGCATAAGTGAAACATCTATGTAGCCGGGAATAGCCTCTTTTAGTTCCAACAGGTATTTCCGGATCTCAGCCTGCTGCCTGGCAGGATCATCTGGCTCTTCATAACATAATCTCACAAAATTTGTAAGGCTTTCAAAGACCCGGTCGGGAAGAAAGTTTTCTGCTCTTTCACCAAGTTGAGCATATAGATCGACAAAACTCCTGGCTTCCTGGTTGAGTACGGCTTTTGGTTCTCCTGGTAATTGCATAACAAAGCTGGTTTTTAAAAAAGGCAAAATATTTCAAAATTACAAACATCACATGTCAAAAAACACATTAAGTACCACATTGTTATTAACATTTTTCAAACATAAATACAGGATTAATTTATCATGAGCCTGACTTTGGTAATATATTTTTCAATCTCACGTGCTTCCTGGCTGTCAGGATAATTATCTTTTATTTTCCGGTAGGTTTCTAATGCTTTTTGAAATTCTTCCTGCGACTCATAAACCAGACCTGCTTTCATAAGATAAATTGGGTTTACAAATACGTTATTTTCAGTAGTTGCAGCCTTCTCGTAGTAAGTAATGGCTTTTGACGGTTTGCCAAGTTCAAGATAAGCATCGCCAATGGCTCCTGTTGCGATCAGGTTTATCATTTTGTCATTTGAATTGAATTTTCCCAGCTGCTCAATTGCCTGTTCAAATTCACTTAGGTGAAGATATGAAATACCGGCATAGTAATGAGCAAGTTCAGCCGATTTGGTAATACCGTAATCGTCGATAATATCAAGCATTCCAAGATTATTACCATCTCCATAAAGAGCCAGATTAAAGGAATCCAGCTCGAAGTATCTCTCTGCCATAAACATTTGCGTCTGTGCTTCTTTTTCTGCAGGTAAAAGAATAAAACGTTTGTATCCAATAAAAGCAATAACAACTGCAGCTATAGCCAGAATAATAATTGTCAGGAGCTTTTGATTATCTTCTATGTATCTTTCAGTACGGCTCAATGCGCTTTCAACACCTTCTATCCTGTCATGAGCCTGAGACTTTTTCGTTTTTGCCATAATAGTATCTTTGTTTCCTCTGTCAAAAAAAATCTCCGCAAATGTAATTTTTTTTGTGCTCTTTTCAGAAATTATTGATTAAAAAAATGGAAAAGTAGAGGATTTATGGAATTAAAGGATAACGATAGTAAATAACAACAAATGACGTGAGCGAAAGCGAAGGAATGACGCTGAGGCGCAGCCGAAGCACCTGACACGAACGGCAGCGAGTATATGAAGTGAGCGCCAGCAAATGAATAACGCGAAAGATAGCCTGCCCGAATAATTCAGGCGGGCGAGCATTATTTTCTTAACTTTGCAATGACAAGTTATACAACGGAAAAATTCAATCTGTTTTTATGCATCTGCAGAATATTTCGCTAATTAATTTCAAGAACTACAGCCAGGTTGAACTGGAATTTTCGGCAAGGATCAATTGTTTTGTCGGTAATAACGGGGTAGGGAAGACCAATATCCTGGATGCCATTCATTACTTGTCACTTACTAAAAGCTTTTTTAATTCAATTGACAGTCAGAATATTAAGTACGACGAAGATTTTTTTGTTATTCAGGGTACTTTTATCAAAGATGATACACAGGAAAATATTTATTGCAGCTCGAAAAGAAACAGGAAGAAACAATTCAAAAAAAACAAGAAAGAGTATCAACGATTGGCAGACCATATTGGATTGTTGCCGGTTGTTATGATCTCTCCTGCTGATACCAATCTGATAGTTGGCGGAAGTGATGAAAGGCGGAAATTTATCAACACTGTAATTTCACAATACGACCGGAACTATCTTAACGATCTTATTCAATATAACAAAGCGTTGGCTCAGCGTAACAAATTATTGAAAGATTTTGCCAGGTCAGGCAGGTTTGAGCCGGAATCACTTGAATTATGGGATGAACAGTTAATACCTCTTTCGGAGAAGATATATGCAAAGCGTATGGATTTCATTGAAAAACTTGTACCTGTTTTTCAGAAGTATTATGATTCAATTGCCTCGGGAAATGAATCGGTTGGATTGGTTTACCATTCGCACCATCATGATGGTAACTTCAGGAACGTTTTCAGGGAAGCGCTTGATAAAGACAGGATATTGCAATATACTACCAGAGGCATCCATAAAGATGATCTGGTTCTTGAGCTTGACGACTATCAGATAAAAAGAGTAGGTTCGCAGGGACAGCAAAAGACCTATCTTGTAGCATTGAAATTTGCTGAATATGAATTTATCAGAGATGTAAGTGGTTTTGAACCTATTCTCCTGCTGGATGATATTTTTGATAAGTTTGACGCTTCCCGGGTTATGCAGATCATTCATTTGGTTTCGGAAAATCAGTTCGGACAAATATTTATTACAGATACTCATCAGTCGCGGCTTGAAAAGATACTTTCTGAGTTATCTGCCGATTTCAGGTTGTTTAGGATAAATAAGGAAATAACAGATCTGTCAGAAGAGAGGAGAGGAAGAGTGGAAGAAGAGGTGAGCGGTGAGAGGTGAGAGATGAGAGATGAGAGATGAGTGAAGTCGAAGAGTCGAAATGTCTAAGAGTCAAAGAGCAAAGAGTTCCGTGCAAACATATAACGTATAAAATATAACTATTATAGTAAAGTAAAAAGAATTAGGAAGATAAAAGGATTAAAGATTTTAAGGAATTATTATTTATTATAAAACGTAGTAACTTAGGAATATATGCGTAAAGTTAATACTCAAAAAATCGCAGACGTTATAAGGGATTACCTGAAAGAGACTCAGCTGGAAGGCAAATTAAAAGAAGTAAAGGTTGTTAATTCCTGGGAAGAATTGGTAGGAAAAGCCATTTCACGCCGGACAAACAGGATATATATCAAAAACGGAAAACTTTACCTGTATATGAATTCATCAATTGTGAAAAATGAACTCCTGATGATTCGTGAAGTTATTATTGAAAGAATTAACAGCAATGCAGGTGAGGAGATTATTAAAGAGATCGTGTTGAAGTAGAAGAAGAGACAGGGAGACAGGGAGAGGGAGAGAGGGGGAGAAAAGGAGAAAAGGAGAAGAGGGTGAGCCTGCGAGTTGGGTAGTCATTAGGTTATGACAGCGAACGAATGACGCTGAAGCGCAGCCGAAGCACCTGACACGGGCACCAGCGAGTTAATGACACGACCGGAGGGAGTAAATTAAAACCTGTCTTTTTTAGCAAAAAAGAAATCACTTTCAATTATTGCATTTTCATCGCTGTCTGATCCGTGAATAGCATTTTTCTGGAGTGAATCGGCATATTTTTTCCTTATTGTTCCCTCTTTTGCTTCTGCCGGATCGGTGCTGCCAATAAGCTCCCTGAAATCTTCGATAGCATTTTCCTTTGTAAGTATCATAACGACAATAGGTCCTGACGACATGAATTCAACCAGATCATTATAAAATGGTTTGCTATTATGTATAATGTAGAATTCTTCGGCCTGTTCTATAGTTAGTTTCACTGATTTAATTGCGGATATTTTGAAACCTGCTTCGTTGATAATAGCTATAATAGGTCCGATAAATCCCCTTTTTACAGCATATGGTTTAATAATTGAGAGCGTAATAATATTTCCTTTCATGTTTTTTTTTTGGCTGCTAATGTACTAAATAATTCAAAACACCCACAGATAAATCAGTGGATTAAAATATCATCTCATAATTTCAACTGTGAGTATAACCGGAATAAAGACCTGCCAGAGTACGCCGCAGGCGTTCCTGGAAGGGTCTGAGAAAAAGATATAAAAAAACTCACCGGGTGACTCCAAGTCACCCGGTGAGTGATTTCTGTTAATTCCTTGCTGCTAAATTTTAAAAATGCTATATACCTTGTTTCACCGGTCTGACCGGTTTGTAATTATTTATATCTTTGCAGATCATAAAAAAGTGATATTTCATTGAAATCAATTTCGAGCAAAACAGTTAACGCTGTAAAGGAAAAGCTTAAGGATACAGGCAATATCTTGATACTTAGCCATTATCATCCGGATGGTGATGCCATAGGTTCGCTCTTGTCTATGACCCGCTTTTTCAGTAAAATGGGATATGTGGTGTCTGCTGCATTACCTGACGCAAGCCCGGTGTTTTTTGATTGGATGCAAGGGGTTAATGAGATTCTGGTATTTGAAAGAAAACCGGAGATTATCGAAAAAGTATTTTTAGAAGCCGATCTCATTTTTGTCCTGGATTTCAATGATCCATCCAGGCTGAAAGATATGGAGCCTTTCTTTGAAAGATCAGGAGCCATGAAGGTTCTGATTGACCACCATCCCGGTCCGAAAAAGTTTTCTGATGTAATAATCTCCGATGTATCGGTCAGTTCAACTTGCGAACTGTTGTATGAATTTATGAAATCTGTTGGCGGAGGTGATATTATTGATAAGGAAATAGCTACAGCGCTTTTTGTTGGTATTTTGACAGATACCGGTTGTTTTAGCTTCAATTCATCCGATCCGGGAACCTATATCAGAGTGGCAGAATTAATAGGTTATGGAATAAACAAAGATGAGATTTTTAATCATGTTTATGATAATTATTCAGAGAACAGGATGAGATTGCTCGGACATGTACTTCGGGAGAAAATGGAGGTTATACCGGAATATAATACAGCATTTATCAGCATTACAATGGATGAATTGAAGAGATACAACTTTGTTCCGGGAGACACGGAGGGATTTGTTAATTATCCTCTTTCAATTAACGGTATCTGTTTTTCAGCCCTGTTTATCGAGAAATTCGGTCATGTAAGGATCTCATTCAGATCGAAAGGAGATTTCCCTGTGAACCTTTTTTCGAAAAAACATTTTAACGGCGGAGGACATCTGAATGCAGCCGGAGGTGAATCTTTTACAAATATGAAAGAAACACTTAGATTATTTCGTTCACTTTTACATGAATATTCTGAAGAGCTGAAATGAAAGTGAATTATCTTATTTATATAGCTTTGTTTTTACTCATTCCTGTTTTGTTGCTCTCGTGCAGGAACAATGTCCGTGATCAGGATAAAAAACCGGTAGTCATTGATGAGGAGACATTGATTAGTACTAACCGGTACATTATACAAAAAGAAATTGAGCGGATTGGGAATTATGTTGAAAGAAGAGGTTGGGATATGGATACCACCAGATCCGGTTTATGGTATATGATCATTAAAGAAGGTACCGGTACTGATGCTGTGAAGGGCAAAATAGCAACTATTGAATACAAGATCAGCCTTTTGGATGGTACAGTATGTTATTCATCTGAACAAACCGGTCCGAAACAATTTACTATCGGATCCGGAGGTGTTGAATCGGGACTTGAAGAAGGAATACTTTTGTTGAATGAAGGGGCTGAAGCGATTTTTATTTTACCTCCTTATCTGGCACACGGATTCCTGGGTGACGAAAACAAAATCCCCCGTGGTGCATCACTGGTATATTATTTGAGATTAAAAAAAGTTAAAGGAAGATGAGAGAGCTGAATTATGTCAAATGTCAGATGTCAAATGTGAAGAGGAGAAAAGGAGAAGAGGCGACGAAGAGATAGAGAAATGATAAAATGAGAAAATGAGGTGAAGTTTTAACTGGATTTTAAAGGATGAAAAAGGATTTTGCGAGCTTGCCCTGACCAGAGCGTCATGGGGAGCGAAGTGACGAAGCAAACTCCCAAAAACAACCAGAATGCCAAATATATAGAATGTTATGAGCTTTACGAAAAGACATGAAAGATTGCTTCACTTCGTTCGCAAAATCCGTATACTTATTATGCTTTAATGGTATGCACAAATTTTAACCGAAAAATGAAAGTCGATATGCAAACATTAATAATTAACAAAGGCAGGGTATTACAAAACGTAATTATGTTTATGCTTACGGGTGTATTACTTACCCTGGGTGGCTGCCTTGATGATAAAGAGGATCTGATAAAAAAGGAAGAGGAAGCTATAAAAGAGTATATTGAAAAGAATGATATAACTGTTCAATCTACTGAAAGCGGACTTTATTATATTGAAACTGAAACAGGTACTGGCTTGCAGCCACAGCAGGGCGATACTGTATATGTACATTATACAGGCAAACTTATTGACGGTACTGTTTTTGATACTTCTGAAGGAGGCAACCCGTTTTCTTTTGAACTTGGTGTAGGATATGTTATTCAAGGCTGGGACGAGGGGATTGCCTATATGAAGGAAGGAGGAAAAGCAACTCTTATTATACCTTCACAATTAGGATATGGATCAACAGGCGCTACATCTATTCCTCCCTACTCAACCCTTATCTTTGATGTTGAGCTGGTTGATGTCAGATAGATTATATTCAAATTAAGAAAAAGCATGGTTCCCATAATCTCAGACCCCATGCTTTTTAGCTGAATAGTTTTCACCGGTTATTATTACTCAAGTTTCAGTGTCTTATAATCCTTGAACGGTGATATATTTACTTCTTCAACTGCTTTTCTGTACTTCTTCCATGATGTTTCATAGAAATGGTTTACCTTATCAACCGTTTCGGTGATCAACTCTTCAGCTTGCTTCACTGCCAGTTTCTGGGTTGGATTAAGTGGTTGGTATGAGTACATAATTCTTCTAACAGACCGTAACTTATTGGTAACCACCTTGTCGCTACGAAAGATTCCTTGTTTGCTTTCGTCAGGAATAAGTATGCTGGTAAGGGATTTCAATGAGTCAGTCACCTCTTTACTCACCTTTTTCAGATTCTCAACCGCTTCAGATTTCTCCTTTGGTATCTGTTTTTTCACAAGCGCCATAGTTGACTTTGTTTCTTTTACCCGGTCAATAGCTTCGGTAAGCAGATTGGCTTTTTTTATGAATTGTGTAATAATTTCCTGGTTTTTCCTGGCTGCTTCCGGAGAGAAATCAATTCTCGGATCGATCTTCACTGTAACAAAAGCAGAGTCAACAGCACCATTATAGCTAAATAAAAGTTTATATTTCCCCGGGAAGGCAAAACCGCCACCTCCCTGCTCAGGGGAACCTGGTTTTGGTTTCGAGGACCCCGGCCACCGGAATCCTTTGCGGTCAAGTCTCCATTGGACACGGTTAATACCTGTTTTGGGAATATGGGTCAAAGTGCGTATAGTGTCACCTGAATTATTAATGATCCTGATTTTTACTTTTTTGGATTTCTCTGCCTCAGGCTTTTCATCATTCTCATTACTACTGCCGCTACTGCTACTACCACCTCTGCCACGCCGGTACATATCTTTCATAGCTTCTTCAGCGTTTTCATTACCCTCCTTAACAGAATAAGTGATCATAGCGCCGCGGGAACGATTTTCTCCTGAATAATATGCATCTCCGGCTGAAAAGAAGCCGGGTGCGTTTTTATAATTTACCAGGTAAGCAGTTGGCGGGTTATATGCTTTGATCTCTTTATCCAACGTTTCAATACCGTTGCGGGCTAATTCCCTTAACGGGCGGATATCATCGAGCACATAAGCTGACCTGCCGAAGGTACCGGTCACCAGATCGTACTCCCTCGGATGAATTACCATATCCATTGTTGATACTGTAGGATATCCGTTGGTCCATTTTGTCCAGTTTTCACCTTTGTCAATACTAACGTATAGTCCGGATTCAGTACCCAGGAACATGAGTCTTGGTTCAACAGGATCCTGTACAAATGAGAGACAGTAACCCCAGACATCCGATTCATCTGCAACTCTGTCCCATGATTTGCCATAATTTTCAGTATGCAAAAGGTAGGGTGTGTAATCATTTCTCCGGTAATTGTTTATTACTACGTAGGCTTCTCCCGGATTATAGGATGAAGGTTTGATCTGCGGGATCCAGCTTCCTTCAGGAACCCCCTTGAGTTTAACGGCCAGATTTTCCCAGGTTTTTCCGCCATCTTTTGTAAGCTGAAGATTTCCGTCATCAGTACCGGCCCATATGATACCTTTCCGTACAGGACTGGGTGAAATAACGATTATTGTAGTATAATTCTCTGCACCGGTAACATCGTAGGTCAGCCCGCCACTTTCACCCTGTTTTTGCTTCTCCGGATCGTTGGTTGTCAGGTCAGGAGAGATAATCTCCCAGCTTTCACCATGATCAGTACTTTTATGAACGAACTGGCTGCCGAAGTAAATAGTACTTTTATCGAAAGGATCATGTGCAATGGCTGCGTTCCAGTTGAATCTCAAATCGATACCATCAGGATGTAGAGGTCTTATACTTTTCATATCTCCTGTTAACAGATCTACTCTTCCAACATAACCTTGTTGCGACATAGAATAGCAATACCTGGAATCACTGCTGTCTGGTACAACATCAAACCCGTCGCCTCCTGAAAGATTATCCCAGTAGGTATTAATAATACCATTTCTTGTCCATGTGTATGCCGGTCCGCGCCATGAACCATTATCCTGCATTCCGCCGTACACATTGTATGGAAGCTCCCTGTCAACGTTTATATGATAAAACTGTGCAACCGGAAGATTGGAGATAAACCTCCATGTTTTTCCCCGGTCATGCGTTATTGCCATTCCACCATCGTTTCCGTTGATCATATAGTCGGGATCTTCAGGATGAATCCACCATGCATGATGATCCGGGTGTATATTCCAGCCAATAAGCTGACTAAATGTTTTCCCCCCGTCTTCACTTATGTTAACTCTTGAAAACAGACTATACAGCCGGTTCTCATTTTCCGGATCAACAAAAATATCTGCATAATAGAAAGGCCGCCCTCCAATATTTTTATCACCTCGCTTTTCCCATTTATATCCGCCGTCAACCGAGCGGTATATTGCATTCTTTTTTGATTCGATATACGCATATATTATTTTCGGATTACTTCTGGCAATAGCAAGACCTATCCTTCCCAGTTCACCTTTTGGAAGCCCGTCTTTATCTTCAAGTTTTTTCCAGTTTTTTCCGCCGTCAATGGTCATATGCAGGCCTGATCCTTTACCACCGGATTTAAAAAACCAGGGGTACCTGTGATGTTCCCACATTGCTGCAAACAGTTTGTCTGGATTCGAAGGATCCATAACCAGATCGGCTGCACCGGTTAGTTCATTGACAAAAAGGATCTTTTCCCAGGTTTTACCACCATCAGTAGTTTTATAAATTCCTCTTTCAGGGTGAGGACCCCAGGGAGTGCCAATTGCACCAACGTAAACAATATCACTATTTTTGGGATGAATGATAACACGGTGGATATGCCTGGTTTTCTCAAGACCCATAAGTTTCCATGTTTTTCCGCCATCAATACTTTTATAGATCCCATACCCGCCGTTAAGGCTGTTACGCGGATTACCTTCACCGGTCCCGGCCCAAATGATATCAGGGTTACTCTGATCAATGGCTACAGCGCCGATCGAAGCAACCTTTTCTTCATCAAAAACCGGTTTCCATTCAATACCACCACTCTCAGATTTCCATAACCCACCTGAAGCAGTACCCACAAAAATGATCTCAGGCCGGTTATGCACTACGGCAATTGAAGTTACACGGCCACTCATTCCTGCCGGACCAATACTCCTTGCTTTCAAATCTTTTAGATTGTCCATATCCAGCTTTTGTGACAGCGCTATGCCTGATGTTATTAGAGATAATAATACAAAACTGATAATCTTGCCCGTTGTTCCCGGGATTTTGTTTGAATAAAGTTTCATTAGTATAAAATAAAGTTAAACAATTATATTTGTAATTCTTTTGAATTATTGTGGCAACAATATATAAAAAAAAATAACAGGGAATTACTGGTGAAATAAATAATTAAGCTAAGTTACTGGTTACTGGTTGCTAGGTACTGGTTACTGGATGCTGGTTACTGGGTGCTGGGTGCATAGGGCAAAGAGCAAGCATAGTACACTGTCCTTTCTTATAACTCTTAACTTTTGACTCTTGACTGTGATGCAATGTTGCTGTAAGGTAGTGATAGAAGTTGAGTAGTTGAGTGGTTGAGTAGGTTGACTTAACTTACTCAGTTAATTCAAAATTCAGGTATTTTAGTTCATTTTAAGCATTTTATATTCTACCTGACTGGTTTTTCCGGCAATTTACAAGGCCACGGTTATGCATGAAGAATAAATATGGTGGGGTGTTTATGGATATAGGGCGGGTTGGCTTTCCAATCAGCAATTGTTTTTGTCTTTATGCACTCACTGTCCATTGTTATATCAGTTGCAATGCAAAGACGGGTTTGTGGCGAGCATGTTTTGAAAAGATCATCCAGCATTTTCTGGTTCCGGTAAGGAGTTTCCATAAATATCTGGCTCTGGTTCTCTTTTCCGGAACGTATCTCAAGCTGTTTGATCCTTTTTGTTTTTTCGTCCTTTTGAATTGGTAAATACCCTGTAAATGCAAAATTCTGACCGTTTAATCCCGAAGCCATCAGGGCAAGAAGGATGGAGGAGGGTCCAACAAGAGGTATTACACGGATGTTTTCCCGGTGGGCAATTTCTACGATATCTGCACCCGGATCGGCAACACCCGGAGTCCCTGCTTCAGAGATGATTCCCATGTTATTCCCTTGTCTGGCAGGACCTAAGAATTTACCGATTTCATTTGGCTTAGTGTTTTTATCCAGAATATAGAACTGAAGATCATCAATGGGGGTTTTGATCCCCAGCTTGATCAGGTACCTTCTTGCAGACCGTTCATTTTCAACAATATAATGATTGATTTTATTGATCACACTGAAAACAAGATCAGGAAGAAAATGGTTTGTCTTATCACTTCCCAGGCTTGCCGGTATCAGATATATTGAAGCTTCCATGGCTATGAATTTCAACAAAAATAGTATAAAATATCTAACTAATCAGTCGGCAGTCCTCAGTCGGCAGTCGGCATTTTGACTAACCAGCACCCAGCACCCAGCACCCAGCACCCAGTCACTGAACCTTGAACTCTTCCCTCTTCCTCTTCCTTTTCCTCAGCCTTAGCCTTAGCCTTTTTTTTATTCCAATCATAAATAATTCAGGTTATATTTGCCGGTATGAAGATTACTTTTTTAGGTACAGGTACTTCTCAGGGAGTTCCGGTTATTACATGCGATTGTGATACATGCCGGTCGGACGATCCAAAGGACAAGCGACTGCGTACGTCTGTACTTATTGAAACGGAAGATGTTACTCTTGTTATTGATGCAGGGCCCGATTTCAGGCAACAGATGTTACGTGCAGGGGTACGCAAGTTAGATGCTATTCTTTTGACACATGAGCATAAAGACCATATTGCCGGAATGGATGATGTGCGTCCGTTTAATTTCCGATCCCACCGGGCAATCGATATTTTTGCTGAAAAAAGAGTACAGGAAGCTGTTAAAAGGGAATACTCTTATGTTTTTGCGGAATTGAAATATCCGGGTATGCCACAGATGAACCTCCATACTATTGATGGCAGTATCTTGGATATCTGTGGGTTGAAAATTATACCAATACGTATTTACCATTACCGGCTTCCTATTTATGGTTTCAGGATAGATGACTTTACATATATCACTGATGCCAATTATATACCTGAAGAGGAAAAAAAGAAATTATACGGTACACGTTTCCTGGTAATAAATACTCTGCACAAACGGAAACATATATCTCATTTTAATCTTGAAGAAGCCCTTGCCATTATTAAAGAGGTGTCACCTGAAAAGACCTACCTGACCCATATTAGTCATACAATGGGCAAGCATTATGAAATACAGGAAGAACTTCCCGGGAATGTTTTCCTTGCATATGATACGTTGTCATTTACTACTGGAAGGACGAAGGGAAGGTTGAATGATGAAGTTACAGGTCCGTAAACCATACTGCCGTCGGCGTTGTATATATACAATTCAGCCCCTTCAGGAAGGAATAGCTCATTAAAAATAAAATTAATGGAATATGCCCCGGGTGAAGAGACCTTCATCAGCCAGACCCTGCCGCTGTCAATCTTTGTCCATTTACCGTCGGCAAGCGAATAGTTTACATCAAACCCTTTACCAAAACGATATGGCACATCCTTGCCTTTTACCGCCTCGTCTTCTTCTAAAAGGCGGTTAATATCAAAACCGGGCATTATTATTTCGGGTGCTGAATAGCGGAGTTCACTGAACTGGGGATATAAATCAAAGACCTTTGATTTCTCAGAATAGATATTGGAGGTAACCTGAGCTGTTACATTAATTGCTAACAGCAAATAGACAGACAGATAGATAGATAACTTTTTCATAATAATTGATTTAAAGTTTTATTTTATTTCAAAGTTTATTTTTAATTCTAAAGTATCTGTACATACGAATTCACTTTGTGGATGCGGAAGATATTTCCCAAGGCAAAACTGTTGCGTAAGTTCTGTATAATACTTACCCTTTGATAAAGGTTGTTGGTTAAGACCCATGAAATAAGAGTTAAGGAAACGTATTAAATTATGATAATCATAAGGCACTTCCGTACCTCTGGTTTCATGCCAGGGAATCTCTATATCCCATTTCTCTTCCTGTTTTATTTGATTTGTAGTTTCAGCTACTAAATCCGCCCCACGAAAAATAACAGGTTTCCCTATCGTATCACCAGCACTATTGAAAACCATAAAAAGGGAAGAATTTTGTAAAAATTTACTAATTATATACATAGCTGTATCCGGTTCAACATTGTTTGTTATAGCCAGGCGAAATCTGAAGTTCTCGCCTTCATTGAAAACAGTAGCCGGTTCGCCTTCTTCATTCAGCAAACAAAATTCAATGCCAATACCATTTTTTTCTACAGCTATAACTTTTTGTTCCCCGTCAATAGCCAGTTCCGTTACCGGTTCTATAGGTTCCTTCTGGCAACTCATTACTGTTACCGCTAAGGCAGGAAACAAATAAAATATTTGAATTATTGTTTTCATAACATAAATTTTTAAGTTGGTTTTGAACATAGAGTTATATTATTACCCTGCACTGCATAATATCAGGTGCAGGGCATATTTAAATGCCTTTACGTGGTTTATGAATATAATGGCACATAAAATATAACTTTTTATTTGCTATTCTATTACATATATCTATTACCGGGTTTTTAACCGGAATAAATTATTTTTTGAGACTTAGGTTTACAGTTTTATATTGTGAGCAATTTACAAAAAAAATTAGTAACTATCAAGTTTTGCTTTCGCTTTTTTAAGGATGAAGAATGAATGGAAGGACGAATGATGATTGATGAAGAAAGTATAAAGGAGCACATTTCACTGTGGGCAAAAGTGAAGAGAGAAGAAGTAAGGGGAGAAAGTAAGAAGAAGTTTACCGGTTTAGGCAAGTATTTCCTAAACAAATATGTATTTAGGTAAATAAATTGTACTTTAAAAACGAAAATAAGAATTTTAAAATATTGAATTAGCATAAAACAAATTTTATGGAAAAAAAGGAAGTTTATATTATTTCGGCTGCCCGTACACCGGTTGGCAGTTTCGGAGGTTCATTGTCTTCTTTGAGTGCCACCGCTTTAGGCGCCATTGCAATTAAAAACTCAGTGGAGAGGGCAGGGATTGACAGTAGCGATGTGGATGAAGTTTTTATGGGAAATGTTCTTTCTGCTGATCTCGGACAGGCACCTGCCAGGCAGGCTGCTATTTTTGCAGGATTACCGGATTGCATTCCATGTACTACGGTGAATAAGGTTTGCAGCTCAGGAATGAAGGCCATTATGCTGGGCGTACAATCAATACTAGCCGGTGATAATGATATTGTTGTTGCAGGTGGTATGGAGAGCATGTCTAATGTCCCGTTTTATCTGCCGGGACACAGGACAGGGCATAAGCTTGGAGACTCAAAACTAATTGACGGCATGGTAAAAGATGGTTTATGGGATGTGTATAACGACTATCATATGGGGTGTGCAGCAGAATTATGTGCACGAGAAAAGAAGATAAGTCGTGAGGAACAGGATAAATTTGCTGAAGAGTCATACAGGCGATCTGCAGCAGCTACGGAAAAAGGACTTTTTAAGGATGAAATTGTCCCGGTTGAGATCAAACAAAGAAAAGGTGATCCGGTGATTGTTGATGTGGATGAGGAATTTACAAAAACAGATTTTGAAAAAATACCGAAATTAAAACCGGTTTTTGAAAAAGATGGTACGGTAACTGCTGCAAATGCTTCGACTATTAATGACGGCGCTGCTGCGGTTGTATTGATATCTCCTGATAAGGCTGAGAAGATGGGTATAAAGCCTTTGGCACGGATTATTGGTTATGCGGATTTTGCACAGGCTCCTGAATGGTTTACTACTGCACCGGCAAAGGCCATTACTAAAGCTTTGAAAAAAGCAGGACTGAAGCAGGATCAGGTGGATTATTTTGAAATAAATGAGGCGTTCGCAGTTGTGATGCTCGCTACACTAAATGAACTGGAACTGAACAGTGACAAGGTTAATATTAACGGAGGAGCTGTTTCTCTGGGCCATCCTATCGGTGCTTCCGGAGCGCGAATTGTTGTTACACTTATAAACGTTTTAAAACAAAATAATGCAAAATATGGCGTTGCCGGACTATGTAATGGGGGAGGTGGCGCTTCAGCGCTTGTTTTGGAGATATAACACTGTTGTAGGTATTGAAATGTTATAAAACAGAAAGGATTGAAAAAGAATAATTCTTTGCTTTTACATATTGAACGAACTGGTCACAAAATGTGACCAGTTTTAAATCAATACGATGGAAAGTACTTTAATAAAAGCTGATTATCAATCATTAATATTTGAATTTCGCGGATATAAAATAATGGTTGATGCTGATTTAGCAGCATTATACGAAACTGAAACAAAAGTATTAAAACAACAAGTAAAAAGAAATATTGACAGATTTCCTGATGACTTTATGTTTCAACTTACCAATGAAGAAAAGGAACAACTGGTAACAAATTGTGACCGGTTATCTAACTTGAAACATTCAAGTGTAAATCCATTGGTATTTACCGAACAAGGAGTAGCAATGCTTTCGTCTGTATTGCGTTCTAAAAAGGCAATTTCTATTAATATTGACATTATGAGGGCTTTTGCCAGGTATCGGGCGATGTTAATGGAAAATAAAGATTTACGTTCAGAAATACGAGCATTAGACGATAAAATAAATCAAGTGTTTAAATTTTTACTTGATAAAATCGACGCTCTGCATCAAAAAAAAATAGAAGAAAAGCCAAGAAGAAAAATTGGGTATAAAAACATTAGAAAAGAAACGGACTAAATAACACCCAGCTTATAACAGCTAGCAAAAAGCATAGGGCAGGTATGATATTATTAATCAAATAAAGTACTGAAATTGAGTCGGATATACAATTAATTAAAGCACGGTAGATAACTGCCCAACGATTTTTTACTTGTGAACGTTCTGGTTGAAAAAAAAATAATATAGTTATGGGATTAACAATGACTGAAAAGATACTTGCCATTCATTCAGGCAGGGATAAAGTAAAACCCGGAGATATTGTTGATGTGGAGATCGATGTTAGAGTTGCCAGAGACTTTGGGGGACCTAATGTTGTGAAGAATATAAAAGAGAATAACCTGGGGATTGATGATCCTTCAAAAACCTTTTTTACATTTGATACCAACCCAACAGGTTCTGATCAGAAATATGCGACTAACCAGCAGATATGCAGGATATTTGCAAGAGAGCACGGGATAAAAGTATATGATATTGATGCAGGAATCGGAACCCATCTTCTTATTGATGAAGGACTGGTGTACCCGGGAACAACTGCCATTTCAACCGATTCACATGCCAATATTCTGGGTGCCGTAGGTGCTTTCGGACAGGGAATGGGCGATCGTGATATAGCTGTTGCATGGAGTACAGGCAAGGTATGGTTCAAAGTTCCTGCAACAGTGAAACTGAATCTGACCGGACAATTTCCTCAAGGGATCTTTGCTAAAGATATTGTCCTGAATCTTCTCTCTGAATTCGGGGCAAATTCATTGCTGGGCTATTCCATTGAGATGGCAGGTGAAGCTATTGAAACTTTATCTCTTGACGACCGGATAACCATTTCTTCGATGGCTACAGAGATGGGCGCTATAAATATTATTTTCCCGCCAAATGAACAAATAGTTCAATATTGTAAAGACCGGTCGGGAAAAGAACCTCTGGTAATCGCTCCTGATGAAGATGCAGCATATGATCAGGTGATTGATATTGATGTGAGTAAGTTTATTATAAGGGTTTCAAAACCAGGGAATCCTCATGATACTGTTGATATTGCAGAGACAGGTAAAACGAAGATCGACTCGGCTTTTATCGGCAGTTGCACTAACGGCAGGATGGAAGATATGAGAGTTGCCGCCGCAGTGCTTGAAGGAAGAAAAGTTGCTCCGGGCGTAGTTCTTAAGATTGTTCCATCAACCAATAGTGTGTGGGACCAGTGCCTTGAGGAAGGGATTATCCGGATTTTTAAAAAGTCGGGCGCTTTGGTTTCAAATGCAGGTTGTGCAGGTTGTGCAGCAGGACAGGTGGGACAGAACGGACCAGGAGAGATAACCGTCAGTACAGGTAACAGGAATTTCCCCGGTAAGCAGGGAAAAGGTGAAGTTTACCTGGCATCACCTGCAGTAGTAGCTGCTTCAGCAGTGGCAGGATATATCACTACTCCTGATAAAATACCTGCTGAACCTGCTGTTTTTGAACCTTCTGAGAAGCTGGAAAGGATTGAGAAGGTGAAAAAGGAAACCAAGCCGTCATTTGATAAACCAACAATTGTGGAAGGCAGGGTATGGGTGATAGATCATGACAATATAGATACCGATATGATCTTTCATAATAAATATCTGACAATTACCGATTTCGATGAAATGGGTCGATATACTTTCGATAACTTTGAAGGATATAAGGATTTTGCAGGCAAGGCACAGAAGGGTGATATTGTTATAACAGGAAAGAACTTTGGTAGCGGAAGCTCACGCCAGCAGGCAGTGGACTGTTTCAAATCGCTGGGTGTGCAGATTATTCTTGCAAAATCGTTTGGAGCTATCTATGAACGGAATGCAATTAATGCCGCTTTCCCGATCATGGTATATAAAACCCTGGATGACCTGAATATTGGAAGTGGTGATAAAATCCATGTTAACTTTGAAACAGGCGTGATTAAGAACCTGGAAAACGGAAAATCAACAAAAACAGATCCGTTCTCAGATGTGCAGATGGAAATTTATCAGAATGGAGGTTTGTTTTAGGGAAGGATGAATGATGAAAAAGGATTTTGCGAACGAAGTGAAGCAATCTTTCATGGATTTTCCTAAAGTCTATAACGGTCCGTTTATTCGGCATTCCGGTTGTTCTTGGGAGATTGCTTCGTCGCTACGCTCCTCGCAAAATCCTGTTTCACTATATAAAAGCGTGTGAGCGATAGCGAACATATGACACGATCGAAGGAAGTATATGACAACAAATGATAGGTAAACGATTAAATATATTATTGATACATAAGCCATGTCAGAGAAAACTTTCGTAGAGAAGATCCTTGGAGCGGAAACCGGTTCTATTGTGTTCAGGAAACCGGATATTGTCCTTACCCATGATAATACCGCTTCTATTTACAAAACATTTCAGAAAATGGAGGGCAGGAGAGTAGCTGACCCCGACCGGATGTTGGTAGTACTCGACCACAATGCACCCCCGACAAGCGCTAAACTGGCTACCCAGTACCAGACTATCCGGGATATTGTTAGAGAACAGGGTATAAAAAGATTCTACGATACCGGAAAGGGAATATGTCACCAGATAATGTCTTACCATGCAAAGCCCGGGATGATAATTGTCGGCAGCGACAGCCATACCTGTACGGCAGGCGCTTTTAATGCTCTGGCTGCCGGAATTGACCGTACCGAATCAGCCGGTATCTGGAAGAGGGGAGAAACATGGTTCCGTGTACCGGAATCTGTTAAGATAACTCTGCAGGGTAAACTTAAGGAAGGTGTTTATGCAAAAGATATTTCGTTATGGATCATTGGTATGACCGGCTCAGCAGGCGCCAATTACATGTCGATCGAATATCATGGCGAAGGAGTGAAAAGTCTTTCCATCCCGGAACGAATGACACTTGCTAACCTTGCATCCGAAATGGGAGCTAAGAATGCGGTTTTTCCGCCTGATGAGGTACTTTCTGAGTTTTATCATGAGAAAGAGATCAAAGGAGTTTGGGCTGATGAAGGCGCTCATTATGCAAAAGAGCTGGAGATAAATCTGGATGAGCTATTTCCTCTTGTGGCAGCGCCGCATCATGTTGATAATGTTAAAGCTGTTTCTGAGGTTCAGGGAACAAAATTGCAGCAGGGCTTGATTGGTACCTGTACAAATGGACGCCTGGAGGATTTACAGATAGCTGCCGGGGTGCTTGACGGAAAAAAAATTACTGAAGATTTCCAGTTGCTTGTTATTCCTGCTTCTGAAAAGATATACCTGCAGGCAATAGAAGAAGGGATTATCACCAAATTGATAAAAGCAGGTGCAAATGTTTTAAGTCCTTCGTGCGGACCATGCCTTGGGACAGGGCAGGGGATACCGGCTGACGGATATAAAGTTATATCAACTGCAAACAGGAATTTCCTTGGGCGAATGGGTAATAAAAACGCTGAAATATTCCTGGCTTCGCCTGCGACAGTTGCCTGTTCGGCTATTAAAGGTGAGATAACTGATCCACGGGGCATTAATGCAGACGATAAGTTTCCCTATACAAAAGAGCAAAGCTCAACCCTCGAAATAAAAAATGGTGAAAACCGTAGGATCAATGGAGTATGGAACTACAAGGATGTCAATAATCTTAATACCGACCAGATGTTCGCCGGGAACCTGACATACGATATCCTTAGTTCAGATGCTGAAGCTATTATGCCTTTTCTTTTTAAGGGTTTTGATCCTGCCTTCTCAAAAAATGTTCAGAAGGGTGATATGATCATCGCAGGTGATAACTTCGGGTGTGGCAGCAGCCGTGAGCATCCTTCGGTTGGACTGGCACATGCAGGTATCAAGGCAATAATTGTCAAATCGGTAAACAGGATATTCTACCGTTCGGCTATAAACCAGGGACTTGTGCTTATTGTACTTCCTGAAGCAGTTGATGCATACAGGGAAGGGGATAGGGCAGATGTGGATTTTTTGGGTGGAAAGATAATAATAGAAGAAAAACAATTCTTATTTGCCCCCCTGCCGGAAAAGCTTATGGAAATAGTCAATAAAAAAGGACTTGTAAACTGGGTTAAGGCGCAGGAGTAATATTTATTTTAACTGTAAAACGTTTTGATGTTAAAATGTTTTTATGTATAATTGAGCTATGGAATCAACATTAAAAAGATCGACAATTTATCTTGATCCGCAACTTCACCGGGCATTGAAGATTAAATCTGCCCAGGTTTCTAAATCAATTTCAGCTATAGTAAATGAAGCGGTAAAGCTTTCATTTGCTGAAGATTTGGAGGATTTAGAAGCCTTTGAAGAGCGTTTAAACGAGCCAAATTTAGATTTTGAGTATGTATTGAAAGATCTGAAATCGAGTGGTAAAATATAGAATTTACATTAAACCATCTGCGGCAAAAGAACTTGAAAAGGTACCAAAAAAGATTTTACGGAAAATTGTTGGAAGGATCAAAGAACTTTCTATTAATCCAAGACCTTTTGGATGTGAAAAGCTGTCAGATGAAGAAAAGTATCGTATTCGCCAGGGAAATTATCGTATTGTCTATTCAATAGAAGATGAAAAACTTTTTGTAATTGTGGTAAAAGTTGGCCATCGGAGAGATGTATATAAAAAGCGATAAAAAAAACGTCCTAAATAATGACTTCGTTATTCCCTTCTTCTCCTCATCACCTCTCTTCTACTATAAAGGACTGTTAATCCCAATTTGTTTACGAATAATTTATTATGTTTGCTGACAATAAGAATTTAGCTTCGAAAATTGATTAATAAAACCTTAATTTTCGGGTTTCATAAATAATTAGTTAACAGTCAGCAGTCAGCAGTCAACAAAAGAGTAAATAGCAATAAAACAATTATAATACACGATTACTTAATCAGGGACCTTCGCCAATAACATAATCCGCAGATGATCAGCAGAATATGTTGATAAATAGTCATAGAAAACCCCCGAAAAACGTAAAAATTATGTAATTTC
>JADFQJ010000040.1 GCA_022561875.1 Bacteroidota bacterium | reverse complement strand
GTTCAGGCTTTTGTAGTCCTGCTTACTTCAGACCTGTGGTCACCCACAGCGCCCTTGCAGCTTACTAGTACTTCCCTATCCTCCTTCTTGGAGGACATGTTACAGGCGTACAGGGGACTTGCACCCCGTTAGTCTTGTCAAAGAACTATACTTTAACTACTTTTACCATTCAAGGCACACACAATGTATATAAAAAATAAGCGGTATAGTAGTAGTATGAGGATTAATAGCTCGTTTCAACATTTTTGTAGTTTAAATTTTTGTGCTTCGAAATCGCTTACTTTTCATATACTGACCGTTATACGCAAACTTCACAGAAATATATATAAATGAAATTTGGCTGCCAAACCAAAAGATATTCTCAGATTAGAAACATGGATGAGAAAAAACGAACATTTAAAAGTTTAATAAATACACCTTTTAAGAAAATAATGTTTGGTTTACAAATATTAAGCTATTTCTTAATAGTTGGATCTCCCGTAATTGGTGGTGTAATTGGAAAATGGATGCAGCTGAGTACTGCCAAAATCGGTGGACTTATTCTAGGTATTTTCATTGTTGGTGAAGTATTATTTTATGGTACGCTTCTATTTCTGGGCAAAGAGGTAGTAATTCTTGTAAAAGATCATGCTAAAAAGTGGTTTAAACCTAAAATTAAAAAGGCGTAACAGATAGATGTCTATGAGTTTTCTAGAAGGCATGAAGGAAATTCGAGAGGATTAAGTAAAAAGACAATATTCATTGTAATTATATGATTAGTGGAGATGAAGTATATGTAAATAATATGTATATTCAATATATATTTAGATAATCAAGAAAATGAAATATGTATTAACAATAATTTAAAGCTGACTCTAATAACACCAGTTAAATATTGACTCATTATAAAGCCACCTAACCAATTATCTCATATTAAGCACAGAGCATTACTTACCAGTTAAAGTTACTTAAATAGCCTTCTTTTCAGTCATTGCGTTGTATTTAAGCCTATTGCATTCATTTTCTAAATCAAAATGAAAACTTGTCATTTGCTCTATTTCCCCATCTCATAATGACAGTTATAATTATATGATATTTATACCAAATAGCAAATGAAGTATTGTAAAATTATTGATTAAATTGTTGCAACCATGTTGCAACTGAAAATAAAAAAGCCTTCAGCTGTTAAGCTGAAAGCCTTGCTATTATTGGGTGGGCGATACTGGAGTCGAACCAGTGACTTCCTGCTTGTAAGGCAGGCGCTCTGAACCAACTGAGCTAATCGCCCTTAAATTAATATTTTATCATTTCTCCCTAACTAATGACCCTCCCGACTTGTCAGTCGGGATGCTCTGAACCAGCTGAGCTAATCGCCCTATGCTATAATTATATTCTAAAACTTTAGTCAAATAACCTTCTGAACCAGTTGTCCAAAACGGAGTGCAAATATAAACCTCCTTTTTATTTCTGCAAAAAGAAATTTATTATAATACCTCAGCAACAACAAAAGTACTTCCTCCGATAAAGATCATGTCCCTGCTATCTGCCTGCTGCGTTGCTGCTTCCAAAGCATCTGTCACCTTGCCATACGATTTGCCTGCAAGTCCGTATTTTGCTGCTTCCTTCTTTAAAATATGACTGTCCAGCCCGCGGGGAATATCAGGCCTGCAAAAATAATAATTGGCTTCCGCCGGAAACAGGGGAAGAATATTAGTCAGATCTTTATCGTTCACCATCCCTATAACCATATGCAGGTTCTTCCATGGAGTCTGGCTTATCTGCTCCATTACCATCAATAATCCTTCTCTGTTATGTCCCGTATCACAAACTATCAGCGGATCATTATCCAGAACCTCCCACCTCCCCCGAAAACCGGTATTCTTCCTTACCAGTCTCATTCCATTGTAAAGTGATTTCCGGCTTATCCCGAATTTCATCTTGTTCAGCTTTTCCACTACCTGTAAAGCAGTGATCACATTTCTCCGTTGATATAGTCCTGCCAGATCGATCTTTAATTCATGATATCCCTCCCCTCTCTTCTTTTCAATATTCATCACCTGCAACCCGTCGAGGGACATGAATGAGTATTCCGAACTTAAATTATGGTCAGCAAATATTATTTCAGAACCTGTTTTTTGAGCTTTTTCAATAAAAACATGATCCGTTTCTTTGCCCGTTTCACCAACAACTACAGGAATTCCAGGTTTGATGATCCCTGCTTTTTCCTGAGCGATTTTTTCCAGGGAGTCTCCAAGATAAATGCTATGATCCGTTCCGATATTGGTAATTACCGATAACAGAGGCGTTATTATGTTAGTTGAATCGAGCCTTCCTCCCATACCTGTCTCAATAATAGCTATATCCACTCCCTCATCAGAGAAGTGGTTGAGAGCCATTGCCACAGACATTTCAAAAAATGATGGTTCGGTCTTTTCTAATAATTCCTTGTTTTGCTTAACAAAATCAATAACATTTCGCTCCGGAACAGGCATTCCGTTAACACGTATTCTCTCACGAAAATCCTTTAAATGTGGAGAAGTATAGAGACCCGTTCTGAAACCGGCTTCCTGAAGAACAGAAGCAAGAATATGAGCAACTGACCCCTTTCCGTTTGTTCCTGCAATATGAACAGACCTGAAATTCTTATGCGGATGACCAAAATATTCATCCATTGCAAGGGAATTATCCAGTTTTGCATTATAGGCGATCTTACCCTGTCTCTGAAACATAGGTAACCGGTTGTATAAATACTCTAAAACCTCATTGTAATTCATTTCAATAATATGTTACAAGTATCACGTCAAACTTATTTTGTTGCAACCCTTAAGTTGGCAGTTGGCAAAAAACAGTTGGCAATATTACGATATTTTCTTTTCACTGTTTTAGATTATACTTCTCAGGATTTTTCACCATATGATTTAACATTCTGCTTACTTCTTTTGAATTGTTACGAAGCTCCCGGTATTCTTTCTGAGAGATATACTTACAAGTCTTTGCAAAATCCAGTGAAACTTGAGGTTCAGTGTTTTCCATTTCTGCACGTGAAAATCTCCTGGTTTGGTATGTCAATTCATATTTTTCTTCAGAAGGGATTTTTTTTGTTATTTCAAAAATTTCCATTGCCAAAGCATCTGCTTTCATTTAAACTGTTAAATCACGAAAACTTCCTGCCATAATCCTGGTTATAATACTGCCTTTTTTTTGCCAACTGCCTTTTGCCAATTGCTTTTTGCCAACTGCCAACTATTCCTAATACGTCAATATTAAATTGACACGACACGAGCTGCCTGGTTGCTTCCGATACATCCATATACGGTTACCATTTGTTTTTATGAACTCTTTTCGGATTAAACCGGCAGGGCATTGATTTCTCCTCTGCCGGATAACCAAGGGATAACAGGGCAAATGGATGAACGTGCTCCGGAAGATGAAAAAAATTTTTCATATCCTTCATTCTTTTTTCCCGCGGATAGACACCGAGCCAAACAGCACCCAATCCAATTCCGTGGGCAGAAAGTAATAAATTCTGCGTTGCATTGGCACAATCAACAGGCCAATAATTTTTAGTTAATTGAACCTCTTCATCACCACAAACCAGGATACCGTGACTTGCCTCAGAAAGCATTTTGCCGTATGGATGGATCCGGCTCAGTTTCAGTAAAATTTCAGTGTCATCCACAATAATAAAATGCCAGGGTTGCTGGTTCATGGCCGAGGGTGCATACATAGCAGCTTTTAGTATGGTATTTATTGAATTTTCCGAAATTTTCTTATCTGTGTATTTTCGAATACTTCTACGGGTTAATATTGCTTCCTGAACTTCCATGATCTTGTTATCAGTTAAAAATTTATTTATGATTACAATTTTAATGAAAAATAACAATTTTTATTATATTTATCGTAAGGTAACGGATATTTGAGGAGTTTATGGATTAATAAGCTGATTGGGCTGAATTAGTTGACACAACTTACTTAAATTACTCAACCTGATTAACTTACTTAACTAATTTCAAACTTCAGTTACCTTAAACTTTTAGCATTTTAGTCATTTTGACTCTTTGACTTTTTGACATCTTTAAAAATTTGAGCATGGCGAAAAAAAAGAAAATATTCATTCTCGATACCAACGTATTGCTTCACGACTATAAATGTCTTTACAACTTCCAGGAAAATGATATAATTATTCCAATCGTTGTTCTGGAAGAGTTGGACAAGTTTAAAAGAGGAAATAACCTGATAAATTTTCACGCCAGGGAATTTACCCGTGAGTTAGATAAACTCTCAGGAGATCAGCTCTTTACAGATGGAGTATGTTTAGGTAAAGGAAGAGGAAAGCTTTTTATTGTGACAGGAAAAGAATTCTCTAAGCTGGTTTCAGAATCTTTTCCCGAAAAAACTCCGGATCACAGGATCCTTGCAATTTCTGATTATATCTGTGAGAAGAATCCTGAAAAAAATGTTGCTTTAATTACCAAGGACATTAACCTGAGAATGAAAGCCAAGTCGCTTGGTATCCAGGCACAGGATTATGAAACCGACAAAGTGGCCAATATTGATGACCTGTACAAAGGGATCACCACCCTGGAAAACCTGGATAATGACCTGATTTCACAGCTTTATAAAAACCATGACGGAACACCGGTCAAGGAATTCACCCAAATCGAAAAGCCACGTCCGCATCAATATTTCATTCTTAAAAGCGGTAAATCAAGCGCTCTTGCACACTATAACCCTGTCAATGATCATATCAACCGTGTTGAGAAACTATCCACATTCGGGATTGATCCGCGAAATGCTGAGCAAACTTTCTCTATTGATGCTCTTACACGAAAAGAAATACAACTTGTGGCTCTGACTGGTAAAGCAGGAACCGGTAAAACCTTGCTTGCACTTGCTGCTGCTTTACATCAACGAAAAAGCTATAAACAAATATTTCTTGCACGGCCGATTGTACCTCTTGCCAACAGGGATCTCGGATACTTGCCAGGAGATGTACAAGAAAAACTTGACCCGTACATGCAACCGCTGTATGATAACCTTACAGTGATCAAACACAAGTTTAATCTGAACAGCAAAGAATATCAGAAAATAGAAGAGATGCTGAAGGAGGAAAAGCTTGTAATAACACCCCTGGCATATATCAGAGGCAGAAGTTTGTCAAAGATCTTTTTCATTGTTGACGAAGCTCAGAATCTTACACCTCATGAAGTTAAGACCATCATTACAAGGGCCGGTGAAGGCACAAAAATGATCTTTACCGGTGATATTGAGCAAATTGATTCACCATATCTTGACACGGGATCCAATGGACTTACCTACCTCACCGACAAAATGCGCGGGCAGGAAATTTTCGCACATGTAAACCTGGTAAAAGGAGAAAGAAGCTTTCTTGCTGAATTAGCGAGCAAACTTTTATAAATTTGCATAAAAAAAGGAATATTGATATGGGAAAGAAATTATTTATAGTAAGACATGGTAAATCTGACTGGAGCGTTCCGGATCTGCCTGATATTGACCGGCCACTTAAATCCCGGGGCATCCGGGATGCTTATAAAATGGCTGAATTGTTAAAACAAAAAAAGGAACAGGCCGATCTTATTATTTCCAGTCCCGCCGCCAGAGCCATACATACTGCCATTATTTTCTCAAGGATATTGCAAATCCCGGAAAAAAACATTTTAATTGAATATGAGTTGTATATGGCTGATTCTGAATCGATAAAAACATACTGCCGGGGAATTTCAGATGAATATAATAAGGTGATGATCTTTGGACATAACCCTGGATTTACAGCTTTGGTTAATAAATATATTCCCAGTGAAATTAGCAATCTGCCAACTTCCAGCCTCGTAATACTTGATTTTAATTGTAACTCATGGAAAGATATTGATCCGGCAGTTTTACAAAACCATTTCTTCGACTATCCTAAAAGACACAGGATATTAAAGTAATACTTAGTGTCAAGGCAAAAGTGAAAAATGGTGAGTAAGTTATGTAAGGTGAGTAGGTAAGTGGGGGAGTAAAAAAAAGAATGAAGAGTTTAAAGTTTAAAAAGTTCAAGGTTCAAGGTTGAAACAGGGTGCTGGGTGCTGGGTGCTGGTTTCACGACCCACGATTCACGATTCTTCAATTTTAGTCATTTTAGTCATTTTAGTCATTTTAGTCATTTTAGTCATTTTAGTCATTTTGAATTATATTCATTCCTTTAAGGCACTGAATAATTACCAAAAATGGATAATAACAAGAAAATCATAAACAGGGAGATCAGTTGGTTGTCTTTTAATCACAGGGTGTTACAGGAGGCTGCCGACCCAAGTGTACCCCTGGTGGAGAGAATGCGCTTTCTGGGAATTTTTTCTAACAATCTGGACGAATTTTTTAAAGTCAGGGTGGCATCTGTAAGAAGGATGAGAGACCTTAATCTAAAAGTAAATAAACTGATCGGCGGTAAACCGGAAAAAATCCTGAACGAAATTCAGGAGATCAGTCTTAACCTGCAAAATCAATTCCAGGAAGTATATAAAAATATTCTACAAGAGCTCGAAGAAAAAAATGTGTTCTTTATAAACGAGAAACAGCTTAATAAGAAACAACATATATTTGTCAGGCAGTATTTTCAGGAGGTAGTTATGCCGGTCATTACTCCTATCATGCTCCAAAATGTTGATATTTTCCCTCATCTGCATGATAAATCAATATATCTGGCAATAAAAATGACCAGTAAAGATCCTGAAGTTAAAAGAGAATATGCCTTAATTGAGGTTCCCACCAAAACTATTTCAAGATTCCTTGTAATTCCTTCTGTTGGAAAGGAAAAAAATATTATCATCCTGGATGATGTTATCAGAGCAAGGTTGCAGGATGTTTTCTCTATATTCAGGTTCGATCACTTTGAGGCTTATACTATAAAGATCACACGCGATGCTGAACTGGACCTTGATAATGATCTGTCTAAAAGCTTCCTCGAAATAATTGCTCAAAGTGTAAAAGACCGGAAAAAAGGACAACCTGTACGATTTGTTTATGATAGCGCTATGCCTAAAGATCTGTATAATTACCTGACAACCAAATTAGAAATAGAAGCTACCGATGCACTGATCCCGGGTGACCGGTACCACAACTTCAAAGATTTTATTAATTTCCCCAACTTAAGGAGAAAATTTCTTGAGTATGAACCAATTACGCCACTTCTCCATCCTAATTTAAAACCAAACAGAAGTATTCTCAATGAGATCAAACGTGAAGATTTTCTGCTTCACTATCCATATCATTCATTTAACCAATACATAAACCTCCTTCGGGAAGCTGCTATTGATCCGCAAGTGGTTTCAATAAAAATAACCATATACCGTATAGCAAAAGCATCGAAAGTGATCAACGCCTTGATAAATGCTGCCAGGAACGGAAAGGAAGTTACTGCTGTTTTCGAGCTTAGAGCAAGATTTGATGAAGAATTGAATATATACTGGGCTCAAAAACTTCAGGAAGCCGGGGCAAATATTCTTTTTGGAGTTAAAGGCCTTAAAGTACATAGTAAGATTACACTGATTACACGCCGTGAAAATCGCAGATTAATAAGATTTGCCTGCATCGGAACCGGAAATTTTCATGAAGGGAATGCTGCCGTTTATGTTGATTCTACTCTTTTTACTGCTGATCCCCGTATCACAACCGAAGTGAATAAGGTCTTTGACTTTTTCGAAAATCCATTCAGACCCTATACCTATAAACATCTCATAGTATCACCTGTCTATGCCAGAAGAAGGATATCTAACCTGATCGAGAATGAAATTAAAAATGCACGCGACGGAAAAAATGCTTCAATTATAATGAAACTGAACAACCTGGTAGACAGGGAAATGATCTTTAAGCTTTATAAAGCGAGCAACGCCGGAGTAAAAATTCAGTTGATAATCAGAGGTATCTGTTCTCTTATTCCGGAGATGCCTGGTATGAGTGAGCACATAAAAGTTTGTAGTATTGTTGGCAGATTCCTTGAACATAACAGGTTCCTGGTTTTTCATAATAATGGTGATCCGCTCTATTATATTTCCTCTGCCGACCTGATGACACGAAATCTTGACCACAGAATTGAAGTAATTTGTCCTGTTTTCAATCCTAAACTCAGGAAAGAGATAAAGAAGATGCTTCAGTTGTATTTGACGGATAATGTTAAAGCCAGAATAATTAACAAAACACAGGATAATAAATATAAAAAATCCGGGGCTGGTAAAAAAATCCACTCACAGATGGAGGTGTATAAACTACTTGAAAAGGATCACACCATGAAATAGTTGGTATATGTTTAATATGTTACTGGTTACGGGTTCGCGAGTTGCGGATTTTGAAATGAACCTGTATCAGATAATTTGAAGAATAATGAACCACAAAGGGAAATACATCGCATTTTTTACTCTTGGATGTAAGCTTAATTTTTCAGAAACCTCATATATTGCAAAAGGGCTTGAGGAAGAAGGATACAACCTGGTATCTTTTAATCAAACAGCTGATTATTATGTAATACATACTTGTACTGTTACGCAGGCTGCTGACCGCAAGAGCAGGATATTAATCAGAAAGATCAGCAGGAAAAACCCGGATGCTGTGATTGTTGCAATGGGCTGTTATTCTCAAATAAAACCTGAAGAACTCGCCTCTATTGAGGGAGTTGATATTGTACTTGGTACAGCTGAGAAATTCAATCTTGGAAATTATCTGAAGCAGTATAGAAAAGGACAACCCCTTCTTATAAGTATAAGTCCGGCAGAAGAAGCTAATTTGTTTTTGCCTGCCCATTCCGGATCAGATCGTACCAGATCGTTTTTGAAGATCCAGGACGGCTGTGACTATACCTGCACCTACTGCATAATACCTGTTGCACGCGGAAAAAGCCGCAGTCCGTGTATAAAAGACATAGTATTGCAAGCTGAAATTATTGCCGGTAAAGGTGTAAAAGAAATTATACTTACAGGAGTGAACATTGGTGATTTTGGAAGGTTGACAGGTGAATCATTCCTCGGTCTGCTAAAGGAACTTGACAAAGTTCAGGGAATAAACCGGTTCAGGATGTCATCAATCGAACCTAATTTACTGGATGATGATATTATTAATTTCGTAGCCGGATCAAACCGGATTGCTCCGCATTTCCATATTCCGCTGCAATCAGGATGTGACAGAATACTCAAGCTGATGCAAAGAAGATATACCACTGATTTATTTGAAGAATGTATTTCTTCAATAAGAAAAACATTACCTGAAGCAGGTATCGGAGTTGATGTTATCACAGGTTTTCCGGGTGAAACAGATTTTGATTTTACACAAACCTGTAAATTTCTTGATCAGCTGGATATTTCTTATCTTCATGTTTTTACGTACTCCGAAAGAGATAATACAAAAGCTATGTATATGAATAATAAAGTTGATCACACTGTGAAAGTAAAAAGGAGTAAGTTGTTGCATAAATTATCTGACAAAAAAAGAATGAGTTTTTATAACAGCTACACCGGAAAATCTGCCACTGCCCTCTTTGAAGCTAAAAAGCACAATGGTCGTATGTTCGGATATACTGGAAATTATATTAAGGTTGAAAAGCCATTCGATTTTATTGATATTGGTTCGGTTCTAAAAGTAAGATTGCTGAATATAAATGAAAATGGTAATATTAATGTAGAAGTTGCCGGATAATTAAAATACAAGTAAATTATGGATATTGAAATAATTGGCAGGGAAACATGCAAGATTGCCCGGGAAGCAGGTGAATTTATTCGTAGTGAAAGTTTAAAATTTTCTGCAGGGGATATAGAAACAAAAGGAAAACATGATTATGTAACTTATGTTGACAGAAATGCTGAAAAGAAAATTATAAACAACCTTGCAAAATTATTGCCAGGTTCCGGTTTTATTGCAGAAGAGGGTACAATTAAAAAGCATGGGAAAACCTATACTTGGATTGTCGATCCGCTTGACGGGACCACCAATTTTATTCACGGCATCCCGCTCTACTCTGTAAGCATCGCCCTGATGGATAAAGAAGAAATAGTCGTTGGTGTGATATATGAAATTGGCCTTGATGAATGTTTTTTCACCTGGAAAGATTGTCCGGCTTTTCTAAACGGAGTAGAAATTAATGTGAGCAAAACGGCGAGGGTAACCAACTCATTACTGGCAACAGGATTCCCTTTTTCGAATTATGACCGTTTTGATCAATTCATTGAGTCATTAAAATATTTTATGCGAAACTCGCATGGAATCAGACGTATGGGATCTGCTGCAGTCGATCTGGCTTATATTGCCTGCGGACGTTTCGATGCTTTCTGGGAATATAACCTCAATCCATGGGACGTTGCCGCCGGAATATTAATTCTGCAAAATGCGGGAGGTAAAGTCTCTGATTTTTCAGGTGGAAACAATTATCTCTTCGGCAAGGAAATTGTTGCAGGAAATCCTTATCTTTTTGAAGAATTTCTGAAACATGTCAGCAAATTCATGGTAAAATAAGAAAATTATAAAATCCGGTATGTCAATTATTGTTTTTTACATTGCTTATGGGCTCATTTGGATTCTAACCCTGCCTCCCCTTCCTGTTTTATACTATATATCCGACTTTTTATATTTTGTGATATTTCATATTATTAAGTACAGGAAAAAAGTGGTTTATTCAAACCTGCAAAACGCTTTCCCCGGTAAGAACGTAGACGAAATAGACAAGATCGCCCGCAAGTTTTACAAACATTTTTGTGATGTTATCATCGAAACACTGAAAGAATTACATATGTCTGAAGCAGAGATGATAAAAAGAGTCAGATACGTCAATCCTGAAGTAATAGACGAACTATTCAGAAAAAGAAAAAGTATTATTGCTGTCGTTGGACATTACTGCAATTGGGAATGGCTTACCGGTTTCTCTATTCAGACCCCATATCACGGGGCATCCTTATATAAGTCGCTGAACAATAAGCAATTTGACAAAGTATTTAGTAAAATGCGTAGTAAGTTCGGAACTGAAATGATTCTAATGAAACAGGCACTCCGTTTTATTTTAAAGAATAAGCGGGAGGAGAGGCTTACACTTACCTGCTATATCTCTGATCAAAGTCCGGTAAGAGAAGAGCTTGATTACTTCACCCGTTTCATGAACCAGGATACTCCGGTTTTCTTAGGTATTGAAAAAATGGCGGTAAAATTCAACCTTCCTGTGGTATATTTCAAAATGAAAAAGATCAGGCGTGGTTATTATGAGGTTGAGATTTTAACCGTTACTGAAAAACCTTCAGAAACAGAAACAAATGAAATAACCGAAAAGCATGTGAGGCTGCTGGAGGAAACGATTTTAGAAGAACCAGCCTACTGGTTGTGGTCACATCGCAGGTGGAAATTTAAACCGTCGGATAAATCATGAAAGCATTAGGATTTTATCTGTTCTATCCCTTGATCTGGACCTTAACCCTTCTTCCTTTAAGGATACAGTATCTTCTCTCTGATCTCATTTTCGTCCTGAATTATCTTTTCATAGGATATCGCAGAAAAATAGTGTATTCCAATCTCAGGAAATCATTCCCCGGCAAATCAAAGAAAGAGATCAGGATTATCGCAAGAAAGTTTTACAGGCATCTTTTTGACCAGATGATTGAATCAATTGCTCTGATACATATGAGCCCTAAAAGAATTCTCAAGCACATGAGGTATAAAAATCCCGAAGTTATTGAGGATCTTTACAAAAAAAACAAGGGTGTAATTTTGGTGTTAGGTCATTATGGCAACTGGGAATGGCTTATTTCTTTACAAATGCTTGTAAGCCATAAAACTCTGGCTATATACAAACAGTTGAATAATAAATACTTTGACCGGATGTACATTAACATAAGAAGCCGTTATGGTATGACACCGGTACCAATGAATAATATTCTCAGGGAGTTGGTTAAAAGGGAGAAAAAAAAAGAATTAACTCTTATATATTCTCTTGGCGATCAAAGACCATTGTTTCGCCACATTCAGTATTGGACCAGGTTCCTTAATCAGGATACACCTGTCTATCTTGGTACTGAAAAAATTGCCAGGAAAAAGGATCTTGCTGTGGTTTTCTTAAAAATGCAAAAAATCAGGAGAGGGATCTATGAAACTGAATTTATTCTACTGTTTGAAAACCCACAAGAAACCAGGGAACATGAGATTACTGATAAATATTTAAGTGTTTTGGAAGAAACAATCAGAGAGCGGCCTGAACTTTGGCTCTGGACACATAAAAGATGGAAACATATCAAACCTGACAATGTATAAAATTGCTATTGTAATATTGAACTGGAATGGCAGGAAATTCCTTGAAAGGTTCCTGCCAGGTGTAGTAAAGTATTCATCTTCTCCCGGAATGAAAGTAATTGTTGCCGATAACGGGTCAACTGACGACTCTCTCACATTCATCAGCGATAAATTCAAAACTGTTGAAGTCATTGAGCTTGACAGGAACTGGGGATTTGCAACCGGTTATAACAAAGCATTGCAACAAATTGATTCAGAGTATTATATCCTTCTTAATTCTGATGTTGAAGTTTCTGAAGATTGGATTGAACCTGTAATCAGAGAAATGGATAACAACCAAACTGTAGCAGCAGCAATGCCTAAAATTTTGTCATACCATGACAGATCAAAATTTGAATATGCAGGAGCAGCCGGTGGATTTATCGACAAATGGGGATACCCTTTCTGCAGGGGAAGAATACTAAATATAGTTGAAACAGACAACAACCAATATAATAACTCCCTGGAAATATTCTGGGCAAGCGGAACTTGTTTTTTCATCAGATCAAAAATATTTCATGATGCAGGAGGATTTGATGATGATTTTTTTGCACATATGGAAGAGATTGATTTATGCTGGCGGATTAAAAACCGGGGGTATAAGATTTATTATTATCCCTGTTCACAAGTCTATCATGTGGGCGGAGGAACCCTGCCCAATGAAACACCTTTAAAACTGTATCTCAATTTCAGGAACAGTTTATGGCTTCTGTTAAAAAACCTTCCCAGGGAAAGCCTGTTTCAGGTACTTTTAATTCGTATGATCCTTGATGGGTTAGCGGCTATGAAATTCTATTTCTCGCTTGAGTGGAAAAAAGGAAATGCTATTTTAAAAGCCCATATAAGTTACTTCAGGTATTTTAGAAAAATGAAACGAAAAAGAAAAAAGAGTAATATCAAAAACAAAAACCTTCCTTCATGTATTTACAAAAAAAGCATTCTATTTTCCTTTTTCCTTAAAAAGAAAAAAACATTTAATGAATTGGATTGGTAGTAACTAATCCGTCGGCAGTCGGCAGTGAGTTCATGTAGAAGATAAAAGTGAAAAGTAAAACAATTGCATATCTCTTTATCTTTACTTTTATCATTTTCCTTATCTCCGTCCATCACAACTTCAACGAAGGTGGATTTTCTTAGCGAACTTTGCGCCTTCTTTGCGATCTTTGCGTGAACTCTTTAAGAGCTAATAGCCCTGGCAGCTACAAATAGTCAATTATTTTTTCCAGTTTCATCCCTCTTGATCCTTTTAACAAAATATATGATGACTTTATCGGATTCTTATCAAGCCACTTAACAAAACTGTCAACATCAATAAAGGCAGGAATTTGCAATGTTTGATTAACGGTAGAAAAAATCTTACCTATAAGAAAAATTCTGCTGAATGATTTATCCTTTACATATTTGATCAATTTAAGATGTTCCTTTTCAGTGTTTTCTCCCAGTTCAAACATATCACCCAGAATAAGTACCTTCCTTTCATCAGCTATCAATAAAAAATCATCAATTACCAGCTTCATACTGGTCGGATTTGCATTATATGCATCACATATTAATCTATTTGACGGTGTATTTACGATCTGCGACCGGTTATCAGAAGGTATAAAACCTTCAACTGCACCAATCATCTTTTCAACTTCCACATTAAAATATGAACCTATGCTCATTGCAGCCAGTACATTTTCCAGGTTATATGCCCCAAACATATTTGTTTTCACGGTAAATGAATCGGCATTAAGTGCCACTTTTAATTCCAGAGTTGGCACAGCATTTGTGATTATTCCCGACCAATTTCCCGATTTCCCACCATACCATATCTTCTCACACCTGATTTGAGACAACCGGTCAGTTAATATTTCGTTTCCCCGGTTAATAAAAATTGTTCCGTCCTTTTTTCCCAGATGTTCATAGAGCTCGGTCTTTGTCCTGATAATAGTTTCCAGGTTTCCAAATCCTTCCAGGTGTGCACTTCCAATATTGGTGATCATTCCATGGGTTGGTAATGCAAATTCACAAAGTTTAGCTATTTCACCTCTGTGATTAGCCCCCATTTCAATAATGGCAATTTCAGTATTTTTCTCAATTTTAAGTAAAGAAAGAGGAACGCCAATATGATTATTTAGATTTCCGTGAGTGGCAACAATATGATATTTTTGTTTCAATATCCTGTTCATCAATTCTTTAGTGGTAGTTTTACCATTTGTGCCAGTAATGGCGATCACTGGAATATTGAAATGCATCCGATGAAACAGAGCAAGTTGTTGCAATGAAGACAAAACATCATCAACAAGGATATATCTGTCATCAATCGCATACTTTTTTTCATCAACAACTGCATAAGAACTTCCCTTTTCGAGGGCTTGTGCTGCAAATTGATTACCGTTAAAAGTATCTCCTTCGAGGGCAAAAAATATTGATCTTTTGTCCACATTCCTCGAATCGGTACAAATTCTCGGATTCCTGACAAAAATCCTGTATAGAGTATCTGTTTTCATCTCTCATGAACATGAAAAAAACCCCATTATTACAATAATGAGGTTTCATAATATTTGGAATTAATTTCCTGTTAGAATCCACCGGGACTGCCAACACGTGTCATAGCACACCGGAATCCGAGGTCGTTTCTGGCACTTTCCTGATCCAGAAAACGTCTTGTACCCGGACTAAGCCAGTAGGCTTTGTCTCTCCACGATCCACCTTTATACACCCTGGCCTCATTGCTGATAAGTGAGTTGAAATCTTCCTTCAGTTGTGAGTACATAACCACACTTTCATCAGCAGAAGATTCGTCCTGCCAATTCGAACCGGGTACTATCATAGATTGAAAGTCGCCATCTTTATAATCACGATAATCAGCTTTCTGATAGTTATATCTTCCTGCTGCTTCTTCAGCAGTAACATCTCTGTATCGGATCCGCCCCAGGCTGTCTTTAGTAGCAAGGTTACCAGCCGGATCGGTGACTCTGGTTTGAAACACATTTCCTCTCATGGGATTAAATGCACTGAAATCCTGTAAGGATAGTGATCTGTATACATCATATACCCATTCATTTACGTTTCCTGCCATACAATAAAGACCATAATCATTTGGCCAGAATGATCTGACATTTGCAGTAATACTGGCATTATCATTCAGATTTCCGGCAACACCCATTAAATCACCTTTCCCCCTGGTGAAGTTTGCCATAAACCTGCCTCTGTTTCTAGTGTCAGCATTTCTTACATTATGCCCATCCCATGGATACATTCTTCGTTCATAAATCCTTTCTTCATACGTATTACCCCTAAGTGCCAGGGCTGCAAATTCCCATTCTGCTTCAGAAGGCAACCTGTATTTTGGAAAAAATATTCCATCTTCCATTTTAACCCTGCGTTCCTCTTTATTTGGATCAAGACTTGGAAGATTCTGATTCACAAGCCCTTCATACTGTCCTGCCAAATAAGCTTCAGTATTGAAGTTGTTTTCATCCTGCTGATTGGGGTCAAGGTTAAGAATACCTTCATTAATCAAAGTCATTTCATTTACCCTTTCACCTCTCCAGGCACAAAAATCATTGGCTTGAAGCCATGTAACACCTACAACAGGATAATCATTATAAGATGGATGACGGAAGTAATATTCAACATAAGGTTCATTATAAGCCAGCGGATCCCGCCATACCAAAGAATCCGGAAGAGCTTTTTGATAAACTTCCGGATAGCTTACATAAACTCTACCTAACCAATAAAGATATTCCCTGTAATCAACATTAGCAACTTCGGTTTCATCCATATAAAATGATGAAATTGTAACCCTTCTTGGGGTATTATTCCAGTCGTACAATATATCCTGCTGTGTTCTTCCCATGGTGAAAGTTCCACCTTCAATAAAAACCAGACCCGGTCCGGTTTCTTGTTCATATCCACTAATAACCTCAAAGCCACCAAAATCCGGGTCATTGTAGTTCCATCCTGTTGTTGGAGATACATTTCCACTGCGACCACCGCCACCACTGAATAAACTGCATGAACTGAGAAAAGCCATTGCTAATAATACAATAGATAAGATTTTTAATTTTACGTTCATGATTGATTGATTTTTACAATGAATAGCTCAAATATATTATAAATTTTAAAATAATCCTAAATATTTTTTTGTATAACTAAAATTTTGTGAAATTTATTGTTCGCGTATTGTGAATTTTATTGTCCATGTCAAAGTGAATTGACAAAGAAAATTCATGAGCCCCGGTAACAGGAACAGGCAAATCCGTTCTCCATGGTACAAAATCATAGCTATATGCTATTAATAATCCTGAAATTTCCATTGCCAAACCAAAGGTTAATAAATTCATTGTAACATCCAAATCGTGACTGATCCATGCACCTGTATGGACAGGACCATAACCAGCCGTAAATCCATACTTCAGACTTCCTGATGTTTGCTGGGTTTTAAAAAAAAATCCGGGTGAGATATAAAACCCATGTACTGTGGAGCCGGAAAACAGGAAAGTATTTCTAATAAAAAAACTCCATTTCCGTGATAGTTCTGACTTGTATGAATCGGATAAAGAAATAACAGGTTTGGCAAGATGATGAATTGATATTCCGGCAATCACATCTTTGTAATTGCCCAGAAACCCAACGCTGAAATCAGGATACCATTTATTATTACCTGCCATTACTTCACTTGTTGAAATAATGACCCCTTCCACAGGATCGATCATATCAGGAAAAATAAGATCGGTTACCGATCTGCTCCATTGGTTCACCGAAGCCTGAAACCCCGCCAGAATAAACAGATCACGGTTCGCTTGCAGGTGATATGAATAGATCAGTGCAGCAGATGACCACGTGAAGGTATTATTACCCTGTGAATCGTTGATTATTTGGATCCCTATTCCTCCGTGGACAAACTCAACCGGCTGATCATAAAACGCCCCTGTAGTAATAAAAGCAGAGCCCAAATCCGGCCATTGATTCCTGTAAATTACTGATACCCTTCCTCCATCACCGGTACCTGCAAAAGCGGGATTTAATCTCAGTAATCCCGGATATATCTGTGAAAATTCCGGATCCTGAGTTAACCCCACAAATGCTACAAAAACTAATAGAATTAAACAGAATCCCTGTTTTTTTTGAATAAGAAGCATGTTTTACTACGTATCAGAATTTTAAAATTGTTTATTGAATTAATTTTCTCTTATTTTCTTTTTTTCCTCAGTCTTATTCCAATATCATTCAAATTTAGTAGTTTCATTTGAATAGTATTAACCTTTTAAATTAATTTGCGAAGCTATGTTCTTATAAACGTCTGCAATATAAAACTATTATTTTTCGTTTATTTTTTAAAACATGTTCAGGAGTCTGCATATTAAGGAAATTGCGCCGCTTTTAATGTTCTTCCTGCTAAAATCGCAAGCCGGTTCACAAGGGATTTTCATAGGGTTTCATGTACCCTGGCATCCTGTCACCCACCTTGAGAAACTACCTGTGAATTATAACACCGATGAAAAAAATACTTATTACCTGACTTTTGACGGTGCCACTTTTCCAGACTATCTGACAATGTTCCCTCATTACGAGAATAGAATTCCTGACTCTGATATCCCGGGAAAAATTAACATCACGATGCACATCCTGAAAACCGAACCTCTCCTTCCTGAAACACTTGAAAAAATAGATAATCTTGATGAATTACCGGAAAATTTTCAAATAAATTATAATCATTATAAACAACGTAAGAAACAGACTGTTCACTTTGACCTGATCCCGTTAAGGGTAAATCCAACATCGGGAAAACCAGAAAAATTAGTTGATTTTATACTTCAAATTGTTAAAATACCCGGATCAAAGAAAATCGTGAAAAAAGAGATCAAATATACAAACCAATCAGTTTTGCATTCAGGAAAGTGGGTGAAGTTGAAAATTAATAAAGATGGTATCTATAAACTCACCTATGAAGAACTGGTTGAAATGGGAATTTCCGACCCTTCCGATCCCAGGATCTTTGGAAGAGGGGGGATGCTTTCTGAAAAAAACAATATACCTGAGCCAGATGATCTGCAGGAGAATGCCATTTGGATGGACAGTGGTGATGATCAGGAATTTGGCCAGGGCGACTATATTCTTTTCTATGGGAAAGGCCCTGACATATGGGATTATGACGAAAGTTCTTCTATGTTTTCCTGCAAACCACACCTCTATTCAGAATATTCATACTATTTTATTACATCAGATGCAGGCATGGGTAAAAAGATCACTCTGAATGAAGAAATTGGGGATCCTCCGAATATAACAGTCACACAATTTGATGACTACCTTTTCTATGAAAAAAACATTGTGAACCTGATAAAATCAGGAAAAGAATGGTTTGAACCGATTGAAACCAAATCAACTCACACTTTTCCGTTTCATTTCCCAAATATGGTAATATCATTGCCGGTAAAGGTTAAGATCAGGGTTTTAGCCAGGTCAGGATCATCAAGCAATTTTACACTTGAAAATAACGGAATTAATAATATTATTGAAGTAGGACCGGTAAATATTTGGAGCTATACTTCTGATTATGCAAAAGCCGTTACCTTAATCACCACCTTTTCGAATTCTTCAGACGACCTGAATCTGAATCTGTCGTACGATGACAAGGGTTTTTCCGAAGCAAAAACATGGCTCGATTTCATCGAGGTAAACGTTCGCAGGGAACTCGAAATTTCAGGAACACAAATGCATTTCAGAGATATCAACTCAGTTGGTCCGGGTAATATCACATTAATGAAATTAAAAAGTGTAACTGCCAACACCATTGTATGGGACATATCTGATATCCATAATATTAAACAAATCCCGGGTCAGCCGGCAGGAGATGAAATGGAGTTTACTATTATGACTGATTCGCTGAAAGAGTTCATTGCATTTAATGGTGAAGGTTTCTATACGCCGGAAATCTCCCAACCGAATATCGAAAACCAGGATCTGCACAGTATCTCCCAGGCTGATATGGTAATTGTGACTCATGAAAAATTTATTACCCAGGCAAATGAGCTCGCAGAATTTCATCGGTCATATGATGATATAACTGTTTCAGTTGTTACTACCGGACAGGTTTATAATGAATTTTCAAGTGGCACACCTGATATTTCAGCTATCCGGAATTTCATGAAAATGCTGTATGACAGAGCTACCCTTGAAAAAGATCTGCCAAAGTACCTGTTACTGTTTGGTGATGGCTCATACGATAACTTATCTGATCATGAGGAAAATACAGCCTATATTCTTACCTACCAGTCAAAAAATTCACTAACCCCTACCCAATCATTTGTAACCGATGATTTTTTTGGTTTACTGGATGATAACGAGGGAGGTTCAAACGGGCTTGTTGATATCGGTATTGGCCGGTTCCCGGTAACTACAACCGAAGAAGCTGAAATAATGATCGACAAAATAAAACGCTATTTAAGTCCTGAAACATATGGTCCCTGGAGGAATAATATTTGTTTTATCGGAGATGATGAAGATAACAACCTGCATATGAGGGATGCAAATATACTGGCAAATAATATTGATGCTGAATATCCGTCATTTCAGATCAGGAAAATATTTCTGGATGCTTTTCCACAAGCTACAACACCTCAGGGAGAATCATACCCTGATGTAAATACAGCAATCAATAATCAGGTAACCTCAGGATCACTGATAATAAACTATGTTGGACACGGAAATGAACGTGGACTGGCTCAGGAGAGAATACTTGAAATATCTGATATCATATCCTGGAAAAATTATAACAAGCTTCCGTTATTTATTACTGCTACATGCGAATTCAGCAGGTTTGATGATATAGAGAAAGAAGCTAACGGAGAAATTACTAAAAAGATATCTGCGGGCGAACTGGTTTTATTGAAACCTGACGGTGGTGGTATAGCACTTCTCTCAACAACCCGCCTAGTTTACTCAAGACCGAACTTCATTCTGAACCGCAACTTTTATAAATTCGCCTTTGAGAAAGATGATGATCAAAATCCATTACGCCTGGGAGATATATTGCGGCTGACAAAAAATATTTCAGGATCGGGAATAAATAAAAGAAACTTCACTTTATTAGGAGATCCTGCTCTTACGCTGGGCTATCCAAAACAGATAGTTGTAACGGACACACTTAACGGGCTGGATATTAATGAATATATAGATACCCTGAAAGCCCTTGGTAAAGTTACAATTTCCGGTCATCTTGAAGATATTAACGGAAAATTAATTGAAAATTTTAATGGGGTTATTTTCCCTTCTGTATTCGACAAACCCTTGTCTGTAACCACATTAGGCAATGATGGCGGAAGTCCGATGGAATTTAAAACAAGAGAAAATCCTATCTATAAAGGGAAAGCTTCTATTAACCAGGGTTATTTCACTTTTTCCTTTATAGTGCCAAAAGATATTTCATATGAACCCGGATTCGGTAAGATATTTTACTACGCTCAAAGTGACCTCCTGGATGCAAGCGGAAATGTTACACAAATACCTGTAAGTGGGTTTGCCGGTGAATTTATCAATGATAATACCGGACCTTTCATTAAGCTCTATATGAATGATTCATCTTTCAGAAACGGGGGAATAACAGACAACAGTCCCATATTATTGGCCTACGTTCAGGACCAGCAAGGCGTAAATACAGTTGGTAATGGTATAGGTCATGATATTACAGCTGTTATTGATAATGATCAATCCACAATGATGATTCTGAACGATTATTATGAAGCAGATATGGACAGTTACATGAGCGGAACCATTCGATATCCTTTGCATGATCTTGAGGAAGGAGACCATACACTTACTCTTAAAGTATGGGATATCAGCAATAATTCATCAGAGACAAGTATTCTGTTCAGGGTTTTAGGCGAGGAAAAACTCCTTTTTGGGCAAGTTCTGAATTATCCAAATCCATTTTCAGAGCATACTACCTTCTCGTTTGAGCACAACAAGGCTGGTGTTAATATGGAAATAACACTTCAGATATTTTCCATTTCAGGGCACCTGGTCAGATCGTATGAAAGGCAAATAACACCTGTCGGATACAGGGTCGAACCTATTGTTTGGGATGGAAGAAACGAAAACGGAAAAAAACTATCCCCGGGAATATACATATTTCGCATAATTGTTCGTTCTTCTGATGGAACAAACCAGGAAGAATCAGGAAAAATGATTATGTTCTGAATCTGATTATCAAATTAAATATGGAATTAATATATTTGTCCTCACAAAAAAAGTGTATAGTGAAAAGATATTTTCTTAGTATTCTAGCAGTTTTTATTATCATTATCGAAGCAAATGCTCAGATAACCACCGGTGAATTGACCGGCGAAATTAATACCATCCCGTCTGTTGTACCATTTCTGACAATTGCGCCCGATTCAAGGTCAGGAGCTATGGGAGACGTCGGAGTGGCTACTTCTCCCGACATCAATTCACTCCACTGGAACCCTGCAAAATTCGCTTTTATTGATGGTAACGGAGGTCTTGGCTTATCTTATTCACCGTGGCTCCGGAACCTTGTACCGGATATTAACCTTGCATCCCTTACAGCTTACAAAAGAATCGATGATAAACAAGTGATAAGCGGATCTCTGCTCTATTTCTCTTTGGGAAACATTACATTCACCGATATTTTCGGAAACACTATGCGAAATTTCAATCCAAATGAGTTCGCGGTCGACTTGTCATACTCCAGGAAATTTTCAGAAAATATTTCGGGCGCCCTTACCTTCAGATATATCTATTCTAACCTTACAGGTGGAACCCATGTTGGTGGAACCGAAACTAAACCCGGTACATCAATTGCTGCCGATCTGGGAACATACTATCAGAAAGAGATTACGGTGCTCGATAAGGAGTCTGTACTCAGGCTGGGTATAAATATTTCAAATATAGGTTCAAAAATGAGCTATACCGATGATCAGGATCCTGATTTCATACCAATAAATATGAGATTCGGAGGTTCCCTGGAGTTTGAACTGGATCAGTATAATTCCATCACTTTAGCAGTAGATTTAAATAAAATGCTTGTGCCTACACCTCCTGTTTACGATTCTGCCGGTATCAATATTATTTACGGAAAGGATCCTAATGTATCTGTACCTGTCGGAATGATCCAGTCGTTTTATGACGCTCCCGGCGGATTCAAGGAAGAGATGCGTGAAATAACCTATTCGTTTGGTTTGGAATATTGGTATTCCGGACAGTTCGCTGTGAGGGCAGGATATTTCCACGAGCATGAAACCAAGGGAAACAGGCAGTTTTTTACAGCAGGTCTTGGGCTGCGGTTAAATGTTTTCTCTCTTGATTTTGCATATCTCGTCCCAACGGCGCAAAACCATCCTCTGGCAAGAACCCTGAGGTTTTCATTATCCTTCGATTTCGATACATTCAGAAAACTTAATAAAAAAGCTGAATAATGAATCTCCGAATCGGATTCGGGTATGATGTTCATCAACTGGCACAAGGACACGACCTCTGCCTTGGTGGATTAGTCATCCCATATAAAAAAGGTAGTGTGGGACATTCGGATGGAGATGTATTGATACATGCGATATGTGATGCCCTTCTTGGAGCTGCCAACCTGCATGATATCGGATATCACTTTCCTGACAATGCACAGGAATACAAAGGGATAGACAGCAAAATTCTACTAAAGAAGACTGTTCAACTACTTAAAGACCAAAATTTTTCTATCGTAAATATTGATTCAACAATTTGCCTGGAAGAACCAAAAATAAAAAATTCAATTCCTGATATGAAGAAAATACTTGCCGGGGTTATGGAACAAAGTGTTGAAGATATCTCAGTAAAAGCTACAACAACAGAGAAAATGGGTTTCATCGGAAAAACAGATGGAATTGCCGCATATGCTATCGCCTTAATTCAAAAACCCGCTAAATAATAATTCCCTTCTTAAACATCTATTTCCCAGGAAAGATACCTACGCCTCACAATCATGTCCACTTTTAAGCATAGAAAGTATACGGTCAAAACTACGTCCTTTGGAACAAAGCATCATCATGGATCAAAATTTTCCCCTAATGACTTCTTCAATGACCACCTAATGACTTCTTCTTACTGCTTCCCTCTTCACTTTTGCCCACAGTGAAATATGCTCCTACGTCGCATTTCACGTGGCAAGCTTTTGCCTTTTATATCCTGTTGAATTCAGCCGTAACATTATCCTTTTCTCCACTGCCATCGTCCACCTCATACACAAAATCTATGGCACTAAAGTCACCGGCTATAGTTCCTTCGCCGGATAATTGGTTCCCGTTTACCTCCTGCACAGGGATGTGGATCCTGTATCCATTCAAAGTACCTTTTACTTCAGTGTCAATGCCAAGATTATAAAAATTGCTTAAAACTATTTCAGTACTATCAAGGGGCTCTTTGGAAATATCAACCAGGTAACTGGACTTTCCATAAATTGCACTTATTTCAGTACTCCTCCAGGTATCAACAATATTGTCTCTTGGATCACCACTGTTGTCAGGGTCAATCTCCTCACCAAACTCACATGACGTAACCAACAATATTACTGATAAAATGCCAGTTAAATTTTTCAATAATCTGTTTCTAATAAACTGAATATTCATAATGTAATAAGTTGATTTGTTAATTTGTTGATTTGTTACTTTGTTACTTGTTGTTTCGTTCCATCGTTCCATCGTTCCATCGTTCCATCGTTCCATCGTTCCATCGTTCCATCGTTCCATCTCCTCTTCTCATCTTCTCCTTTTCTCCTCTACTACCTTATTAATCAACTCATTATCAGCAATACTCGGGACAGTAATCTCCATATCCGGTCTCTTTTCCATCTCCCTCCTGATTGCAAAAATAGCTTCATTATTTCCCTCCCAGCTTCGTC
>JADFQJ010000084.1 GCA_022561875.1 Bacteroidota bacterium | reverse complement strand
CTTACTTGAAATTCTGGATGGAAGCGTAATGGAAGCCAGAACCACTTTCTTTCCTTCAGTTTGGTTTGCTAATGTGACATTGACAGAAATGCAAAATGCTGAACAGGATGATAACGGAGTTGTAGTAATAAGTGAAAGTATTAACACCGATATTTTTGATAAAATGGCTGAATCTCTGGATGAATCTACACAAGCGACATTTCCCGGCGCTTGGTTTGACAATGATTAAGCAAAAATATTAGAATAGTATAGACTAACTTAAATAATGGGCACCGTGAAGTACCGAATCTTCCAGATCGGTGGTAAAGTGTTCGCAGAGAAGAGGGACTTTTCTGTGATAATGCATATTGAAACCCTATATTAAAAATAGGGTAACATTAGAACATATAAACATCGAGAGATTAGTTGTCCAAAAACTAAATCAAATTCAAAATCCAGATATTTTATAAGGTTACAATAAGAATCCGGCTTTGGTTAACCAAAAGAAGGTTGATTTTCTGTTTTTTATGATAAAATTAATGATGAAAGCGAGCAATTATTTAGAATAAGATAAATAACTCCCTCGCAGGGTAATCCCAAATTAATTGCATATTTAATTCTGTGCGGATTATCTTAATATTCTGGTGGATGAATTGGATTACCTTTTTTTAGATAGAATTGGTACGCTTAGACATAAGCCAGCACATAACACAAAAAAGTGTTCGTGCTGGCTTTTTTTATGAAATCATCCTATTCGGAAAAAAATCGAGGAGATATTAATTCATTTTGAAAGAAAATAGGACATTGATGGATACTTCTAAAGTTGATAAAAAACCAAAAACAATAATTGAGAAATACTTTTGTGAGCCTCAGCTGAACCGAGTCTTAAAAGCGCTACTTCCAAAACGTCTATAGTTATCACCTTTTCTTTGCGTTTCTTGGCCTCATCTTCGATAACTGATTCTGCCATTTTCTTCACAAAATCGGGTATTCCAGCTATTCGTTTTAGCGCTTCTTCCGTCCAGGGTCGTCCTCGATCAGGGACTTGGTCTATATATTTTTTAAATTTTTCAATGATTTCATCTTTTTTATCGGTGCGGTTTTCGAGGTATTCCTCGATTTTTCCAATTACTTCGACTTTTCGAACGTTCCTCTTCATTTTCCGTTTGGCCACATCAAATGCGTACATAGTTAGCTCTTCAAAACCAAATGATTTAATCATTTTTGCAACACGCAACATGGACTCATTTCGAATTTCGGTGAGGAGTTCCGATGTGATTAGATCTAGTCCCCGTTAGCGCGCCCGCTTTTCCGTCAATTTCAAAATTCCGGGACGAACAAAATCGGGGGCATTCCTGACTCGCTCCCAGGCCTCTTTTTCACAAATGATCTGTTTTTTGGAGTTATTTACCAACCTGGTCTTCGATTTCATCTTTTATTGACAGTTACATTTCTTTCTTCAAAAATGGAACCATAGTTCTCCCAATTACAGATTTACGGGCTTCTTTCATTATTTCCACCGTTACTTCCGGATAGTCGTGATTTTCAGCAAAAAGTTCGACACCCTTCACTACCATTCCTCTCGCAAAAGAAGGAATCTTAAGTAATCGGTTCTGCGCCTTTTTCTCCCAAGGGAGTCGATAAGTTATTTCAATACCCAGAGTATCCTTTTCGGTCAGGATAATTTCTTTGAAATCGTATTTTCCTGGTTCATATATGCAGGACGGATCTTCATCTAAATAGTCCTGCGTTTCAGCATATGCCCGTGCTCGACACCCGCTGCAAATGGATTTAAATTCACATTCACCGCATCGGCATTTTAAAAGTAATCGATCCCGTATTTTATTGTAGCGGCGTTTTACGGTGTTTTTCATTGCATTATGCGGAAATACGTTAATCGCAATAGAAACCAAGTTATCCCTTAATATAATTTCCAGAAAGAATTCCCCAATTATTTAGAAAAAGAAGTGTAATTCAAAAGTAAACGTATTTTGATTTAAAGCCAGATTCTGGGGAATAAATTGATTAATATTATAAAAAGCTGAGAGTTGAAAAAACTGGAATGGGAAAACTTCTATACCCAAAGTCAATCGTTCTTGTCCGTCGCGAGCAATTGGCACATCAAGATTGCGATTGAAAAAGTTATAGGTCATCTTATAATTTAACCCCCGGAGTAGAAGGAAATTCAATTCTGCAAAATATACCTCCTGTTGTAATCCGTTCTCCAATTCGATATGATCGATTTCTCCAAGAAGAGTGAAACGACCAGTATGCAGACCTGAGAATATTCCGAACATACGAATATCCGTTCCATCTGTTGCTTTTTGCCATGAAAATCCGAGTCTGCCATGTCTCCGTACCCATGCTGCGATGCCTGATACCTGATTACTCGTGACAGCAACAGAAAAGGAATAGTTACCCGGTTCGAACCCGATTTCAGCGCCCAAATCAGGATCTGAATAAGTAAAACCTGTCATCTCCCGTATAAAAATTTCATCGTCCCAAAGACGGAAACCATAGGGTAACAGAAACTTTCCTGCCTTGAAATAGCCGCGCAAGGGTAATCCGTATAAAAGTCCGAAAGCTTCTCTGTTATCCGGATTTGGACTTATCATCTGATCAAAATAAAATGTGAAAAAATTGGGAATCAAATTTAATTCGAAATAAAAATTCCCTTCTGTTATATCAAGAATATATTCATTTTTTACTATGTTTCTGACTGCAGCAGTGTCAAAGTGAGTATAGCTGTATTTAATATTATTTTTTACACGAAAATTTGCACCTACTGAGATTGTTTCTGTAAGTTGAGTTGAAAAGTTTTTCCTGCTGGAATCACTTAAAAATTGAGAACTCAAAAAACGTTGAACATAAATAGTTCCAAAGTCAGTCCTCTTGCCGCCTCCCGTAATATTAACATGACATTGGCTGCATTTTAATCCGGTTCTAACGGCGATGTAAGGTTCAGCTTGAAGAGTTTGCAAAATACCAATAAACAGGCATATGAACAGTAATGATCGAGAAATAAATGTATTTAATCTCAAAATTATAATACCTTCACTCTGGCGCACCTAGGTCAATCCAATCACGAATTGCATTTATTTGTTCATCTGGGAGTGGGTTTAGATTTAAAGGCATTTGTTTACCACTAATTCCCGATCGACCTTCCAATTTCCAAATAATATAACTGTCCTCCGAGTCAAATGGTTTTGCTCGCATCATAGAGGGTTTTCCCTCGCTCGGCTCATTTACGAGATTTATATATGCTTCACCGTCTTCAAGATTTAACCCTTTTTTGGGCCTGGGGGATTTATGGCACTTTTCTGCACAAACAGCGTCAAAAATGTTTGTCTGGATACTTTCGAGAGTTGCTGTTAAAGCTGTTGAATCTGCACCAGGCGTTAACGAATCGATCGAGCTACCTGTAGGATCACCATCTTCATATAGACCTAAACCATCACCTGCACATGAAAATAGAAAAATTATTATCATGGTGATTGTTGTAGGCATTTGAAAAAAATATTTTCTCATTTTTTGGCTTTTAGTGATTCACTTTCAGGGTTGTTTCGGAAAAACCAGTCAATCAAATTATCTTTTTTGACCAGAGACCTGACGTAATGAACAAGCGCCCATTCATTTCGGATCATGAGAGCTTTTTGTTCGTTCTCAGTGAGTGAGTTAATGTATGATGAAGAGGGCAAATGAATCTGATAATCGAAAAAAGTTTTTTTGCTTTTGGATGGGTAAAGTTTAGAAAATTCTTCTGCTTCAACATCCTCTTTTGCAATAAGAAAAATATCTTTGTAGCTGGGCATGGGTGAGCCAGAAAGACCGGTCAGGAATGTTTTACGGATATCTTTGGGTGAAAAACCTGCACGATAGTTATTTTTAGTTAAATTTGTCGGTTTAATTGGCCTATTATTACTGTCAATTAATTTCTTAGCAGAAGGTCCAGACCCTCGACCATCAAAACCATGACATTGCCAACAGTCAAATAATAAATAAAAGCCTTCGCCATCCCGTAATAGTTCAGAATTGGGTTGGGGAGGCGATTCAATTAAGGATGATATAGGTTCAACGTTATTCCATTTACGAGGTTCAGGAAAAAAAGATTTACAGTAAGTAACAACGTTGTTAATCTCTTGTTCAGATAATAAACCTTTCCAACCGGGCATCCACGTTCCAGGGATGCCCCACTGTACTACCTTGATGAGGTCTTCATCGGTAGGAAGAGAACCAGTAGGTGTGGAACGAAATTTGTACACACCTGATGTAAAATCCCGAGGTGCTGGGGATATTCCTACCGCGGCTGGTCCGTTGCCATCGCCCAAATCGCCGTGGCAGGCAGCACAATAGATACTATACACTTTGTTACCTTCAGATAATTCAAAAGCAGAAGCATTCTGCGTTTTGGTGGGATTATCAACGCAGAATGCTTTTTGAGGCGTTATTAAATACGAAAGAGTAAGTAGTATCAGAAACTTACTATTTCTTAATCCTCTGTTCCGAAATATATTCATTCGTATTAGTCTTTTAATTAGGTCAAGAAATCTACATTTTGAGAAATGTTTTGGATATATTTCTTAATGATAACGATTCTAAAAGGGTACCCATGATAAAATCCGGAGAAGAAATGAATCCTTGGATACCCTTTTTAACTCAATCTGATATTGTTGTTATTTTTTACTATTCTGTACCTTCGGGTAAAAACTGATGATCGTCACCATTGCCTGTGTTACGAAGACGTTTAACCTCGACAAACCAACCACCATTTGAATAGACACCTTTGGTAAGGACATCAGCACCGCTTCCATTCGGATCTCTCAGGAAAACTCCTGGAATTGTTGCACCATCAGAGAATGTAGCACTCTCGTCAAATGGAACCATTTCATAGTCAAAACTGGGATAGCCGGCGTTGCCGTCAGGATCTGTTATGTGCATATAATTTGGAAGTCCGGAGCTTTGAATTTTGTTCTCAATATATGGATCATTTCCCTGGTCGCCCTTACGACCGCTCCATTTTTTCGTCAGGTCCGACAAATTAGCTACATCCTGATAAATCAAATGTTTATCATGTACAAAACCCACAGGATTGCCTCGCGTTGCCTTCCATTGCCAAGTGTCAACTAACTGGTCTGGAAATTCAGTGAACATATACCCTTTTCCATTCGCGGCGTTTTCATCGTAATGACAGAACGCATCACATCCATTCCCATCAGCAAATTCAGTGCCGGGATAGCCAGTTATAGGCCACATAAAATAAAAGCGGTCTTCGTTACCTGAACTACTCCAACCATCAGCTGTACTGTAAGTCAGTTTTGATTTTTCATCACTTTCATCAGCGTCACTCCAGGAAAGTTGAAAATAGACGTAGGATTCGTCATACATCGCTTTAACTTTAACAGAGGTTACGCCCACGGGATCCAGACCATTATATTTCTCAAAATCGGTTAGCTGTTCAAGAGAAATTGTTGTTCCGCTTCCAATCCATTCTCCTTCAGCTTCAAATCCGTCGATTTCGGGAGGTAATGGCGTTTCGTACGACACAACCTGCTGGACATTTGTCGCTACATCTGCATCTACGGCATCGAAAGCGAGAAAATTAACAAACGACCCAAACTGCATGTCACCCGCATTATTATTTACTGCCACACTGAAATAGGTTCCAGCAGGCGGTAAATCAGTTGCATCAATTCCTGCAGTACCATCAGTACCATCAGTACCAGTAGCGCCAGCAGGTCCTTCCGGTCCTTCACAGGCATTAAACGACCAGGCGAGTAGCCCCGTGATCGCGATTATTGTAAGGTGTTTTTTCTTCATTACCATTTATCCTTTTCTTTTTTGTTTGAGAGAAGTATTTATTTCTAGTTTTATTTATTACATCAACTATTTTTTTGAACTCTGTCGATTTATCGAAGAAGTAATCCACATCGAAGTCATCACAGATTTTTCGGTACTCAGGTAATACATCATTTGTTAAAACAATCACCAATATAGTCGAGAATTTTTCTTTGATGTATTTCAGAATAGTAAGCCCATTCCCATTGCGTAAGTGAATGTCCATAATGACCACATCAGGCTGGCAATCCTTGATTAATATCATTGCATTTTTAACATTAGATGCTTCTCGTATACTTTCTATTCCTTTTACTTTTGAAAGAAGAGTGGTGATTGCCTGCCGTATGATTTCAGAATCATCAATTAGTAATATGTTCAATAGTCAAATAATCACTTTAATTATTCAGCCAGAATATGTCTGGTTGGTGAACAAATTAAAATAAAGTCTGATCTTTGTAAATCAGACAGACATTGTTTTTTTTGTAGGTGAGAAACTATTTTTTTGTAGGTTTTTGTCCTACAAAACGGATAAAATTTATGGCTAAGTTCTAATTATTACAGCATTTTGTTTAAAGAGCCAAAACAACTCATAGG
>JADFQJ010000083.1 GCA_022561875.1 Bacteroidota bacterium | reverse complement strand
GCCCCAATTAATAGCTGAGGATCCTGGAAACAATGTGTATCCGATTACATTTACCAATCCTGATCAGGATTGGTAAATGTAATCGGATACACATTGTTTCCAGGATCCTCAGCTATTAATTGGGGCTGCCCAAACAAATTAAATGCAGTAAGTGTTGTAATAGAAATTACTGCAAAAAGGGTGACAAGCTTCTTGATGATATTGTTTTGTGACCTCATGGCGTTATGTTTTTATGTTTTAGCTCTTAGCTATTGACTGTTATCTGATTGATATTTTGTTTATTTAATGAAAACTATTACGGGTGCTGGGTACTGGGTACTGGGTGCTGGATACTGGGTGCTGGGTACTGGTTTGTTTCAGCCATAACCTGTCACTGGTATCCTTTAATTTGTAAACAGTATTATACATTCTTTATTTCTTTATTAACATTACATTTCCGAACTTTATGAAACTCTGTCCGTTGCTATACCTGCCGCGTACTTTCCATATGTAAACACCCTGTGCAGCGAGGCGGTCGTTTATATAACCATCCCAGCCAATGTTTATATCATTGCTTTCGAAGATCAGCTCTCCCCGGCGGTTGAATATACTTAAATGATATTCAACTACACCCTTGTATACGGGATGAAATACATTATTGTTCGGTATGCCGGGGGTATAATAACCGTTTGCCGGTCCGTTCGGGTTGGGGATGAAGGCGTTGGGGAATTGGATGGAGTGTTGTGGGGGAGTGGGGGTTTGGTTAGTGAATAGTGAGTCGATGTTGGGCCAGGGGTCCGGGAGATCGGTGCTGGGTGCTGGGTACTGGGTGCTGGGTGGGTTTTGGGTTTTGGGTTTTGGGTGTGGAGTTGCGAGACGGGAGATGTTAATCTTTGTTTTGTTGCGGCTGACAATGTGAGTTACGGGTTCACGGGTGCTGGGTGCTAGTTGCTGGGTTCTGGGTGTTTGGTAGTTGGTGCCGGAATCTGTTTTCTGGGTGCTAGTTGCTAGTTGCTGGGTGCTGGGTGACCGATCGTTGATACAAGAATCTGTTTTCTGATTATTGACTTCTTGCTTCTCGCTTATGCCTTCTTCCAATTGCCAACTGCCAACTGCCTTTTGCCCACTGCCTTCCGCCTTCCGCCTTCCGCCTTCCGCCTTCCGCCTTTCCTCCTGTACGTTTACTATAGCTGGGATTTCAATAGTTTCATTTATAGAAATCTCATTAATCTCCCGGTTGCTTTCGGTTACAGGTTTGGTTATTAATAAAACACCGGTTGTTGCAATGGCGAGGATGGCTGATAGATAGTAGGCGTTAAAGGTGGATGGGTTGAATGAAAAAAAGCTTTTCCAGGCAAGTTTTGAGGAGATCTTTTTCCATAGTCCTGATGAGGGTTCTACGCGAAAGTCATTAAAATTTTCGCGGTAGAGCTGTTCGATATTTTTTCCTTTTTTCATCCGTTTATTATATTGTCCACGAATTACACGAATTACACGAATTACACGAATTACACTAATGAAAATTTAATCATTCCCCTGGGTGTTAATTAGCCTTATCATGGATGTTTCATGTGTTTTAATTGTTTTTTATTCTTGTATTATGATGACCTTTATAGGTGTGAAAAGGTTGCATGGGGAATTGAAGAAGTGCCTAAAATGCCTAAAGTGCCTAAAGTGCCTAAAATTGAAGAGTTGTGATGAGGAAATGAAGAAATGCGTAAATGAGAAGAGGAGGAAGAATTGCTCGCAAAGACGCTAAGACGCAAAGGAACCGCCTTCGGCGGATGAAGCAGGTGAAGAGAAGAGGAGGAGATGGGGTGATTAACTTATAACACTTAATTATTTAATATTCCTAAAACTTCTAATTTTTGTAGGTCTGCGAGAACCATGAATAATACCAAGAATTACAATTTTAGTGGGTTTTATTTTGTAAATAATAAGCCAGCTAAGGCAAACAGCTTTACGGTAAATTTTGTTTTTAGTTGGAATTTCTTCGCATTCACGGAAAGCAAGCGGGTTTTTCTCAATACGGTCTATGGTCTTGAGAATCTTATCACCAACACGGATAGCATTTAAAGGCTGGTGTTTGATATAAGCGATATAGCCTGTAATATCATTAATATTTTGCAGGGCGTTATCGGTTACCCTTAACGAATAAGTTTTTGGAGTTTTTTCTTTTGTGTTGCCCATTTTTGCCTGGCTTCTGTTAAACTTACGGTAGGATTATTTTCTGTATACTCTACCCAATTTTTAAAATCTTTTTCGCTAATGGGTTCACCAGGCAAAGAATACGAATTTAAATCAGCTTCTTTCACTATCCGTATTAAATGTTTATGCTCTAAATCCTGTAAGGCTTTCAGAGAGTTTTGTCCTGTAAGTTCTACGGTTATCGTTTGCATAGTAATATTGGCTAATTATTGCTTGATATTACAAATATACTTTAACTAAACGTATAAAACAAAATCAATAGGAGAAGAATTGTGATGCAGTGAGGCAGTGTTGCTGTGAAAAAGAATAAATCGCAGAGACGCAGAGACGCGGAGACGCAAAGAAGAGTGAAAAGGTGAAGAAAGAAGAGAAGATGGAACGATGGAACGATGGAACGATGGAACGATAGCACGAAGGAACGATGGAACGATGGGACGATAGAACGAGGGTGTGAGTGTGCGGTAAGGGCTTAAGGTATCAGTAATATACACAAAACACGCCGGAACGGATTGCTTTGATAAGAACCACAACCGTTGTATCCGGCGTCATTGGAAACTTAGTCTCTATGTCTATTATCTTTAAAGTTCACCTGTTCAAAAAGCTAATATTGATCTAAAATGAATAAATGTCAGACAGACAACTACACAAAACTGCTATAAACGGGAGTTTTAATAGTATTTAATCAAAAAATGTTGTCAATATGGAAACATTCATTTATATTTGTCGTATATTTACAGGCTAATGCGAATTATCAGCAAAAGTACATTAAAAAAGTTTTGACTTATACATCCTGACAGCGAGCAGCAATTGAAAGCCTGGCATAATAAAATGACAACCTGGAGAGTTCTAAAGACAGAAAACGAGTACAAAGCCGCATTAAAAAGGCTTGATGAAATATTAGATGCAGAAGCGGGAACATTAGAAAGTGATGAAGCAGATCTTTTGGTTTTGCTGGTTGAAAAATACGAAAATGAACACTACCCTATTGATGACCCGGATCCGATCGAGTATATCAAATTCCTGATGGAGAACAAGAATCTTAAGCAAAAAGATCTTGCGGAGATCCTTGAAGAGAACAAGGGTAACATTTCTAAAATACTTGGAAAAAAAAGAAAATTAAGCATTGAAATGATCAGGAATTTACATGATAAGCTTAATATTTCCTACGACATATTGATGAAGGGATATGATTTGGAAACTGCCTGATACCTGTTACTCACTTAGGTCATCCTTTTTCTTCTAAAACCGGAATGAGATGAGTTGTGAGTGAAGAGTGTTTCGCTAAGCGGGTTCCAGTGCGGATGTAAATGCCGGTGGGAAGAGATGCCTGAAATGAGCTAAAATACCTAAAATCAGGAATAAGGATAAACATGTAATGAATCGTCATCATAATCATAACCGTCAATTGCCCACAATTGCAAGAGACCGTTCTAAGGGTTCAATGATAAATTGTATATTTGTAATATGATAGATTCAAGTACCATATTAGAAAAGATTAAAAAGATAGTTCAGGAAAAAGAACCATCAGCAAAAATTTATCTATATGGATCACGAGCCAGAGGTACAGCTAATTCTGATTCCGATTGGGATTTATTGATTCTTCTGAATAAGAAAAAAATCACAACAGATATTGAAAAGAATATAACATATCCTCTCTATGATTTGGAGTTTGATACAGGTGAAGTTATAAGTCCAATGGTATATTCTGAACAAGAATGGAACACTAAATATAAAATTACCCCTTTCTATTATAATGTAATGCGGGAAGGGCAGCTTTTATGACAGAATATAAGCCCGAAGATTACGTTAACTATAGACTTCAAAAAGCAAAAGATACTATTTTGGAAGTTAAAACATTGATTGATAATCAATTTTGGAATACTGCTATAAATCGATTGTATTATGCTTGCTTTTATGCTGTTGGAGCTTTATTGATTAAAAATGGAGTAGCGACGGCAAGTCATTCTGGTACAAGACGGAAATTCGGACAATTATTCGTTAAACCCGACAAGATAAGTCGAGAATTAGCAAAACATTATACAGAGCTATTTGAAAAGAGACATAAAGGTGACTACAATGATTTCTTTGATTTTGACAAGGAAACCGTATTAAGACTACTTCCGCCATCTCAAGATTTGATTAGTAGAATTGAAGAATTGCTTGCGGAATAGCAACTACTTACTGAGAAGATGAGAAAATGGGAAAATGGGAAAATGGGAAGTAGGAAGAGTTGAGTAGTTGAGTAAGTTGAGTGGGTGAGTAAGGTGAGTAAGGAAGAGTGAAAAGTTTAAGGTTTGAAGATGTTTAAGGTTTAAGGTTTTTTTAGTAACACTACCGTTTCATCCGGTGATATTGGGGAATTTAAATCGGAGTGGATTTAATGAAAAATTGTTTCTATGGAAGACTTTCCGGTGGATGGATCTGGTCTGATAACAAGAGGTCATCCTATGGATTAAATGATAATTTGTATATTTGTTATATCTTCTTCATAAATAATGCATAAGGTTAAAAATAATATCAGGGAACAACTGATTCGGGAGTTGCTGAAGAACCGGATTTTCTGGTCATATAAGGAACCGGAACCGAATTCTGTTGATGATGCTGTACTTATTGAGAAAACATTGATCCATCTTGATATTGAGGATATTAATAAACTCTTCTTTCTGTTCCCTAAAGTGAAGATCAGAAGTATCTGGAAAGAGAGGGTAGTTATCCGGGATGCACAATACCGATCTATGAACTTACTATTTGCTTACCTGTATTTCAATTTAAAGAATCCGGATAGATACCTGAAGAGGCGACTCAAAGAACACTACAAGCAACTACAAATATCATGAAAGGGCTGAGTAAGGATACTGAGCAGGTTTTTCATTCCATTAAAAATCTTGCATTATTAAATGAGTACATACTGATTGGTGGAACAGCTCTGAGTTTGCAAATTAATCACCGTTTGAGTGAAGACCTCGATTTCTGTAAATGGCAAGATGATAACAGACTTAAATATTTAGAAATACGCTGGCATGAGATTGAAAAGAAGCTGGAACAATTTGGGACACTTAAAACTGATATTCTGGATTTTTACCAGGTAAATTTCCTCCTCAATGATGTAAAAATCTCTTTCTATTCAAATGCACTTGCGAGTTTCGGGGAAGTCAAAACAAGCATTGCCTATAAACATATCCGGCTTGCAGACATCCGGTCTTTGGGGACAATGAAGCTTGAGGTAATGTCCCGAAGGTATCAATTTCGTGACTATTATGATGTATATTCTATATTGCTGGAAGGAATCTCATTAAAAGAGATGGTTTCTATATGTGGCAAATATTCCCGGCACCGGATGAAATCAAAGATGATATTAGGAATACTTTCAAATGGATCCTTATTTAAACAAGAAGAGAATTTCGAACTTTTAGAACCAAAATACATGGTAACTTCTGAGGATATTGAAGTATACATGAGAGAACAGATCCGAAAAGAATATGGCTAATAAGGAGGAAGGCGGAAGGAAGAAGGAGGAAGGAAGAAGACGCAAGACGTAAGACGCAAGATGCAAGGAAGAAGGAGGAAGGAAGAAGGCGGAAGGAAGAAAGAAGAAGGCGCAAGACGCAAGACACAAGACGCAAGGTGTGAATTTAAGGCTTGGGAATAAGGCAAATTTATTATTGCCGTGACTTAATCAATCCCATTAACATCGAAGAAATTTCCCGGCACTCTTTAATAAGAGACGCATCTTCTTCTGAAATATAGTCAATTTCCCTGGAGATGATCAGTTGGGTTGATAATTCAGCAACAGATCCTTTGGCAATATAGAAATGCCTTACGGCTTGCTTATCACTTCCCAATTCATCACCTTCAGCAATATTAGAAGATACACTTACAGCTGATCTTCTTAACTGGTCACGTAATCCAAAATCTTTTTGAAATTCATTCCTCCTTGTTAGCTGATATATGTCCCTGGCAAGCACAATAGACCTTTGCCAGACCTTTAGGTTTTCATAGTTACTCATAATAGTGCAGCGATTTGGTTGAACCAACAATTTCCTCCACTTGTCCCTTGCCCCTTACTCCTTGTGTCTTGCGTCTTGCCCCTTGTGTCTTGCTCCTTGTTAGCTGATATATGTCCCTGGCAAGCATAATAGACCTTTGCCAGACCTTTAGGTTTTCATAGTTACTCATAATAGTGCAGCGATTTGGTTGAACCAACAATTTCCTCCACTTGTCCCTTCCCCCTTACCCCTTGTGTCTTGCGTATTTCTCTTTGTTTCTTTTGCCT
>JADFQJ010000001.1 GCA_022561875.1 Bacteroidota bacterium | reverse complement strand
ACACGAATATTTGTGCTCACTGCCTTCAGAATCTTATCGAGGTCTTTAATATCATAAGTTTCAAGTTTTTTCTTTTCAATTTCCTTTTCAAGTGCATTGGCGATATGGATAGTAAGGTCGAGCGGCGGTTGTTTATGAGAGATAAGTTGAACAGCATTAGGGATATAGGCTACTTTAGGTGAAATGTAAAGTATACCGTAATATCCTTTATCACTGAAATTTGTTTTGAGGTCGTCAAGTGTTGCATCCCCGAGGTACTCAAATTTAAGATGTTGTGTATTGGGAATAACATCTTTGAACATATTTGTTTCATCCTCTACCACCGCGATAACCTTTTCTTCTGCATCATCCTGGGTCATGATCCAGATTGGTACCAGGAACATGGCAGCCATAAGAATTGGTGCAAGAAGAGTCATAATGATAAATGATTTTTTCTTCACCCTGGTAGTGTATTCTCTTTGAATTATGATGGATATCTTTGACACTGTTTTTGAATTTCCGTGTTTAAACCTGAAAATTAAGATTTTTTTAATCAATTTGTGAAACTATGTTCTTTGCTTTTTTTGAAGCTTCTTCAACAACCTTGATGAAGACATCTTTCATGCTGGGAATGAACTCCCTGAACGAAATAATATTTCCTGAGGAAAGCATTGATTTAAGCAGGTCGTTGGTGGAGATATTGTCCATTATCCTCACCCTGATAAAGCTTTCTCCATTTCTTTGCCTGGTGTCAATGATTTTATATTGTGTAGTAAGTGTAGCTTTTAATAGGTTGATGTTGCCGCTGAAGCCTATCTCATATTCATTTGATGAGTAATTCCTGCGGATCTTTTCAATGGGTCCCTCCAGGAGTGAAACAGATTCGTTGATCAGGGTAATGTGTGTACATAACTCCTCAACCGATTCCATATTATGAGTTGAAAAGATAATAGTTGCCCCTTTCTTTTTCAGTTTCAGGATCTCTTGCTTGATGAGGTTAACATTGATTGGGTCAAAACCGCTGAAAGGTTCATCGAAAATCAGCAACTTTGGTTCATGAATAACAGTTGTTATAAATTGGACCTTTTGTTGCATTCCCTTGGACAGTTCTTCAACTTTTTTGTTCCACCATGCCTGGATCTCAAATTTTTCAAACCATTTCTTTAATTTTGAAATGGCGTCAGTACGGCTAAGGCCCTTTAGCCGTGCCAGGTAAATTGCCTGGTCACCGACCTTCATTTTCCTGTAAAGACCCCTTTCTTCAGGTAAATAACCGATCTGGAAAACATCATCTGGCTTAAGCTTGTGGTTATTGAAAAATATTTCACCGTTATCAGGCGCCATAATCTGGTTGATGATCCTGATCATGGTGGTTTTTCCGGCGCCGTTTGGTCCGAGCAGACCGTAAATGCTGCCTTCGGTAACTGTCAGGCTAACTTTATCCAGCGCTAGATGGTTGGAAAACTTCTTAACGATATTCCTGACTTGTAATAATTCCATATGAATATAATTTTACTCAAAAAAGTTCTTCATTTTTTCAAAAATATTTTTATCGGCAGTGTTGGGTTTTGGGGTAAAGTTTTCCGACTCATCCAGTTTGTTCAGGATACGTTTTTCTTCATTAGTAAGGTTTTTTGGGATCCATACGCTGATAGACACAAGCAGGTCACCTATACCGTAACCATTTACATCAGGGATTCCTTTACCCTTCAGTCTGAGTATTTTCCCTGGTTGTGTTCCCGGGTCGATCTTAATTTTCACTTTACCCTCAATTGTTGGTATTTCGATTTGAGTTCCCAGTGAGGCTTCCGCTATGCTCAGGTAGAGGGAATACATAAGGTCATTACCATCGCGAATCAGTTCAGGGTGTGGCTCTTCATCAATTGCTACGATCAGGTCACCATTTATTCCGCCTCTTCTGGCTGCATTTCCTTTTCCTGAAACAGTCATCTGCATTCCTTTACCCACCCCGGCTGGTATATTGATCTTGATCACTTCATTGCCCCTGATAACACCTTCGCCATAACATTCCGGACATTTTTCAGAGATAATTTTTCCCTGGCCGTCACATGCAGGGCAGGTCCCGGAGGTTTGTACTTGTCCCAGGAAAGTATTGGATATCCTTGTAACCTGTCCGGTACCATGGCATGTTGAACAGGTATGATAAGCAGTTCCGTTAGCAGCGCCTGTACCGTTACAATGCTTGCAAGAGAGATATTTATTAACCTTGATCTTTTTCTCGACACTATTGGCAATATCTTCCAATGAGAGCTTTACCTTAATCCTGAGGTTTGATCCTTTTGTTGTTCTTCTGGCAGTATAACTGTTGCCAAAACCACTAAAGCCGCCAAAACCACCGAAGCCTCCACCAAAAATATCACCGAACTGGGCAAAAATATCTTCAATAGTCATTCCACCACCTGAAAAACCACCACCTGCACCGCCTACACCGGCATGACCAAAACGGTCGTACCGGGTTTTTTTCTGGTCATCTCCAAGTACCTCATAAGCCTCTGCTGCTTCTTTAAATTTTTCTTCAGAACTACTATCTCCCTGATTTCTATCAGGATGGTATTTCAGGGCCTGTTTCCTGTAAGCTTTTTTTATCTCCTCTTTTGAAGCATCTTTTGAAACGCCCAGTACATCGTAATAATCTCTTTTGCCCATATACCTCTTCTGTTTGTCTTTTTATTCAGGTACAATAAATTCCCGGTATATCAACCGGGAAGATTGATATTTATTCTCCGATCACCACCTTTGGATACCTGATAATTTTTTCATTGAGCCAATAACCTTTCTGGATCACTTCCAGAACTTTTCCTTTAAGCTTTTTCTTAGGGGCTGGAATTTTGGTAACAGCTTCATGCAGGTCTGTGTCAAATTCTTCATGCATTGCATCAATTTCTTTAACACCGGAAAATTTCAAGAATTCAGTGAACTTGTTATAAATAAGGTCAATACCCTCTTTCATCGCCTTGCAGTCTTTTGCTCCTTCCATAGAGATAAGCGCCCGTTCAAAATCATCCATTATCGGTAGAAGATTTAGCAGAATATCTGCATTGGCTGATTTAGTTAATTCAATTTTTTCTTTTAAGGTACGTTTCCTGTAATTATCAAAATCTGCTGACAATCTGATATATTTATCCTGTAGCTCTGCAATTTTTTCTTCATAAGATTCTTTTATTTTTTCAGCTTTCTTTGTTTTCTTTTCCGCCCTGGTTTTTTCTCCCGTTTTTTTCTTCAGGGGGTGAGCAGTCTTCTTTTTCTTTTTAGCTTTTACTTTTTTATCTTCCATAGCAGGTTTTGATTGATCCGTCATTTCTTAATTATTTATTGCTTTGATTACAAATAAAATTCACCGGCTATGATACAAATTACCTGCCAATTTAACCTTTGCGACAAATTGGCATAAAAAATTCGGCAGGCTTGAAAATATGATAAAATGACTAAAATGAGCTAAAACGAAAAGAAAAGTACTATGAATATTAGGCATTTATGACTTCAGACGTCTTATCTCAGCGCCGATTTTTCTCAGGCGGGTATCAATTTCCTGGTATCCACGGTCAATTTGTTCAATATTGTGGATTACACTGGTGCCTTCGGCTGAAAGGGCTGCAATAAGCAATGCTATTCCGGCGCGGATATCAGGAGAGGACATTGTTGTACCACGCAGTTTGAACTGGCGATTAAGACCAATAACAGTTGCCCGGTGTGGATCGCAAAGGATAATCTGAGCGCCCATATCAATCAGCTTGTCAACAAAGAACAATCTGCTTTCAAACATTTTCTGGTGGATAAGAACACTTCCTTTAGCCTGAATGGCTACAACCAGCATAATGCTAAGGAGATCAGGCGTAAGTCCCGGCCAGATACCATCGGAAATAGTCATGATGGAGCCATCGATGAATGTTTCAATTTCATAATGTTCCTGTCCGGGGATAAATATGTCATCATTCTGTTTTTCCAGTTTTATTCCAAGGCGTTTGAAAGAATCAGGTATTATACCCAGGTTTTGGTATGAAACATCTTTAATTGTGATACCTGAACCGGTTAAAGCTGCCAGACCAATAAAGCTTCCTATCTCTATCATATCAGGCAGGATTGTATGATCACATCCCCTGAGTTCCTTAACTCCATTAATCTTTAACAGGTTTGATCCCACCCCGGTAATCTTTGCTCCCATTTTGATCAGCATCCGGCAAAGTTGTTGAATATATGGCTCACATGCAGCATTATAAATTATTGTTTCGCCGGGGATGATAACTGAAGCCATTAATAAGTTTGCTGTTCCGGTAACAGATGCCTCGTCCAGGTGCAAATAGGCTCCCTTCATCGATTTGGATTCAACTTTATAGAAGTCGTCATTTTGTTCATAGATAAATCTGGCGCCTAATTTTTCGAAACCGATAAAATGTGTATCAAGCCGCCTTCTTCCGATCTTATCCCCTCCGGGTTTAGGAATATATCCTTTCCCATACCGTGCCAGAAGCGGACCAACGACCATGATTGAACCTCTGAATCCTGCACTTTTTTCTTTAAACTCTGATGAATGTAAAAGGTCAATTTCTATATTTCGGCTATGGAATGTATATACTGACTCTTTCTCTTTGTGGATTGAAACACCCAGAAATTCAAGAAGCTCTATTAATTTATTAACATCCCTGATATCGGGAACATTCCTGATAGTTATTTTTTCCGGAGTTAAAAGGGTAGCACATAAAACCTGCAGAGTTTCATTTTTTGCACCTTGCGGAATGAGTTCCCCTTTTAACTTTTTCCCTCCTGTTATTTCAAAGGTGCTCATTCAGCTTATACGGGATTATTGAAAATATGTTGTTTTACTTTTTCTTATGCTTTCTTTTTCGTGGTTTGGCTAATAACTCTTTGCTGTCGGTCAGTTGGAAGTCAGCCGGTATATCGAGTTTTCCATGAGACAGTTCCTTGAGATCTTTCAGAATAGCACTGTCATGCGCCATGCTACGATTCCATAAGAGATAAGATTTCTTCATATGGTTGGCGATAAGCGTAATGAGATATTCTTTTTCTTCCTGATCTTCTATTTCACAAGCTTTTTCGATCATTAATTCCAGTACCCTGCCGTAATGAAGGTATTTGATCTTGTTTTTTATATAAGGAACAAGTTTGGGTTTGGATGTAAAAGATGTCTTTTCAGGTATTTGAAAAGGAGAATCGATATCAAGTTTAAAATCAGCCATTAATGCAAGGTGATCCCAGAGTTTGTGCTTGAAATCGCTAATATCGCGAAGATGCGGATTCATGTTTCCCATCACTGAGATAACGGTTTTAGCAGCTTTGTTTCTTTCATCTCTATCTTCAATGGACAACAAAATATCAACCATATTCTGGATATTTCTTCCATATTCCGGTAAAACCAATTTCTTCCTGGTTGTGTTGTAATCGAATATTTTTTCCATAACAGCTAAATTCTTGACCCGGCAAATCTAATTGAATTTCATGTAGAAATCAAAGATTAAATCAATTATTGACAATTTTCAGTTTGGCAAATTTTATGAGAAGTCGTTTCCGGCCATGATTTGGGAAAAAAACGGTTGCTTTAGTATCGGGAAACTCACCATCGAGGGAGAGTACTTTTCCTATGCCGAAGCGTATATGTTCCACATTCATTCCGGTCTGGATCTGCTCAGGGTAATCATTGGCAAAGTTGTTATAATTGCTTTTTGAAAGTTTGACTTTGCCTGCAGGAATCCAGTTAACATCTTGTTTTTTCGATGAAGCAGCCCTGTCATATGGTTTGTAATAACTTTTTGGAGAAGGTGTGAATTTACGCCGTTCGAATTCGTTCGATGATGTTTTATTATCGATATTGATCCATTCGAGATATTTATCATCTATTTCACTGATAAACCGGCTTGGTGAGGGATTTATAAGGGTGCCGTACCGGTACCTGGTATTTGCATGGCTCAGGAATACCTGTTTCTCGGCACGGGTAATAGCAACATAGAACAGGCGGCGTTCCTCTTCGAGATCTTTGGCATCATCAAATGACATGTAGGAAGGGAACAGCTTCTCCTCAAGTCCGGCAACATAAACATATTGAAATTCCAGTCCTTTGGCAGAATGAACAGTCATCAATGTAACTTTTTCTTTATCTTTCTCTGTTTCAGTATCCTGGTCTGTAAGCAGGGATACATCCTGGAGATATTCTCCAAGACCGGGAAATTCATCTTCTTCACTTTTATTGCCTGAAGTGAATTCCCTGATCCCATTGAGCAATTCCTGAACATTGTCATATTTAGACATGATCTCGGGTGAATCGGGATCATGAAGATCTTTCAGTATTCCGGTTTTAAAGGCAACTTCTTTTGCCAGATCATATGCGTCTTTTTTATCCAGCTGGGAGGTGAAAAAATCAATTTGTTCTACAAATAAGTTAATTCTTTTTTGTATCCCTTTGTTAATTTCAATTTTATATTTATCCGGTTTGGTAACGACCTCCCATATTGTTAAACTATTATCCACCGAGAATTTCAGAATCTTATCCAGTGTGGTTTTTCCGATACCCCGGGTGGGGTAATTAATGATCCTTTTTAAAGCTTCTTCATCCTTATGATTTACGATCAGTTTGATATATGCAAGAAGATCTTTGATCTCTTTGCGTTGATAAAATGATAATCCTCCGTAAACTTTATAGGGGATATTTCGTTTTCTGAATGCTTCTTCAAGTATTCTTGATTGGGCATTTGTACGGTACAAAACCGCATATTTGCTGTAATCGTTTTTTTCCCGCAAACTGGTATCAAACACCGAATTGGAAATGATGAATCCTTCTTCGATATCTGTCAGTGCTGTGATCACTTTTATTTTTTCGCCGGTTTCTTTCCTGGAATATACTTTTTTAGGGATACGGTCCTGATTTTTTGCAATTACACTATTTGAGGCATTCACAATGTTTTGAGTACTACGGTAATTCCTTTCAAGCTTATACAAACTATATCCCGGATAATTATTCCGGAAGTTCAGTATATTCTCGATTTTTGCTCCTCTGAAGGAGTAGATACTCTGGGCATCATCACCAACTACACAAATATTATCATGAACTTCAGCAAGCCGGTTAACGATTTTGAACTGGACATAATTGGTATCCTGGTACTCATCAACAAGTATATACCGGAACTGATCCTGGTATTTTTTCAGTGTTTTTGGGAAGTTTCGCAACAGGATTTCGGTATTAACCAGAAGATCGTCAAAATCCATTGCACCGGCTTTGAAACATCTGGCTGTATAAATTCTGAATATCTCTGCGATCATCGGTTTCCCGGCACGTTCGTCACGAATTAACAGGTCCGGATCATTTCTGTATTTCTGTGGTGTGATAAGGTTGTTTTTTGCACGTGATATTTTACCGAATATCTCAGCCGGCTTATAAACTTTGTCGTCAAGATGAAGCTCTTTGATAATTGACCTGACAAGGTTTTTTGAGTCGGCGGTATCGTAAATTGTATATTTTACCGGATATCCGAGCTGCTCTCCTTCATTTCGTAGTATTCTGGCAAAGATAGAGTGGAAGGTTCCCATCCAGAGGTATTTTGCTGTATCTTTACCCACGATCCCGGTAATCCTATCTTTCATTTCTCTTGCTGCTTTGTTGGTAAATGTGAGTGCAAGAATGTTAGGGGCAGGGATCCCCTGTTTTAGCAGATGGGCAATTCTGTAGGTAAGAACACGTGTTTTTCCTGCACCTGCCCCGGCAATGATTAGAGATGGACCCTTGTAATTAACAACCGCATCAAACTGTGCTTCATTTAGTTCTTTAAGATAGTCTTCCATTTTATCAGTTTACCGGGTAATAAATCGCACCAAAATTAATATATGTTCAATAATAATTACGTGAACTATTATTATATTTTTTAATTACTTTGTGAAGCCATGTTCTCAATTTATTTGTTTAACAAAATAATTTCACTCCAGGCGGGTTAGTAATTAAGCATGTTGGTACTCAAGAATCGTTTTTATATGGGCTGGTTTGGATTGATCAGGAGATCAGGATTTTTTATTTTCTTTTATATGGTATCGGGTTTATTAGCCCATTCACAGATCACCTCTTCGTCAGCATCCGCAGTAAGATATACTTCTTATCCCGGTGAACCGGAAAGAAAAGACCCTATTTTTATTTTTTGTGTACCACAGGGAGATGAGAATTTTTCAGTTGGTGAACTAATGGCAACCCTTCCGGGAGGAGCAGCAGGGTGGACATTTGAATGGAGCAGATATAATCCATCAGATTCTGTTTTTGATCCGTCATTTCAGATTGATGAAAATGAAAGTTCATCAACGGTTGTGAATCTGGAATCAGGAGGATACATGGTGAGGGTCAGGGATGCAGGCAGCATGGACACCTCATTTATTGCATGGGTGTTTGCTGACCGGCCATATGATAGTATAAGGATTCAAAATCGTACTTGTGAGTATATTGCATTTAATGGATTTGCAGATCCTGCACCCTTTTCATATTATGATACAAATGACAATTCCGGGATTTTGCTCGAAAATGGAGTGAATTTTCTCTGGTGGGCTGATCCGGAAACTCCCATTCCATATCCGGATCTTGAGATCAATCCTGTAACGTATCAACCTCCTTATGCGGACACATGGTTTTACCTTACCGTAACCGATAGTTTCGGATGTTCAAACGAGACATCCTTGTTTTATGAATCAATTCATGTGAAGGCGGATTTTGAGCCTGACCCATCTGAAGGGGAAGCTCCTTTAGAGGTTTCGTTTACAAATAAATCTCTGAATGCCGTTGAGTATGAATGGCGTTTTGGCGATGATACAATTTCCATACTGGAGACCCCGGAGCCTCATACCTATTATGATCCGAATATTGATTATGAGGTAGTTCTGGTTGCTAAAAGTGAAGATGGCTGTGTTGACACATTTAAATTTCAGTATATAAAGGTTGATCCTTCTGCTCTTAATATCCCTAATGTATTTACTCCAAACGAAGATGGATATAATGACAGATTTATTGTTGCCGGTCGTTCGTTACAAAGTATATATGTTCAAATATTCAACCGGCTTGGAAAAAAAATATATGAATATACAGGTCATGGTGCAAATATAAAGGATTGGGAAGGATGGGATGGAAAAATAAATGGCAGATCGGATGCAAGTCCGGGTATATATTACTATATCATAAGGGCGGTAGGCTACGATGATGTTTCATATAAAGGTAAAGAATACAGGGGGATTGTGTACCTCCTTCGCGAGAAACACTGATCCTGGTTTCAAAGCTTGTGATGAGTCAACTTAATCTTTACGAATTAAGAAAAATTTGCAGTTGGCAAAACGCAGTTGGCAAAATTAAATTTATCCTCGCTATCTCCTCCGTAAAAACTACGGAGGTCGGAGAAAGCTACGGTGGACGAAGAAATATTGAGAGAGTTAAGTAAGGAGAAAAAAAGCAGTCGGCAGTCAACAATAGTTAGTTCGTAAAAGTTTTATGTCTTACTTTTCTTCCTCTTCCTCTTCTTCAAACTTTTTGATAAGTTCTTCCTGCAGGTCGCCTGGCACCTGAACATACTCTAAGAATTTCATAGTATATATAGCCCTTCCGTTAGTGAGAGAGCTAAGTGCAGTGGAGTACTTATTCATTTCGGCCAATGGCACTTTAGCAGAGATTTTTTCAAACCCTTTTTCGCTACTCATTCCCAGCACTATGCCCCGTCTTCCCTGGAGGTCACTCATTACATCTCCCATCCTGTCTGAGGGGACAAGAATTTCTACTTCATACACAGGTTCCATAATTTTCGGACCTGCATTTTTAAATGCCATACTGAATGCATTTCTTCCTGCAAGTCTGAAGGATATCTCGTTAGAATCAACAGGGTGCATCTTACCGTCATATACGGCAACACAAATATCCCTTGCGTATGATCCGGTAAGAGGACCTTCTTCCATTTTTTCCATAATACCTTTCAAAATAGCAGGTAAAAACCTGGCATCAATTGAACCTCCAACGATACAATTATAAAAAACAAGTTTTCCTCCCCAGTCCAGATCATGCTCTTCTTTTTTTCTGACTGATACTTTGATATCACGACCATTGATTTTATATAGTTTAGGGTTATCCATTCCTTCTCTGAAGGGTTCAATAATCATGTAGACCTCACCGAACTGGCCTGCTCCTCCCGATTGCTTTTTGTGTCTGTAATTAGCTTGTGCAGCTTTGGTAATTGTTTCGCGATAAGGTATTCGTGGAGGCACGTATTCTGAATTAATATTAAAAATATTATCCAGATGCCATTTCAGGATATTCAGGTGGTGCTCTCCCTGTCCAAAAACGATAATTTGTTTCAATTCTTTGGAATATTCGATCAGGATTGTTGGATCCTCTTCATGCATTCGGTGAAGAGCTTCACCCAGCTTTTCCTCGTCCACTTCACTTAAAGGCTTAATAGCGGTTCTGTATTTAGGTTCAGGATAATCAATTTCATTAAATGCCCAGTTTTCACCGGCAATATTCAGTGTATGATTAGTTCTTGTTTCCTTTAGTTTTACTGTTGCTCCAATATCCCCTGCTACCATTTCAGGTACTTTTTCCCTGTTTTTTCCAGCCACAACAAATATTTGAGAGATCCTTTCTTTGTTTTGTGTTATAGTATTAATAAGGTCTATTCCTTCAGATATTTTACCTGACATCACTTTAAAGAAATTCACTTCTCCGATATGCTCTTCATATGAAGATTTAAAAACAAATAAAGATGCAGGGCCATTCGGGTCACATTTAATCTCATTTCCTTCAGCGTTAACAGGTGGTGGCATATCTGCGGGTGCCGGGGCCGTGTTTACTACAAACTCCATCAATCTGTCGATACCGATATCTTTTTTTGCTGATATGCAAAAAACAGGGAATATTCCTCTCTGGATAAGTCCTTCTTTAATTCCTGTTCGCATTTCATTTTCATCAAGAGTTTCTTTTTCAAAGAAGATCTCCATAAGTTCCTCATCATTTTCCGCTGCTTTTTCTATCAATTCATTTTGCAGATCTTCAGCATGGGCTAAATGATCTGATGGAATATCGGTTATTTCGGGTTTGCCTCCATCGTTGGGATATTTATACATCTTCATCTTTATTACATCGATAAAGGAGTTGAATCCAGGTCCTTCATTGACAGGGAATTGAGTAAGTACAATATTATTGCCAAATCTCTCCTTCAAAGACTCGATAGTTTTCTCAAAGTTTGATTTTTCATGGTCGAGGAGGTTCACGGCAAATATTAAAGGTTTTTTCAGGGTTTCTGAATGACGGAAATGTATCTCAGTTCCCACTTCCACACCATTTTGGGCGTTTATTACCATAATGCCGGTTTCCACAGGATTCAGGCCGGATATCACTCCTCCAACAAAATCGTCAAGACCCGGGACATCAATTATATTTATTTTATTATCATTATAAACGGTATACAAAACAGAGGAAAAAATAGAACTTGTGTTTTCCTGTTCTGCTCTTTTGTAATCGGAGGCTGTATTTTTCTTTTCAACTTGTCCCTTTCTTTTAATAATACCTCCGGTTAACAGGATGGCTTCAGCCAGGGTGGTTTTGCCTGAACCGGCATTTCCTAAAATGGCAATATTTTTTATCTTATCGGCCTGATACGTTTTCATTGTTTATTAAATATTTTTGAATTAAAGATATTGTACAATAATCTCTGAATTTTGCGTCCCAAAATTAATAATTTTTCACAACAATCAATAGCCCTGTTATTATTAAAAAAGCTTTTGTTTGCAACCAAATTAAAAAACGAACAAAAAACAACAAATCACAATCTCTCCGATTTCCAGGTTGTTTCGATTAAAAATTAATTAACGATCACTCTTGTTTTTTGGAAAAAAAGAATACCTTTGCACACCAATTTAGTAATTTTTTTTAACGTAAATACGTGATTATATGCCGACAATACAGCAATTAGTACGAAAAGGGAGGAAAAGTCTGGTTGAAAAAAGTAAAGCCCCGGCATTGGACTCTTGTCCTCAAAGAAGAGGGGTATGTGTCAGAGTTTATACAACCACTCCGAAGAAACCTAATTCTGCTATGAGGAAAGTTGCAAGGGTTAGGCTTACAAACGGTAAGGAAGTGAACTCATATATACCTGGTGAGGGACATAACCTGCAGGAGCACTCAATTGTATTAATCAGGGGCGGAAGGGTTAAAGATCTTCCCGGTGTCAGGTACCATCTTATCAGAGGTGCACTTGATACATCCGGTGTTGAAGGGAGAACCCAGCGGCGTTCAAAGTACGGCACAAAACGACCCAGAAAATAATTAATTAATCATTGAAGGATTCAGATAATGAGAAAATCCAGAGCTAAAAAAAGACTTTTGGTACCCGATCCAAGGTATAATGATATCCTGGTTTCAGAATTTGTTAATAACCTGATGATGAGGGGAAAAAAAAGCCTTTCATATAAAATTTTTTACAATGCTATGGATATTATAGAAGAGAAAGTGAAAGACGATGAAAATACACCTCTTGTGATATGGAAAAAAGCACTTGAAAATGTTACTCCGCAGGTTGAGGTTAAAAGTCGCAGAATTGGTGGAGCAACCTTCCAGGTTCCATTGGAGGTACGTCCTATCAGGAAAGTTTCAATCAGTATAAAAAACCTGATTAAATTCTCCCGGAAAAGAACAGGAAGAACTATGAGTGATAAGCTGGCAGCCGAAATAATTGCCGCCTATAATCAGGAAGGTGGAGCATATAAAAAGAAAGAAGAAACACATAGAATGGCTGAAGCAAACAAAGCTTTTGCGCATTTCAGGTTTTAAACAGCTGTTTAAAAGAGTTTGATCTGAGAATGAATAAGAATTTAAAATATACGAGGAATATTGGGATCATGGCCCATATTGATGCCGGTAAGACAACAACTACCGAGAGGATATTGTTTTATACGGGAATAACACATCGTATGGGTGAAGTACATGATGGGGCAGCTCAAATGGACTGGATGGTACAGGAACAGGAACGAGGCATTACAATAACTTCGGCTGCAACTACTACCTTCTGGAAATATCAGGATACAGATTATAAAATTAATATTATCGACACTCCCGGACATGTTGATTTTACGGTTGAGGTTGAAAGATCGCTCAGAGTGCTTGATGGCGCTGTAGCTATTTTTTGTGCTGTTGGAGGCGTGGAACCGCAGTCGGAAACTGTATGGCGGCAAGCCAATAACTATAATGTTCCCCGGATTGCATTTGTTAATAAAATGGACCGGGTTGGTGCAGATTATTACGGAGTTGTAAACCAAATACGAGATAAATTGAAGTCAAATGCTGTGCCTATTCAAATTCCGATAGGTTCAGAGGATTCCTTTATAGGAGTAATTGACCTGATTGACAATAAAGCCGTAGTTTGGTATGATGACGAAACATTGGGTACGAATTACAATCTGGTTGAAATTCCTAAAAACCTGAAAGATGAAACTGCTGAGTGGAGGGAAAAACTGCTTGAAGCAGTGGCAGAAACAGACGATTCACTCCTTGAAAGATATTTTGAAGATCCAAATTCAATCACTTCTGAAGAGATTCGCGATGTAATCAGGAGGTCGACAATTGAAAGGACTATTGTTCCTGTAATGTGTGGATCAGCTTTTAAGAACAAGGGTGTGCAGAGACTGATGGATGCTATTGCCGGTTATTTACCAAGCCCGCTTGATGTAGGGCCAATTAAGGGAATTCATCCAAAAAATAATAAAGAGATCAGCAGAAGCCCTGATAATGAACAACCTATGGCTGCTCTGGCTTTTAAAATTGCAACAGATCCGTTTGTTGGAAGACTGGCGTATTTAAGAGTCTATTCAGGGACTATCCATTCCAATTCGGTAGTATATAATCCCAGAACCAACAAACGTGAAAGAATTACCCGCCTTTACCAGATGCATGCCAACAAACAGACCCCAAAAGATAAGATTGAAGCAGGAGATATTTGCGCTGCAGTAGGGTTTAAATCTCTGAAAACAGGTGACACACTTTGTGATATAAAACAACCAATCTCTCTGGAGTCAATGGTTTTCCCCGAGCCTGTTATAGAGATTGCGATTGAGCCAAAGACACAGGCCGATGTAGATAAGCTGGAAATTGCTCTTAGAAAATTATCAGAAGAAGATCCGACTTTTCAGGTGAAGACAGATGAAGAGTCAGGACAAACAATAATAAGTGGTATGGGAGAATTGCACCTGGAGATACTGATAGATCGTATTAAACGCGAATTTAATATTGAATGCAATCAGGGAATACCACGGGTGTCTTATAAAGAGGCGATTACAATAAATATCAGACAGACAGAGATTTTCAAGAAGCAAACAGGGGGAAAAGGAAAATTTGCCCATATCGTTGTTGAAATTTCGCCGGTTGATAAAGGTGAAGAAGGATTGCAATTTATTAATGAGATCAAAGGTGGTAATGTGCCAAGAGAGTTTATTCCGGCAATAGAAAAAGGGTTCCGGAGTGCTATGTTTAATGGTCCTTTGGCGGGTTATAAAATGGACAATCTAAAGGTTGTTTTAAAAGACGGTTCTTTCCATCCTGTTGATTCAGATGGTATGTCTTTTGAGATTGCAGCCAGAATGGCTTACCGTAAAGCAACACAAAAAGCAAACCCCGTGCTGCTTGAGCCAATCATGTCAATTGAGGTGGTAACTCCCGAGGAATACATGGGTGATATCATTTCAGATATAAATAGAAGACGCGGACAGGTACAGGGTATGGAATCCAGGTCGGAAGCAAGGGTTATTAAAGCTATTGTACCCCTGATGGAGACTTTCGGGTATGTTACTGTTCTGCGTTCAATTACGTCAGGCAGGGCAACTTCATCAATGGAATTTTCTCGCTACGACGAGGTGCCTCCTGTACTATCAAATGAGATAATTGAGAGTTCAAAAGGAAAAATATTAGTATAACTGAATAATAATGAGCCAAAAGATCAGAATAAAATTAAAGTCTTACGACCATAACCTGGTTGATAGGTCAGCTGAGAAGATCGTTAAAACAGTTAAATCCACAGGTGCGATTGTTAGTGGTCCAATACCATTACCAACACATAAGCGTGTATTTACAGTTTTGCGTTCTCCGTTCGTGAATAAAAAGTCACGTGAGCAGTTTCAGCTTTCTTCTTTTAAACGACTCCTCGACATTTACAGTTCAACACCTAAGACTATCGATGCTTTAATGAAACTGGAGTTGCCAAGTGGAGTGGAGGTTGAAATCAAAGTGTAATTATTAAAAAGAAGGGAAAATGCAGGGATTAATTGGGAAAAAAGTAGGAATGACTTCCGTTTTTAATGAGGAAGGAAAGAATATTCCATGTACAGTTATAAAAGCTGGCCCATGTGTGATTACTCAAATTAAAACAAAAGAGAAAGATGGGTATGAAGTTGTTCAGCTTGGGTTCGATGATAAAAATGAAAAACGGACTTCAAACCCAGAAAAAGGGCATTTCAAAAAAGCTAACACCACACCAAAAAGAAAACTTATTGAATTTACAGGTTTTGGTGATGATGTGAAATTAGGAGACACCCTGGATGTTGAGTTGTTTAACGATGATACCTGGGTGGATGTCAAAGGTATTACAAAAGGAAAAGGATTTCAGGGAGTTGTTAAGCGTCATGGTTTTAAAGGTGTGGGTGATAAAACTCACGGACAACACAACCGCGAGAGAGCGCCAGGATCTCTGGGTGGTTCATCTGACCCCTCAAGAGTTTTTAAAGGGATGAGGATGGCTGGAAGAGACGGTGGAAAACAGGTTATGGCAATTAGCTTGAGAGTGATGAAGATTATCCCTGAAGACAATATATTGATAGTTAAAGGATCTGTACCTGGTCCCAATGGTTCATATTTAATTATTACGAAATAATGAAATTACCAATTGTAGATAAAGAAGGAAAAGACACCGGGAAAAAAGTGGAACTTATAGATTCAATTTTCAGGATTGAACCTAACGATCATGCCATATACCTGGATGTGAAGCATTATATGGCCAATCAAAGGCAGGGTACACATAAAACTAAAGAAAGAGGTGAAATTCGCGGAAGTACTGTCAAGATAAAAAAACAAAAGGGAACAGGAACTGCCAGAGCAGGTAGTATCAAATCACCTATAATGCGTGGTGGTGGAAGAGTTTTTGGTCCGAGGCCCAGGGACTATGATTTCAAGATGAATAAAAAAGTGAAACAGCTGGCAAGAAAATCAGCGCTTTCATATAAGGCTAAAGAGAACAGTATTATTGTGTTGGAAGATGTAAAGTTCGATGAACCGAAAACTAAACTTTTAGCTGATTTGAATGCATCATTGAAAATCTCTAATAAAAAATCGCTTTTCGTTTTATCCGAACAAAATAAAAACCTATATTTGTCATCGCGAAATTTGAAAAGCTCGAAGGTTGTAATCGTTTCAGATTTAAATACATACGAAATAATGAGGGCTTCAACTTTGATACTTCTTGAAAGCTCTGTTGATGTTTTGAACAAAACTATTACAACTAAGTAAAGAATTTTGTTATGAATATATTAATTAAACCTATAGTAACTGAGAAAATGACAAACCAGGCAGCAGATCATAATCGCTATGGTTTTTTTGTTGAGAAAAGGGCCAATAAGATACAGATCAGAAAAGCTGTTGAGGAAATGTACGGAGTTACTGTAGAATCTGTAAATACAATGCGTTATGGCGGGAAAAACAAAAGCCGACTTACAAAATCGGGAGTTTTGACCGGCAAGACTGATTCATATAAGAAAGCAATTATAACATTAGCTGAAGGAGATCAGATTGACTTCTACAGCAATATTTAAAGTTTGTTATGGCTGTAAAAAAATTTAAACCCATTACACCGGGTCAAAGATTTAAACTGGCAGATACATTTGAGGATGTTACTTCATCATCCCCTGAGAAATCCCTTATCCGTCCGCTGAAGAAATCCGGAGGAAGAAACAATCAGGGCAGGATGACGATGAGATATATTGGTGGAGGCCATAAACAAAGATACCGTCTGATAGATTTTAAGCGGGACAAAGATGGGATGTCGGCCAAGGTAAAAACCATTGAATATGATCCGAACAGAACAGCCCGGATAGCTTTGATAGTTTATGAAGATGGAGAAAAGAGGTATATTATTGCCCCGAATGGATTAAAGGTGGATGATGTTGTAAAATCTGGTAAAGGAGCAAGCCCTGATGTAGGGAATGCTCTTTACTTGTCGGATATTCCACTTGGAACTGTTATTCATAATATTGAGCTTCAGCCAGGCAGGGGAGGAGTTCTTGCGAAAAGCGGGGGATTATATGCACAATTGACATCCAGGGAAGGGAAATTTGCCATTATCAAACTACCCTCAGGTGAATCGAGGAAAGTACTGGTAACTTGTAAAGGTACTATCGGTGCGGTTTCAAATGCTGATCATGACCTTGAAATATCTGGTAAAGCTGGTAGAAGCAGATGGTTGGGTAGAAGACCGCGTGTACGTGGTGTTGCAATGAACCCTGTTGACCATCCAATGGGAGGTGGTGAAGGAAAAGCTTCAGGTGGCCATCCAAGGTCAAGAAAAGGAATTCCGGCAAAAGGTTATAGAACCAGACCACGGAAAAAGTATTCCGACAAATATATCGTTGTTAAAAGAAAGAAATAGAAATAGTATTTTAATGAATTAATATCATGAGCCGGTCACTTAAAAAAGGTCCTTTTATTGATTATAAAATTGAGAAGCGTATTTTGGAGATGAACAAATCAGGCAAGAAGAAAGTTGTAAAGACCTGGTCGAGACGTTCGATGATTTCTCCTGATTTCGTCGGGCATACCGTTGCTGTTCATAACGGAAATAAATTTATTCCTGTATATATTACAGAGAATATGGTGGGGCATAAGCTTGGTGAATTCGCACCAACAAGAATTTTCCGCGGACATGGTGGAAAAGAAAGGTAATTTATACCGGGCTTTTAAAAATTTTGAATAAACTAGATAGGAAATGGGTTCAAAAAAAAGAAACAGAGCTGAAAAACTTAAGGAAGAAAAAAAGAATAAATATTTGGCAGTTCTGAAAAACTGCCCCACATCTCCAAGGAAGATGAGACTTGTTGTTGATATGGTAAGAGGTGAAGAGGTGAACAAAGCTCTTGATTTGCTGAAATACAGTCCGAAAGAAGCTTCGAGAAAAGTGGAGAAATTATTACTCTCCGCTATTGCAAACTGGCAGAATAAAAATGAAGGAGTACGGGTAGAAGATAGTAATCTTTTTATTAAAGAATTATTTGTTGACAGTGGAAGGGTTTTAAAGCGAATACGTCCGGCGCCACAAGGCAGGGCTCATAGAATTAAGAAAAGATCAAACCACGTCACACTGGTGTTAGGTAGTTTAAATCTAACTGAAGAACTTTCAACAAACAATAAATAGATGGGACAAAAAGTTAATCCGATAGGAAATAGGTTAGGTATTATCAAAGGGTGGGATTCCAACTGGTACGGTGGTAATGATTATACCCTTAAACTTGTTGAAGATGCCAGGATCAGGGAATATTTGAATGTGCGTCTTGCAAAGGCAAATGTTTCAAAGATCATTATCGAAAGAACCCTGAAAATGATCACTGTGACTGTCAATACAGCACGTCCGGGAATAATTATTGGAAAAGGAGGACAAGAGGTTGATAAGCTAAAAGAAGAGCTTAAGAAGATTACAAATAAGGAAGTTCAAATTAATATTTTTGAAGTAAAACGACCTGAATTGAATGCTACTATCGTTGCTAATAACATTGCCAGGCAACTTGAGGGGAGAGTTTCTTACCGGAGGGCTATTAAGATGGCTATTGCCTCAACTATGAGAATGGGGGCTGAAGGAATTAAGGTGTTAATCTCAGGAAGATTAGGTGGAACTGAGATGGCACGGACGGAAACTTATAAAGAAGGCAGGGTACCATTACATACTTTCAGGGCTGATATCGACTACGCTCTGGGTGAGGCACTTACTAAAGTGGGTTTGATAGGAGTCAAAATATGGATCTGCAAAGGTGAGATAGTTGGTAAACGCGACCTTTCTCCCAATATTGGGGCTAAGAGTCCCAGAAGAGGACCGAGGAGAAGAAGATAAGTATTGACCGAAAAGTAGTACCATACGAAATCTGAAAGAGATGTTACAACCAAAGAAGACAAAATATAGAAGATGCCAGAAAGGAAAAATGAAAGGTAATTCTAAGAGAGGATACTCTCTGGCTTTTGGTTCATTCGGAATTAAAACTTTGCAGGAAGCATGGATTACCGGAAGGCAAATTGAAGCAGCAAGGCAAGCTGTAACCCGTTACATGAAACGTGACGGTCAGATATGGATAAGGATTTTTCCTGATAAACCCATAACGAAAAAACCTGCTGAAGTTAGAATGGGGAAGGGGAAAGGTGCCCCTGAAGGATTTGTTGCACCGGTATCTCCTGGAAGAATAATTATTGAGGCTGAGGGTGTACCGATAGCTATTGCTAAAGAAGCACTCAGACTGGCGGCCCAAAAATTGCCGGTTACAACAAAATTTGTTGTACGGAATGATTACTATGAATAAACAATATTGTGATGAATGCATCTGAAATTATAGAGTTAACTACAAAGGAAATTATTGAACGGATCGAAAATGAGCAGAATTTTCTGATCAGGCTGAAAATGAATCATGCAGTGTCACCATTGGATAATCCCGTGAAATTAAAAGAGAGTCGCAGGGTAGTTGCCAGGTTAAAAACAATTCTGCATCAAAGAGAAATAAACGAGAAATCAAACAGCTAATTTTCTATGGAAAAGAGAAATTTGAGAAAAGAAAAAACAGGGCTCGTGGTAAGCAATAAAATGGAGAAATCTATTATAGTTGCTGTAAACAGAAAAATGAAGCATCCTATATATGGTAAATTCGTTAACAAGAAAAGTAAATTTGTTGCACATGATGAAGGAAACATGTGCAATGTCGGCGACTTGGTAAAGATTATGGAAACCAGACCTCTGAGCAAAAATAAAACCTGGAGATTAGTTGAAGTAATTGAAAAAGTTAAATAGCTATGATACAGCAAGAAAGCAGATTGTCTGTGGCGGATAATACGGGTGCAAAAGAAGTCCTTTGTATCCGGGTATTAGGTGGTACAGGTAGAAGATATGCCTCAATTGGCGACAAGGTGATTGTTACCGTTAAAAGTGCTCTGCCTTCCGGTGAAGCCAAAAAGGGTATGGTAAGTACAGCAGTTGTTGTTAGAACAAAAAAGGAGATACGTAGACCAGACGGGTCGTACATTCGCTTTGATGATAATGCTGTGGTTCTTCTGGATAACGTGAATGAGATTCGTGGAACAAGAATATTTGGCCCGGTTCCCAGGGAGCTGCGTGAGAAGTATATGAAAATCATTTCATTAGCACCTGAAGTATTATAATCTTAAAAGCATATTCAAATGCAGAATAAATTACACATAAAAAAAGGAGATACGGTTGTTGTTAATACAGGCGAATCAAAAGATCAACAGGGCAGAGTCTTAGAGGTTTATCGAAAAACGCAACGTGCTCTTGTGGAAGGTGTTAATATGATATCAAAACATACAAAACCTGATGCTCAAAACCCGCAAGGGGGGATTGTAAAAAAAGAGGCGCCAATCCATATTTCAAACCTTATGCTTATTGATCCTGCAAGTGGTGAGCCAACCCGGATAGGCAGAAGATACAATGATAATAATAAATTAGTGCGTTATTCAAAAAAATCAGGGGAGGAGATCAAGTAATGGAATACATGCCTGCCATGAAAAAGAAATACTACAAGGAGGTAATTCCTGCGTTGAAAAAAGAATTTGGGTATAAATCGGTGATGCAGGTTCCAAGGTTGCAGAAAATTGTGATCAATCAGGGAATTGGCGAAGCTGTTGCTGACAAAAAGCTGGTAGATATTGGAGTTGGCGAAATAACTACTATTGCAGGTCAGAAAGCTGTGCAAACCAAATCAAAGAAAGACATATCAAATTTCAAACTCAGAAAAGATATGCCTATTGGTGTAACAGTTACTTTGCGCAGGAATGGAATGTACGAATTTCTGGAAAGACTTATCCGTGTTGCTATGCCACGTATCCGGGACTTTAATGGTAATAAAAACAAGCTCGACGGGCATGGGAATTATACACTTGGAATTACTGAGCAGATAATCTTTCCTGAAATCAATCTTGATAAAATTAATAAGATACAAGGTCTTCAGATATCATTTGTATCTTCAGCTCAAACAGACGAAGAAGGGCTAGCGTTATTAAAAGCATTTGGAATGCCTTTCAAAAAAAATAAATAATAATTATTATGGCAAAGGAATCAATGAAAGCCCGGGAAGTAAAGCGTAAGAAACTTGTTGATAAGTATGCTGAAAAGAGGGCAAAACTTAAAGCAGAAGGTGATTATGTTGGCTTGAGTCGTTTACCACGAAATTCGAGCCCGGTTCGTTTGCATAACAGATGCAGCCTTACCGGACGTCCAAGAGGATATATGAGACAATTTGGTATTAGCAGGATTACCTTCCGTGAAATGGCAAATATGGGTTTGATCCCCGGGGTTAAGAAAGCAAGTTGGTAATTATCACGGTACGGAAAAAAACATGAATAAAGTATTTAAAGAGAACAGAAAATGACAGATCCGATAGCAGATTACCTTACCAGGATAAGAAATGCCATAATGGTCAAAAATAAAGTGGTTGATATTCCGGCTTCTAATCTTAAGAAAGATATAACCAAAATACTTTTTGAAAAAGGCTATATTCTTAATTATAAGTTTGAGGATGATGATCTTCAGGGGATTATTAAAATAGCTTTGAAATATAATCCGGAGAATAAAAAACCGGCTATAAAATTACTTACACGGGTAAGCCGCCCCGGTTTGAGGAAGTATGCAAGTGCCGACAAACTACCCCGGGTACTTAATGGTCTCGGTATAGCGGTACTTTCAACTTCACAGGGGGTGATGACCGATAAAGAAGCCAGGAAAATGAATATTGGTGGTGAAGTTTTATGTTACATACAATAGGAGGTTCTTAAATGTCAAGAATAGGAATTTTACCAGTTAAGTTACCTGAGGGAGTAACAGCAACTTTGGATAATAATGTGATTGTTGTTAAAGGTCCTCTTGGTGAATTACACCAGGAAATAAACAAAGAGATAAAGGTAAAGATTGACAATAATCAGGTGGTTTTCGAAAGGTCTAACGATCAGAAACGGAACAAAGCAATGCACGGGCTTTACCGTTCATTGATAAATAATATGGTTACCGGTGTGTTCGAAGGATTCACGATACAACAGGAATTGGTTGGTGTTGGTTTCAAAGCTATTTCCAAGGGTCAAAGGTTAGAATTAAGCCTTGGTTATTCACATGATATTTATATTGAGTTGGCTCCGGAAATTAAGGTCGAAACTTTAACTGAACGAAGAAAAAACCCTATAATAACCTTGAAAAGTCATGATAAACAACTTATTGGACAGGTAGCTGCAAGAATTCGTTCATTTCGTCCCCCTGAACCTTATAAAGGGAAAGGAATTAAGTTTGTTGGTGAACAAATAAGAAGAAAGGCTGGAAAAACTGCAAGTGTTTAATTGTGTAAAATGAAGTAGGCTATGGCTTTAACAAAAAGAGAAAGAAGACAAAAAATAAGAATGCGTATCCGGGGGAAATTATCGGGTACGACCGGAAAACCGAGGATGTCTGTTTTCAGGAGTAACAGGCAGATATCCGTGCAGTTAATAGATGATTATCAGGGCAATACCTTGCTTGTTGCATCATCTCTTGAGAAAGATGTTGCCGGTAAAAAGAATATTACAAAGACCGAACAGGCAAAACTCGTCGGAAAATTAATTGCAGAGAAGTGTAAGAAAGAGGGAATTAAAGAAGTGTTTTTCGACAGAGGCGGTTATTTATTTCACGGAAGAGTTAAATCATTAGCTGATGCAGCCCGGGAAAACGGATTAAAAATATAAGATTATGTCGAACGGTATTAGAAAAGTAAAAACCAGTGATCTTGACCTTAAGGACCGGCTTGTTGGTATCCAGAGGGTAACAAAGGTTACCAAAGGTGGTCGTAACTTTAGTTTCTCAGCAATAGTTGTTGTTGGTAATGAGGATGGAATAGTTGGATACGGATTGGGAAAGGCCAATGAAGTTACAACTGCTATTGCAAAGGGTATTGAAGATGCGAAAAAGAACCTTATCAAAGTGCCAATTATTAACGGTACAATACCACATGAACAACTGGCGAAATATGGTGGTGCAAAGGTTTTTATTAAGCCTGCATCCAGCGGTACCGGGGTTAAAGCCGGAGGTGCTATGAGGGCTGTGCTTGAAAGCGTCGGCGTTAAAGATGTCCTTGCAAAGTCAAAAGGATCATCAAACCCGCACAACCTGGTAAAAGCCACGATGAAAGCATTGCTTGAATTAAGAGATGCATACTCTGTGGCCAGGCAAAGAGGAATTTCAATGGAAAAAGTTTTTAACGGTTAGGTCAGAATAATTTTATTTATGGCAAAGATACGCGTAACACAGATAAAGAGTAAAATAGGCAGTACAAAGCGTCAGAAAAAAACACTTGAAGCACTTGGACTGAAAAAAATGCATCGTCCAGTTGAAGTGGAAGCTACTCCGCAAATAGCAGGAATGGTTTATAAAGTTAAGCACCTTGTGAAAGTTGAAGAATTATAAGAATAATGTTTATGTTTAGTTATTATGGATTTAAGTAATTTAAAACCGGCAGAAGGATCCACCAGGAAAGCAAAAAGGATTGGAAGAGGTCAGGGATCCGGGAGAGGTGGTACTTCCACAAGAGGGCATAAAGGACAAAAGTCAAGGTCAGGATACTCAAAGAAAATTGGCTTTGAAGGCGGACAAATGCCTCTTCAACGTCGGGTTCCGAAATATGGTTTCACAAATCCTACTAGAAAAGTCTTTAAAGGTGTAAATCTGGATTTAATCCAGGCTCTTGCGGAAAAGATAAAAACAGACAAAATTGACGTTGAAACCCTGGTTAAAGCTGGTTTGGTTTCCGGAAAAACCATGGTGAAAATTCTTGGTAATGGTAAATTGACTTTGAAACTTGATGTGAAAGCACATGCTTTCTCAAAATCAGCACAGGAAGCCATCGAATCCCGGAAAGGAACTGTTGAAAAAATAACTTTTTAATGAAAGCAATTAATACCATAAAGAATATTTTTAAGATCGAGGATCTTCGTAGAAGGATACTTTATACTCTTGGTATTTTATTAATTTACCGGTTGGGTAAATATGTTACTCTCCCGGGTATTGACCCTTCACAACTGGAAAATCTGCAGCAGCAGACAAAGGATGGGATTATGGGATTGCTGGATATGTTTTCAGGTGGAGCATTTTCACAAGCATCGGTTTTTGCACTTGGCATCATGCCTTATATATCCGCATCAATTGTGATACAATTGCTGGGAATTGCTGTTCCATATTTCCAGAGATTGCAAAAGGAAGGAGAGAGTGGAAGAAGGAAAATAAACCAGCTTACCAGGTATCTTACAGTTGGTATTTTATTTCTTCAGGCCCCAACATATCTTGCTAACCTGCATGCCCAACTGCCTGAAACTGCATTTGTGATCAAAGGGGCATTCTTTACTATTTCATCAGTGATTATCCTGACCACCGGAACAATGTTTGTAATGTGGCTTGGTGAAAAAATAACCGATAAAGGGATCGGTAATGGTATCTCTTTGATTATTATGATAGGTATTATTTCGCGTCTCCCTGCATCTCTGATATTTGAATTTGGTACACGGATCGGTGGCTCAGGCGGATTAGTCGTACTACTGCTTGAATTTGTGTTCCTTTTCATAGTAGTACTCGGAACAATTCTGCTTGTTCAGGGTACAAGAAGAATACCAGTCCAATATGCAAAAAGAATAGTGGGAAATAAACAATATGGAGGAGTTCGTCAATATATACCTTTAAAAGTTAATGCTGCAGGTGTAATGCCTATAATTTTTGCACAGGCAATAATGATGTTACCAATAATGCTTATTGGATATGCATCTTCAGAATCAGTATCGGGATTTGCAGCTGCGTTTTCAAACATGTATGGTTTTTGGTATAGTCTTACGTTTGGCATTATGATCGTACTGTTTACATATTTCTATACTGCAATTACCATTAATCCTAACCAGATGGCTGAGGATATGAAAAAGAACGGAGGATTTATACCGGGAGTTAAACCGGGACGTAAAACAGTTGAATTTCTTGATACAATTATGTCAAGGATAACCCTGCCGGGATCATTTTTCCTTGCCCTGGTTGCAATATTGCCGGCATTTGCTGTTAATCTTGGTGTTTCAGGACAATTTGCTCAGTTCTACGGAGGAACCTCACTGCTGATTTTAGTTGGTGTTGTTCTGGATACATTGCAACAAATTGAAAGCCATTTGCTGATGCGTCACTATGACGGGTTGATGAAATCCGGCAGAATAAAAGGCAGGTCAGGTAGTGCTGCTATTATATAATTAAGAGTTCTTTGATGTTAAATTACAAAACTTCCAGGGAGATTGAAATACTTCGGGAGAACAACCTGCTTGTATCAAAAGTACTTGCTGAGCTGGCTAAGTATATCAAACCGGGTATAACAACACAAAAGCTTGATATTATTGCCGAGGAATATATCAGAGGCTATGGAGCAGAACCCGGGTTTAAGGGATATAATGGTTTTCCCAATACCCTTTGTACTTCGGTTAACAGCCAGGTAGTTCATGGAATACCCTCAGGATACAGTTTAATAGAGGGAGATATTATTTCAGTTGATTGTGGTGTTATTAAAAATGGATTTTACGGAGATTCTGCCTTTACTTTCCCTGTTGGTGAGGTTGACGGGAAAGCGATGAAATTACTTGAATATACCCGTGAATCATTGGAGAAAGGTGTTGAACAGGCAGTTCATGGTAACAGGCTTGGAGATATCAGTTTTGCTGTCCAGAAGCATGCAGAGAGAGGTGGTTTTTCTGTTGTCAGAGAAATGGTGGGACATGGACTCGGAAAAAACCTGCATGAACCACCGGAGGTTCCTAATTATGGAAACCGGAAACAAGGTGTTAAATTGAAAAAAGGACTTGTAATTTGTATTGAACCCATGATAAATATGGGGATAAAAAGTATTATTCAGGAAACGAATGGTTGGACCATTCGTACATTGGACAATAAACCATCGGCACATTTTGAATATGCCGTTGCCATCGATAAAGGGAAAGCTGATGTATTAACCACTTTCCGGTTTATCGATGAAGTATTAGAAAATAAAATTATTAGTAATGGCGAAACAACAATCAATTGAAAAGGATGGAACAATAATTGAGGCTCTGTCAAACGCGATGTTCCGTGTTGAATTAGAAAACGGACACGTTATTACTGCTCATATTTCCGGTAAAATGCGAATGCATTATATTAAAATACTTCCCGGAGATAAAGTTAAGGTTGAAATGTCACCTTACGATCTTACTAAGGGAAGAATAACATTTAGATACAAATAACAGAATAATAGTTCGACCATGAAAGTAAAAGCATCGATAAAGAAACGTAGTTCTGACTGTAAAATTGTCAGAAGAAAAGGAAGACTTTACGTGATCAATAAGAAGAACCCCAGATTCAAACAAAGACAAGGATAATAATTAGTTAATATAATTTATTAATTACAGGTTTTTATGACAAGAATAGTAGGAGTTGACTTACCAAATGAAAAAAGAGGGGAAATAGGTTTAACCTATATCTTCGGTATTGGAAAAAGTAACGCAGGTAAAATCCTCGATAAAGCTGGAATTGACAGGGACATGAAAGTTAAGGATTGGTCTGATGACCAGCTTAACATAATAAGAAAGATTCTGAATGATGAATACAAACTGGAAGGAGAATTGCGTTCAGAAACACAGATGAACATAAAACGATTGATGGATATTGGTAGTTACCGTGGTATTCGTCATCGTATAGGAATGCCTGTAAGAGGTCAAAACACAAAAAATAATGCAAGAACCCGCAAAGGTAGAAGGAAAACGATTGCCAATAAAAAGAAAGCTACAAAATAGATTAAACTATGGCTAAAAAGAAAGTTTCGTCACGAAGAAAAGTGGTTAAGGTAGAACCTTACGGGCAAGCCCATATACACGCTTCATTTAATAATATTATTATCTCTCTGACTAATAACTCGGGACAAGTGATATCATGGGCATCGGCAGGTAAAATGGGATTCAGAGGCTCTAAGAAGAATACCCCTTATGCGGCCCAAATGGCAGCTGAGGAATGTACCAGGACGGCCTATGACGCTGGTTTAAGAAAAGTAAAGGTATATGTTAAAGGTCCTGGATCAGGAAGAGAATCTGCTATAAGGACCATTCATTCAAATGGTATTGAGGTGACCGAAATTATGGATATTACTCCTATGCCACACAATGGATGCAGACCACCAAAAAGAAGAAGAGTTTAGTTTATTTTTTATAAGAAGTTTTAATATTTAAATAAAAGAAAAATAAATGGCAAGGTATATTGGACCAAAAACGAAAATTGCAAGGAAGTTTGGTGATCCTATTTACGGACCCGATAAGTCCTTTGAGAAAAAGAACTATCCCCCGGGACAACATGGAGCAAACAAAAGAAGAAGAAAAACTTCTGAATATGGAATACAGCTTAAAGAAAAACAAAAAGCTAAATATACTTATGGCGTGTTGGAGCGTCAGTTTGCGAATATGTTTGATAAAGCTTCAAGAAGTAAGGGTATTACAGGTGAGGTATTGCTTCAACTGCTCGAGTCAAGACTTGATAATGTAGTATTTCGTTTAGGAATAGCCCCATCCAGGAACGGAGCCCGGCAACTGGTATCTCATAAACATATTACAGTGAATGGAAAGGTTGCAAATATACCCTCTTATTCACTTAGGGCTGGCGATATTATTGGTGTTCGTGAAAAATCAAAATCTATAGAGGTAATATTGAATTCCCTTGAATCTATACGTTATTCTCATTCATCCTGGCTCGAATGGGACCAGGACCAAATGGCAGGCAAATTTCTAAATGTGCCTGAAAGAGAAGAAATTCCTGAGAACATCAAAGAAAAATTGATAGTCGAATTATATTCAAAATAACATTTTAAGAAGTAACTTATGGCCATATTAGCATTTCAAAAACCCGATAAAGTAATAATGGTTGAGTCGGACGAAACCTTCGGTAAATTCGAATTTCGTCCTTTAGAACCCGGATATGGGATTACTATCGGAAATGCCTTGAGAAGAATTCTCCTTTCTTCGCTTGAAGGGTATGCAATTACAACTGTTAAGATTAACGGTATCGATCACGAATTTTCAACTGTAAAAGGTGTTAAAGATGATGTTACCGATATTGTTCTTAACTTGAAACAAATCCGGTTTAGAAAACAGGTTGAAGAGGTTGATAACGAGAAGATAACGGTTAACATTTCAGGTAAAAATGAATTCAAAGCAGGGGATCTTTCCGAATTTCTCAATAGCTTTGAGATCCTGAATCCTGATCATGTTATTTGCAGATTAGAACCTGACGTAAAACTTCAAATGGAGATCACTATTAATAAAGGCAGGGGCTATGTACCTTCTGAAGAAAATGCTCCACCTGAAACGGAATATGGGTTAATTGCTCTCGATTCAATATTTACCCCTATTAAGAATGTTAAATATTCTGTTGAAAACTTCAGGGTAGAGCAAAAGACCGACTATGAAAAGCTTATTATGGAAATACAGACAGATGGTTCCGTATTTCCTAAAGAAGCACTGAAGGAAGCAGCAAAAATACTTATCTTTCACTTTATGCTTTTCTCTGATGAGAAGATAACTTTGGATACAGATGAAAAATTTGCCAATGAAGAGTTTGATGAGGAAGTGCTTCATATGAGGCAGTTACTTAAAACAAAACTTATCGACCTTGACCTGTCAGTTCGTGCCCTGAACTGTTTGAAAGCAGCAGAGGTGGAATCTTTGGGAGAACTTGTTAAGTATAACAAGAATGATTTGCTTAAGTTCAGAAACTTTGGAAAAAAATCTCTTACTGAACTTGAAGATCTCTTGAAGTCAATGAATCTTAATTTTGGTATGGATACAAGTAAATATAAGTTGGATAAGGAATAATTATTGTGAATAACAGGTAATCGAATTTTGAGAAATGCGACATCGTAAAGGATTTAATCATTTAAGCAGGACAAAAGCTCACAGACAAGCCATGTTTGCAAATATGGCATCTTCGCTGATTCTACATAAAAGGATAAAAACAACAATAGCTAAGGCAAAAGCCCTCAGAACATATGTTGAACCTTTGATAACAAAATCAAAAAGTGATACTACTCACTCAAGAAGAGTGGTATTCCGGTATCTCAGAAATAAATACGCGGTATCAGAATTATTCAGAGAAGTTTCACCGAAAACGGCTGAAAGACCGGGAGGATATACACGGATCTTAAAAACCGGGTCCCGTCTTGGAGACAATGCGGAATTGTGCATTATTGAACTGGTTGATTACAATGAAAACCTGATGGCTGCAAAAGAGGAGAAAAAACCTGAACGCTTACGAACAAGAAGAGGCAGTAAAGGAAGTAGTGATGCCCCAAAAGAAACACCTGAAGCTAAAGTTGCTGAAAAGGAAGAATTGAAAACAGAACAGGAAAAAAATATATAAAATTGTGGGACTTATAAATAAAATTTTTGCCAGACAAATTCTGGATTCTCGTGGAAATCCAACTGTTGAGGTGGATGTTCATTCTGACACAGGATTTATGGGTAGAGCGGTTGTTCCTTCGGGGGCATCTACCGGTATTCATGAAGCTGTTGAATTACGGGATGGCGATAAAGGACGTTATATGGGCAAAGGTGTGCTGAAAGCGGTAAATAATGTAAATACTGTTCTTCGGGATGAATTAATGGGTTTTGATATTGCTGATCAAAACTTAATTGATGCAACCATGATCCGTGTTGATGGAACGCAGAACAAGTCTAACCTTGGCGCTAATGCTATTCTTGGTGTGTCGCTGGCTGTTGCCAAAGCTGCAGCTCAGGAATCAGGCCAGCCGCTCTTTAAATATATTGGCGGAGTAAACGCGAATACGCTCCCGGTACCTATGATGAATATCCTTAATGGGGGTTCTCATGCTGATAATAAAATTGATATCCAGGAGTTTATGGTCATGCCACTTGGAGCAGAATCGTTTAGTGAAGCCCTCCGAATGGGTGTTGAGGTATTTCATAATCTTAAATCTGTACTAAAGAAAAATGGCCATTCAACAAATGTTGGGGATGAAGGAGGATTTGCCCCTAACCTTGGTTCGAATGAGGAAGCTATTGAAGTGGTTCTGACAGCTATTGAAAAAGCAGGATATAAGCCGGGTGAAGATATTTGGATAGCCCTTGACCCTGCAGCATCCGAATTCTATAATGCCGAAAAAAAGGTTTATCACTTCGATTCAACCGGTGAAGACAAATCGACCGACGAGTTAGTTGAATACTGGAAATCCTGGATTGAGAAGTATCCGATTATTTCTATTGAGGATGGTTTCCATGAAGATGACTGGGATGGATTCAGGAAATTAACCAGTGCGGTTGGAGATAAAATCCAGATTGTAGGTGATGATTTATTTGTAACTAACGTGAAACGCCTGGCAAGAGGAATAAAAGAGCAAGTTGCTAATTCAATCCTTATTAAGTTAAACCAGATTGGTACATTAACCGAAACTATCAATGCAGTAAATCTGGCAACTGCAAACTCTTTTACTTCTGTCATCAGTCACCGGTCAGGCGAAACTGAGGATACTACTATCGCCGATCTGGCGGTTGCCCTGAACACCGGGCAGATAAAGACCGGCTCAGCATCAAGATCAGACCGGATTTCAAAATATAACCAGTTACTTCGAATAGAAGAAATGCTGAGCGACTCTGCAAGGTTTGCAGGAAAGGATTTTAAGTTCTTGAAGAAATAAAAATATTTTCTAAATAACTTTTAAACAGGGGATGACAGTTGCCACTCCCTGTTTTTTATTTTAAACCTGATTTACAGCATATAAATATCTTAGGTTTTAAAGGGTATATCACCTATTTTTAATGAAAATAATCATTTTAATAATCAAAAACACCTTTAAAAAATGTCTAACTTAAAGAAAAAATTACAGGAAAAGATTGAAAATTGGCGTCCCAGAACCACAAAACTGATTAAGGAATATGGAGATGTGGTTGTAGGTGATGTTACAATTGCTAAACTAATTGGTGGTATGCGTGGCATAAAATGCCTGGTAACTGATATCTCATACCTTGACCCTTATGAAGGGATTAGATTCAGAGGTTATACAATACCTGAAGTCCTTGAAAAATTGCCTAAACCAAAAGATGGTTCAGAAACACCTTTTGTTGAGGGATTTATTTATCTTCTTTTAACCGGTGATCTCCCAACAGAAAATGAGGTTAATGAGGTTGCCGAGGAATTCAATCATAGGAAAGTAGTACCGAAGTATGTTTTTGATGTTATTGATGCACTTCCTGATGGAACTCACCCCATGGTGATGTTTTCTACAGCCGTACTTTCTATGGAAAAAGAATCTGAATTTGTTAAAGGTTATCAGAAAGGGATCAGCAAGATGGTCTATTGGGATCCAACGTACGAAGATTCTATGAATCTGCTTGCTAAATTGCCTGAGATAGGCGCCTATATCTACAGGAAAAAATATAAGAATGGGGATATTATACCTCCAAATCCTGATCTGGATTTCGGTGCGAATTTTGCACATATGATGGGCATTGATAAACCTTATGACGATATGTCAAGATTGTATTTTATCCTCCATAGTGACCATGAAAGTGGAAATGTAAGTGCTCATACAGGACACCTCGTTTCCAGTGCTCTGTCAGATGTTTATTATGCAATCTCAGCAATGGTCAATGGTCTTGCAGGTCCATTGCACGGCCTGGCAAATCAGGAAGTGCTTCGCTGGATACAGGGAGTTATGGAAAAAATGGGTGGTAAAACACCAAGTGAAGAAGAGATGAAAAAGTTTGTGTGGGATACATTGAATTCAGGACAGGTAATTCCGGGTTATGGTCATGCCGTATTGAGGAAGACCGATCCCAGATATAAAGCCCAGCGGGATTTTTGCTTGAAGCATCTGCCAGATGATCAGATCTTTAAATATGTAGATTCATTGTACCAGGTTGTGCCGGATATTCTGAAAGAACATGGAAAAGCTAAGAACCCCTGGCCAAATGTTGATGCTCAGTCAGGAGTTATCCAGTGGTATTATGGAATACGTGAATACGATTTCTATACTGTTCTTTTCAGTATCGGTCGTTCTATTGGTGTATTATCCAATATTATATGGGACCGTGCTCTTGGATATCCTATTGAAAGACCTAAATCACTTTCAACAAAGATGATTGAAGATATCGCATTTAAGAAATAAACTATGTGATATCTAATAATCCTATGTGAAAAAGGCATTCTTCAAGAATGCCTTTTTTTGTATCTTGTGTTTGATTTCCGGATTCAAATGGCATCTGAAGAAATGAAAAATTTTATTAATATACTTGAAGAAAACAATGAACTTATCCGCATCAAAGAATATGTTAATCCGGAACTTGAAATAACTGAAATTACCGACCGGGTTTCCAAATCAGGAGGAGGAGGAAAAGCTTTGTTGTTTGAAAATACCGGAACTGCATTTCCTGTTTTGATCAATGCTATGGGATCGAATAAACGTATTTGCCTTACTCTTGGTACGGATAACCTTGATAAAATAGGAGAAGAAATTGAAACAATATTCAGGCAGCTGACCAGACCCCGCGAAAATATATGGAAGAAACTCAAACTTCTGCCCTTGTTAAAAACAATGGGATCATGGATGCCTAAAGTTGTGTCAGGTAAGGGTAGATGCCAGGAAGTAATTCACAAAAACCCTGATCTTGACATACTCCCTGTTCTGAGATGCTGGCCCGAAGATGGTGGCCGGTTTATTACCCTGCCCATGGTTATTACCCGTGATCCTGAAAATAATGCCAGGAATGTGGGAATGTACAGGATGCAGCTTTTCAACAAGACAACAACCGGTATGCACTGGCACCCCCATAAAACAGGTGCACGCCATTATAATCTGTACAAAGCTATGGCAAAGAAAATGCCCGTTGCCGTTGCTCTCGGAGGCGATCCTGTACTTACCTACAGTGCAACCGCCCCGCTTCCTGACAATATTGATGAGTATATGATGGCAGGTTTCCTTCGGAAAAAGAAAGTTGATCTGGTAAAATGTATTACAAATGATCTTGAAGTTCCTGCTGAAGCAGATATTATTATCGAAGGATATATTGATCCTGATGAAGAATTGGCATGGGAAGGGCCTTTTGGTGATCATACAGGATTTTATTCCTTGCCTGATTGGTTCCCGAAATTTCATGTTACATGTATCACTAATAAAAATAATGCAGTTTATCCGGCAACAATAGTCGGTATTCCCCCACAGGAAGATGCCTGGATCATTAAGGCTACTGAACGGATATTCCTGATGCCAATGAAATTGACCATGATCCCTGAAATATTGGATATGGACATGCCTCCCGAAGGGGTTGCGCATAACCTGACTATCATAAAGATTAATAAAACATTCCAGGGTCAAACACAAAAAGTTATGAATGCCATTCTGGGTGCCGGCCAGATGATGTTTGCAAAAATAATGGTAATTACCGGTAAGGAAATTGATATTCATAATTATCAGGAGCTTGCCAACTATATATTTGAAAATGTTGTAGTACCCGGAGACCTTCACTATAGTAAAGGCCCTCTTGATATTCTCGACCACTCATCGACGCAATTCGCATATGGCAGTAAATTATGTATTGATGCTACAAATACCATAGCCAAAGAAACAGTAAAACAGTCATTGTTTAGTAAGATTGAAATTGATAAGATATTAAAATATGCCGGACTGGAACAAAAAATATCCGGAGTAAATGTTTCCCTTTTAAGGAAAAAAATACCTGCATTATTTGTGTCAATCAGGAAAAATGACCATGAACAACCTCATGAAACAGGACAATATCTTTTGGATAAAGTATCTGTTCCCGGAATAAAGCTTCTTGTTCTGGTTGATCATGGTATGGATATGAATGATATTTCATTGCTTGTATGGGTTGCAGTCGGAAATATTGAACCAGAACGGGACATCCGGGTAAACAAAACTGAAACCAAAACATACTGTCTTATCGTTGATGCAACCAGGAAGTCTAAACATGACCAGTTTGAACGGGAATGGCCAAATGTGATTGTTTCAGATGATACAACAATAAAAACCATAGATAAGAAATGGAATACGCTGGGATTAGGAAAATTTGTCCATTCTCCTTCAACCAAATTGAAAAAGATGCTCTTTCCCGGAGGTGCGGGTGTTATAGATAAATAGTACCGGAATTACTTTCTTTTTTGACAGGGAACTGGAAATATTTCAGAGATTTGCATTTATAGAGGATGATCAGACAAGCTTAAGTGATAATCAGGTAAGAGAAATTTTCGAAGACCAGACAGGAACATAATGGATAGGAACATCTAATGGCCTGTTCAAATTCAGCAAACAGAAAGGAACTTTTATTGTGTATTCAGAAGAACATGGATTGCCAGATTATGCCATTTTCGGGATCATTGAAGATGCAGGGAGCAATTTATGGATAAGTACACTTAACGGCTTGATCGAATTTGACCCTGTTTGGCAAACCGATATTGCATATTTTATTTACGGGATTGTGATTATTTTGCTGATTTATATACTTAGTCAATACCGTACAAAGAGTCTGCGTAAAGCAAACCTGATATTAACAGAAAAAGAGATAGCTTCAAAAGAAGTAGAAAGACAAAGACGGGAATTGTCTATAAAGAATAAAAGCATCACATCAAGCATTCAATATGCAAGAAAAATTCAGGAGGCTCTGTTACCTTCAGACCAGCTGTTTAAAAAGTTGCTTCCGGATTCGTTCATATTATTTAAGCCCAAAGATATTGTAAGTGGTGATTTTTACTGGATTACTGAAAGGAACAACAAGGTTTTTGTATCCGCGGTTGATTGTACAGGACATGGCGTACCGGGTGCTTTTATGTCGTTGATAGGGTTTGATATCCTGGGAAATATCATTAAAGTTCAGGGTGTTGAAAAACCATCCGAAATACTGAACATTCTTAGTATGGGAATTGAAAACACTTTTCACAGAGAGGAGGAAGACTATTTGTTAAAAGATGGAATGGACCTTTCATTTTGTGTTATCGACTGCGAGAAAAGACAACTTGAATATGCAGGAGCTTTCAATCCTTTATATCTGATCAGGGATAACAAACTGATCGAAACCAGAGCTGATCGCTTTTCCATTGGTTTAAAACATGAATTGCATGAGCAAAATCAATTCACCAACCATTCTATTTCTCTTGAAAAGGGTGATATGATCTATCTGTTTTCAGATGGATATCCTGATCAGTTTGGAGGTCCAAATGGGAAGAAGTTTATGTACAGACGTTTCCGGCATATGTTACTTACTATCCATAAATTGCCATTACAGGAACAAAAAGATTTTCTGGAAGAAAGTATCGAGGCATGGAAAGGGAAAAACGATCAGGTGGATGATATGCTTGTGATTGGGATCAGACCTTTGCCATATTAAGACAGAAGATTCTTCATACTGGTGATAAGATCTTCCATCTGGTAGGGTTTGCTTAGATAGTCATCCATACCGGCTGAAAGGCATGTCTCTTTATCACCAAGCATCGCATTTGCAGTAATAGCTATTATTGGAGTGTGAGTGTTTGTGCTTTCCTCAATTTCACGGATTTTTTTTGTTGCTGTAATTCCATTCATTACTGGCATTTGAATATCCATCAGAATAAGGTCGTATCTGTTTAATCCGAACAAGTCAAGAGCTGTTTTCCCATTTTCTGCTATATCAACATTTTTCACCAGCTTAATCAGGCTTAATTTCATTATTTGCTGGTTTATTTCATTATCTTCAACTATCATGATATTTGAATCGATCAGGTCAACTTTTTCTTTTTTGACAGTAACTACTTCTTTATGAACTACTTTTTGGAATTCAAGTGAGAATACAAACCGGAACTGTTCTTCTTGTTTCTCATATTTCAATTTTCCTCCAAAAATATTAATGAGCTTTTCTGAAATTGAGAAATCAATGAACTCACCACTCTGTGTATCAACAAGCGATTTATTATTTAAGACCTCATTGTAAGATATTGACCGGTTGGTTTCAATAATAAAAAGCAATACAATATTATCGGATGTTTCTTTTTGATTTGTAACAGAAATAGTTATTTGTGGCTTTTTGTCTTCTTTATCATATATTATATTTTCAAGAATATTTAATAAGATTTGTTTCACCAGAACCGGATCTCCAATTATTTCACTATTAAAATTTTTAAATTCATTAACATGGAAATCAACACTCTTTTTTGTTTCAGCGGAGAAAGGATCCATGATATTCGAGAGTGTTGAGAAGAGGTCAAACTTTATTTTCCCCCTCTCCTTATAATGGATATCAATACCCGGCAAGTTGGAAATGTTATTTACAACATCAACAAGATTATTCGTCGAAGCGATAAGAGTATCCAGTAATTCTTTCTGTTTGTCTGTTGGTATTAAATCACTTATCATCTTTTCAAGGACAACAATATTGTTAAGGGAAGTCCGGAGTTGGTGTGATATTTTTGAGATGAAATCATCCTTGGCAATATTTGCTTCTATTGCCTCCTCCTGTGTGTTTATTAGTTTATTTATATTCCAGGTGTGAATAATTTTAAGGTAATAACTGATGCCATAAAGAAGAATATAGACAAAAAGAAATATAAGTTTTGAACGGGGTGAAATTATTAGATTCAGTGTAGTAACAGGTGTAAGTAACAATAACAGCAAAATTAACAGAGTCAGCCCTGTAAGAATACTTCCGTTTTTCTTTTTCAGGAATAAAATAGAAACTGGCGGGAAAAGAGTAAACCAAAACAGTATATATTCTGCTTCTGTCAGCAACAATACCGCTGTTAACCATAAAGCAAGCAAGGAGATTACGAATGTGGAAATAAGCTCATATTTAAATGCATGGAGATACCATAACAAAAATCCCAGAACGGTTATCCCAACTCCAAAATTATAAAATCCATAAGTCATCTTTCCTTCGAACAAATCAATTGTTCCAAAAATTATGAGGACTAAAATAAACGAACAGGAACCAATATTGAACAGAAAATAGTCGTCTTTATTGACAGCTGGTTTTCTTTTATCAATCTTTTTTGTAATATACCGGTATAAAAAATCAAAAATGCTCATTATCTCTATTATGTTTTGTTGGTTTCATTCTTAAACATAAAAATACTAAAAAAACAATAAATACCACAATTGTATCAATGAATTGATTTTGAAAGGGGATGAAAAATACTAAATTTGTTATTGAAGTTATAGGAAAAATAGAGATATGGTTAGATATGTGATTAATATACTGGGGTTGATTCTGCTTACTCCATCTGTCCTTGACGGACAGGATGCCGGGAACATGGCTGAATTCAATCCCGATTTTAAATTCATTGAGGGTATCTTTTTTAATTTCGACCAGGTTCGTAACAATCATCCAATACCAAAAGCCAGAATACTTACAGCAGTTGATTTTAATGATGATAAATTCTTCAAGGAAGTATTAGAGAAAGAAATTATTTATTATTATGATGAATATGTAATGCGAAAAGAGGTAAAGAAAGATAATATCTGGGGTTATTCGCGTAATGGGGTGCTTTACATTCAACTAAAAGATGATTTTCACCGTATTACCATTGTTGGAGGTATTTGTCATTTTGTAGCTTTTGTAAAAACTTATGAAACACGATATTACGATCCCTATTTCTACCGTAGCTACTATTATGATTATCTTCACTATCCTTCCCGCAGGATGACATATTCCAAAACTGAGCTTCGCCAGTATATGCTCGATTTTGAAAGTGGCAAGGTAATGGAGTATAATTATGAAAATGTTGGTCTGGCCCTGATGCGTGATGCTGAACTTCATGATGAATACATGAAACTTAGCAGAAGAAAGAGAAAACAGCTGAAATTCCTGTACATCCGGAAGTTTAATGAAAGAAATCCCTTCTATTTACCAGCTAAATGAAAAAAGAATCCGATAATATATTTAAATAAAATAAGAAATTTATTCACTGATATTATTAACCTATAAATCCCTATATGCAATGAGAACACTGATATTTGGTTTTTGCTTTACATTAATTATTGTATATAATGCAAATACCCAGTCTGCTTTTCCAACTGCCCGTGATGCCGAAAAACTAATGAATACAAAAACCCTGGTGGTACTTGAAGACAACATGTTTTCCTCTTTTAATAGTTATATTAAAACGGCAGTTAACGAGTTTTGGAATATAACAGAATTTGAATTTGTTTCAGCAAAGGATTTTAATGAAAAAAGAAGGGATGAGCAATACTCTTTCCTGGTTCCTATTCAGACAAGCTTCGAAAAGGACAAATCCAATGCACAATGGGTTTTTCTAAATCTGTTATTGGGGACTAAAACCAAGGCTATTGCAGGAATGCCTGAGTTTTGTTCAATACCGCTCTATATAATTGGTGAAGAGGAAGAAGAATACGGGTATTATCTGCCCCTTATAATCAGGTTTGTGCAGAAACGAGTGGCCCAAATCAGCGAAAATCCGGATATTGAAGCACTTGAGCAGCTGAAATATTACAATAAAAATATCCCGATGTTGGAGAATAAAACGATTTTGGTGCTGAAAAACGACCTTAGCCCGGAAGTTAATACTATGCAAAAAATTGCAGATTATTATCCTTATAAAGTGAAAATTGTATCCGGGAATGAAATCGAGCAGGTTATAAAAGAAAAGACTGAAAATATTGTGGTACTGCACAAGGTGGGGCCGGGAGTATCAGAAAATGAGGGCCGTTGTTACAAAATGCTTTTTGGTGCTGATGATGCCCGGATGTATTTTTACAACTACCATACAATTAATTCAAAAAGACCTGATGGCCTGCTTCCCAGAGATTTTAAACGATTATGCAGGTTCTGATGTACGTTTTTTTGAAATACTTCTGTTTTTGTATACTATAAAAAATAAACCTGATGGCAAAAGATAAACCTTCAATACCAAAAGGGACACGTGACTTTTTACCCGGCGAGATGGTTAAAAGAAACTATATTTTTGATACCATACGGAACGTTTTCCTGCGTTTCGGATTCATGCCTATTGAGACTCCTGCTATGGAGCAAATATCTACTCTTACGGGTAAATATGGAGAGGAAGGAGACCGGTTGCTTTTCCGGATACTGAATTCAGGGAATTACCTTGCAGGGGTTTCTGATGATGAAATTATTAAAAGGGATATAAATAAACTTAAAGCCTCCTTGTCTGATAAAGGACTCAGATATGATCTTACAGTTCCGTTTGCAAGATTTGTTGTTCAACATTTGAACGAGATCACCTTTCCTTTCAAACGCTATCAGATACAGCCTGTGTGGAGAGCAGACAAACCACAGAAAGGACGCTACAGGGAATTTTTTCAGTGTGATATCGACGTTATTGGTAGTAATTCTCTCTTAAATGAGGTTGAACAGATCCAGATTATCGACGAGATATTTAAAAACCTGAATATGAAAATAGTGATCAGGATAAATAACAGGAAAATACTTGGTGGAATAGCCGAAGTGATTGGCGAAACGGAGAAGATTACTCAAATAACTATTGCAATTGATAAGCTGGATAAGGTTGGGGTTCATAAAGTGAACGAAGAGTTGGCTGTTAAGGGTGTCTCGGAAAGAGCTATCCGTGAGTTACAGCCGATACTTAGCCTTTCTGGTACAGCAGAGGAAAAACTCAATGAATTGGAGAAGAAAATTCTTCCCGGTTCTAAAATCGGCAGAAAAGGGGTGTCTGAAATGAAAAGTTTGTTTAGTTATCTGGAACCTCTTGAGCTTGAGGCTGACCCGATTCTTGACCTGACCCTTGCCAGGGGATTGGACTATTACACCGGAGTAATTATTGAAGCAAATTCAACTGAAATGAAGATGGGTAGCTTGTGTGGTGGAGGAAGATATGATGACCTGACAGGAATTTTTGGGCTGAATGATGTTTCCGGTGTGGGGGTAAGTTTTGGTGCCGACCGTATTTACGATGTGATGGAGAAAAATGGCAAGTTCCCTGAAGATACCATGTTAACAACAACCCTTATGTTTGTAAATTTTGGGGAAAAGGAAGAAAAATTTTGTCTTCCTCTTTTGGATGTAATACGTAAATCGGGAATCAGAGCTGAATTGTTTCCCGATAAGGTAAAAATAAAAAAGCAGATGAATTATGCCAACCAAAAAAATGTCGGGTACGTTGCCCTGGTTGGAGAGGATGAAATAAAAAACGGTGTAATTACTCTGAAAAATATGAAAACCGGGGGTCAGGAGCAAATTACACTTGATGAGTTAATTGAAAAACTATTATAACTGTTCTGCATCAATTCTGAAACGAGGAATTTTACAATTTTCACCAAGACTTTACTTCACCGTTAAAGCTTGTTTTATGTCTGTTGAATGATTTTGATAATGAGTATGCTTTCCAACAGATAGTATATTTATTACAATATTTAATTAATAGCTACTTTTATCCGGTAATTTTTATTTAAAAATTTAGTTATGTCATTAGTTATAACAGGAAAAAACCTGACAATTGAAAAACTTGTAAACGTTGCGCGCAATAATGAAAAAGTTGAATTGCATCACAGTGCAAAAGAAAGGATTAAAAACTGCCGGGCGATGCTTGAAAGGAAAATTAAGGCACAAGAGATCATGTATGGAGTAAATACCGGAATAGGAGAGTTTTCAGAAGTTGTTCTTGATGACAATCAGATTAAACAGTTTCAGAAATACCTGATCTATAATCATGCTGCCGGCATAGGGGATCCGGCGCCTGTTGAATATGTCAGAGGAGCAATGTTAGGCAGAATAAACGTTCACGCTAATGGCAGATCAGCCTGCCGGTCCGAAATCACAGAAACACTCGTTGAAATGCTCAATAAAGGTGTTACTCCTTTTGTTTGTCAAAAGGGTTCTGTTGGAGCATCCGGTGATCTGGCTCCGATGGCACAAATCGCCTTGTTATTACTCGGTGAAGGAGAAGCATACTACAAGGGTGAGTTGATGGAAGGGAAAAAAGCCATGGATAAGGCGGGAATTGCAATACCCGGATTGGAAGCAAGAGATGGTTTAGCCACCATAAACGGGTCAAACTTATTGACTGCAATGAGTGCTTTGTTTATTTATGATGCCAGTAACTTGCTTAAACAGGCTGAGATAGCAGCTGCTATGTCATTGGAAGCGCTTAAAGCCAATATGAAGCCATATACCCCGAAGCTGCACGAAGCAAGAGGTTTTAAAGGTGCTGTCCGAAGTGCCAGAGCAATTCAGAAACTTATTAAAGATGGCGACCTGATTAATGGAAATATAAAGTGTAAAGTACAGGATGCTTATTCCATGAGATCAACTCCCCAGGTAATCGGCGCTGCTCATGATGCACTGGCATATGCCCGTTCACAGGTTGAAATTGAACTTAATGGCGTGGGTGATAACCCTGTGTTCTTTCCTGAAGAAGACATGCAACTTACCGGAGCCAACTTTCAGGGTACACCTGTATCGTTACCTATGGATATGGCCGGGATAGCTATTACCATGATTTGTGTGATGTCTGAGAGAAGAATGAACAGATTGAATAACCCCGCTCTTAGCGTTGGATTGCCGGCTTTCCTTACTAAAGGAGCGGGTATGTTTTCCGGATTGATGCTAAGTCAGTATACCGCTGCTATGCAAATAGTGGAACAAAAAATATTATCATCCCCTGCATCCATACAGTCTATTCCCGCAGCGGCCGACCAGGAAGATTTTGTTTCAATGGGAATGAATACCGCAATTAAAAACTCACAAATACTTGACAATGCATACGGAATACTTGGAATTGAATTGATGGCTGCTGCACAAGCCCTGGATTTTCGAGAGTATAAATTTGGAAAAGGAGTAAAAAAGGCAAAAGAGGTGATTAGAAAATATGTTGATTTTCTTGATATTGACAGACCTTTATACCCTGACCATACAAGGATGAAAGAGCTTGTTAAATCGTGTGAAATACTTCAAGAGGTAGAAAAAATTGTTGGGGATCTGGATTAACAAAACTTATCGATATTCTTATATCATTAGAAAAACATGAAAACGAAAATATTGGCACCTCTAAATTGCATGAATTTCATTTGTTTTGAGCCAATTTCCTAAACAAAAACACATATTAATAACTAAAAAATAGATATATTATGATTTGATGAATATTCTGATAAAGTACAATAGTGTCGTATCAACGATAAACAGACGGAAAATCATTGTATATTGGACGTATTATCAGTATATTATACTTTTGCCTTTTTACTTTTGACTTGAAACCAGCATTGTGAAAAAATGAAATGTAACGGATTTCTCTAAAAATTTTGTTTACCTTGATTTATACGCCTGTTCCTGAGCTGACGGAGAAGAAAAGCTTTATATTGTTCTTCAGCAACATAAATCCTCATTACCTTCCTGATAGGCAGAACCTCTTTGAATTTCTCATGGTATGTTTGTAACAGGTCAGACTCCTCTTTCATAAGACGAATGTACTTTCCGGTTATCTCTTCAATTTCCTTCTCAGATAAATTGTTGAAATTCTGCATGTAATAACGGGTTGTGCTTCTTCTGTCCTGAATGATTTTATTTTTACGTGCCTGGTAATCATTATATACAGGCCAGAATTCCTGGGCTTCCTTAGTTGTTAATTGTAGTTTATTAGTAAAAAAACCTACCTTTTGTGCCTGGAGTTCCTGAATTTTTTTATAATCCTGTGAAAAAACCGTCCGGGGTCCCAGGAAAAATAAAATAAGGCAATAAAACAGCCAATTCTTTGAAGCTTTCATATATATATGTTTTATAATTGATTTGCGATTCCGAATTCCTGTTGATAAAGTATCTGAACCCGGTATATCCTATCAGGGCAAAGCCAAGAATAACAGCAGCAAGTGCCAGGTGAGGCTTTACGTAGTTAACAATCCGGGTTACAGGCTTACTGGCTGCTTTTTCGCGTGCATGAATGTTAACCTGTATCTTTTCCGGTAGCTTGTCGAAATAATTATCCGGAACCCTGAAAGGATTTTCCTTTTTCAGCCAAGAGAACTTTTGTTCGGATGTGTTTTTCATATTTATTGATCCTTCCTGCAATTATTTGACACTAAAAAGTTAAAAAAGATTAATCATTAACTAAAATTTTTTTGATCTTTTTTACTGCATGATGATACGAAGCCTTCAGGGCTCCAACTGAAGTACCAAGTATCTCAGCAATTCCATCATACTTCATTTCATCAAAATATTTCATATTGAAAACAAGCCGTTGCTTTTCCGGGAGTTTTAATATGGCTTTTTGAAACTTTAGCTGAGTTTCATCACCATCGAAATAGTTATCCCCTTCCAGGGTGTTTTCCATTTTTTTCTCTAAATCGATGAAAGGAATCCAGGTTTTTCTTCTCGACCGTTTCAGGTGGCTGAGGGCTTCATTAGTCGCTATCCTGAACAGCCATGTAAACAGCTTCGAATCGCCCCTGAAGTTTTCTAAATTACTCCATGCTTTTTTTTGTAACGGTTTAAAATGTTATTTTGTGACTGAATAAAGGAAAGAAATATGGCATTGAACTGTGGAATAATCGGGGTCACAAATACAGGAAAAACAACCTTGTTCAATTGCATTTCACCTGTAAAAGGGGAAACAACAAATTTTGCATTCAGTGCAATAAAGTCAAATATTGGGATTATTAAAGTGCCTGACCAAAGGCTTCAGGAACTTGAAAAGTTGCAAACAACGGAAAAGGTTGTTCCAACAACAGTTGAGATCGTAGATATACCTGGTCTTACAAAGGGTTCAAGCAGGGGTGAAGGCGTTGGGAACAAATTCCTGAATGATATTCGCAATGCCGATGCGCTGATCCATCTGCTCAGATGTTTCGATGATGAAAACCTGCCTCATATCGAAGGATCTGTTGATCCTGTCAGAGATATTGAAACAATAGAACTCGAACTTCAGATAAAGGATCTTGAATCTGTCGGAAAGAAGCTGGAAAAAATTGAGAAAGTAGAAAAATCAGGCGATAAAAATGCTGGAAAGAATGCCGAAGTTCTGCGTATGATTGAAAATCACCTGGAGAATTTTCAGCGGGTACGGTCATTGAAATTAGGTGATGAAGAAAAAAAATATGTTGAGGATTTATTTTTACTTACTGCAAAACCGGTAATGTACGTGTGTAATGTGGATGAAAAATCGGCAGTTTCCGGGAACCGATATGTGGATATGGTGAAGGAAGCGCTGAAAGACGAGGAAACTGAATTACTTATTATTGCTGCAGGCCTGGAAGCCGAAATTGCAGAATTAGAGGATGAATGTGACAGAAATGATTTTTTAAAAGATGTCGGCCTTTCTGAACCCGGTGTGAATAAATTCGTAAGGTCAGCATACAAACTGCTTAAATTAAGAACTTTTTTTACGATGGGAACTAAGGAAATCAGAGCCTGGACAATAAAAGAGGATACTAATGCCCGGAAAGCTGCAGGCATTGTCCATAGCGATATGGAAAGGGGATTTATACGGGCTGAGGTGATGAAATATAACGATTTTGTGTCACTGGGCTCTGAACATAAATGCCGTGAAGCAGGGAAATTATATATTGAAGGTAAAAACTATACCGTTGAAGACGGTGATATTTTGCGTATTCGATTTAATGTCTGAGGCTGTGAAAAGTATCCTTAAACATATTTTTAGTCTAGTAATAATTACTTTACATGTTATGTATCCGGTTTATGGACAACCGGACAATTATGCTACAGAAGCTGCAAAATACCTTAAAGAAAGGGGAGAGGTTGATCTGAAGTTAATCTGCAATGATCGGCAATTAATTAACAAATTATCTAAGATCCTCTCTGTTGTTCATGTCGATGGCAATGTCGTCACATGCAATGCCAGTGCGGATGAGTTTATCAAATTCCTTGAGCTTGGAAAAGAATATATTGTAATTCCTCCTGCTGTATATCATTATGCACCGGGGGATTATAAAGGTGTTGTTGAGGATTGGCAAACCTATCCCACTTATGAAGAGTATGATTCGATAATGCACGATTTTGCTTCAAAATACCCCGATATCTGCATGATCGATACAATCGGATATAGCGTCGGGGGCAGACTTTTGTTAGTGGTGAAAATATCAGATAACGTTACCGAACCCGAAAATGAACCTGAAGTATTACTTACATCAACAATGCACGGTAACGAAACAGGAGGATATGTCCTGATGCTCAGATTGATAGATTATCTGCTTGAAAATTATTCCAGCAGTAAAAATGGTGCGTTTTTAGTTAATAATCTTCAGATATGGATCAATCCCCTGGCAAATCCTGATGGCACATATGCCGGTGGTAACCATACCGTTTCCGGCGCTACCCGCCGGAATGCAAATTCAGCAGACCTGAACCGGAACTTTCCGGATCCGGAAGATGGTCCGCATCCGGATGGACGTGAATATGAGCCGGAAACAACTTCCATGATGGAGTTTATGGCAAAACACCATTTTGTGATCTCGGCAAATTTCCACTCGGGAGCTGAAGTGGTGAATTATCCCTGGGATACCTGGCAAACTTATGATGAGAATGAACAATCCTTTCATCTTCCCCATCCCGATGATAACTGGTTTCAGCTTGTTAGCAAGGAATATGCAGATACAGCCCAATTTTTTAGTCCAGGCGGCTATTTTACTAACCCTGCCTCCAGTGGATTTATATTAGGCGGTAACTGGTATATGATCAACGGTGGCAGGCAGGATTATGTAACCTATTTTCTTCAGGGCAGGGAAGTGACTATTGAGATTGATAATTCATATATCACACCTGAAAATGACCTGGATGATCTTTGGAATTATAACTACCGGTCGTTTCTCAATTATATCTCCCAGGCCTTGTATGGAATACATGGTGAAGTTACCGATTCTGTTACCGGACAACCATTACCCGCTAAGATATGGATTGAGGAACATGATCAGGACAGTTCACATGTGTACTCTGATTCGATTACAGGAGAATTTATCAGGTTGCTTACCGAAGGGAAATATAATTTGAGTATCACATCTGACGGGTATGAGGAAAAGAAACTTGACAGTATCGACGTAATAAATTATCAGAGTAATCAATTGCAGATCAAGTTGGTGCCCGTAAGTTACGGTATTACTGAAGAATGGGTTGATAAACAGCAGGTATTGAAACTTTACCCTGATCCTGTGTCCGGGATTCTGTATATTGAAATAAAACCGGAGATACCCGGGTTATTTACCATTGAGATAATCAGTATTGATGGAAGAACTTTAAGCTGTTCAGATAAGATAAATATTCCTTATGGAGGAACAGTCGTTAATACTGATGTAAGCAGACTGAAGGGAGGCATCTATTTTATTCGCCTCAGAAATATGAACCGGGTATGGGTTAAGAAGTTTATTAAATCAGAATAGAATTCTTTTAATTTCGGGTTTGGGCTGTCGGATTTCGGATGTTAATGTTAGAATCATAAATTCGCCCTTCGCAATCAACAATCCGCAATTTGTATTACTTACTCCTCAAATTGTGTTGCAGATTCTATCTTTTCAGGCGGAATTATTTCTTCCCCCCTGAATTTTAGTATAAGCTGTATTACCGCCACTACATCTCTTTCACAATATTCTACAATAGCCTTGATATTATGATCCTTATAATAGACATCAGCTACCATACTACCGTCCATCTGGTCCTTAGGGGTTGGAATTCCAAAAACCCGTGTGAGTAAATCGAGACTGGTAAAATGTTTGTAATCTCCGAATTTCCACAGATCCATGGTATCAATAAAACTAACTTCCCATGGTTTTTTACCTGCCATATCCAGCACTTTTGGAAGCTTTATACCATTGATCAGCATTCTGCGTGCCAGGTAAGGAAAATCAAATTCTTTTCCATTATGTCCACACAGGGAAAGTTTATTCTTTTTGGAATAATTATTCAATAAATCAGAAAACCCGATTAACAACTTTTCTTCATCATCACCAAAGAAGGATTTTATTCTAATTGTCCTGTTTTGTCCGTCCAGGTAAAGATAACCCACTGATACACATATGATTTTTCCAAATTCTGCATATATTCCTGCCCTTTGAAATACATCTTCAGCCGATTCATTTTCCTTTCTGAAATATGAAGATTTCTTTTCCCAAAGTTCCCTGAAGTGTAATGGCATCTCTTCATAAGCTGCCTGTGAAGGTACTGTTTCAATATCAACAAACAGAACAGAATGTAATTGGATATCGCTAAGCATAAAAAGAATTATTTAGATTCAGATATCTGATTTCCCGGATGATTTTAAAAGGTTTTTCTCAATAATTGAGGTTAAAATACTAATAGCCACTTCATTATTTCCACCCTGCGGAACAATTATATCCGCAAATCTTTTTGAAGGTTCGATAAACTGCAGATGCATAGGTTTTACGGTTTTTTCGTAACGCTCAAGTACTTTATCAACTGAACGTCCACGCTCAACAATATCTCTTTTCATAACACGGGCTAACCGGTCATCGGCGTCTGCATCGACGAACACCCTGATATCCAGCATCTCCCTGAGTTTCTCATGAGTAAGTATCATTATACCTTCCACGATAACTACATGTTTCGGCTGCAGTTTAACTGTCTCATCCGCTCTTGTACATGTAAGATAGGAATAAATTGGCATATCAATAATCTTTCCATTTTTTAACTTTTCCAGATGATTGATTAGTAATGGGAATTCAACTGAACCCGGATGGTCAAAATTTATCTCCTGCCTCTGTTCAATAGGAAGATGACTGTTATCTTTATAATATGAATCCTGAGTTATTACAACCACTTCGTTTTCCGGCAATTTTTCTATGATCTTTTTAACAACTGTTGTTTTTCCCGAGCCAGTACCTCCGGCGATACCTACTATTAACATATTTTCATTACTTTAGCCCGTTAAGTTTTAAAACCTGAACCAAAGTACTAATTAATTAAAAATAATTCAAAAATGATCAAGCACATAATTATGTTTAAGATCGAAGAGTACGAAAGTGAAGAAGATAAACTTAAGAAAGCCCATGAGATTAAATCTACTTTTGAGGTGTTAAAAGATAATATCAAGGAAATTTTTTCATTTCAGGTAGGATTGAATTTCAACACTTCAAATTGTGCTTTTGATGTAGTAATTGACGCAACCTTCAGAAACCGGGAAGAACTTCAGACCTATCTTAATCATCCCGACCATATTTTTGCCAGGGAAAAGATCAGCATGATCTCAAAAACCAAGGCTGTGATTGATTATGAGATCAAAAGAAAAAGAAAAAAAAAGTTTGGAAAATAGCCTTTAATTAAACAATGGATTTCTTGTACCCGTTAAAATTCAAGCCCATTTTTAAAGAAAAGATATGGGGTGGTAACAAATTAAATACTATCCTGGGTAAAGACTGCCCTCATGATATAAAAATTGGTGAGAGCTGGGAGATATCAGGAGTCCGGGAAAATATTTCCATTGTTTCAAACGGTAAGCTCGCGGGAAGCAACCTTCAGGAACTTATGGAGGCATATATGGGTGATCTGGTTGGAGATAGAATGTTTGAAAAATTCGGAATTGAATTTCCCCTGCTTGTTAAGTTTATCGATGCGAACGAAGTACTATCCATTCAGGTACATCCGGATGATAAACTTGCCCGCAAGCGGCATAATGCGTATGGCAAAACCGAGATGTGGTACATCGTTCAGGCTGATAAAGACTCAAGTATAATCACCGGGTTCAAACATGAAGTCAGTAAACAAAAATACCAGGAATATCTCCGGGAAGGTCGCCTTACGCAAATTCTTAATATTGAAAAAGCAGAGACCGGAGAAGTGTTTTTTATTCCTGCAGGCAGGGTGCATGCTACCGGAAAAGGGATACTCCTTGCCGAGATACAGCAAACTTCAGATATCACCTATAGAATTTACGACTGGGACAGAAAGGACAAGAATGGTAACAGCAGAGAACTACATACTGAACTTGCACTTGACGCTTTAGACTTCTCTGTATCTGACAATTACAAAACACTGTATGAAAAAAAGAAAAACCAATCTATAACCATTGCAGAATGTGACTATTTCCAGACAACCATTTTGGATTTCAACAAACCTGTTAAAAAAGACTATTCGCTGATTGATTCATTTGTTATCATTATGTGTCTGAAAGGCGGCTTATCAATATATTACAATAAAAACAAGGAACATATTGACATTGGCGAAACTGTTTTAATACCTGCATCTCTCGATAATATAATCTTTGACCCCCGGGGCGAGTCAAAAATTATTGAAGTATTTATTCCCTGACCCCGGAATAATTAGTAATTATGAGTTAATGGGTTAAAGGATTAAAATGATCATTAAAAACGCGGAATATATCAAAAGTAGTGCGAAATTAGGTCAGTGCCCTCCGCCTGATTACCCGGAATATGCATTCACCGGCAGGTCAAATGTTGGCAAATCATCTCTCATAAATATGCTCACAGGCAGAAAAAAGCTGGCTAAAATATCTACAACTCCCGGAAAAACAAGAACAATTAATCATTTCCTGATAAACGAGAGTTGGTATCTTGTTGACCTTCCCGGCTACGGGTACGCAAAAGCTTCAAAGGATATCAAGAAGCAATGGAATAAGACAACTTTAAACTATATTTTGAAAAGAGAGAATTTAATATGTTTGTTTGTACTTCTTGATTCCCGTCACCCACCACAAAAAAATGATGTTTTGTTTATGGAATTTCTCGGGCACAACCAGATTCCTTTTGTGATGGTTTTTACCAAAACAGATAAGCTTTCTGAAAACGAATTGAAAAAGAATACTTTTAGTTATAAGAAAGAGCTGTTACTGCATTGGGAATTTCTCCCCGACATTTTTAACACTTCAGTAAGAAAAAAACTGGGAAAAAATGAAATACTTGACTTTATTGAAAAGAATAACAGATATTTAAAAAGCAATATTTGATTGATATTAACACTAATTTCGGTTATTATTAATCAACGAATAATTTTGAAATTCCGATACATTCAAATATAGAGAGATTATTAACTTTGTCACCTTCAGGCATCATTCAAATCAATAATAATGGAAATCAAAGCTCCTATAAAATTTTTTTCAGGTAGAGCAACACGCTACCTGGCAGAGAAGATCGTTAAAAATTTCGGAAGTGAACTTGGTAAAAGTTCCGTGGTGGAATTCAGCGATGGTGAGTTTCAGCCCTCATATGATGAATCAGTAAGAGGCTGTAATGTTTATATAATGCAATCAACATTTCCACCTATGGATAATCTGTTCGAGTTATTGATGATGATCGATGCTGCCAAAAGAGCTTCTGCATACAATATCGTTGCGGTCATCCCATATTACGGGTTTGCCCGTCAGGACAGGAAAGATAAACCACGGGTCTCAATCGGGGCTAAGCTGGTAACCGATCTTCTCACCACTGCCGGAGTTGACCGTGTAATGACCATGGATCTCCATGCCGATCAAATTCAGGGATTTTTTAACGTTCCGGTTGATCATATCTTTGCCTCATCACTTTTTGTACCATATATTAAAAACCTCAACCTTGAAGATCTGGTAATTGCGGCACCTGATATGGGAGGAACAAAACGGGCTAATGCTTATTCCAGATTTCTTAAATCTGAAATGGTTATTTGCTATAAATTAAGAAAAAAAGCAAATTATGTTGATGAGATACAGGTAATTGGTGATGTGAAGGACAAGAATATTGTTATTGTTGACGATATGGTTGATACCGGCGGGACTATCACTTTAGCTGCACGTATGATGATGGACAAAGGAGCAAAAAGTATCCGTGCAGCTACAACACATGCGATCCTGTCAGGTCCTGCGTATGAAAGAATCGAAAACTCACCAATCAAAGAACTCCTCGTAACTGATTCTATTCCTTTAAAACAGGAATCAAACAAAATTAAAGTGCTTTCCGTGGCTAAAATTTTTGCTGAGGTGATCGACAAAGTTTACAATTATCAATCAATTAGTGATAGTTTTATACAATAAGTTATTATATTTGCACCCCGTAAAAATCAGTTATTTACTAACGTGTGATGGGAGGATTGTTGTTGACTGAGAATTAAAAATATTAAACAATCCTTGAGTAGCATAACCAAAATTTAGTAAAATGAAAACGATCGAGTTAAAAGGTACTAAAAGGAAGGATACAGGTAAAAAACACTCCAGGAAATTAAGAATGGAAGAAAAAGTACCTTGTGTAATGTACGGAGGTAAAGAAACCATACATTTTTCTATGCCTGAACTTAATTTCAAAGATATTGTATATACACCAAATGTATATTTTCTGAAAATTGATATAGGAGGGGATATTCACAATGCGGTTATCAGGGACCTTCAGTTTCATCCGGTAACTGATAAGATCATCCATGCTGACTTTAAAGAGTTTGACCTCGATCAACTTGTGATCATTAATATCCCTGTCAGGATTGTTGGTGAATCAGTCGGCTTAAAGGCCGGTGGAAGACTACGTATCAGAAGAAGACACCTTAAAGTCAGAGGTCTTGCTAAAGACTTCCCTGAGTTTATTGAAATAGATATTACCGAGTTTGATATTGGTCATACAATCAGGATTGAAGATATTGAATTCGAAGGATTGGAATTTCTCGACTCTTCAGGGGCAATGATTATTTCAATAGTTTCAGCCAGAATTGTCTCCAAAGCTATGCTTACAGCTATTGAAGATATCGAGGCTAAAAAGGCTGAACTTGTGGCTGAAGCTAAACCTGCTGAAGGAGAAGCAGCAGCTGAAGGTGCTGAAGCAGTTGAAGAAAAGCCGGAAGAAGACCGGAAAGAAGAAAAATCTGAATAATTAAATAACCCCTTATTTTGAAATTTCTGATCGCAGGGTTAGGAAATTTTGGCGGAGAATATCAGAATACACGCCATAATATCGGATTTACAATATTGGACGCTCTTTCCGGGTTGTCCAATATTGATTTTCAGGATAAACGCTATGGCTTCAGGGGTGAATATAAATATAAAGGACGCACTTTTGTCCTGTTAAAACCTACAACTTACGTTAATTTGAGCGGGAAAGCAGTAAACTACTGGTTACAAAAAGAAAAAATAGCTGTTGAGAAATTGCTTGTTTTAGTTGATGACTTCTCCTTACCTTTCGGTTCACTCAGACTAAGGTCTCGTGGTGGTGACGCCGGGCATAACGGATTAAATAACATTTCAACAATTTTAGGCCACAATAATTATGCTCGTCTGCGTTTTGGTATTGGCAGTGAGTTTGGCAAGGGAGCCCAGGTTAATTATGTTTTAGGAAAATGGACAAATGAGGAAGAAAAACAACTCACCGGGTTGGTAAATAAGTCTGTTGAAATTATCCGGAGTTTCGGTACAATTGGAATTAAACGCACTATGAATCTTTATAACCGGAAAAAATGATTCCGGCAGACACTTTTTCACTCATTTGTTCTGCTTTTTGATTTCACCGGCTTGATTTTGTATTTTTCAGGACAATAAAAAACTTAACATAAACATAAATGGTTGCTGACGGGGAAAAAGTCCGGATTGATAAATGGCTTTGGGCGGTAAGGATTTACAAAACACGTAGTATGGCAGCTGCAGCCTGCCGAAAAGGGAAAATTTTTATTGATGAACTGCCTGCAAAACCATCCAGAAATGTTTCTTCGGATGATGTAATAAAAGTTAAAAAGTTACCTGTCGTCTTTACTTACAGGATAAAAGGATTGCCCGGCAAAAGACTTTCAACAAAACTGGCTAAAGAATATTTTGAAGACTTAACCCCCCGCGAGGAATTTGACAAGTTAAAAGTTAAAGAATTACCCGGATTTGGCTACAGAAAAAGGGGTGATGGCCGGCCTACCAAAAAAGAAAGAAGGATTATTGATAATTATAAAGACCCTTTTCCGACATGAAACCTTGTGAAGAAGACTAAGGTTGAGAAACCAGATAACAAAACTGAAAACTGAAAATTAAAACCAAGAACGGAAAACCAGGAATTTTTATGATAATAGCCCGGGGAAAAAGAAAAAACAATATAGCCGAATATGTACTGTATATGTGGGAAATTGAGGATCTGATCAGAGCGAACGGGTTTGATCTTGATAAAATTGACCGTAATATCATACGTAGATTCGTGCAACCTCAGCAAATCAAAAATGAGATCCGGTCATGGTATGAGGGTTTGATCAATATGATGATCAGAGAAGGACTCAGGGAAAAGGGGCACCTCCGGCTCATTATGGAGATCATTAATGAGATGAACGATCTGCATTCCCGTTTACTTAATGCCTCCGAACAAACTCAGTACAATCAGAAATACCGGTTGGCCCGGCCACACATTGAAGAGTTTAAAAAAAAGTTGAAACAGTTAATTGATAACGATATTGAGGTTTGTTTTAACGGACTCTATTTCCTTCTTTTAATGCGGCTTGAAGGGATTGAAGTAAACCCTGCTACGCAAACAGCATTTGCAACTTTCAGCCAACTCCTGGCAGGCCTTGCAGTTATTTATAAAAAGGTGGAAGAGGAAAAGATGGAAATCTGATATTCAAAAGGCAGATTTCTTACAATTACCGGAATTTTATATCTTTCTACCTGTTTTTAAAACTTGTTTCTATGAGTATTGAGAATATTGAAAAATGGTCGTTGAGATATGATCTCCTCAGAAAATGGGTGAGCTTCTGGCAAAACAATGTCTTTTATAAAAAAATAATAGTCCTGAATAAAGAGAACATACCCCAAAATGGACATCTGATATTTGCACCAAATCACCAGAGTTCTTTGATGGATGCTTTTGCTGTTGCCACTAACCTGAAAAGACAGCCGGTTTTCGTGGCGCGGTCAGACATTTTTAATAAACCCTTTATAGCAAATCTCTTGTATCTGTTCAAGATGTTGCCTATCTACAGAATCAGGGATGGTATTGACACTATCGGAAATAATAAAAAGACCTTTGATAAAACCATTGATGTTATCAAAAACAAGAACGGACTGATAATACTTCCTGAAGGGAACCATTCAAAATTCAGACGTCTTCAGGTTTTAAAAAAGGGAATATGCCGTATAGCTTTTCAATCGGAAGAATCTACGAACTTCAACCTCAACATAAAGATTATTCCTGTTGGACTCGATTACAGCAGCCACCAAAAAATAAGAAGCACATTAGTTATCAAATTCGGCAAACCAATTGAAGTCAGGAAATTCAAAGAATTATATCTCGAAAACCCCCAAAAAGGAATGAGAGCATTGAAGGAGGAGATCAGTGACAGGTTAAAGGAACTGATGTTGCATATTGAAACCAGCCGTTATTATGATCTTTATAATAGAATCAGGCTTATTTATGGCAGTAAAATGGCGAAAAATCAGGGAATTAACGAGTACAAACAACCTTTAGCCCTTGAACTGGATCAAAAAACCGTTAATGTCCTCAATAAATACCACGATAAATTCGGTGACGGACTGGATAATTTGCATGAAAAGGTTGAACAATTCACACAATTGAGCACAAAGCTAAATATTGACCACCAGGTTCTTGAAAACGGACCCTCATCATTGATCAATCTATTACTTAAAAGTCTGGCTGCTCTGTTATTCCTGCCGGTTTTTATATATGGTTTTATTAACAACTTCCTTCCATTCTATATCCCGGAATGGCTTTCAGGTAAAATCAAAGAAAAGCAGTTTCACAATTCGATAAAATTTGTTGTTTCAATGATACTTTTCCCATTGTTTTACCTGATCCAGACACTTCTGGTTTCTTTGCTTCCTTTATCCGGTATTTACACAGCAGGGTATTTTCTTAGCCTACCGGTATCCGGAGCTTTTGCTTTTTATTATTCAGACCGTGTAAAGAAACTCAGAACCGGTTGGAGGTTCTTCCTACTACATACCAGAAAGGATCAGCAATTATTATCCTTGTCAGATATCCACAATTCTATAATTACGGAAATGGATGAAATTTTTTCCTGGTTCAGGAAACAGGAAGCTGGCACTACCGCTTAATCAAGATTCTTTCTCAGCAATATCCCTGACTTTACGGAATACACGCATTAAATTTCCACCCCAGATCTTCTCAATATCTTTTGGTGTATATCCCCGTTTCAAAAGTTCAAGGGTTACATTCCCCATTTCGCTCACATCATAGCAATCTTTTAGTGCACCTCCACCATCAAAATCAGTCCCGATTCCAACATGGTCAATACCAATCAGATCAACAATATGGTCGATATGATTAACCAGGTCGGCAACAGTTGCAAGCTCAGGAGGGAATTCCCTGTCGATAGCATACCATTCAGCCCTGGCACTATCCATTTCCGTATCAGAAAGGTTTTGAAAATTCTTATACTTTTCACGCAAAGCATATTTTGCAGAGTCTCTTTCGGGAAATGGTTCAGGAGTTTTAAGATACTCAGAAACGAAACAAATCTGAATAACCCCTCCATTTTCCACCAATTTCCTGAGCATATCATCCGTAAGATTTCTCGGATTATCACACAAAGTTCTTGCACATGAGTGTGATGCAATTACCGGAGCATTGGAAATTTCCAGAACATCATAAAAAGCCGGATCAGAAATATGTGAAACGTCCACCATCATTCCCAGGCGATTCATTTCTTTAACCACATTGATTCCAAAATCGCTTAGGCCATTATGTTCGGGGCCGTCAGAATCGGTAGATGAATCGCAAATATCATTATTACCTGTATGACACAATGTAATATACCTGGCACCCATTCCATAATACTTTTCAATCAGGCTTAAATCATTGCCAATAGGATATCCATTCTCTAGCCCAATAAAGATAGCACGTTTCCCTTTATCTTCAATCTCATATGCATCTTCAGGTGAAGTTGCTATTGCAGCAATATCTTTATTTTCGTCAACAGATGTTAAAATGGCATCAAAAATTTCCATGACATAATTTCTTGCTTTTTCATTCCCTTCTTCGGTACGGTCTCCCTGCCCGATAAACACAGCAAAAAATATAGCATCTAGCCCTCCTTCCTTCATTCTCGGGAAATCAAATTTGCCTCCACCTTCTCTTGAGTCATGCTTCTCACCAAGGTTAAAACCGGATCGCAACAATCTCATTGGAGTATCACAATGGGTGTCAACAGTGAGAATCTGATCATGGATTTTAACTGCTTTCTCAGTGAGATTTTCTTCATTCATGTTGCATGAAACCAGTAAAATTGAAATACCTGATAAAAATAACAACAGGTTGGTTCTTAATTTAAACATAACGGATTCGTTCTTAAATTTGTATAAGCTTTAAAAATAATTAATCCTCCCGGTAGTTTACGATATTCTTCTGTCTTTTTTTATTAATCCCGACTTTAATGAGCATGAAAAATGATTTAAATAGGTATTTAAATAGGTATTTTAGTTAACGTTAATATTTCTATTAACCTATCAACATGACTGTTACGTGATTCTAAGAGAATTGTGTTTTGCAAACACTTTGTATTTACCAGTACAATTAGTAATATAATTTAGCAGGTAAAATTTATAACAAAAAGGTCAACGTTATTTAGGCATTGACTTATTATAATTTTGCTCACAGTGAAATATGCTCCTTCATCGCATTTCACGTGGCAAGCTTTTGCCTTTTTACTTTTGACTTGACACTAAATTGGCAGAATAAACAAACTACAAATCGCAAAAACTCCGAAAAGAATAATCGTTAAGCCGGCAATACGGTTTATCCACATTAGTCTCCTTAAACGAATATTTGTCCTGAAACGATTAACAACTGTACTTATTACAAACCAACCAAGGGATGTTCCCATAAAAATACCTGCCACAACAAACAAGGCAGATGAATAGCTCGAAGATACATCATGTAAATTCAGTCCGGCAAAAATGGCGATATAAAGGAAAATGGTAAACGGATTAGAAAGAGCCAGAAAAAGAATTGAGATAAAGTCTTCAAACAGGTTCTTACCTTCTCTTCTGTGTTTTTTAAATTGTTTTACCGGATTAGTTATGAATATTTTCACACCAATGAATGCAATAAACAACCCTCCGATTATTTGAAAGGTCATTTGCTGTTCTCTGAGAAATTGAATAATGAAAGATATTCCAAGCCCGGCAATTAAAGCAAAAATAGTATCAGCTGTTGCTATGCCCATACCTGAAAAGAAACCGGAGGATTTTCCTTTATTCAGTGTCCGTTGCACACATAAAATTCCCATCGGACCCAATGGTATTGATACAACTAATCCCACTATAATACCTTTTAGCAAATAATACAACTCTTCCATAATACTCCAATAAATACTGTTCCCTGTTTCATACGAAGGAAATTGAAACCGGTTTCAATTTCCAGATTAAAAATCGTAAAAGTAATAAATAATTAGATAAACCTGAGGATATTATCCTGTCACCACATATAAATTCATTTTTTTAACTGTTTTTATACTCTTCCTTACTCAACTACTTTCCCACTCACCTTACTCACCTTTCTTCACTTTTGCCTTAACAAGCAACTTTGGTTCCATCATTTCAAATATAGCCGGTCTGATTCCTTCTCTGCCAAGACCGGAATTCTTTACCCCCCCATATGGCATATGGTCAACACGGAAGGTCGGAACATCATTAAGTATTACGCCGCCAACCTCTAATTCGTTGAATGCCCTGTCCATTTCATTCAATCTGCCGGTAAATACCCCGGCTTGCAAACCAAACTCAGAATTATTCACCGATTTAAGCCCTTCACCGAAATCACTGAATTTCTCCAGGGTTATTACCGGACCGAATATTTCAAGAGCACAAACTTTCATTTCGGGTTTGGTGTTTGTTAAAACCGTCGGTTCAAAAAACGTTCCACTTTTCTTACCACCACATAGTATCTTTGCTCCGTTACTAACTGCCTCTTTCACCCATTCATCAACCCTGGCAGCATTCTCTTCATCTATCATTACAGAGATCTCGGTTCCCGGATCAAGTGGATCTCCTGCTTTGAGTTTTTGTGCTTTTCTCACAAATTTTGTGCTAAACTTCTCAAAAACAGACTTTTGAACAAATATCCGCTGCACATGGATACAAACCTGCCCTGAATAGGCAAAGGAGCCAACCAGACATTTTTCAACTGCCAGGTTAATATCAGCTGATTCTGCAATGAGCACACCGGCATTTCCTCCAAGTTCAAGCAAAACTTTCTTTTTTCCGGCATCCTTTTTCATTTTCCATCCAACAGCAGGCGAACCGGTAAAACTCAACAACTTAAATCTTTCATCAGTTACAAGTTGATTTCCGGCTTTTCTATCCATTGGCAAAATAGAAACGGCGCCTTTTGGAAGGGTGGTTTTATCGATGATCTTTGCCAGTTGCAGTACTGATAAGGGTGTTGATCTTGCCGGTTTCAGAATAATAGTATTACCCGATGCAATTGCCGGAGCAATCTTATGAACCGCAAGATTCAATGGGAAATTAAAAGGAGATATCCCCGCTACCATTCCTATGGGGAAATATTTGATCCAACCCTCTTTCCCCTCACCTTTTGGAGTCCAGTCGATGGAAATATACCCGCCCGGCAGTCTTTTGCTCTCTTCGGCTGCCACCAGAAAAGTTTGAGAAGCACGGTCAATCTCTCCCAGTGCATACCGTAAAGGCTTACCTGACTCAGCAGCAAGTACATGTGCCAGGTCTTTTCGCTTTTCCTTAATTGTATCTGATATCTGCCTGAGTATTTCATATCGACGGTGCGATGGCAGGTTTTGCATTTCTTCTTTAACTGATTCAGCTCCCGCGATGGCATATTCCAGCTCATCCCGGCCCGCAAGGTACGTTTTAGCAAACACCTTATTGTTATATGGGTTTATAACATTCAGAAAAGTTTCTGTAGTCACAAACCTTCCGTTAACATATATTTTATATTCCTTCATGACTTAACAAAGATAGCGCCTTATATTTTAACCGGATTAATATTTTTTTAGAAATTCCTTTTTATTGTTATGCACCTATATGTTATTCCCCGGTTAGATAATTAGTCCAAGTTACTGGTTACTGGTCACTGGTTTGCCGGGTGCTTGGGACATAGAAGCAAAGAGCAACGAGTTGGGTGTATGACAAACCTTGTGCTTTGCTTTTTGAACCTTAAAATTTTAAACTTTTTACTCTTCACGATTACTCGCTCCCACAATCCTTCCCACTATCCGTTCGTGAGGTTTGGTTAACGCCAAACGTTCACGATTCACGACTCAATCTTCACTTTTACCTTTTGCCTTTTGCCTTGAGTTAATTAATTTATCTTTGTAGGAAAAATCTGATGGATCTGAACAAAAAAATCTGGCAGTGGATTGTTTTACTGGGTTTGTCTTTGATATGGGGTTCATCGTTCATACTGATGAAAAGAGGACTTGAGGCATTTACAAATAATCAGGTAGCTGCTTTGCGCATTTTCATATCTTACCTTGCTTTTCTTCCGATTGCAATTAAACATATTAATAAGTTAAAAAAAGAGAATATTCTTTCTTTGTTAATTATTGGGATAATCGGGAATGCCATTCCTGCAATTTTATTCACCAAGGCACAAACCAGGATTGACAGTTCACTTGCCGGCATGCTGAATTCTCTTACACCTATGTTTACTCTTTTTGTGGGGTTTTTATTTTACAAAAGCAAGATACTGTTTATTAATATTGCAGGGATACTCCTGGGATTAATAGGTACTTTTGGGTTAATAAATAACTGGCAAAACATTTCACTTGGAGATAACAGCTATGCTATCTACATTATCATTGCAACTATCTGCTACGGTATCAGTGTTAATGAAATTAAATTTAAGCTCCATGAGATGAATGGTGTTTCAATTGCAGCTTTGTCGTTCTTTTTTATAGGACCATTTGCCGGGATTTATTTATTGTTTACAGATTTCTCGGGTGCAGTTAACACGGGAAATTATCTGCCAAGCCTGGGTTACATTTCAATCCTTGCTATCTTCAGCTCATTTTTTGCGGTAATGTTGTTCAATATCCTGATAAAATATACATCGGCAATTTTTGGCGCATCTGTAACATATATCATTCCTGTATTTGCTATTATGTGGGGAGTTGTTGACGGAGAATCATTTCCTGTCGACCATTTGTTATGGATCACTGTTATCCTGGTTGGTATTTATCTTGTGAACAGACAAAAGCTAATTACCATCTCCTGATTGAAAGAAACCGGTAAAATGAATAAAAAGATACTTGCTTTTACCTCAGTTTTTAGCGGAATACTGTTAAGCCTGGCATGGACAAGCTGGTGCTCCGGTTTGGTGCTTCTGATAGCGATCATTCCTTTGCTCTTTGTTGAAGGATATTTTTACCGGCACCGGGAGAAATTCAAATCAAAGGTCTTCTTTCTTTATCTTTCTCTTTCTTTTATTATCTGGAATGTGCTGTCAATTTTCTGGATTTATAATGCCACTATTGCGGGTGCAATTATTGCCATTCTTCTCAATACATCCTTGTTTTCATTAGTACTCTGGTTATTTCATATAACCCACAGGCGCCTGGGACATAAGTTAGGATATTTCAGTCTTGTTATTTACTGGATAGCGTTTGAGCATTTTTACCTGAATGCCGAAATTTCATTCCCATGGCTCAACCTCGGAAACGGGCTGGCAAAAGATATTCTCTTTATTCAATGGTACGAATATACCGGCACTCTGGGTGGTACTCTGTGGATTATCATAATCAATATCCTGCTATTTAGAATCATTACTAATTACCTGGAAGGAAAAGTTTTACGGGAACAGATCACTTTGATACTTTTTGCTGCCGGCTTTATTTTTATTCCTATGGTTGTTTCAACCATCCTGTTTTATTCCTACGAAGAATCGAAAGACCCATATGAAATTGTGATTATTCAACCTAATATTGACCCGTACAATGATAAATTCGGAGGTCTCTCAAACTACAAACAACTTAGTATAATCCTGAATCTTGCCGATTCTTTGGTTGATGAAGAGACAGATTATGTTATTGCCCCGGAAACATCCGTCAATGATTATATCTGGGAAAGCACTATTTCTCAAAATTCCAGCATCAAAAGGATCAAAGGTTATGTTGAAAAATATCCGGGAATAAAATTTGTTATCGGTATTACATCTTTTAAGAGATATGAAAGAGGAGAGAAACTTTCTTCTACCGTAAGGAAATTAAGCGATGCTGATATGTATTATGATGTTTATAACACCGGTATGCAGATTGATTCGTCAGGGAATATTCAACTATACCATAAGTCGAAACTGGTTGTTGGAGTTGAAAAAATGCCTTATCCTCATCTGTTTAAATTTCTGGAAAACATTATTGTTGACCTGGGTGGTACCACCGGTGGTTACGGTACACAAAAAGACAGAACTACACTTGATGAGCCAGGGGCTAAAGCAAAAGCTGCAACCTTAATCTGCTATGAATCAATATATGGAGAGTATGTGACCCGGTATATTCATAAAGGCGCAAATATAATATTTGTGATCACAAATGACGGGTGGTGGGGGAATACGTCAGGATATAAGCAGCACCTCACTTACTCCAGTCTCAGGGCTATCGAAACCAGGAGAAGTGTTGCCCGTTCTGCTAATACAGGAGTTTCATGTTTTATAAATCAACGGGGCGAGATTCTGCAGCCTACTGAATGGTGGGTGACTGATGTTATCCGGTCATCATTAAACCTGAACAGGAAAATAACATTTTACGTTGAGCACGGAGACTACCTGGGCAGAGTTTCTGATTTTTTTACTATAATTCTTTTAGCATATACCCTGGTGAATTTCCTGACATCCGGGAAAATTATAAAAAAATCTTAACCCAGTTTATCGGATGAAATTTGTTGCCGTTTTCTTATACGCACAGGAACCACCCGGAGACAATTACTACTACTGGGGTCTAATGAAAGACCGCAATCTGGTAACAACAAGTCTGGACAAATTACGGTTTGCCAACGATGATCTTATTGACGGCAATTATCTGTCAGGGATGAAAGTTCATGCGATCGAAGCGGAACCAGGGAGTCGCGTAACACTTATCATGGCATCTGTTCCCGGGGATTATTTTAACTATTGCCTTTCAATATTGAAAGAAACAAAATACAGTGATAGCCCATTTGAACCTGCCCCGGCAAATCCTGAAACGAATATCAAAGGAGGCGCACTTGGCTTTTTCCATGCTTACGCGGAGACCAGAATGACAAGGATAGTGAGAAGTGTAAACTAGTATCAAGTCAAAAGTAAAAAGTCAAAAGGGAAGAGTGAATCGTGAGTCGTGAATCATGAAGATAAGAGCAAAGTCAAGCTATAATTTGAAATTTTTAAGCGCCAAAGATAATAAATGGAAAATAATCACGGATGATTAAAGCAGTGATTAAGTTTTAAACTATGGCACATAGAAAACCAGAAGAGAGAAATACAAACTTATACAAAACCCGAAAATTTAAGTGTGTAAAACAGGAAGTATATCAAAAAGGCTCCGGAGATTATATTTATTAAAAAAGAGTAGTATTTGGAATCCGTTTTTTATTGTTTTATTTGGAATTATATTGTAATTTGCCGTAGAATATATGTTCATGACTGACAACATAATAGTAAATAAAATGACCAAAAAGGAATTCTTCAAGGCAGTATCTAATTGCGATGAAGATGTTATCCAAATATTCCTTGATGCACTATCAACAGCCAATGTGGACTACTGCGTAATTGGCGGACTTGCTGTGAATGCCTATGCAGAGCCTGTTGTCAGCCTTGACCTTGATATTGTAGTAGCTATAAATGACATTGGAACAGCCTGCAAAGCCGTTGAAGTCCATTTCAAGATTGAACGTTTTGCACATAGTATAAACCTTAGCAGCAACAAATCTGACTTAAGGATACAACTCCAGATTGATCAAAGGTATCAGAATTTCATTGTCAGAGCAGTAATTCATTCTGTGCTCGGATATGAAATGAAAGTCGCAATTGTAGAGGATGTGATACAGGGCAAGATTTGGGCATATTCAGACAAGCAACGGCGCAAGAGTAAACGACAGAAAGATCTGGCAGACATTATTCGTTTGGTAGAGACTTATCCTCATTTGGCAGACCAATTGCCCGATTCAATACGCAAGATAGTTGAAGAATAAAGAAGCGTGAACAAATCAATACCCCATGCCTGATAAGCCAGAGCATTTTTCGCATTAACATCATTCCATGTAAAACATTGCAATTATAAATAAGTATTAGTTTAAATATTTGATCTTTCATTGAAAAAAAGTAATTGATAATGTTGCATTATGGACAATAAATTAAGGCACCGAAAAATGAAATAGAAAAAGCATTAAAAATTAAGGAGGAATATTACAATGAAAAATGATAGAATTAAAACACTTGAGCAGTTCAAAGAAGAACATTACGGTAAACTCACGACTCCAAAACGTAACAAATTAGAAGCGGGTTATGATACATTTAAAATTGGAGTGTTAATTCGTGAAGCCAGACTTGAAAAAGGTTTGACACAAGAAAAACTTGCGGAGAAATGCGGAACAACAAAATCTTATATTTCAAAAATAGAGAATAATATTATAGAAGTACGTATTTCGACTTTGTAAAAAAACGTTAAACTTGGTTTTGGAGGACAATTACGACTGTCAATTAAACTCTAATACTGACTGACAGAAATGATATAGTAATTCATTCTATCTGGGTTTGCAGACAAAATCCCGATGATTTGGTAATTAAGTAAAAATGCAACTATCGCCAATAATGTTTTAGCACCAGGCAGGTGAAGCACGTGCAATATTTGAAAATAACATACGGGTTTTGAGATATTTTTTGTAACTTTACACGTATAGTTTTATTTTAAAAAAGGAGTGTTATGAATACAAAATTAACATTAACAATTGAGAAAACTCTCATAGAAAAGGCAAAGCGGTATGCAAAGGGAAAAGGTCGAAGCCTCTCTGATATTGTAGAGAATTATTTTAAGATTATTATAAGTGAGAATGATAAAGCTGCAATAGAACCGACTCCAATAGCAAAATCCCTAAGAGGCTCATTTAAGGCTCCGGTTGATTTTGACTATAAAAAAGAGTTGACAAAGAAATTATCAGAAAAATATTTGTAAAATGGATAGAGTACTTATAGATACAGATGTAATTCTTGATTTTTTCTTTGACAGACAGCCGTTTTCCGAATATGCAACGAAGATTATTTCTCTATGTGAATCTAACAAAATAAAAGGCTTTGTAACACCGGTTATTTGTAGTAATGCTTACTATCTTCTGAGGCAAACAGCAAAGCATAACAAAGTGATTGATAAATTAAAACAATTACTCCTGATTACTGATGTTTTGATTATGGATAAGGAAGTAGTTATGAATGCCTTAAATTCCGGATTTAATGATTTTGAGGATGCTTTGCAAAACTTTTCAGCAAGAAAACATGGTAACATTAGTGTAATATTAACAAGGAATTTGAAAGATTATAAAAAAAGTGAATCAGGAGTATTAACTCCTGAAACATATATTAAGACTTTGAATGTCAGCTGTTAGTGGTTATAACACAAACCATCCCATAAACCGGTAACCGTTTTAACAGTTTATATTTATTTCGAACTCACGTTAGATTACAATAAGCGGTCAGTAAAACCAGCACCATGCTTCAGTATGGTGTAAATAAGCACATTACAATAATGTATTAGTCAGCTTCAGCTGACTTTTAAATCAAATGATGATTATTGGAAAAAGTACGCTAAAGCGCACTATTTCAAACGTATACTCTCCACAGAACACCATGCTTGTAATATAGTCTATTTTGTCCATTGTTACTTTTTTTTAAGCACTTAGAGTTGTGCTGTGGTGATGCATTGCAGGAAGTCATTAAAGAAGTTATACAATGGTCATATAATAGTCATACAATGGTTTAGGGAAAGATTTTATCCATAATAATGCTTTGTCCGCCGTAACGCAGTGAAGGTGGACTTTGTAACGAAGGAGGCAGTTTTAACCGGATTTTAAAGAGTAAAAAAGGATTTTGCGAGGAGCGTAGTGACGAAGCAATCTCTCAAGAACAACCAGAATGCCAAATAAATAGACTATCATGAGCTTTACGGAAAGCCGGGAGAGATTGCTTCACTTTGTTCGCAATATTCCGTATACTTATTATGCTTAAAATTCATCAACTCATAACTCGTAACACGAAACACACGTAGCACGAAACCCATTGGAAGGATGAAGTGGTTAGAAAAACTAACAAATGAATATATTTTTCCGGTTCGATAAAAAGAAACCCGCCTAGCGGTTTTAAACCGCTTGGCGGGTATGACATGTGCGTTTAGGAAAATGCTTTCTGCTTATTCCCCTTCTTCAAACTTTTCAAGACCGGCATCCAGGAAATCAATATATTCACCGATATTCAGATTAAATGTCATTGGCATAACCAGTACATTCTCATTGTGATCAAGTATAACGTGATACGGTTGTGTATTTGTCCTGAACCGGGAGATTTGAAAATCAGCATTCTTTTTACCGATAGTTTTCTTGATTTTCCCATCATATTGAGATGTAATCCATTCTTCTTCAGCCAATTTCGTTCGGTCGTCAACATAAAGTGCAACAATGATAAAATTTTCTTTCAATCGTCTAAGCACATCAGGATCAGACCAGACTTTTGCTTCCATCTCTTTACAATTGCTACAGGCATGGCCTTTAAAATCCAGAAACACCGGTTTATTCAAAGCTTTCGCACATGCAAGACCTTGCCGGTAATCAAAATACCCTGTTAAACCATGTGGCAGATGCAGAAAATCAGCATATTCAGGTTCTTCACATAATGCACCCGGTTCATTCAAATTACTTAAAAAAGTTACATCAGAAGTGTTGAATATTATTGATTTAAGATCAAATTTCTGAGCTGTTTTTGGGGGCAACAAACCGGAAACAGCTTTTAGTTGTGCACCAAATAATCCGGGGATCAGATAGACCACAAAAGTGAAAGTAGCTATTACAAAAACCAATCTTGGAACACTTAGAAAAGGGACCTCACTATCATGAGCAAACTTTATTTTCCCCAGCAAATAGAGTCCCATTAAGCTAAATATCACTATCCAGAGTGCAATAAAAATATCCCTGCTCATAATACCCAGATGGTAGCCCTGATCAATAGTTGAGACGAATTTCAAGCCAAAGGCGAGCACAATAAATCCAAGCACAACTTTAACCGAATTGAGCCATCCGCCTGATTTGGGAAGATTATTAATCCATGAGGGGAAAATCGCAAACAGTGTGAAAGGTAAAGCGAATGCTACAGAAAATCCGAACATTCCCAGTGTTGGTTTTATCACTTCGCCACTGGCTGCCTCCACAAGCAATGCGCCAATTATTGGTCCGGTACATGAGAATGAAACCAGAACAGTAGTAAGCCCCATAAAGGATGCAGCTATAAAACCCCCCTTGTCTGCTTGCTTATCAGCCCTGTTTATCAATTTGTTTGGTAAAACCAACTCGAACATTCCGAAAAATGAAGCTGCAAAAACCATAAACAGCAGGAAGAAAATCAGGTTAGGGATCCAGTGCGTACTTAGGTTGCTGGCAAAATCAGCACCTGCACTAGTCAGTGATACTATCAGACCTATCGAAGTATAGATCATAATAATTGATAGTCCGAAAATAAAGGCTTGTGCAAGTGATTTTCCACGGCTACTGTCTCCACGACTAAAAAAAGCAACAGTCATTGGAATCATGGGGAATACACAAGGGGTAAGAATACCGGCAAATCCGGCAAGCATTGACAGAAAGAAAAAAACCAGCATGGATGAACCTTCCTTGATTGGTTTTGCACCTGAAGCATTAACTATAGCTCCGGTTTCTTCAACTGCTCCACTTTTCAGATCAACCTTGCTTTGAAAATATTCCGTACTGTTCCCGTCTTGTTCCCTGGTTTCAGTCTCGGTATCTTTAACCTGTACTACATCTGTCGATTCAAGCTTAAATATAAACTCCTCATCTTTGGGAGGTAAGCATCTTTTGTCGTCACAACTCATAAATTCAACACTTCCTGTAATTGTAACAGCCCCATCTGTTAGAAGTCTGACCTTTTGAATAAAAACCGCTTCATCACTGAAAAGTTTCACGTTCATGTCAAAGCTGGGATCGTATATTTCCTTTGCTTCTGAAATTTCCTCAACTTCTCCAATTAACTCAAAATGATCTGACTCGTTTATGGTGAAAGAAGTAGGTATTGGTCCTCCGTCTGGCAAATTCAGCGAATACAGATGCCAGGTATCATCAATATTAGCCGTAAAAATCAGCTCATACTCTTTCTCTGCCGTTTTGTTATAGGTAAACCCCCAATCCACTGGATCGAGGATCTGGGAAAACAGGGCATTTGCACTTATTAACAGAAGTGATATCAGGGTTATGGTGTAACTTCTTTTCATCATTTACTTTGTGATTTCGTCACCAAACTTATCGAAAAAGTGATATTCCAGGAAATTATAGGTTTGAATTTCCCTTATCTTAATTCTGCACTTATATTTTAAGCTCCACTGTAGATTCAAAGACCAGATACCTTTGGTAAGGAAGGCGGCAATAATTGGATGCACCTTTAATATAAGTTTTGATACCTTGAGATCTTTTACAATATTCTTGATTTGGTCGTCGAGTTTTTCGGTGAATAGTAATGAGGGAGTAATACTTCCGGAACCATGACAGGCAGGGCATTTTTCTGTTGTAGTAATGTTCATCTCAGGCCTGACCCGTTGGCGAGTGATTTGCATAAGTCCGAATTTGGATAACGGAAGGATGTTGTGTTTTGCACGGTCGTTTTTCATTTCTACCTTCATCTTCTCAAGAACCGTATTCCTGTTCTTAGCCGAAAGCAGATCAATGAAGTCGATTACAATTATTCCGCCCATATCCCGTAGACGTAGCTGCCTTGATATCTCTTTAGCAGCAGCCATGTTAACATCCAGAGCATTTGCTTCCTGATCGTTTCCGGATTTTGACCGGTTTCCGCTATTCACATCAATAACGTGCATGGCTTCGGTATGTTCAATTATAAGATAAGCCCCGTTTTTAAAAGAGACGGTTTGACCAAACAGCGCTTTAATCTGTTTAGTTATTCCGAACTGGTCAAAAATGGGAGTTTTACCCATATAAAGCTTTACGATCTTTTCTTTCTCAGGGGCAATGGTTTTAATATATTCTTTCACCTCCCTGTAGAGAGAATAGTCGTTTACATTGATACTGGAAAAATCAACATTAAGGATATCCCGCAGAAGAGCAGCTGTGCGGTTAAGTTCGCCAATCATTAATTTCGGTAAAGTAACTTCTTTCAGTTGAAAAAAAACTTTTTCCCAGCTGACAACCAGGTTACGTAACTCAGAGTCAAGAAGTGCCACCTTTTTACCCTGAGCTGCTGTTCTTACAATCACACCATAATTCCTGGGCTTAATACTCTGCAGAAGGGTTTTTAGCCGGTTTTTTTCCTCTGGCGATTCAATCTTCTGAGAAATAGAAACCTTATCAGAAAAGGGCATAAGTACAAGATTCCGGCCGGCAAGAGATATTTCAGAGCTCAGTCTGGGTCCTTTTGTCGAAATAGGTTCTTTTGTAATCTGAACGATAACGGACTGATAAACCTTCAGGACATCACTGATCTTCCCGTTTTTATTGATATCCGGTTCGTTTTTGAAACGATGTAATGACGGGACTTTACCTTGACGACTAATAGCAGTACCAAGATATTTTTTCAGCGAACCGAATTGCGGCCCGAGATCCAGGTAATGCAAAAAAGCATCTTTCCCATACCCTACATCAATAAATGCAGCATTCAGTCCGGGCATTATCTTTTTTACTTTTCCAAGATAAATATCTCCAACGGAAAACTTAAGATCAGTCTTGTCCTTCTTAAATTCAACTAATTGTTTGTTTTCAAGAAGGGCGCTATTTATCTCAAAGGGAGAGAAATCAATAACAAAATCCTGGCTCACAATATCCTCAGGTTAATTTATCAACCATATACTTGTCCACCACACCACAAATAATTAAACCTAAAGGCAAATACGCCTTCAGGTTCAACAGTAAAAACACATTAATAAATGAATTAGGAAACGGATTTTTATTTCCGCTTTTTATGCCTGTTCTTCCTCAGGCGCTTCTTACGCTTATGCGTCGACATCTTATGCTTCTTTTTCTTCTTTCCGCTAGGCATAAATCAACTAATTTGCGAGGTAATTATCAGAAATCGCTATTAACGTTTTACATTATTCTTCACCTTGCCGACAAATGTTTTTGAAGGTTTAAAGGCAGGTATAAAATGCTCAGGAATAATTATAGTAGTATTCTTTGAAATATTCCTTGCAGTCTTTTTAGCTCTTTTTTTCACAATAAAACTGCCAAATCCACGAAGATAAACATTTTTATCTTTGACAAGTGAATTTTTAACTGTTTCCATGAAAGCCTCAATTGTCTTTTGTACTGTTACCTTTTCAATACCGGTATTTTTCGAAATTTCGTTTACAATGTCTGCTTTTGTCATTTTTTAAAATCTTTAGTTATCAACATATTACAATGAATTCTACATCAAGTGTGCAAATATAAAAGATTTCCAACAATAAACGAAATACTTAACTATTTTTTTTACTATTTTTGCAATTAAAAGAAATTAAACATTATGTCGATAAACAAAGTAATTCTGGTAGGTAATGTTGGAAAAGACCCTGATGTGAGATATTTGGACAGCGGGGTAGTAGTTGCCAGCTTCCCTTTTGCAACAAGTGAAACGTATAAGAACAAACAAGGTGAAAAGGTTACAAACACTGAATGGCATAATATTGTTATGTGGAGAGGATTAGCCGAAGTGGTTGAAAAATATGTAAACAAGGGGACTCAGCTATACATAGAAGGAAAGATAAGAACACGGTCGTACGATGACAGGGATGGAAATAGACGTTATATTACAGAAATTATCGGAGACAATGTGCAAATGCTGGGACGCAAGAGTGACAGAAACAATGTTCCACCTCCCTCTGATGAAGATACACCTGTTGATAAATTTGATAAGCAGGATAATACAGCTCCCGAAAAGGACCGGTCCGCTGGTGAATCTGATAACCAGGATACTTTAACCGCCGAAGGAAAAGACGATTTGCCTTTTTAGTCCATCAAATAAGAAATTAACATATTTTCATTTAGTTTGGAAACAGATGATCCCTACTCGTGGATGCCGCTAATAAGCAGCAAAATTTTTTTCTACCCTTTTGACCCGGATATATTTATATGGCTAACAGTACTAATCCTGCTGCTTATATGTTCAGCGCTCATTTCCGGATCGGAAGTCGCATATTTTTCACTTTCACCGGCAGATATTAATAAGCTCAACCAGGAAAAAGACAAGAAGACAGACCGGATCCTGAGATTATATAAAATGCCTGAAAGGTTACTTGGATCTATCCTTATATCCAATAATTTTGTTAATGTTGGAATAGTAATAATATCAAACTATATTATCAACAGAGTGGTTGATCTATCAGAAGTAAGGGTGCCCGGTTTTGTTTTCCGGGTGGTGATCATCACTTTCCTTCTTTTGTTTTTCGGGGAAATCCTTCCCAAAATATATGCAACACAATTTGCAATAAAATTTGCCAGGTTAATGGCTTTACCTCTTATAATTCTGGATAAAATTTTTAAACCAATAAGTCTGGTCCTGATATCATCAACATCCATTATCCGGAAAAAATTTCCCCGGTCAAAGGAGAGTATTTCCATGGATGATCTGTCTGAAGCACTCGATCTTCCATCAACCAAAATGATTGAAGATAAAGAAATCCTTAAAGGCATTGTACGATTTGGGAATATTGATGTAAAAGAGATAATGAAAGCCAGAATGGATATTTTTGCAATTAATATCGATAAGAAATTTACAGAGCTTCTGCCTGATATCATCTCTTCAGGCTACTCAAGGATACCTGTTTATGTTGAATCACTCGACAACATAAAAGGAATATTGTATATAAAAGATCTCCTTTCCCATATGCACAAACCTGATACTTTCAGATGGCAATCTCTTATTCGTCCACCCTATTTTGTACCTGAAATAAAAAAGATAAATGACCTTCTTGAAGAATTCCAGACCAAAAAGATACATATGGCCATTGTTCTGGATGAATACGGAGGGACACACGGATTAATAACGCTGGAAGATATTCTGGAGGAAATCGTGGGTGAGATAACAGATGAATATGACGAGGAAAAAATTACTTACAAGAAGCTTGGCGAACATACTTTTCTGTTTGAAGGAAAAACACAACTGAATGATTTTTACAAGATTACCGGATCAGATGTTGATATTTTTGATAAGGTAAAAGGTGAAGCTGATACAATCGCCGGACTTATTCTTGAAATAAAAGGAAAAATTCCTGCGAAAGATGATGTAATTAAATACAGGAACTTTGTATTCAACGTTACCTCGGTAGATAACCGTCGTATTAAAGAAGTAAAAGTCAAAATTGAAGGTTTTTCAAAGGATGAAGATGAAAAGAAATAAAAACATAGCTTCGCAAAGGCAACGAATAATTTTGAAATTACTATACATTAAAATATCCGGTATACCGGTCCTGTTCATTTCTTTTTTGCTGGCTTTTCTGTTAAGTGGATCGGCATGTAAAAAACAAACAATTCCAAAGCCGCATGGATATTTCAGGATCGACCTGCCACAAAAAAACTACCGTCTTTTCGATTCTGCTTGCCACTATACTTTTGAGTATCCGTTCTACTCAAAAATTACAGCTGATACCGATTTAAACTCTGAACCATGCTGGATTAACATATCTTATCCGGAATATAATGCTAATATACATATTAGCTACAAACAGGTTAACGGCAATCTCGAAGAGATGATTGAAGATGCTCATGTCCTGGTTTATAAACACACGATAAAAGCAGATGCTATTAATGAAGATTTTTACCAAAACGAAGAGAACAGAGTTTATGGTATATTGTACGATATTCGCGGAGATGCAGCCTCTTCTGTGCAATTCTGGTTAACAGACAGCACATATCATTATTTAAGAGGTGCCTTGTACTTCATGACAGAGCCTGATGAAGATTCCCTTGCACCTGTGATAGCTTTTATTAAAGAGGATATTGTACACCTGATAGAAACTGTGAACTGGAAAAAATAAATCGCGGATTTGGTGATATATTTTTTAGTATCTTGCTCCGGTTTTTCTGGAAGAAAAAGGGTTGTTAATCATGGCAGTGATCCTGAAAAAAACCTTGGAAGATGGAAGTTTATTGGGAATCTGGGAGATTACTGAAGATATTCAGTTGCTTCTCGATCAGGTTAATTTTTCTGCATCTGAGCTTGAACGTTTTAACGGGTTCCAAAGTAATGCACGAAAACTCGAATTCCTTAGTGTCCGTGCACTGTTGAGAAAAATGCTAAACCGCGTAGTCAGGATTATATATAATGGTAACCGGAAACCTTACCTTGATGACGGCTCTTATAACATCAGTATTTCTCATTCAAAAAAGCTTACCTCAATTCTCCTGAACAGTAAAAAAAGAGTTGGAATTGATCTTGAATATATGTCCCACAGGATCAGGGAAGTTGCTCATAAGTTCATCAACGATAATGAATCGATTAAAAAAAATGCACCCACTGAGAAATATCATCTCTATATTCACTGGTGTGCCAAGGAGGCACTCTACAAAATCTGTGACAAGAAAGATCTTAATTTCAGACTTCATCTCCTTATTAAACCCTTTCATGTGAATGACAAAGGCATCATTAAAGGAAAGGTTGACAATGAACAGATTAGTGAGGAATTTGATTTGACCTATTTCAAGTATGATAATTATATCATCGTTTATACAAGTAAAGATTAATTTATGATCTACAAATGGATAGTTAAGCAAGTGCAAAATGGCGATAAACTGCTTGCCCTTCTTCTTGATCCTGATGAATATGATGACCAGTCACTTAAACAAATTCTTAATGAAGCCGGCAATACAAAAACAGATCTGATACTTGTTGGTGGCAGCCTGGTTTCTAATCCTGTGGCACCTTTTATCCAAAAGATTAAAGAAAATTCAGAAATACCAGTTCTCCTTTTTCCGGGAAATCTGCTGCAACTCAGCGATAATGCCGATGGGATCCTGTTTTTGTCTCTTATCTCCGGCCGGAATCCCGATTTACTCATCGGCAATCATGTTGCTGCTGCTCCGATGATCAGAAACTCAGGAATGGAAGTAATTTCAACGGGGTATATCCTGGTTGAGAATGGAAGATCCACTGCGGTTGAATATATCAGCAACACAAGGCCCGTTCCTTCTGATAAACCTGATATTGCAGCAGCTACTGCTATTGCAGGTGAAATGCTGGGATTCAAGCTGATCTATCTTGAAGCCGGCAGCGGTGCACAATATCCTGTTAACCCGGAAATGATCACCGAGGTTAAAAGTAAAATTAAAATACCCCTTGTTGTAGGAGGAGGAATAAGAAATGCCGAAGATGCCAAAAATATCTTAAATGCCGGCGCTGATATCATTGTTGTAGGAAATGCGGTTGAGAAAAACACTTCACTCCTGAAAAAGATCAGGGAATTCACAAAAAAACCGGGATAGTAATCCAACCCCGGATATTAAAGAATCAGGCAAATAAAAAAGGGGAGGGAGTAAAATTTGGTTTTTTGAAAAAACCGGATTAGTTTTGTGACAAATAATGGTTCAAAAAAACAGGTTTTTAGCGGCGCCCTTAAGTAATACCGATTATCCCTATTCTTTTTTGGGTTTATCCTGATACTTTTATTTAGTGATTAATACAAACATAAATAAAATTTTAGTCCCTATTGCGATTAGCAAGGGAGGGAAAATTGCCATAAGTCAGGCTTTGTATTTCCATCAGGTATTTTCGTCAAGAATCACCATACTTCATATTGTCCCTGCAGCCTACATAATTAGCAGAATATTTAAGAACAAGGAATATGAACAAAACAAGAAAAGAAATCAAAAAAAATTGACTAAATTTGTGAAATTTTTTTTCAAAGGAAGTATTCCAGCCTATATTGATTTGAGGATCATAGTTGGGGAATTAGTCCCTATAATACTTAAAACCGCTGATGACCAAAAATACGATCTGATAATAATAAAAAAAAGCAAGAAAATTAAAGGGGTTTTTTACAGCCTTAGAAAACACAATACAGATCGAATAATCGGAGCGTCACCATGTCCGGTGTTAACTATTAAAGAGACTTGGACCAAAATGGGCATACGGGAAATATTAATACCACTTGACATTAGCAAGCAATTCAGAACGAAGATATTCTGGGCCATAGAACTTGCCCTGAAATTTAAAGCTAAAATTCGAATAATCTCGGTTCTTGGGTTTAATATAGGTATCGAGGAAAGTTACACATACAGAAAGTGTAAAATTCTGGAGAAATGGATTAAGGGCCATGACATAGAATGTGATATAAGAATTCTAAAATCAAAAGAGCATAAAATGCATGAAGCTGTTAAATTTTTTTCAAAGAAGGAGCGCCCCGATCTCACCATTATTATGACACACCAGGAATCAGTAATGAATGAAAACTATATTGGAAGGTTTGCTGCGGAAATTATACACAATTGTCCCACACCAGTATTAAGTATCGTGCCCGGACATGATAACGTTTTTTCCGTATTGCTTAATTCCTTTAAAATCCGAAAAGTAAAAACAATAACCAACTAAAAGCATAATTATATGATATCAAAAATTCAGGAATTAACGGAAAAAATTTATCAGGAAGGAGTTGATAAAGCCCAAAATCAGGCAAATATCCTTCTTAAAGAAGCAGAAGAAAAGGCAGCTGGTTTAATCAATGATGCACAGCAAAAAGCTGATAATATTATTCTGGAAGCCGAGAGAAAGTCCAAAGAGATATTCCATGGCTTAAAAGAAGAGCTACAATCAATTTCAAAACAGGTAATTGCCATAACAAAACAGAAGATCACGGACAGTATCGTGATAGATGCCTCACAAACAATATCGAAAAGATTATTGGATGATAAGGATTTTTTCAAATCCCTGATTTTGGAGCTTGTCAGGAAGTGGGATATGGGAAATGGATCTATTGATGATTTATCACTCGTACTTTCGGAGGAACAATTGGAAAAGCTGGACGGAATTTTTAAATCAGGGGCCCTGCAGATTTTACAAAACAAGAAACAGATACTTTTTGATCCATCAATAAAAAATGGGTTTCAGATAATTTCAAATTCAGAAGGATTTAAGGTTTCATTTAGTGATGAGGATCTTGAGAATTTTTTTAAAAAATTCATGAAACCAAGAATCCAGGAATACCTTTTTACTTCCCCTGAAAATGAATAGGTATTATTGTCAAATTGCAGGATTGCCGGAACTCATGTTTGACCCTTTAAATGGATCTGTTGAACTCAGGGAATTTCTGAATGAGGTTACACCCTTCTTGCAGCCAAACCATTTGAACTGGTTAAATATGTTGTTAATGGTACAGGGACATAATTCTGTGTTAGAATATTTCACAAACGGATCAGTAGAAACTGAAACAACATTCCTGTACAGCCTTGATTGGTTTGATCCGGAATCCGAACAATTCAATTTGTTACCTGCTTACTTGCAAAGGTTCTCTGAAAAATTCTGGCAGAAAAGATCAGACCATGGAATTCTGGAGATGGAAATAGGGTTGTATGATGAATATTACCAGTACCTGAGACAATCAGGTAATGGATTGATTGAAAGATGGGCAATTCTCGACCTGAATCTGAGAAACTATCTTACTGTAAAAAAGTGTGAAGAATTTACAATTCCAAAACAATCCCAGGTGGTTGGTGAAGACGATTTTGCAAAAAGGCTTTTAGAATTCCCGACCGGTCATAAAGAAATACAGGTAGAATGGCCGTTGGCTGCGGTTATCGATAAAATTTTAAAAAATAACAATTTGTTAAAAAGAGAAATTGCTATTGATCAATTGAAATGGGGGTTAATTGATGAAATGAACCTTTTTTGCTATTTCTCAATTGAAATAATCATTGGATATACGCTTAAACTGTTGATTCTTAATAGATGGAAAAGAGTTTACAAATCAGAGGAAATTACTTCGTATGAAGAAATATGCGAAAATATTTGGACAAAGGAAATCGAAAAAAATCCATTATTAAATTACAATGAGTAATAATTTATATACATGCACAGGAGAAATTACTGCCATAATCGCAAATATGGTTGTAGTAAAGGCTAATGGTCCCATAAGACAAAATGAAATATGCTATTACCTGCATAATAATAAAAATATTATGGGGGAGGTAATCAGAACGGATAGAAATTATGCATATACTCAAGTATTTGAGAGTACGCGTGGATTTAAGATTGGAATGACAACCAATTTCACCGGCAACATGCTTGAAGCATATCTTGGGCCTGGCTTGCTCACAAAAAATTTTGATGGTTTACAAAACGACCTCAATAAAATGGAGGGAGTTTTTCTGGAGCGGGGAGCCAGGACTTATCCCTTGGATGTTGAAAAAAGATGGACATTCAAGCCCATTGCACAACCGGGTGAACAGGTGTTAGCGGGGGACTGGCTTGGAGAGGTTGATGAAAATGGTATTCCGCACAAGATTATGGTCCCCTTTAAATTGGAAGGAACACTCAAAGTGGTAGAGGTCGCCCAGGCAAACGATTATTGTATTAATGATACAATTGCAACATTGTCCAATGAAGCAGGTGAGATTATAAAAGTCACTATGGTTCAGACCTGGCCGGTTAGGTTACCAATTAAAAGTTATCTTGAAAAACTACGTCCGTCAAAATTATTTGAAACAGGGATCCGTGTTATTGATACACTGAACCCTATCCTTGAGGGAGGTACGGGATTTATTCCGGGACCTTTCGGTAGTGGAAAAACAGTTCTTCAACATGCTCTGGCAAAACAGGCAGCCGCAGAAGTAGTAATTATTGTTGCATGCGGGGAAAGAGCAAATGAAGTGGTTGAAATCTTCACGGAATTCCCGAAACTTGACGATCCCAGGACGGGAAAGAAACTTATGGAAAGAACTTCTATTGTAGCCAATACGTCAAATATGCCTGTTGCTGCACGTGAAGCTTCGGTTTATACAGCTATGACAATTGCTGAATATTACAGAGCCATGGGATTAAGAACTTTGCTTCTTGCCGATTCAACTTCCAGATGGGCTCAAGCTCTCCGGGAAATGTCGAACAGATTGGAAGAACTGCCCGGCCCCGATGCATATCCAATGGATCTGTCCGCGATTATTTCTAACTATTATTCAAGAGCCGGACAAATTCTTTTAAGAAATGGCTCGAAAGGATCTTTGACTTTTATTGGCACTGTTTCCCCTGCCGGAGGAAATTTGCTTGAACCTGTGACAGCGGCAACTAAAAAGGTAGCCCGGTGCTTTTTTGCGCTTTCCCAGGAAAGAGCAGATAATAAGAGATATCCCGCAATTGATCCAATTGACAGTTATTCAAAATACCTGGAATATCAGGAGTATTTGGAGTACTCAAAAATCCATATTGGTGAAAATTGGATTGAGGATGTTGATTTTGTCCGGAATACCCTTATTCAGGGTAGAGAAGTTTATGAGCAAATCAATATTTTGGGAGATGATGGTGTAACTGTTGATTATCATGTAATGTTTTGGAAGTCGGAGTTGATCGATTTTGTGTTCCTGCAACAAGATGCATTTGACGAAATTGATGCAAATACTTCTATTCCACGACAAAAATATATGCTTGAAAAAATAAATGTTTTATTAAAAACAAGTTTTATGTTCGACAATTTTGATGAGGTTCGTAACTTCTTTAAAAGGATCATATACATTTTGAAACAAATGAATTATTCAGAATTTCAATCGGATAAATTTGTTGGTTTTGAAAATGAATTACAACAAGTCATTAATGAAAAAGTGAAAGCTTAATGGAAAAAAAATCTTTTCAAAAGATATATTGTAAATTATCAAATATTACCAAAGCTACCTGTACTCTTAAGGCAGGTGGAGTGGGATATGAAGAAATGGCATTTATTCAGGGACGCGCTGCCCAGGTAGTGAAAATTATTGGAGATGAGGTTACTTTGCAGGTTTTTTCAGGAACGGAAGGTCTGTCGACTGATTCCGAAGTAATATTTACCGGTGAATCACCAAGTCTGGCTATTGGTGATCATATGACCGGTAGATTCTTCAATTCATTTGGAAAGCCAATAGATGGCTATCCAATTATGGAAGGAACAAAAAGAGAAGTTGGAGGACCTTCGGTAAACCCCGTAAGACGAGTTCAGCCAAATCAACTGATTACAACTGGTATTGCAGGAATAGATCTGAATAACACCCTGGTTTCCGGACAAAAGATCCCGTTTTTTGCAGACCCTGATCAACCCTATAACCAGGTTCTGTCAATGATAGCTTTAAGAGCTAAAGTTGATAAAATCATTCTTGGCGGGATGGGATTAACCTGGGATGATTATTTGTTCTTTAAGAGCTCATTTGATCAGGGTTACGGAAAATCCAAAATTATTGGTTTCATTAATACTACAGAAGATTCGCCGGTAGAGCGATTGTTAATACCTGATATGGCACTTTCCACGGCTGAATATTTTGCCTACGAAAAAAATGAGAAAGTTCTTGTTCTACTAACAGACATGACGCTGTATGCCGATGCATTGAGTATTGTTTCAAATCGAATGGATCAAATTCCTTCAAAGGATAGTATGCCCGGATCATTATATAGCGATCTGGCAAGATTATATGAAAAGGCCGTCCAGTTCCCCGATGGGGGGAACATTACAATTTTAGCCGTGACTACACTCTCAGGAGGTGATATCACTCATGCTATTCCTGATAACACGGGATATATAACTGAAGGACAACTCTTTCTGCGTAGAGCCACTGAGATTAGCAAGGTTATCATTGACCCTTTCAGGAGCCTTTCAAGATTAAAACAATTGGTGATTGGCAAATCCACCCGGTCGGATCATCCCCAGGTTATGAATGCCGCAATCCGTCTTTACGCAGACGCTGCTAATGCAAGAACCAAACTTGAAAACGGATTCGAGTTGAGCGATTATGATAAACGGGTACTGAAGTTTGCGAAAGATTATTCAGAAAGAATTCTGGCGATAGATGTAAACCTTGAAATAGACCAAATGCTGGATCAGACCTGGCATTTGTTTAAAGCCTACCTGTCAATAGATGAAGTAGGTATCAAACAAGAATTTATCGATCAGTATTGGAAGAATTAACGATCAATGAAAATTCAAATAAAATTTAATAAGACTGCCTTAAGGGAATTTCAGAAGAAATTACAGATCCGGGAGAAAGCCCTTCCTACTTTAAAGAATAAGGAGGCTGCTCTCAGGGCTATGGTTTTAGAAACAAAAAAAGAGATTGAACATATTACTGATTTATTTTTATCCAAAATAAAAAAAAATGAACCCTGGAAGGATTTATGGCAGGAATTCAACACAAACCTGATACACATTGAGAAAGTGTACTCAACCAACATTAAAGTAGCTGGAATTGCTATCCCGGTATTTGAAAGCCTGGATACAGTAGAGCAGGATTTCAGCATTTTCAGTAATCCTTACTGGTTCAGGAATGGCGTTCAGGAATTGAAGGATGTTCTGGAGATTCGTGTGAGAAAGGAATACCTTTCAATTAAACTATCCCTTTTGGAGCAGGCCCGAAAAAAGGCAACACAAAAGGTAAACCTTTATGAAAAAGTTCAGATACCAATACTGGCTTTAGCCATCAGACAGATAAAAAGATACCTGGAGGATGAAGAGAATTTGGCAAAAGCCGGACAAAAATTATTGAAACATCGATTGAAAAAAGGAATTTAATCATGATCACACCTATGGTAAAGTTTTCCTTCGCGGTTTTTCATGCAAACTATGAAGATTTTCTTGATGATATTCAGGAGATTGGAACGGTTCATGTCAAAGGGCAAAAAAACGAAAACTATATTGAGAAATTAACAGGTCTGCAGAAGGATTTCCAGGGTGTTTCAATTTTATTGGAAGAAATGAAAAAACTGAACATCCCGGAAGGTACTGTTGAATCGAATAAAAACCGGATGGAATTAATACAGGAATTTCAAGATATTTCCATTGAGCTTAATCATTACAAGCAAGAAAAGGAAGAGCTTTCTAAATTAATTCAGGAATTGGAGCCATGGGGAAGTTATTCATCTTTTTTTGTTGAAAAACTGGAAAGGCACGGCCTCAAGACACGGTTTTTTAAGATAAAGGAAAAAAAATTCGACGACCAGTGGATTACCGAATATCCCTTAGAAATAATTAACCAGGTTAAACACGATATCTTTCTGATTCTGTTTGGCCAGGAAGATGCATTCCTTGAAAATGCTGAGGAAGTATATCTTCCTGCATTTGAAATGCATTCCCTGAAAGGCCGGTTTGCTGAAATGGAAAAGAAAATCAAAGTAAACGAAGAGAAAAAAGATCATCTGGCTGGAATGGCAATTCCGGTACTCGAAAAAAAGTCACAGGAGTTATCAGAAAGAATGGAGTTTTATAAAGTACTGGAGATGCACACACTCTCTGAAGGTGAAGGAAAAATAAAAATCCTCGAAGGCTGGGTGCCAAAATCAGAGCAAGCGACGTTAATAAACTATCTGGATAAAAAAGACATACTTTATTCCAATCAATATTCCAAAGCAGACAAAGAAACTCCTGTTCAATTAGTAAATGGGCAATTTGCAAAATTATTTGAACCTATAGGTAATCTTTTTTCCTTGCCCACGTACGCAGAGCTTGACCTGACGGTTTATTTTGCACCCTTTTTCATGTTGTTCTTCGGATTTTGTCTTGGCGATGCCGGTTATGGAATCGCGATTCTGGCAGTTACTACTCTTTACAAACCAAATGCTTCTTCCAAGCTAAAGCCGTATTTGTCTCTTGGGCAGTTGCTTGGTGCTGCAACATTCGTTATGGGAATACTTTTCGGGAATTTCTTTGGAATTGAATTAGGTAAGATTGCATTTCTTTCCGGACTGAACCCTCTTTTTCTTGATAGTTCTAAAATATTTATGCTATCCCTGATAGTTGGAGGAGTCCAGATTTTGTTTGGTCTCGGTATAAAAGCTGCTAATCAGATACGACAAAACGGATTACTGTTTGCATTAAGTTCAATTGGATGGATCGTGCTAATTATGAATTTTGTACTGTTCTCCTTCATTATTGGAAAAAACTCCCCTGTTTCAGAGTCGCTGGAAATAATCAAAAAGGGAGTTTACATTGTCTCAGCTATTCTTGTTCTTCTGTTTACAGATCCTGCAGCTAAGATACATATCCGTTTAGCAGGCGGTTTATGGAATTTCTACAGCACCATAACTGGAATTTTTGGAGACATACTCTCTTATATCAGGTTATTTGCTCTTGGTCTTTCAAGTTCCATACTTGGTCTGGTAGTTAATAAGATGGCAATAGCTTTCGGTGAGATAAGCCTGATTGGACCTATCCTCTTTATATTGATAATCGTTTTTGGTCATTTGGGGAATTTGGCCATCTCTTCTTTAGGATCATTTGTCCATCCAATGCGTCTCACTTTAGTTGAGTTTTATAAGAATGCTGGCTTTACTGGCGGAGGGAAAAAATACAATCCCTTTTACAAAATATCAAATGTCTAAATAATTAAATTTTTAAAATCATGGAATTATCGTATTTATTAGCTTATCTGGGAATGGCAATCATGGTAATATTATCAGGTATTGGAAGCGCAATTGGTGTTTCCATGGGTGGTAATGCAACAATAGGTGCTCTAAAAAAGAATGAAGAGGCCTTTGGAAGTTACATGCTGTTGAGTGCACTTCCTGGTACCCAAGGATTATATGGCTTTGCCGGGTTTTTTATTTTCAATAATATTTTAGTGGGCCTTGAAGAGGTAACCCTCTTACATGGGTTTGCCTACATGGCAGCTGGATTATCTCTGGGTATCGTTGCATTGTTTTCAGCGCTGAAGCAAGGTTCGGTTACTGCAAACGGAATTGCCGGAATAGGAGCAGGGTATGACCTATTTGGAAAAACAATGATATTGGCTGTATTCCCTGAATTATACGCAATCATTGCATTTGCTGTTACTTTTATTATTAGCACATCCATTCAGTAAGAGGTATTGTAACTAAATTGGCATTTCATGGAGGAAATTTGATGAAGATTTCGAAAATTTCTATACTATCGGCATCAACATTATCTGGTATTATTGGGTATATAATTTTATCCTTTTGTTTTAATAACATTCATGAAAACTACCTGAGGGGCAAGTTTTTCATGTTAAATTCCACCCGGCCATTCGAATAAAAACTATAATCGGATAAAATCCTTTGAGTCAGACAAATTACACTCTGAATTTTACATATTTACAAAGAGAACTTAGTATATGATTAAACATATTTTGATTCTACTTGGATCAATTTTTCTTGGATTAGGTTTTATTGGTATAATTGTACCCGGACTTCCGACTACACCATTTTTATTATTAGCAGCCGGTTGTTATGTTAGAAGTTCAGATCGTTTATACTCATGGTTATTGGACAATAGATTATTTGGTAAATACATACATAATTTCAGAGAAACAGGATCGATACCATTACGCGGCAAAATTATTTCGCTTATCGTGATGTGGATCATGATTGGTTTATCTATTTATATATTCATAAAAATTATCTCGGTCAAGATAATTATTGCAATACTTGGAGTAATTGGCACCTTAGTTATCTTATCAATACCTGCTTCAAGGAAATAACAACATTAAGTATCATCACGGTTATTCGGTTTTCATAAAAAAAAATTCTGCGAATTTTCCGGATTAATTGCACTTAAGCACTTCTTCGATCTGGTACTTTGCACCTTCGGCATATTCGCCAAACAATGCCTTTTTATAAGCATTACATGCTTCACTGTTTTTACCCAAGCCAAGATATGAATTCCCCATTTCGTAGAATATTTTTGCTTTCTCTTCATCTCCCCCTTTCTCAAATCCCACTGCTCTCTTAAGAGTCTGTACAGCTATTTCATACTGTTTTTTTGCATTATAAATTTTCCCCAGTTGATAATAAACCATACTTTCTTTTGAACCAAACTCAATAGCACTTTTAAAACTGGCTTCAGCTTCGGTTATATTCTCAACCTGCAGAGCTTTAACAGCTTTATTGAAATAGAAGTTTCTAAGCATTTGTTCAGCCTGGTTTGCAGTTTTAGTATCGTTATGGGCAAAACCAACCTCAATTGTTTTAACAAGAGAAGCTTTCATATTTGCTTCGTCATCAAGATTTTTGTAGATCAACCCTTTGGCTAAAAATGCTTTGGTCAGGGCAGGGTTCATTTCAGTTGCTTTGTTCAGGTTTTTCAATGCTTCCTGCGGATTTTGTTTCATTTGTGAATTACCCAGGGTCATATAGAGTTGTGGAATAGCTTTATTTGCTTTTGCTAAAATATTACTGTTATTGTATTTATCAGCTATTTCTCCGGCTTTTTTAAACCTTTCAATAGCTTCTTCCCATTTTTTTTGCTTATATGATTCCATAGCAATCTTATAATGTAATCCCGGCAACTTTGTCTCTGCAAGTATACGGGTTTCGTCTGCATCGGCGCCAATGGCGTCACATAGATTAATACATTTGTCAAATGCCTTTATTGCATTTGCGGGATCTGAAATGATTAACTGTGCTCCTTCATTATATGCTGCAATTGCATCGTTATTTGTCTGTGAAATTCCAAAAAAAGGCACCAATAAAAAAGCTAATACAATAATCCAAAATCTTTGCTTATACTTTCTCATAACAATAAATTTTTTTAAACACATAATTATTTAAGAATGCAAATATATAAAAAAGTTATTTTAAACCTAAAATCGAATAATTCAGGTTTAATTTAATGATAAACAAATATTATTCCATAAGAAGTCTGTTTTCTATATATCCAGGATACAGGGATAATCTGTTTTCCTTAATGCAATTCTTTTATTCTTTTTTGCCAGTTTGTCGATCCCTTCTATTTTATATATCCGGCTTAAACCCGCATATGCCAAAGAAAGGTAGGTATCTACCCTGGGGTTGAACTTCACAGCCATTACAATACCTTTTTGATATAAATTTTTAGCCGATTCGTAGCGCTGATTCACAAGTTCCTCTATCATCCCGTCAAAAATCAATTTCATCATTTTCGCAAAATCATTCTGGTCTCCGTGCTGTTCTAATATTGGCATTAATTTATCAGTCAGACTAAAATCTTCAACAACAAAAAGATTAAAAATATAATGTACCAGGTAAAAAGTGTTATTGGGATATAATTCATGAAGTTGTCGGGCATATTTCAATGCCATCTGTGGATTACATTCGTAACTTAAATAAATATGATGCAGAAAAAACAGTCCTTCAGTTTTTAAGAAAACCCCGTTTTGTGCTATCCATTCAAGCTGCCTTAATCCTTCACTCCGGCTACCGTCATGAAGTAATAACAGGAAAGGCTTGTAACCCGGATGAGCTTCAGGATATGCTTCAATATAATAATTATAGAGACCCGTAAAAAACTTATACTCTTCGAAGTCCTCGTGTAAGTCAAAAGCTTTTACTATACGTCTGTATGAGTAAGGAACATGCTTTAACACTTTTATGATCTGATCGTTGTCAGCATAGTACATCATCTGCATAGCATGAGCCACAAGACTGAAGAAACCGCCTTCAATATAATCAAACCGGTTTTCCAATACCTTATCAGATAGTTCAGTGCTTCTTTTCATCTTTTTGAAAAACAGGTTCACTGCGGCAACATCATTAGGATTTAGAGGAGCATTTTGCCAATAAATACTTAGCCCCTCAAGAAATGGTACTATAGGATGACCGGGGATTTCCTTTTCAATTATCTGAAATAACGAATCAGCTTTTTCAAATTCGTAGTTGTACATACAGTCCAGGCCGGACTTTATTTTGGTAAGCAATTCTTCGTTCCTGATCAACCTGTCTTGACCGGTTGCTACGGAGAAATAAACAGAAGTTATTAGGAAAAAAAAGAAAAGCTTTTTCATAGCAAAACAAATCTTGTTTATCATGTGAAATCAGAATAACCTGGGTTTACAAGCAAAGTTAGTTTGTATTACCTGATAATCTCCTTTATCGGATCAGCAGCACTCGCATTTGGATAAGAAATATTAAGCATATAGGATAATGTCGGAGCTATTTCGATAATATCCACTCTATGGTGGATCACTTTTCGCATAACCTTCCAGCCATACCAAACCAACGGCACATGTATATCATATATCCATGCAGAATTATGTTCCGCCACATTTCCATTCTCTTCGATCCATCCCGGTTTAAGATTGAGAATTACATCCCCTGACCTTTCCTGATTGAAGCTATTCTGAATTTTTTCATTGATTCCCCCGGTAAACTGTGTGGTTTGCAAAGTTGAAGATGTAACCGCATTGGCAACTCCTGAAAACTGTACAATAAAACTTGCTACCATGGTCTGGAAATCTTCAAGTGATAACCGTGAATCTTCAATTATATTTCGATTCAGGAATATCTGCTTATCGTGATAACCAAGCACCCAATCGCCCTCACCGTATTGCACATTTAAATAGCTTTTTAAAAGCGATATCACCTTCATTGAAGAAAAATTACCTGTTGAAAGTCCTTTGTTTTTTAATAACTTTGGAGAGGCTGATATCCCGTGTGTAGCAGTAAGATAGATCAGAATATTTTCCTTCCCAAACGTATCTTCAAGAAAATTAAGCAGATGCGAAAGATCTTTGTCTAATAACAGGAAAGCATCTTCCATTTCTACCGAGTTTGGTCCAAATGCATGCCCAATATAATCTGTTGACGAAAAACTAATAGTAATCATATCAGTAACATCATCTTTCCCAAGTTCTTCTTCTATTATTGCAGTAATGGCAAAATCCTTAACGTATGTATCGCCAAAAGGTGTATATTTCAAAACGGAATAATCTCTTTTATTCCTGTTTACCCTGCTAAGCATATCCAGGTCGTACGGAAAAACTTTCCGGCCCTTTATACCTTTCTCATACCAGCTTGTATCCGGCTGACATTCAGTATATTCATCTATTGAAAGAAGGGGTTTCCAAATCCGGTCAAGGTAGATATCAGGCAGGTTTTTATCATTGAATTCATTAACCCAGCCGGGCAAAGAATCCATATAGAAATTACTGCTCATCCATGTGCCGGTCTTTGCATCAAACCAATATGCACCATCGGCTGCATGACCTGCCGGCAGGATTGCAGAGTGAGGATCCATGCCAACGCCTATTATTTTGGAACGGAAATTATTGAAAATTTTCAGTTCATCGGAAAAGGTAGAAGGTAACAGGTTAGCAGGTGAATTTTGCCCTGCCTCAAAGCTTCCGCCAACAGGCAGCACCTGTTCATCAGAAGTGGCATATATCCTTTTTTTCAGTAACCTGTTGAACCATTCGTCAGACACAATCCCATGTTCAGAGGGATATGAACCTGTGGAGATGGTTGAATAACCCGGGGCTGATTGTGTAAACAGATAATTGTAACGGGCATTCCTGCAAAAGGTGCCTCCGTTAATCAGCCTTTTGAAACCATCGTTATTTAATTTATTCCAGTATCTTGGAAGGTATTCATATCGCATCTGTTCAATTACGATACCAACAATTAACTTTGGTTTCCCGGAAGGGATTTTCAGGTTTGGTTGAGCTGTTACCTGAAATATGGATAGATAAAAGATAAAAATCAGATAGTGAAGTTTCCTGGTCCTCGGCATAGTTTCTGGTTAAGTTTGGTAAAAACAATAAGTTAGAACATAGCTTCGCAAAGTAATTAAAAAGGTTAATACTATTCAAATGAAACGAATAATTATGAAATAAGGCTATGGCTGAGGCTAAGGCTAAGGAAAATAAGATAACAGGAAAGCATGTTATAAAGTTAAAAAATAAGTCTAAATGAAGGCTAAAAGGTTAATATGTACACTTAATAACCTTAGACCTTAGCCTCAGCCTAATATTTAATTAATCAACGAATAAATTTGAAATTTCGATACATCTAATTAGTTCTGTTGTTGGCCCATTTCTATTTTTCTGAGGTACATACGTATTGTATTTTCAAGTCCGAAATAAAGGGAGTCTGAGATTAGTGCATGTCCGATTGAGACTTCTTTCAGGTTTGGGATCTTTTGAACAAAGAAAGTCAGATTATCCAGGTTCAGATCATGGCCTGCATTAATCTCCAGACCTAATTCATGAGCCCTTACAGCGGCAATGCGGAAAGGTTCAATTGCTTCTTCTCTGTTGTTATGGTATTTTGTAGCATATGGCTCGGTATAAAGTTCAATTCTATTGGTACTGGTATCAATTGCGTGCTCAATATTCTGAAGTTTAGTATCAATAAAAATTGATGTCCTGATACTTTTGTCCTGCAAGGCAGCAATTACATCCTTCAACAACGACATGTTTTTTCCTGTATCCCAGCCGGCGTTGGAAGTTAGTACTCCCGGAGGATCTGGTACCAACGTTACCTGATGTGGCTTAACCAGGAATACAAGCTTAAGAAATTTCTCAGATGGATATCCTTCAATATTAAGTTCAGTTGTGATAAATGGCCGTATATCTGTTACATCATTGTAGCGGATATGTCTTTCGTCTGGTCTGGGATGAACCGTAATACCCTGTGCACCAAATCTCTGACAGTCGATAGTGACTTTAAGCAGATCTGGTATATTCCCTCCCCGGGCATTTCGTAATGTGGCAATTTTATTTATGTTTACACTTAAATGTGTCATAAAATCAGTAATACTTTAAAATAGGTTTAAAATGCGTATTTTTAACTGCAAAATTAATTGTTTTTTTAACAAATGAGTAATGCTGGCTAAAGAGCTGATATCCGATGTGGTACCTGCATTGAAGACCTCTGATACAGGTTTGCGGGCATTGAGCTGGATGGAAATATTCCGGATTTCCCATCTGCCTATTGTGAATAACGAGGAGTTTCTTGGTCTGATATCTGATACCGATATATATGATCTGAATATGGCTGATGAGCCGATTGGGAACCATAAGCTATCCTTATTCAGTCCGTATGTAGTGTATGACCAACATATTTATGATGTTATGAAACTATCAGCCGAGCATCACCTGACAGTGGTGCCGGTACTAAATGAAAAAAAAGAATATCTGGGATTAATAACGATGAATGAGTTGTTATATCATTTTGCCGAAATGTCAGCATTAAAAGATCCGGGAGGGTTAATAGTACTTGAGCTCAATCAAAATGATTATTCATTAACGCATATAGCACAGATAATAGAAGGTAATGACGCGAAGATACTGAGCACATATGTATCTTCTACGGGCCAATCCACAAAGCTCGAAGTCACCCTTAAGATTAACCGCACCGACCTGACCTCTATTATTCAAACGCTGACTCGGTATGATTATATTATTAAAGCTTCATATATGGAGGATCAGGATATGGATAGCTTTTATAGCAACCGGTATGAATCGTTCATGCGTTTTCTGAATATTTAATTCTTAAAAGATAAATTGGTAATAAATGATTGCAGCAGTATACGGAAAATCATTCGGACAGGATTTTTATCAGTCTATTAAAGATTTCTTTGATATCTTATTAACAGAAGGTACTGACATCGTTATTTACAGGCCGTTTAAACAATTTCTTGAAGCCAGTCTTAATTATTCACCTTCTGTGAAAGGTTTATTCAATTCTCATACCGACATTCCGGATAATACAGATATGATATTTAGCATTGGAGGTGATGGGACTTTCCTTGAAACGGTTTCTGTGGTGAGGGAGAAAGGGATACCGATCGTGGGTATAAATAGCGGACGTCTCGGATTTCTTGCAACTATCTCGCAGGAAAAACTGCTTGACTCTCTGAACGACGTTTTAAGTAAGAAATTTTCCGTTGAAGAAAGGACACTGCTTAAGCTGGACTTTCCGGGAGCAAAGAAGGAAGATTTTAACTATGCACTGAACGAGGTGACTATTGAGAAAGTTGGATCAACAATGATCACGATACATACTTATGTAAACGGCGAATTTCTTAATTCATATTGGGCTGATGGTTTGATCATTTCAACTCCCACCGGTTCCACTGCATATTCATTAAGTGTAGGAGGACCAATAGTGATACCCGGATCAAATAACATTATTATTTCTCCCATTTCTCCACATAACTTAACTGTCCGTCCTTTAGTTATTCCTGATGAGGATGAACTCACATTACGGGTGGAGGGCAGAGATGAAAAATATATTGTTTCTGTCGATTCCAGATCTGTTACACTACCAAACAACACCGAGATACATGTTAAATGTGCGGAATTCAAAATAAAAATATTAAAACTTGAAAATCACTGTTATTACAGCACTCTTCGGGATAAACTAATGTGGGGTGCAGATAAAAGGAACTGGTAAATTAGAAGTTCAAAAGTTTATAAAGTGAAAGTTGAATTTTAGATACAATGCAATAAAATATTCTCTTGAGTGTTAATTAAATAGTGTCAGGAGAAAGTCGTATTTTATTTTTAAATTTGTAATAAATAAACCTGGCGAAATCATGAAAAGGTTATTAGTTTTTTTTATCGTTGCTTTTTTGTTCAATGTGTCTGTTGATGCACAAGCATGGAGAATGAAGCGGTATGAGGCTATTTTAGGTATTGGCACATCCCACTATTTTGGTGATATAGGGGGATGGTCAAAGGATGAAAACATTCTGGGTCTCAGGGATTTTAACCTGACACAAACCAGGCCTAACATATATTTTGGATTCAGATATAAGTTATACCAAAATCTGGCCCTGAAGCTAAATTTAACTTTTGGATATTTACATGGTGACGATTCCGGTGGTACCAATGAAAGCAGAAATTTCAAATTTTATACAGCTATATTTGAACCTTCCTTTCAGGTAGAATACGTTTTTATTAAGGAAAAAGAGGCCATGAGCTACCTGATGATGAAAGGCAGAGGGATGAGTCAGTTCAATCCTTCACTCAGCTCTTATGTTTTTCTTGGTTTAGGAGGGGCTTTTTTTAACATTACAGAGAAAGAAAACCTGCAGTATTTTATTCTTGAATATTCTCAGGTAGCATTGGTGGTTCCTTTAGGTATTGGCCTGAAATTAGGGCTGAACACAAACTGGTCAATCGGATTTGAACTGGGTGGAAGATTTACTACATCGGATTATCTTGATGGATATACCTCAGAATATTCTGAGTCGAAAGATGTGTATTTTTTCGGAGTGCTAAACATGGTGTACAAAATTAAAACGGCGGCGAATGGATTGCCGGTATTTAAATAGGATTCCTGGTGAAGGTGGGAATAATGAAAAAATTTATTATCATTGCGGGTTTTTTGGGAATAATTATTGGAGCAGAAGCACAAAAAAAAGCTGATCTGGGAATTTTTGGAGGAGGCTCTTATTACCTGGGAGATATTAATCATTCAAAACAGTTTTATTCCCTTTCGTATGCTCTTGGCGGATTGTACAGGTATAACCTGAATCCGAGGTATACTATAAGAGGAAGTGTCTATTACGGGAATTTGCTGGCGAATGACCAGGATTTCGATAACAAGTTTCAACAAAATAGAAATAAGTCCCTTTCAGGTACTGTTTTAGATGTCACGGTGCAGTTTGAGTTTAATTTTATGCCCTACAGTACATTTGGCAGATCAGGTGAATTCACCACTTATACAACCGGCGGAATTGGATTTGCATTTATAAATACATCAGTAAATACATATAAGTTGGTTATTCCATTCGGGGTTGGAGTTAAAATGAATCTTGGTAAAAAAATGGGAATTGGTTTTGAGTGGGGTTTTAGAAAAATGTTTTATGATATGATGGATGGATATGAAGACCCGGTCGATAATGAATATCGTTCATTTATTCATAATAATGACTGGTACTCAATAGCTGGTGTTTCTTTAACATATAAGATATTCAATGGTTTGGACGACTGTCCGGCTTATTGGGACGATAAGGTGTTTAAAAAATGACATTGAAGGAAGAAATATCCAAAGAGAAATTACCCAGGCATGTTGCTATTATTATGGATGGTAACGGACGTTGGGCAAAACAAAAAGGGAAAGACAGAATATTTGGTCATAAAAGCGGGGTTGCTGCTGTCAGAGAAGTTACAGAATCGGCTGCTGAAATCGGAATTAAATATTTGACTCTTTATGCTTTTTCAACTGAAAACTGGAATCGCCCGATGAAAGAAGTGAATGCGCTTATGTCTTTGTTGGTTTATTCTATAAATGCAGAAACTAAGACATTGATGAAAAATAATGTGCGTTTATTGACCATCGGTGATACATCGAGATTGCCCGGAAAGGTTTATAAAAAGCTGGAGGAGACCATTTCAAGAACATCGGAAAATAAAGGGCTGTCGTTGGTGCTTGCACTAAGTTACAGCTCCCGGTGGGAGATACTTAACGCTGTAAAAAAATTGGTTTCGGAAATAAATTCAGGAAATGTTGATCTGAATCAGGTAAATGAAAATAATTTTGCAAATTATCTTTCCACAAAAGAAATACCCGATCCTGAGTTATTGATCAGAACAAGCGGAGAGCAGAGAATAAGCAATTTCCTTCTTTGGCAGATTGCTTATTCAGAACTTTATTTTACAGATAAATTGTGGCCTGATTTTAGAAAAGAAGATTTATACGCTGCGGTTCTGGATTTTCAAACCCGGGAACGTAGATTTGGCCAAATTAGTGAACAGGTTAATTTTTGAGTATGATTAGTAGAATGAAAATAAGATATACACGAACAACACTGCTGATATTTATACTTTTTCCGTTTTTTACATTTTCACAGGAAAACACGGAGTCTGACTATCAACAGATCATGAATTATTCCAGTCCGAAGGAGTATGTAATTGACAGTATTTCAGTTTCAGGAATAAAATACCTTGACAAAAATATTCTTATCCAGATGTCAGGGCTCAAGAAAGGTGATAAAATTTTGATTCCCGGTGAACAAATCACAATGGCCGTGGAAAAGATGTGGTCCCAGGGACTGTTTTCGGATGTGCGCATAACCAAAAAAGCTATTTCGGGCGATTCCATTTTTCTCGATATCTATCTTCAGGAAAGAGCAAGACTATCCAGATTTGAATTTAACGGAATCTCAAAAAGTGAACGAAAAGATCTACTGGATAAGATCAATTTGCTTAAGGGTAGCCAGGTTACTGAGAATATCATTAATAATTCAAAAAGGATAATAAAAGAATATTTTGTTGAAAAGGGATTTTACGAAACTGAAGTTGATATTTCAAAAAGGGATGATCCTGACCGGAACAATAGTTTGATACTGAAAGCGGATGTCCGTAAAGCTGAAAGAATAAAGATCAGGGATATTGAGTTCATTGGGAACACAGTGTTCTCCGATAGTAAACTCCGCCGGAAAATGAAGAATACTAAAAAGAAAAACCTTAATATTTTCAAAACATCAAAATATATTCCTGAAAAACTTAAGGAAGATAAAGTGAGTCTTGAGGAACTTTATAATGAATATGGATACCGCGATTTTGAAATTCTGAACGATTCAATATATATTGTAAATGAAGAGAGAATAGGGATGTTAATTGTGATAAAAGAAGGGAATCAATACTTTCATGGAGATATAAAGTGGGTTGGAAATACAAAATTCCCATCGGAATTGTTGAATAAGGTTCTCGGAATTAAACCCGGAGATGTTTACAATAAAACTTTGCTGGAAGAACGATTATTTTATGATGAAGATGCGGTTAATTCAATTTATATGGATAATGGCTATCTCTTTTCAAATATCAATCCGGTTGAAGTGCAGGTTGAAGATGACTCAATTGATCTGGAGATGCAGGTTTACGAAGGGAAACCGGCCTATATTGACCGTGTAATTATTACAGGAAATACCAAAACAAATGAGCATGTTGTCAGACGTGAATTAAGAACCCTCCCCGGTGAATTGTTCAGTAAAACGGATATTATGCGGTCAGCCAGGGAAATTGCTCAGCTTGGTCATTTTGATCCTGAAAAAATTACACCAAATCCTATCCCAAATCAGGCCGAAGGAACGGTTGATCTGGAATATAACCTGGAAGAAAAAGCCAATGACCAATTTGAAATTTCCGGTGGATGGGGTGCGAACATGTTAATAGGTACAATCGGTCTCCGGTTCAACAATTTTTCTTTCCGCAATATCCTGGATCCAAAAGCCTGGAGACCGGTGCCGACAGGCGACGGACAGACATTAAGCTTGAGAGCGCAGTCAAACGGAAGATATTACCAGTCATATAACCTGACATTTGTTGAACCCTGGTTTGGTGGAAAAAACCCTAACTCATTTACCTTTTCTGTTTTTAAATCGCTTCAAACTAACGGAAGAAAAAAAGGTGAAAGTGGCAGACAATCACTTAATATCGATGGGGGCGCTCTTGGTCTGGGAAAAAGATTGACCTGGCCCGATGATTTTTTTTACTGGTATAACGAGATCAGTTACCAGAACTATGAACTGAATAACTGGACACAGTATTTTCTATTCTCTGACGGACGGTCAAATAATTTTAGTTTTAAAACGCGTTTGGCAAGACAGTCTTCCGGACCAAGTCCCATTTATCCCACTCAAGGTTCCAGTTTCTCATTGAGCCTTCAAATCACACCTCCATATTCAGCAATCAGCGGTAAAGATTTTTCAGCCTCGGATATAGCTGATAGTGAGAAGTATAAGTGGATTGAATATCATAAATGGGGTTTTAAGGCCGATTGGTATCTGACTTTGGCAGGAAAATTGGTATTGAATACAAAAGTGGCCTTTGGTTATCTTGGCTATTATAATAAGGATATAGGTCCTTCACCATTTGAAGGTTACGACCTTGGTGGTGACGGACTGACAGGATATAGCCTCTACGGCAGGGAAACCATAGCCCAGAGAGGGTATGAAAATGGTTCTTTGACACCGGTTGTAAATGGAAAGAAATCAGGAAACTTATACGAGAAACTGACAATTGAATTAAGGTATCCGATTTCAATGAATCCGCAGGCAACGCTTTTCGCACTGATATTTGCAGAGGCAGGTAATGCATGGTATAGTTTCGATGATTTTAACCCCTACAAGATCAAAAGGGCTGTGGGTGTTGGGCTGAGAGCCTTTCTGCCGATGTTTGGACTGCTGGGAATTGATTATGGTTATGGATTTGATGAAATTCCTGGTAATCCGGATGCCAGCGGAGGGCAGTTCCATTTTACAATAGGCCAGCAATTTTAATTATTTTATTTACCAAAAACCGAATTAGTCATGAAAAAAATATTGATCACATTTGGAATTCTTATTCTTTCGGCAGGTTTTACATTTGCCCAAAGGTATGCATTTGTTGATACTGAATACATTTTGAGTAATATCCCTTCATATAAGGCTGCCCAGGATAAACTGGATCAGTTTTCAGAGGAATGGGAGAAAGAAATATCTGTTGGATATGCCGAAATTGAAAGGTTGTATAAGGAGTATCAGAACGAACAGGTTCTGCTGACCCGTGAAATGAAAATCAAAAGAGAAGAAGAGATAATAAGTAAAGAAAAAACTGTTAAGGAATTACAGAATAAATATTTTGGACGCGAAGGAGATCTTTTTAAAAAGCGACAGGAACTTGTTAAACCTATCCAGGATGAAGTATATAACGCTGTTAAAGAAATCGCAGTTGAAGGAAATTATGCCGTTATATTTGATACGGCAAGTGGACCGAGTATGCTTTATACCAACCCTAAGTATGATCTGAGTGATGATGTTTTAGAGAAATTGGGTTATAAGAATTAAATGCCTATTTTTGTGCAAATTATGGATAGGTCAAAAAAAACTGAAATGAAAAATTTATTGAAATTACTGGTTTTAACTCTGTTTCTGTTTTCAGGAACAATTATTAATGCTCAAAATTATAAATTCGGTCACATAAATAGCCAGGGATTATTAAGTATTATGCCCGAAAGAGACAGCGCTGAAGCAATAATTCAAAAATATGCTATGGAACTGGAAAGTCAGCTTGAACTTATGCAGGTGGAATACAGGAATAAACTGAATGATTATCTTGAAAAACAGGATAATTTGACCAATCTGGTGAAACAGACAAAGGAACAAGAATTGTCAGAAATAGACCAGAGAATCAAGATGTTCCAGAGTAATGCCCAGCAGGAGTTGCAACAACAGGAAGCTCAGTTAATCCAGCCGGTTATTCAGAAGGCAGAAAATGCGATTAAAGAGGTGGCAAAAGAAAATGGATTTACATATATTTTTGATATTTCAAGGGGGGTGATTATCTATTTTTCCGACCAGAGCGAAGATATTTTACCCCTGGTTAAAAAGAAACTCGGACTAGAGGACTAATAACTTATATTCGAGTACTGAATGAAATTATCTCCTTCACAGCCGATTGGGATCTTCGATTCCGGAGTAGGTGGTCTGACAGTAGCACATGCCATACGACAGTTGTTACCACAAGAGAGTATTATTTATTTTGGAGATACCGCTCATCTTCCCTATGGTGATAAATCAGCAGAGTCGATTATCTGTTATTCGCGAAAAATCGTTGGTTTTCTCCTGGAAAAAAAATGCAAAACTATTCTGGTTGCATGTAATACTGCATCAGCAGTAGCTTTTAAGGATCTAAAGAAATTTCTCGGTGTGCAGGTTCAACTTGTAAATGTAATTGATCCTGTGACTAAATATATTGGAAAAGGTAATTATAACAAGGTTGGGGTTATAGGTACGAAAGGGACGATCAATTCGGGAGCATATGAGAAAATACTGAAAAATAATGATCCTGAGCTTGATGTGATATCAATGGCAACTCCATTGTTTGTTCCTATGATCGAGGAAGGATTCATTTATGATGATATCAGCAATGCAATTATCAGGTCATATCTTTCTGATGAAAAGATGAAAAATATTGATACACTGATACTTGGGTGCACACACTACCCGATCATTAAGAATCAGATAAGCAAATTTTTTAATTTCGATATCAATGTGGTTGATTCCGGAAGGATAGTAGCTGAATATCTTAAAAGCATCCTTACGGAGAGAAATCTTTTAAACACGGGAAATTCCCCCCGGAGTCAATTTTATGTTTCTGATTTCACACCATATTTTGAAAAAGTGGCCATGATGTTTTTTGAGGAAACAATCAAGCTTAAAAAAATTGATTTCTGGAATTAGAAATACACTTTCTGTTGGTCATTAAATCAACCTGTGAAAATATGTTATATGGTATAAATTTGTTTAATTGATAATTATTAGGGTCTTACAAGCTATTATTTCTGAAAAAAAGAGGTAAAAAAATATTTTAGAAGTGTAAAATATTTACTTTTGTAATAAGAATGTCAATTGTTACATTTTGTTTGCGTAACTGAATAACAAATTGATGGAAGATGCATATAAAAACAGTGTTTTTATATGCATTATATTTTTTCAAAAATAGGATTGAGTTTTATAACATATTCAATATTTAAAATCATGAATAAGAAAACCGAAGTTGTTGAGCGTGATGAAATGGTTATTAGGTTTTCAGGAGACTCTGGTGATGGAATGCAACTCACTGGAACTCTCTTTTCGAATACAGCTGCTTTATTCGGTAATTACATGTCAACATTCCCCGATTATCCATCAGAGATCCGTGCACCTTCGGGCACTGTGGGAGGAGTTTCCGGATTTCAGGTTCATGTCGGACATTCGGAAATAAAAACTCCCGGAGATCTTGCTGATGTTTTGGTAGCGATGAATCCTGCTGCTCTTAAAGCAAATGCTAAAGGGGTCAAGCAGGGAGGAGTGATTATTCTTGATGTTGACAATTTTGATGAAAAAGGAATTAAAAAGGCAGGGTATGATTCCAACCCAATTGGTAAGGAATCTTTAAAAGACTTTATGGTAGTTGAAGCCCCGATTACCAGCATGACCAAAGAAGCGCTCAAGGATATAGACCTCGACAGAAAAAGTATCTTACGAACAAGGAACATGTTCGCTTTGGGGATGGTTTACTGGTTATTTGGTAATTCACTTGATTATACTGAAAACTTTTTCAAGGAGAAATTCAGGAAAAATCCCCTTGTTATTGAAGCCAATAAAAAAGTCCTTAACGCCGGCTACTATTATGCTGAAACTATTGAGGCTTTAAGCCCCTATAATATTAGTCCGGCTAAAATTAAAAAAGGAAGATATCGTAATATCAATGGAAATACTGCTATAGCCTGGGGACTCCTCGCTGCTGCAGAGAAAGCCGGACTGAACCTGTTTATTGGTTCTTACCCGATAACTCCGGCTACCGGTATTATGGAAGATTTGGCACTTCGGCGTGATCTGGGTGTTATTACATTCCAGGCAGAGGATGAAATTGCGGGGATATGTACAACTCTTGGAGCGAGTTTTGCCGGGAAACTTGGTGTAACAACAACTTCAGGTCCCGGTTTGGCCTTAAAATCTGAAGCTATCGGGCTGGCAGTGATGACTGAACTTCCCATTGTAATTATTAATGTGCAGAGAGGCGGCCCTTCAACAGGATTGCCTACAAAAACCGAGCAGGCTGATCTCTGGCAGGTATTATATGGCAGAAGTGGTGAATGCCCGGTAGTGATTATAGCTGCAAGTTCTCCTTCAAATTGTTTCAAATATGCATTTGAGGCTGCAAAGATTGCCCTTGAACATATGACCCCTGTAATATTAATGTCAGATGGTTTTCTGGCTAATGGAACTGAACCATGGAAAATCCCTAAGATGTCAGATTTTCCGGATATTAAACCTCCTCTTGTAAAAGAAGGCACAAAAGACTGGCAACCCTATGCAAGAGATGTTGAAAAACTTGTACGCACCTGGGCGCTGCCAGGCATAAAGGGTCTGGAACATAGAATAGGTGGGTTGGAAAAAGATGCTATAAATGGTAATGTTTCGCATGATCCTGAGAATCATGAGAAAATGGTAAGAATAAGAGATGAAAAAGTTGAAAGGGTGGTTAATTATATTCCTGATCTTGAGGCGGAAGGGGATAAAGAAGGTGATGTTCTCGTTGTTGGCTGGGGTGGCACATATGGACACCTTATTACAGCAGTAAATGAATTGAGGGATGAGGGAAAGAAAATTAGTCTTGCCCATTTTAATTACATCCGGCCACTTCCCAAAAACACAAGAGATGTTTTTGGAAAATTTAAGAAAATAGTGGTTTGTGAATTGAATCTCGGTCAATTTGCTGATTATCTCAGAATGAAGTGTCAGGAATTCAAGTATTACCAGTATAATAAAATACAAGGACTTCCTTTTACCGTGATTGAATTGAAAGAGAATATCAATAAAATTCTGGAGGATAAATAAAATGTCTGACACAACATATAAACTCACAGTTAAGGAATTAAGGAGTGATCAGGATGCCCGTTGGTGCCCGGGATGTGGGGATCATGCTATTATGAATGCGATTCAGCGTGCTCTGGTTGAATTGAATATTCCAAAAGAAAATCTCGCATTTGTTTCAGGTATCGGTTGTTCTTCCCGCTTCCCATATTATATGAGTACTTATGGATTTCATGGAATTCATGGACGGGCTTCGGCTATTGCCTCCGGTGTAAAAATTGCTAATCCCGAACTAAGTGTATGGCAAATTACAGGTGATGGAGATGCTCTTGCTATTGGAGGAAATCATTTTATTCATACTATTCGCAGGAATGTTAATATCAATATCATCCTTTTCAACAATCAAATCTATGGTCTTACTAAAGGACAGTATTCACCTACCTCTAACAGAGGATTTGTAACAAAAACATCACCATATGGAACAGTTGAAGAACCATTTAACCCGGGGGAACTGGTAATTGGTGCTCAGGGGAAATTTTTTGCAAGAACCATAGATAGTAGTGTGAAACTATCTACAGAAATTTATATCGAAGCAGGCAGGTATGAAGGCACATCTGTTGTTGAAGTACTTCAGAATTGCGTTATCTTCAATGATAAAATCTATAATTATCTTACTGATAAAGATGAGAAAGAGAACAGACAATTAATTCTGCACCATGATGAACCAATGATCTTTGGAAAAAATAGCGATAAAGGTATCATTCTGAAAGATAATAAATTGAAAGCAGTTCAGATTGGCGAAAATGGGATAACCAAGGATGACATACTGGTCCATAATGCAAAAGAGAAAAACCCGGGAATACACCTGATGCTGGCAAATATGCAACACCCTGATTACCCTGTTGCACTTGGCATTATCAGAAGCGTTGACGCCCAAACATATGATTCTGAAGTAAACCATCAAATGGAGGAAATAAGAGCAAAAGCGAAGATAAAATGTGTTGATGATCTGTTGAATAGCGGAAGTACATGGGAATTGTAATAAAAAAATAAAGAAGTGACTAAAATGCCTAAAGCGCCTAAAGTTTAAGTACTAATTAGTTACCTATATTCTAATTTACAAATAGATTATATCTGTTCTTACAAATCAACTCATCAACAAATCAACAAATAAACTTTTCAACACTACATCACTGCCTCACTGCAACACAATATATTTATTGCAGCGGTAAATTCATCTGCTTTATTTGGCCTTGATTCTTTTGAAATATTTACTTGTCAGGTTACCATGAATAGTAAAAGCAATTAGGCATTCTGAAAGAAATCAGTTATTTTTATTATTAATTATTATCTGTTTTCTTACAAGTGCCAATTACCTGGAATAACGATGAGTAAAAACAATCGTAAAAAAATAATCACTGATCGTAAATGTTTTGGCAAGAAGGGATTGTTAGAATATTATGGATTTGATTTCAGTGATACTTCCTTCAACTTATTGATGCAAACCCGGATTCATAAAGTGTTATTGGTCTGTAGTAATTACGATGCTTTTATGCTCGAGGAAGATGGAAGGATCGATGAACGGATATTTATAGAATATGTATCTCTGAATTTGCGGTATCCGCCGGTTTTTATTCAGGTCGATTCTGCGGAGAAAGCCTTTCAGCGATTGAAGGAAGAAAATATAGATCTTGTTATTGCAATGTTGGGCAAAGGGGATATAGATACCTTTGAATTAGGCAGGCAGATAAAAAGAGTCTATGAAAACATTCCAATTGTTGTTCTGACATATTTTTCAAGGGAAGTGTCGGTGCGGATAAATAAAGAAGACCTGAGTGCCATTGATTATGTTTTTTGCTGGCTTGGTAATGCTAATCTTCTGTTGGCAATAATTAAGCTTATTGAAGATAAGATGAACGCTGAACATGACATTGTTAAAATAGGTGTTCAGGCTATCATCCTTGTTGAAAATTCTATTCGGTTTGTATCCTCTTACTTGCCCAATCTGTATACGATCATTCTTAATCAGTCAAAAGAGTTTCAGAAGGAAGCCCTGAATGAGCACCAGGTTATGATGAGAATGAGAGGCAGACCAAAGATCCTGCTTGCAACTACTTTCGAAGAAGCTGTAGAATTGTATGAAAAATACAAATACAATGTTCTTGGTATTATTTCAGATATTAGCTTTAATCGGAAAGGTAGAAGGGATGCTAAAGCAGGGATCAGGTTATGTAAACTTGTTAAGCAAGACAATGTAAACATGCCATTTGTTCTACAGTCTTCAAACAGTAAGTATGAGAAGATTGCAAAAGAAATGAATGTGGATTTCTTATACAAGGATTCAAAAAATCTTTTAATTGAATTGCGGAATTTCATAATACAAAATCTGGCCTTTGGGCCTTTTATTTTCCGTGATCCTGATACGAAAAAGGAAATTGCAAGAGCTGCTAACCTTCAGGATTTCCAGCAGGTTCTTTTGAGTATCCCTGATAATAGCCTTGAATATCATACAAGCCGTGATCATTTTTCAAAATGGCTGAATGCAAGAGCATTATTTCCAATTGCACAAATGTTCAAGTATTTGAGCAAGGACGATTTCAGCTCGCTTAATGAGATCAGGAAATTTTTGGACATGACTATTTCCAGCTTTCGTTTTGGTAAGGGTCGTGGAGTTATTGCAAAATTTGAAAGGACAACATATGATGAATATTCGGTTTTTTCACGAATAGGCGAGGGTTCAATCGGGGGTAAAGCCAGGGGGCTTGCTTTTGTCAATTCCCTCATAAAGGAGAAAAAACTTTTCAATAAATATAAGGATGTTGTGATCAATATTCCAAGGACAGTGGTTTTAAGCACAGATGTCTTTGATGAGTTTATGGAAAATAACGATCTGTACAAAATCGGATTGTCTGATCTTGCTGATGATGAGATACTTCAATATTTTACCAAAGCTGAATTACCACGTTGGATTTACCAGGATATAAAGGTTTTTCTTAAGATATCGAAAAATATCCCCATCGCTGTAAGGTCTTCAGGCAAGTTAGAAGATTCACATTACCAGCCGTTTGCCGGTATTTACTCCACCTATATGATTCCTCCGCATCATGATAGCAAGGTGATGGTTGCAAAGCTTGCTGATGCCATTAAACAGGTATATGCTTCGGTTTATTTCAAGAGCAGTAAAGCATATATGGCAGCAACAGCTAACGTTATTGATGAAGAAAAAATGGGAATAATATTGCAGGAGGTTTGTGGGAATCAATATAACAATCGATTTTATCCGACAATTTCAGGTGTGGCAAGGTCACTTAACTTCTATCCTGTCGGATCTGAAAAGCCTGAAGATGGAATCGCCAATGTTGCAATGGGACTCGGTAAGCTGGTTGTGGAAGGTGGCGCCACTCTTCGCTTCTCTCCTAAATACCCTCGTAAAATTTTTCAGTTATCAACACCGGAGTTGGCCCTTAGAGAATCACAAAAGCAGTTTCTTGCGCTTGATCTCAATATGGATAGTTTTGTTCCTTCAGTTGATGATGGAATTAATATTCTAAGTTTACCTGTCAGGGAAGCAAAAAATGACAATACTCTGAAATGGGTGGCTTCAACATTCGATTTTGAGAATAATATTCTGCGGAATGGATATTCCGGTTCAGGTAAACCGGTAATAACGTTTTCCAGTATTCTGGAACACAATTCATTCCCTCTGGCTGAGATAATTAAAGATCTTCTTGAGATTGGTCAAAGTCAAATGAATAATCCTATCGAGATAGAGTTTGCTGTAAACATGGATACATCTGAAGGATCTCCTAAGGAGTTTAATTTTTTACAGATAAGACCGATAGTTAATGATGAACAATTTGATTCCATTGTTCTTGATGATATTAAGAGTGAAGATACAATCATAATTTCTGATTCTGCTCTGGGAAATGGAGTTTTAAAAGGAATTCGTGATCTTGTATATGTAAAACCCGGCGCTTTTGATGCCTCTTTTAACGAAAAGATAGCCGATGATATTGAGAAATTAAATACAAAGTTTGCCGGTGAGGGTAAGAACTACATTCTGACAGGGCCCGGGCGATGGGGCTCAACTGATCATTGGCTGGGGATACCCACAAAATGGGCTCAAATATCACAGGCAAGGATAATCGTGGAATCGGGATTGGAAAACTACAGGATCGATCCAAGCCAGGGAACACATTTCTTCCAGAATCTTACCTCTTTCAGGGTTGGATATTTTACCATAAATCCCTTTATGAATGATGGTTTTTATGATACTAAATTTCTGGATAGCATGGAAGCCGTATATGAAGATGATTTTATTCGCCATATAAAGTTTTCTGATCCTCTGCTTGTTATTATTGACGGAAAAAACAGGAAGGGCGTTATTTATAAACCAGGAAAGGGAAATAGAAATAAGGATACATGAACTTTAACATTTTTTATTTAAAATACAGGGTTAATCTTCAATACCCTACTAAATAGGATGACAGCAAACAACCCAATACGTTTTTATTCAAATAATTAAATATGCGAATTTTCCAGGTTAACGTGTAACCTGCCCTTCCGCTCAGACGCTCTGTGTATATACGCTACGGTCAACTTTCTTAACCAGCCCCTGGAGTACTTTGCCCGGACCCACTTCAGTGAATGATGAAGCTCCGTCAGCCAGCATATTTCTAACAGTTTGAGTCCATTTAACCGGTGATGTTAACTGGTCAATTAAGTTTTTCCGTATTGTCTGAATATCAATTGAAGGTTTGGCAGTAGCATTTTGATAAACAGGACAAGCAGGTATTGAAAAATGTGTCTGTGTGATCGATTTTGTTAATTTAATTCTTGCAGGTACCATGAGAGGTGAATGAAAAGCGCCACCAACTTTCAGCGGGATAACCCTTTTAGCTCCATATTCCCGGAGTTTCTGCATAGCTCTTCGAACACCGGCTATCGATCCGGAGATTACAACCTGACCGGGACTGTTATAATTTGCAGGAACAACAATATCATCCGTTTCGTTGCAAACCTGTTCAACCAGTTTATCTTCCAGTCCCAGTATCGCAGCCATCGTGGATGGCTCTACCTCACAAGCTTTTTGCATGGCCATTGCCCGTTCACTGACCAATGTTAGTCCATCTTCAAACGATAAGGTCTTGTTGGCAACCAGGGCAGAAAACTCGCCAAGTGAATGGCCCGCAACCATGTCTGGTCTAAAATCTTCTCCTAAAGTTGCAGAAAGGATCGTCGAATGCAGAAAAATGGCTGGTTGGGTAACCTTTGTTTGCTTCAGCTCTTCATCAGTACCATCAAACATTATATCTGTAATTCTAAAACCCAGAATATCATTAGCTTTTTCAAACATCTCTCTTGCCTGTACTGAGGTATCGTATAGATCTTTGCCCATTCCGACAAACTGGGCTCCCTGGCCCGGGAATATATATGCCTTCATAATGGTAAGGTTTTTTTCGGTTTTCAGGGCAAAAAAACAATTTTATACCATTTAATCGTGGATTTATACTAAATAGCAACCCGTCCTCACTGCAATACAACAATTAATGAAGTTTGGAACTTATGAGGTGAATAAACTCTTCACGGGTTGGTTCTTTGAGGAATTCACCTGTAAAGGCAGAAGTAGTGGTAACTGAGTTCTGTTTTTGTATGCCCCTCATTATCATACACATATGTTGTGCTTCAATAACAACTGCTACACCTAGAGGATTCAGAGTTTCCTGGATACAGTCCCTTATCTGGACAGTTAGACGCTCTTGTATCTGCAACCGCCGGGCAAAAACATCAACAACACGTGCAATTTTGCTAAGGCCTGTGATATAACCATTTGGAATATACCCAACATGTGCTCTTCCAAAAAAGGGTATCATGTGATGTTCACATAATGAATACAATTCAATATCTTTTACCAATACCATTTGCTGATAATCTTCTTTGAATTTAGCGCTCTTGATAATCTCATATGGTTCGGTGTTATATCCTTGTGTAAGGAACTGAATAGCTTTTGCAACACGAAGAGGAGTTCCTTTCAGACCCTCCCTGTTTGAGTCTTCTCCGATAAGATCAAGAATATTCTTATAATGAAAAGATAATTTTTCTGTACTCTCATCATTCCACTGGTCAACTTTAGTATAACCATTACCGGGGGTTTTCCCGTATCCTTCATTTATAATTTCCATAAGCTGATATTATTTTCCAAAATATTCAATAAAGTTATTCTCTGTTTCTTCAATTTTTATTTTGTGAAGTTCAATGCCTAACATTTTTACCTTCGGATACAGAACTTCCCATATCGATATTGCCAAATTTTCAGTTGAAGTAACTTTTCCATCCATAAAATCCACTTCCAGATTCATATTCTTATGGTCAATTTTACGAACTACGTTTTCCCTGATGATAGAACTTAATGTTTTGAGATTAACCAGGTACCCGGTTTCAGAACCGATGTTTCCCTTAACAGTAACGAACAAAGTATAATTATGTCCGTGCCAGTGTGGATTGGAACAATTGCCGAATACCTCCTGGTTTTTATTATCTGACCACTCCTTCTTAAACATCCGGTGAGCAGCACTAAAACGTTCCCTGCGAGTCAAATAAATCATTGGTTAACAAATTTAAAGTAGGCGATTCGAAATATTATAATTAGTTTTATGATTTATGAGGGAAACAAGATATCTATTATTTGATTTATTTCAAAAAAACCATGAAGATTTTGGTGCTTTCAGCCACTCATCAAGAGGTAAAACCTTTATTCGGTAAGCTTAAACCGGAAAAACAGCCTGAACCTGATCTCAGGAGATACAAGTTTGAAGATCATAATGTTAATGTGCTGATAACGGGTATTGGAAGCATTTCAACAGCTTACTTACTTATGAAATTTATTACCGGCGAAGTTTACGACTTTATTATTCAGGTAGGTATCGCAGGAAGTTATAGTAAAAAGCTTGGGATAGGATCTGTGGTTCATGTACTAAACGAGCAATTTGCCGACCTCGGAGTGGAAGATAAAGATGATTTTTTTACACTGTTTGAGAAAGGGATTGTTTCACCTGACAGACTGCCTTTTTCCGGGGGGAAGCTTGTAAATCCTGTTGATTTTGATCCAAAAATAATCAAAGATATTCCCCGGGTATCGGGAATTACAGTTAATTGTGTGAGCGGCAGCAACGAAACAATTTCTTTGTACCGTAAAAAATTTAAACCGGATATTGAATCGATGGAAGGAGCTGCATTTTTCTATATTTGTATAATGGAAAATATTCCCTTTATGGAATTAAGAGGTATATCCAATTTTGTTGAGGTAAGGAACAGAAAGTTGTGGGATGTCGGATTGGCTGTAAATGCATCTAATGAAGCACTTCTTGAAATTATAGAAAAAATTTGTTAGTGAATATTTTTAGAATTCAGAGACTTAGTAATGAAACTGAAACTTGGCTTTTCAACCTGCCCGAATGACACATATATTTTTGATGCTATCGTGAACAAGAGGATCAACCTTGAGGGTATCTCTTTTGAGCCTGTTTTGGCTGATGTTGAGGAACTGAATAAAATGGCAATCGAATCAATTCCGGATGTTACCAAGTTAAGCTTTCATGCTTATGCATATGTTTCCGATCATTATAAGATCCTGAATTCCGGGAGCGCCCTCGGATATAAAAATGGTCCTCTCCTCATTAGTAAGCAAAAAGTATACCCCGATGAGGTAAATGATCTGGTTATAGCTATACCTGGTAAATACACAACGGCTAATCTGCTTCTTGGGATTGCTTACCCTGATGTAAAAATGAAAAAGGAATATCTTTTCTCAGATATTGAAGATGCTGTATTAAGCGGTGAAACTGATGCTGGTCTTATTATCCATGAATCGCGGTTTACTTATTACCGGAAAGGATTAAAAAAAGTAATTGACCTGGGAGAGTACTGGGAAGAGAAAACTAACCTGCCAATCCCGCTCGGCGGAATAATGATCAGGAGGGATTTACCTGAGGATATAAGAAAGAAATTGGGGCATATCATTCAGGCAAGTGTGAGTTATGCGGAGCAAAATCCCCGGGCCTCAATTGATTATGTTAAGAAACACGCACAATCGGTGAAAGATGAAGTGATCCGTAAACATATTGACCTATATGTAAATGAATTCACCTATGATCTTACGGAAAGAGGGAGGGATGCCATAAAGGAGTTGTATAAAAGAGCTGAACATTCCGGTTTGATACCGGAAGTAAACAGGGATATGTTTCAGGGTAATTGAAGAGGAAGAAGTACTTAAAGTGAACTAAAGTTGAAAGTGCCTAAAGTTACGAAGAAAAGAGTAAGAAGTTTAAAGTAATTAAAGTTGAGTGGGTAAGTAAGGTGAAATACTTTCGTGCCTCAAATTTAACCCCGGCACGGTCATTCTTCCCTGCGGGGCAGGCGTCGCATTTCACCCCGATGAAATGAAAAGAATTTCATGGGGTAAACGTGGCAAGCCCGAAACTCGTAACATTTTAGTCATTTTGAATTTTAGTCAATTTTAGACATTTTAAATTTTAGTCATTCTTCACTTAAGACATTTGATATGATTATAGTTACCGGAGCAGCAGGTTTTATTGCCAGTAATCTGGTTACCGGCCTGAACGACAAAGGATTTAAGGATATAATTCTGGTTGATGATTTTTCAATGCCGGAAAAGAATAAAAATTTCGAAGGGAAAATTTATACCGGCAAAGTTGACCGGGAAGAATTTTCCGGCTGGTTCAGGGAGAATCATCGTTTTATCCAGTTTGTTTTTCATATAGGTGCGCGAACAGATACAACAGAGTTTGATGAATCGGTGTTTGAGAAACTTAATCTGGGATACTCAAAAAAAGTATGGAAACTAAGTGCCGATTTTGGCATTCCACTGATATATGCATCATCTGCTGCAACATATGGTCTGGGCGAGCTGGGTTATAAAGATGATCACCAGGTTGTGGATGAACTGAAACCGCTGAATCCTTATGGGAAATCGAAAAACGAATTTGACAAGTGGGCAATAGAACAGGATAAAAAACCTTATTACTGGGCAGGAATTAAATTCTTTAATGTCTATGGACCAAATGAATATCATAAAGACAGGATGGCTTCAGTTGTATTTCATGCTTATAACCAGATAAAGGAAACAGGGAAAATAAAACTTTTTCGTTCTCATAACCCCAATTTTAAAGATGGTGAGCAGTCGAGGGATTTTATTTATGTTAAAGATGTTGTAGATGTGCTGATCTTTCTGATGCATTACAGGAAAGATCCGGGTATCTATAATCTGGGAACAGGCGCTGCAAGAACCTTTAACGATCTTGCTAAGGGTATATTTGAAGCTATGGGATTGGATGAAAATATTGAATATATCGATACCCCTGAAGATATTCGTGATAAGTATCAGTATTTTACCAGGGCAGAGATGGCAAAACTCAGATCAACAGGGTATGCAGAAGAATTTATTTCGCTGGAAGATGGCATAAAAGATTATATACAGAGCTACCTTAATTCACATGGATATAATTAGTCGGAATTCATTCTTTTTAATCAATCATAAAAACATTCATAAGCGGCCATAATCGATCATTTATCCTTTAACGAAAATTGCTTTAATAATATGGTATGCCATTTTTGGGTTTTCCTTTAGCCGCCGGGTCGAGTAACCGAACCATTCTTTACCAAAAGGAATATAAATCCTCATCTTGTGCCCTTTATCAACAATTGACTGTCTCAGGGCCGGTGTCACACCGTACAACATCTGGAATTCATACTTTTCTTTCGGGACATTATATTTCTCAATAAGTTTGTAAGCACCCTCTATCAGAGGTTTATCATGAGTGGCAATTCCGGGATAGACATTATTCCTGAACATAAATTCAAGATCTTCCAGAAAGTGCTCATTAATTTTCTTATACTTCTTGTAAGCTATTTCAGGTGGTTCAACGTAAATCCCTTTGCAAAGCCTGTAATTTAAAGGTGATTTTTCAGTGTGAATATCCATAAGTTTCTTCAGGTCATCCAGTGTACGTTTCATATATGCCTGGAACACAAGGCCAACATTATAGGGAAATTCATTCTTCAGCTTTCTGAATAATTCTATTTCCTTATCAACACATTGCGAATTTTCCATATCAATACGAACAAAATTGTTATATCCGGCAGCTTTTTTTACGATCTCCCTGATATTCTCATAACAAGCTTTCTTATCGATCAGTAGTCCGAACATGGTGGGTTTAACGGAATAGTTTCCATCGATCTTATTCTTTTCGGATGTTTCTATCAATTCCAGGTATTGTTTTTTGTTTTCTTTAGCTTCATCAAGTGTCTTAATAAATTCTCCGAGAACATCAAGAGTGACCATCATTCCCTTTTCATTTAATAATTTTGATGCTTTTATAGCATCATTTGTGGTTTCACCTGCGATATAAGATTTTGAAAAAAGCCAGACGAATTTTTTAGGGAAATAGGGTAAAAGATTGGCAATTAACTTATTAAACATTTTCTTATTTTTTTATTTAGAAAAACAACTATCCGGTATTATGCTTTCTGATAATATTACTGATCGTAACAATGAAAAATTAAAAATAAATATTTTCTTAATATCAAACCTATGACCTTTGTCATCCGTATATATGATTTTGAACATTGTTGACAAAAGAAAATAATACTTATGTTTGTAACATATTGATGAAAAAGATGATATAGTCTGCCTGGTGCAATAAATATTTATGAATCCGGGGTATAATACTTTATAATTAACTTTAAGAATACTTGCAACCATTTTCGCAGTAAACGTGTCATATTATTGAAAATAAAAGAATGCTTAACGAGAAACAGCTTGTAAGACAATGTGTAAAACATAACCGCCGGGCCCAGAAACAATTGTTTGAACGGTATTCAGGATTGTTGCTGGGTATTTGCAGACGGTACGTGGCTGAAACTTCGGAAGCAGAAGATATATTGCAGGAGGGGTTTCTGAAGATATATCTAAAGATCAATGAATATAAGGGAATAGGTTCTTTAATAGCCTGGATGGCAAGAATAATTATCAACACAGCGATCACACATTTCCATAAAAACCGGAAGCATCATTTTCATTATGATATTGAGGAGGTTAATGAAACAGATATGGAAGATTTTATGTTTAATGAGCTGGATTTTAATCGTGAAGAGCTTCTCAATGTTGTCAGTTCACTTCCCAGAGGATACAGGATGATTTTTAACCTGTATGCTGTGGAAGGGTTCAAACACAAAGAAATAGCTGGGTTGCTGGAAATCGATGTGAATACATCCAAGTCGCAATATTCAAGGGCAAGAAAACTGATCAGAAAAAAACTGAAATATTTGAGTAAGACTCATAATATCAAAGAGGAAAAGTGAAAAAAAAGGGAAAAAATATTGAACAACTGTACAGCGAAAGTTTTAAGGATTTTCGTATTGAACCTTCGTCCGGATTATGGAAAAGGATCTCTTCGAAACTTGCCTGGCAGAATTTTGTCAGGTTTAATCTTCGCAGTTTTAATATTTACTATACAACAGGAATTGTGGCACTTAGTGCAGCCGGCATAATTCTGTTGTCAGATTATTCAAACGGTAAGATTGAAAAACAGGGAGCAGTTACAGAAGAAAAAGTTACTCAACAAAATAGTTCTGAAAGTGAAATCAGGACCAATTCACTGGAAATAAAGTTAAAAACAGACCGTGAAAAGACAACCTCTGCTGGTGATGAAAAGACAAAAATACAATTTGAGGAAGTTGAAAGCGATGATATCCGCTTAATTGATAAGGAAAAAGGTGAAAAGAGTGGAGAAAATGCCGGCAAAAACAATGAAACAATAGAGAAAACGGTTCAGCCGGATAAGAATTTATCACAAAAGAACAGGAAAAAAGGTGAAACTAACCGGAAAAGACTGTCCAATGAACAAGTTGCTGCTGTGGTTGCAGATTTTTCTCTGTCACAAAGTTCAGGATGTGCTTCCCTGCCGGTAGAGTTCACAAACCTGTCGGAAAATGCAAAAAATTATTTGTGGCATTTTGGCGATGGTGGTAAATCCATAGAGAAAGATCCAAAATATATTTATGATGAACCCGGAGAATATGAGATTTTACTTGAGGTAACGGGTATCAAAGGTGAAAATGCAATTTTTATTCAGACTATCAATGTTTTTCCGAAACCGAAAGCACAGTTTGAAATATATCCCACAGATATAATATTGACTGACAACCCTGTAAATTTCCACAACTACTCCAGGAATGCAGTGAGGTATGAGTGGGATTTTGGTGATTCAAACCATTCCGACGAAATAGAACCCACTCATTTTTACAAACGGTCTGATAATTACGATATTAAGCTGAAGGTTTGGACAGACCGGGGCTGTGTGGATTCACTGGTGATTAATAATGCCTTTGCCCATTCAGTATACATGATTGAATTCCCGAACGCGTTTACCCCTAATTTGAATGGACCGTCCAATGGTTACTATACACCCGGAGCGCTCAACAACGATGTTTTCTATCCGGTATCAATAGGCGTTGTAGAGTACCAGTTAAGGATATTTACCCATCTGGGGCAACTCATTTTTGAAAGTAATGATATTAATATCGGATGGGATGGGTATCATAAAGATAAGCTTGCTAAGCAGGATGTATATATCTGGAAAGTAACAGGTAAGTTTGTAAATGGTAAGCCTTTTATTAAAGCAGGAGATATTACCTTGCTGCATTAATACCGGCAAGGAAGAAAATAGCTTCGCAAAGGCAAAGGGGAAGCCAGAGCCTTTAATATAATAATATTTATAAGATTGATTTAACTTATTATTAATCAATGAAGTTAAATTCCGGTACATCAAAATAAAAGCAGAGAACAATTCTCTGCTTTTTTTTTATCAGCAGAAATTGTTTATTCGTCACCAGAATAACTATTTCTACCCAGAATAAGTTTCTAAAACAGTTAATTGTTCTTATTTTACCTAACAAAAAGGTAAAATATATCGTATGACAGGTAAAAGGAGATGAATAATAGTTATATATTAGTGCCATTATTCCGGGTCCTTTTTGTTAAAACCAGATAAGGAAAATTAATTTGCGCCTGTGAAAAAACTTGTTCTCATATTACTCTTAATTCCTTTTCTGGTAAAAGTTAGTCTTTCGCAGGATCCTCAGTTTTCACAGTTTTATGCTAACAAACTTTACCTGGCTCCTTCATTTGCCGGAGCAACTGAGAATAACAGAATTACATTGAATCATCGTAATCAATGGCCTTCTTTGCCAGGCGTATTTCTTACCTACAGTTTTTCTTTCGATAAATCTTTTGCAAACTTCAACTCAGGTGTTGGGTTTTTGGTTATGCACGACCGTGCAGGTACCGGACGATTAAGCAATACTAACATTGGCGTATTGTATTCATATGATATTCAGATTAACCGCGAATGGCATGTTCGTCCGGGAGTAAATTTTATGTATACTCAACGGGGGCTCGATTTTAACAGATTGATATTCACCGATCAGATTTCTCCAAGTGGTAATGCAGGAAGCAGTGTACTGGAAGTACCTCCGTTTGACAATGCCGGAGATATTGATTTTTCAGCCTCTGCTATTTTGTATTCTGAAAGAATATGGTTCGGAACAACCGTTGATCATCTTCTGAGGCCTGAACAATCATTGTACGATGTAAAGAGCAGGGTGCCGATAAAAATATCGGTTTTTGGAGGGGTACAGGTAATACGGAAAGGCAGACTGACAAGACCCATTGATGAATCTTTATCACTTGCTTTCCTTTTTAAAAAACAAGAATACTTTTCACAATTGGATATTGGACTCTATTGGTATAAAAATCCTTTGATTATGGGAGTTTGGTATCGGGGAATACCTCTTCTGAAAGATCAGATTGGAGATGCGATCATTTTACTTATTGGGTATAAAACAAAATATTTGCATATCGGATACTCTTATGATTTTACCGTATCTAACCTGATGACCTCTACCGGCGGTGCACATGAGATATCTTTTGTTTATAAGTTTGAACTGACCCGTAAGTATAAGAAAAAGATACATGCTATTCCATGTCCAGAGTTTTAGCCTTAACCTTGACCACTTTGTTCCAAAATTAGAGGATAACTTTAATTTAGCTACTCTTTTTAATTAATTTGCGAAGCTATGTTCTTAAAAGTTATCTTTGTTCCGCAAATTGAGATATTAATCAAATAAATGATATATGAAAAGGGTAAATCTTATAATAAATGTTGTATTAATTATTGCGGTTGGAGTACTTTTTTTCCTGCATTTTACAGGTAAAGAAAAAACAAATCCGGAACAAACAGAAAGTAAACTCGCTGAAAAAAATCCTACCGGAAAGGGAGAGATAGCATATATCAATATCGATACCCTGATGAATAATATGGATATATTTTTTGATATGAGAGATGATCTGGTTGAGAAACAGAAGAGTTCAGAGGCAGAGTTAAATTCCAGGTCGAAAAGTTTTGAGAAAGAAGCAATTGATTTTCAGGAAAAAGTCAGAAAGGGACTTGTTACCCGCTCTGGCGCCAGGGAAATTGAACAAGAGCTTTACCTTGAACAACAAAATATTATTACTTTGAAAGACAAACTCTCTCTGGAGTTGGCCGATGAGGAGCAGGTAATGAACCGGAAGCTCATTTATTTTATTATTGACTATTTGAAGGAATATAATAAGGAAAATAATTATCAATTCATTGTAAGTAATTCTCTTGGAGGTCCTTTCCTTTATGCTACGGACAAGATGGATATAACCAACGATGTTATTGAAGGTATCAATGCCAAATATGCTGAGGAAAGAAAATCTAAAACGAAAGACAAATAAATCAAGGCATGGGATTCGCCGGTCCCTATCTTCAGAAACAGAGATCTTTTACCCCTTCGGTTGAGATTCACCCGTATGACAACCTGCAGCTGATTATAGTTATCCCATGTTATAACGACCCCGGGATAACGGATACATTATACTCGCTTTATTCATGTAAAAGTCCGGCTTGTGCAGTTGAAATATTGCCAATTGTAAATACTCATGCAGGTGCGGATAAGAATACTGTGTTTCTAAACGACATTGTGTTTGAATCTCTGATACGGTGGAAGAAAAATAATAATTCTGAAAAGATACGACTGTGGCCTGTAAGGAAAACTGATCTTCCCGGAAAATATTTTGGGGCAGGATTGGCAAGAAAAATCGGAATGGATGAAGCAGTTCACAGGTTTAATCTGCTAAACAACAATAAAGGCATTATCATTTCTCTTGATGCGGATACTCTCTGTGCTGAGAATTATCTTGTGGAGATCGAGAGCCATTTCAAAAAATACCCCAAAACCGAAGGGTGCTCAATCTATTTTGAACATCCTCTCGAGGGTTGTGATTTTGATAAAAAAGTTTATGAAACTGTTTGCCGGTATGAGCTATACCTCCGGTATTATAAACAGGCATTAAGTTTAACTGGTTTCCCTTTTTCATATCATACCGTTGGTTCAGCATTTGCTGTCAGAGCAGGAGCTTACGTAAAATATGGCGGGATGAACCGGCGAAAGGGTGGGGAAGATTTCTATTTTATCCACAAAATAACACCGCATGGCAAATTTAACGAGTTGAATTCAACGTCAGTTTTTCCATCCCCACGTCCATCTGACCGGGTGCCTTTTGGAACCGGTCCGGTTGTTAAAAGAAGTATTGAAGAAAATGAAGAGGTGAAAACTTACTGTCTGGAAGCTTTCAATGATTTGAAAGATCTGTTTATAAATGCTGACAGGTTTTTTGAAGCCGGCTCAGATGAGGTGGCAAGATTTCTTTCCCGGTTTACCAAGCCCCTGAAAAAATTCCTGCTTTCCACTGATTTTGAACAAAAGATATCGGAAATAAATAATAACGTTGCTACCCGGGAAACATTCAGGAAAAGATTCTTTCAGAAGTTTAATGCATTTTTTGTGGTAAAGTATATGAATTTTGTTCACAGTGATTATTTTGATAAGATCCTGGTAACCCGGGCTGCCAATGATTTATTGCTGGAAATGGGAATTATTAAGAGCGATTTGACCGATGCAAGATATTTGCTGGAAGTGTTTAGAAAGACAGACAGGGTTTAGTTTTCCTTGTTTTTATCAATAATAATGAATATCTCCTCGTTATCTTTTTTCATCAGGTATTGTTCTCTGGCAAATTTTTCCAGATTATCATTGTTCGTCTTTAATTCTTCAAGTTTCTTTAAATCACTTTTTATCTTTTCTGTATAGTACTTTTTATCCCTTTCCAGTTGATGAAGCTTGCGAAGTGCTGAAATCCTGTCGATCAGGTTGTTCCCGTCAAAAAGGATGAGCCAGATAATAAAAATAACTGAAGCAAGCAGGTATTTCTTACTAAATATTCTGATGAGTATTTTTATCAGCGACTTCATAGCTGTCAGGTTTTCAAGCCAAAGTTATGAATAAAAAACAATGGGAAAGTCCGAAATATAAACTTTCCCCTTTAAGTTATTAACAAATCAGGTGAATCCGGATTTTTATATGTTAACCCGAAACACTGCAATACAATTTCTTAACTCTTAACAATGTGAAAGTTTATTTGTTGATTTGTTGATGAGTTTATTTGTAAGATGTTGCAGTGATACCCGAACAAATAAGTATTAATGGTCTATTGAAAAAAATCTTCTCAACTCCTCAACTCATACACTTATGAACTTTTCACCACCTCATTACCTCATTACCTCATCACTTCATAGCAATACCGTCTCACTGCTCATAACTTTCTTCACGTTTCACGTTTCACGCTTCACTCTTCATCCATAAACGGATACCTGTAATCAACAGCCGGCTGAAAATTTTCTTTGATAGTTCTTGGTGAAACCCAACGAAGTAAATTGATCATTGATCCTGCTTTGTCATTTGTGCCTGATTTTCTGGCTCCGCCAAATGGCTGCATCCCGACAACCGCACCCGTAGGCTTGTCATTGATATAGAAATTTCCTGCAGCATTGGTCAGGCGTTTGGTAATAAGCTCAATTGCCGCTCTGTCCTTTGCAAAAACACCGCCGGTAAGAGCATATTCTGAAGTCTCATCAAGCAGATCGAGTGTTTCCTCAAGTTTGGCAGCATCATAAACATAAATTGTCAGTACAGGACCGAATATCTCTTCTCTCATTGTAAGATATTTGGGGTCCTTTGCAAGAATAACAGTGGGTTCGATGAAATAACCTTCCGTTTTATCTCCTTTCCCGCCTATAATAACTTCAGCAGCATCAGAATTCTGTGCATGACTAATGTATTTCATTATATTGTTAAATGAAGCCTCATCAATTACAGCGTTCATAAAATTTGTAAAGTCAAGAGGTGTTCCCATTTTTATGCTGTTTACCTGGTCTTCAATCTCCTTCCTTAGTTCGGGCCAGATGCTGGAGGGTATGTAAGTCCTTGAAACAGCCGAACATTTTTGTCCCTGGTACTCGAATGAGCCACGAACAATCCCTGTAGCAGTTTCCTTTATGTCAGCAGATTCGTGAACCATAACAAAATCTTTCCCGCCGGTTTCTCCAACAATCCTTGGATAAGTTTTGTAGGTTGCGATATTGTTTCCAACCTGCTTCCATATATTATTGAATACACCGGTTGATCCGGTAAAATGGAAACCTGCAAAATCAGGATGAGTAAAAATCTCCTTTCCGGCAGCCGGACCGGATACAAATATCAGGTTTATCACCCCGTTGGGCAATCCTGCCTTCATGAAAATTTCCATTAAAACCGCTGCTGAATACACCTGTGTTTTTGAGGCTTTCCAAACAACAGTATTGCCCATGATTGCCGGGGCTGTAGGCAGGTTGCCGGCTATGGAGGTAAAATTGAAAGGTGTCAGGGCAAATATAAACCCTTCCAGAGGCCTTTGTTCCAGACGGTTCCATATCTCAGAAGTGGATTTTGGCTGCTGACTGTAGATTTCAGTCATGTATTGAACATTATACCTGAAAAAATCAATCAATTCACATGCAGCATCAATCTCTGCCTGGAAAGCATTCTTTGATTGGGCGAGCATGCTTGCTGCATTGATTTTTGCACGGTAAGGTCCGGCAAGCAGATTGGCAATTCTGAGAAAAATTGAAGCACGATGCTTCCAGTCCATTTCAACCCATTCTTTTTTTGCTTTTAACGCGGCTTCAATAGCCATCTTTACATGAGTTTCATCACCCTGGTAATAATAACCAAGAGTGTGATTGATGTCATGTGGAGGATGGATAGCAACCTTCTTTTCTGTCTTTACTTCCTTGCCATCAATGATCATTGGAAGTTCAACCTTTTTAGACATAAGTTCGTTTAAAGCTTTTTTTAACTCTGCTTTTTCCGGTGTCCCGGGAGCATAGCTTTTTACCGGTTCGTTCTCGGCAACCGGTACCTGAAATATCTCTTGTGACATAGTTTTTATTTTTTTTAATAGTTACTTATTCAACTGTTTGTAATGCAAAATAAACTAAATAACAAAAATGACCAAAATGTTTGAAATGATAATTTTTGAAGAAATTAAACATATTTACTATGTTCAAATTTGCTTGTCATACATTTTAATAAGAACTCCCGGAAATAATTTATGTATTATTCGTGCAAAGTATTCACTATCTCAACCCCGATCAGCTTATCATACCGTAACATCGGATCGTTATGGTAAACATAAATAACATAATCATTCTCAGTTTCATAATGGCTGCCCTCAATCAGGGTGTTATCCGGGATTGTTTTTCCCTTTGGCAGACAAACATATTCATAATTGTAAAACCCTTGTTTCAGGAGGAGACTCAATTCATATGCTTTTGAATCCGTATTGTATATCATTCTGTTCAGGTTGTTACATTCCCAGTTAGTAAGTTCCCCGTAAATAAACACCCTGCCTTTGGCCGGGGGGTATCCCATTTGCAAAGTAAAAAAAACCTGAAGGTAATCTGCATCGGTGTGCCTGTTTTGCCCTTCCTGTACATCAATATAATATTTGCCGTTTAGATCCTGATTATAGAAGTAGTTTTTCAGAGCACGTGATTTTTCGGGATACAATCCGATATTATAATGGTCGTCAATGAAATCGATATGTTCAATATACTCAGATTTATACCTGATACTTTTTATGTCAAAATATCTATATTCGTTTCCGGCAGGGAAAACATTTGTGGTTGGATCGCTGAATATCAGCATGTTGCCATTGAATATTGAAGGTCTCAGGTCAGTTCTTGCATAGTCCCATTTATTATTCTGGCATACAACTGCTTTGATCTGCTGATACGGGTCCCTGACATGATATGAATTCAAATCGATTGAAAAGGTCACTTCATGTCCCTCGTTGTATACTGCTGTAATAGACGGACGTTTTGCCCTGGCGGTTATATTTACCAGGTTCTCAGAAACAGTAAACCTTTTTGTAAGAACAATCTTTTCAGGATCATAATCTTCGTACACCTTGATAATATAATTACCTGATATTCTAAATTGTATATTCTCATTTGGAAACTCAAGTTGATGATTTACATAGTCGATAGTAGTATTGAAAGAAAAGCTATAATCTTCAATGTGGTTTTCCGGGAACCCGTCAAGGTAATCTGAAGGAGATAAATCCGAGGGATTCCAGCCGGCGTCACAATGCTCGAATGTATATTGATAATTCCCTGTTTGTGATCCCAGTTCATCAAAAATAAGCACCAGCTTTTTGTTACTGTTCAGATTCAGAATGGGGTAGGATAGGTCCCATCCTTTTTTATGAAGCAGAACCGTTTTTATGCCATGTTTAAAAACATGTCCGGAATAAATCAGAGAATCCTGGCATGAAGCTTTTCCATGATAAAAGAGGATTACCACAAAACTTAACAAGATCATGTAACTCTTTCTGCCTATATTCAACAATTTCCGGATCATTTTTTAAATAAAGATAAAAGATAAAAGATAAAAGGCAAAAGGCAAAAGGCAAAAGTGAAGAAAGTAGTTGAGTAAGGTGAGTTAAGTAAATAAGTTTTCTCTGCGTCTTTGCGACTCTGCGGTTTGTATTCTTTTACTGCAACACAGCAACACTGCATCACATTTCTATTTTTTCACTAATTTACATCCATTCCAATTGCAGGAAAATAAAAATTGTCTATTTTTATGGCAAAATTAATAAAATCAAAATTATAACATGCCCAAGGTTATCAGAATTAAAAAGGGCCTGGATATTAAGCTTAAAGGAAAAGCTGAAAAAATTATCATTCAAGCTGAACCGTCAGAGTTTTATGCTGTTAAACCACCAGATTTTCCAGGTCTGTTCCCAATACCAAAATTATCCGTGAAAGTTGGATCTGACGTTAGGGTCGGATCTCCTTTATTTTACGATAAATACCAACCTGCTGTTTTATTCACCTCGCCTGTAAGCGGAAAAGTTGTAGCTGTGAATCGTGGTGAAAGAAGAAGTATCAGTGAAGTTGTGATCGAATCGGACCAGAAAGATGAAGCCATTACTTTCCTGAAAGGTGATCCTAAAACTATGAATAAGGAAGAAATTATTGATAATCTTCTGAAGAGCGGAGTGTGGCCTTTTATCAGGCAACGGCCGTTTCATATTATTGCTGATTATAAAGAAGAACCCAGGGCCATTTTTATTTCAGGTTTTGATTCAGCACCACTGGCGCCCGATCTGGATTTTATCCTCTACGGCGAAGAGGAAGCATTTCAAACCGGGATTGATGCCCTGTCACAATTAACATCCGGAAAGATACATATCGGCATAAACGCTGTTTTCCCAACAGCTGATATTTTTTCCAGGGCTGAAGGTGTAGAGCTTCATCATTTCAAGGGTCTGCATCCTGCCGGTAATGTTGGTGTGCAAATAAATCATATTGATCCTGTAAAAAAAGGAGAAGTGGTGTGGACCATCAATCCTCAGGATGTGGTTGTGATCGGAAAACTATTTGAGAAGGGTGTTTTTAAACCAACCAGGTTAGTGGCATTCGCAGGCTCAGAGGTTATAAACCCGAGGTATTACAGGACTAAACTCGGAGCTTCCGTTAAAATGTTGGTTAAGGATAACGTAACAGATAGCAATAACCGTTATATAAGCGGGAATGTGCTTACAGGCAGTAAAATAAGCAAAGAAGGATTCATTGGGTTTTACGATTCACAGATAACGGTTATACCCGAAGGTGATCATTATGAGTTTTTAGGTTGGGCCCTGCCGGGTTTGAAAAAATTCAGTGCTTCACGAACATTCTTTTCATTTTTTACTCTGAACAAAGGATTCACACTGCATACAAATCTGCAGGGTGGCAGAAGAGCTTTTGTGTTAAGTGGACAATATGAGAAGGTATTGCCCATGGATATTTATCCGGTACATTTGCTTAAAGCCATTCTTGTTGAGGATATTGATCTTATGGAAAACCTTGGAATATACGAGGTGGCAGAAGAAGATTTTGCTTTATGCGAATTTGTCTGTACTTCAAAAACTGAAGTTCAATCAATATTAAGAAGCGGGTTTGAACTGATGCAAAAGGAACTTGGATAAGAAATACTCTATATAGATTACTCTATTAACCAAACCAGGAAGTTGATAATCAAAATATAATGAAGTCATTTAGAAGATTTATTGATAAAATCAAACCACATTTTTCAAAAGGCGGAAAATTTGAAATGCTACATTCCACTTTCGAAGCTTTCGAATCGTTTCTTTTTGTTTCAAACCAGGTAACAACCAAAGGCGCTCATATTCGTGATGCCCTTGATATGAAAAGGGCAATGAGTGTTGTTGTTGCAGCGACTGTTCCGGCTCTTCTTTTTGGCATGTGGAATACAGGATACCAGCATAACTTATCTGTCGGTCTGGAGGTTACTTTATGGGAAAATTTTGTCTTCGGATTCCTGAAAGTTTTTCCGATTATTGTCGTTTCCTATGTTGTTGGACTGGGGATTGAATTTGCTGTTGCCCAGATCAGGGGGCATGAAGTGAATGAGGGTTTTCTTGTTTCAGGTATCTTAATACCATTGATAATACCTGTTGATGTTCCTTTATGGATGGTTGCCCTGGCAACGGCATTCGCTGTTATTATCGGTAAGGAGGTATTTGGCGGAACCGGAATGAATATCCTGAACCCGGCGCTCACAGCCAGGGCGTTTCTCTTCTTTGCATACCCGAGTTGGATGTCGGGAGATACTGTATGGATCGAAGGGCTTACAAAAGGTCAGGGTGTGATAGATGGTTTTTCAGGAGCCACTCCTCTGGCAAACGCAGCAGCCGGTATGTTTGAAAAGATCCCTTCTGTCTGGGAAATGTTTCTCGGAACTATTCCCGGATCTATTGGCGAGACATCGGTAATTGCTATTCTGATTGGAGCAGTAATACTTGTTGCAACCGGTATGGGAAGCTGGAAGATAATGTTTTCCATGATTGCAGGAGGGCTTGTTATGGGATTGCTTTTCAATGCTTTTGCAGTAAATCCTTACATGGAGATCTCTGCCTGGCATCATTTGATTATGGGTGGTTTTGCATTCGGTGCAGTGTTTATGGCGACCGATCCGGTTACTGCAGCACAGACCGAACGTGGTAAATGGATCTATGGATTTCTGACAGGATTTCTTGCTATTCTGATCCGTGTTATTAATCCTGCTTATCCTGAAGGTGTGATGCTTGCCATATTGTTAATGAATGTATTTGCTCCGTTAATAGATCATTACGTGATTGAAGCTAATATTAAGAAAAGGGTGAAAAGAATTAAGAGCTAAGAGCAAAGAGCGAAGAGGCGTGAACTCGTAACCAGTAACATTTTTAGCACTGAATAGTTACTTATGGATCAAGACTAAAAATATTAAGATTAACCTCATACGATAAACAACGTAAGATACATGATACTTAAAATACTAAATGTAAACAGATGAAAAGTTTTAGCAATACCTACATTTTTGTTTTCTCAACAATAATGGTTGTTGTTGTTGCAGCTTTACTTAGTACGGCAGCAATGGTGCTTCAGCCATTACAGGAAAAGAATATTGAGATACAGAAAAAAAGGAATATCCTTTCTTCGATAAGAATTAAAAGCAGTGCCAAAGATGCGGAAGAACTGTACGAAAAATATATTACAGGTAGTTTTGTTATTAATACTGTTGGCAAAGAGCAAAAGGGCGTTGATGCTTTTAAGATTGAAATGGTATCGCAAATGAGGAAATCCCTGGAGCAGAGATCCCTTCCGGTATTTATCAGTTCTCTTGAAGATGGCAAAAAAAAATATATTGTGGCTGTTCAAGGCAAAGGCCTTTGGGGGCCTATTTATGGATTTGTGGCATTAAATGATGACTTTATCACTATTTACGGAACAAATTTTAACCATGATAGTGAAACACCGGGACTGGGAGCCGAGATCAATACCGATTGGTTCGGTGCACAATTTGCCGACAAGAAAATATTTAATAAAAACCTGGAATTTATATCTATTGACCTTGTAAAGGGTGGGGCCGATCCGGAAAGCTTAAATGAAGTTGATGCCATTTCTGGTGGTACACTTACAAGCGATGGCCTTGAAAAAATGCTGTATGACTGCCTTAGCAGTTATCAAACTTATTTTAAAAACCAAATGAATAATATCAAATGAACGACAGAGAACCATTATTTTCTTCGAAGAACATGAAGCTGCTTACTAATCCTTTGAACATAGACAATCCAATTACTGTTCAGGTACTTGGAGTATGTTCCGCACTGGCTATTACAGTAAAGCTCGAACCTTCAGTGGTTATGGCCATATCGGTTGTGGTTGTATTAGCAGTATCCAATGTGGTGATCTCAGCGCTTAGAAAAATGATACCACCGAGGATCAGGATCATTGTGCAGCTCACAGTAATTGCGACAATGGTAATTCTGGTTGACCAGGTTCTGAAAGCTTTCGCATACGATGTGAGCAAGCAACTTTCAGTGTTTGTCGGACTGATCATTACCAACTGTATAATTATGGGCCGTCTTGAAGCATTTGCCATGGGCAACAGACCCTGGCCTGCTTTCCTGGATGGTATCGGTAATTCGGCCGGCTATGGATTGATACTTGTTATAGTAGGTTTATTACGTGAATTGCTCGGATCGGGAGAGATATGGGGATACCCGATACTTGAGAAATTGGGTGTCTATAATATTGGATATGAAAACAATGGCTTGATGATTTTACCCCCCATGGCGCTTATAATTATTGGTGTCATTATCTGGGTACAAAGAAGCAGGACTAAAGAGCTTATTGAAGAAAGTTGAGTAAGTTGAGTGGGTGAGTAAGGAAGAGTGAAGAGTTTAAGGTTTGAAGACAAAAGGTGAACTCGTAACTCGTAACCACAGTGAAATATGCTCCTACGTCGCATTTCACCCCGATGAAATAAAAAGAATTTCATGGGGTAAACGTGGCAAGCCCGAAACTCGTAACACTTTTGAAGAATATAAAATGTTGAAGAAATAATAGAGGTGAGTAGTCGCCAAATAAATAATAAATAGAGATTAATAATTTACTTATGGAAGACTTACTGAATATCTTTGTTAAGTCGATCTTTATCGATAACATGATTTTTGCCTATTTCCTGGGCATGTGTTCTTACCTGGCAGTTTCAAAAACTGTTAAAACATCTGTTGGCCTTGGAATAGCGGTAATATTTGTATTAGTAATAACCGTACCGGTTGATTATCTGATTGAAAACTATCTTCTTAAGAAAGGAGCGCTTATCTGGATCAGCGAAGATTTTGCCAATGTCGACCTCAGCTTCCTTACTTTTATCATGTTTATCGCTGTTATTGCATCAATGGTACAACTGGTTGAGATGGTAATTGAAAAGTTTATACCGGTATTGTATACATCCCTTGGTATTTTTCTTCCGCTGATTGCTGTAAACTGTGCCATTTTAGGCGGATCGTTATTTATGGTGGAACGCGAATATCAGAATATTGGTGAAGCCACAATTTTCGGTCTTGGGTCAGGTGTTGGCTGGTTACTTGCTATTGTTGGCATTGCAGCCATCCGTGAGAAAATCAGATATTCAAATGTTCCGGCCCCGCTACGCGGACTGGGGATAACATTTATTATTGCCGGTCTGATGGGTATAGCCTTTATGAGTTTTATGGGAATTAAGATATGAGTTCAAAGAAGAGGAGTTGAGTGGTTGAGTAAGGTGAGTAGGTGAGTAAGGAAGAGCAAAGAGAAGAGGTGAAAAGGAGAAGATGAGAAGAGGCGAAGTAGAGCCGAATTGAATTCGGCTGACGAGTTTTAGATTTAAAGGTTCCAGTTACCAGTGACCAGTAACCAGTAACCAGATACAGATTTAGCATAAAAAAGAGTTTATAAACAAACGTTAAATATTATACAGACGAAATGATCTTACTACTTTCACAGTTCGAAATTATCCTGGTGAGTATCGCTATTTTCCTGGTTGTGATCCTGTTTCTTGTACTTATTTTGCTTTATGCACGAAAGAAACTAACACCACAGGGCGTAGTGCACCTCAAAATTAATGACAGGGAAATGGATATCTCCCCCGGATCCACAATACTGGCAACATTGTCAGCCAATGAAATTTTCCTTCCCTCAGCTTGTGGAGGGATGGGGACCTGCGGAATGTGTACATGCCAGGTGCTTGAAGGTGGCGGATCTATTCTGCCAACTGAAACAGGCTTTTTTACGCGTAAAGAACAACAAAATAACTGGAGACTGGGATGTCAGGTGAAAGTTCGCGGGGATATGGTGATCAAGGTGCCTGAATCTGTACTGGATATTAAGAAATATGAATGTGAAGTGGTTTCAAATAAGAACGTTGCAACTTTCATCAAAGAGTTTGTGGTTAAATTACCTGAAGGTGAATCACTCGATTTTCAGTCGGGTGGTTATGTGCAGATTGATGTTCCTGAAATTATCGTGCATTTCAGAAAGGATATTTATGTTGAAGAAGAATTCCGTGATGAGTGGGGCAAATTCGGATTGTGGGATCTGAAAATGAAAAACCCGGAAGAGACCTACAGAGCCTATTCAATGGGAAATTATCCGGCTGAAGGAAATATTATTATCCTGAATATCCGTATTGCCACTCCACCATGGGAACGCTCAAAGGGAAGATTTATGAAAGTAAACCCGGGAATCTGTTCATCCTATATATTTTCCCGGAAACCCGGCGATAAAATTACAATTTCAGGACCTTATGGTGATTTTTTTATAAAGGATACTGACAAGGAAATGGTATATATTGGCGGTGGTGCAGGAATGGCCCCGCTTCGCTCTCACCTGTTGCACCTGTTTAGCACTCTTAAGACAAAAAGGAAAGTAACCTATTGGTACGGTGCCAGATCAAAAAATGAAATATTTTATGAGGAGCACTTTCGCGAATTGGAAAAGAGTTTTCCCAATTTCAAGTTTTATATTGCTCTTTCCGAACCGCTGAAAGAAGATAAATGGGATGGGCTTACGGGTTTTATTCACCAGGTTCTGTATGATAATTACCTGAGCAAACACGAAGAACCTGAGGAAATAGAATATTATTTCTGCGGTCCGCCTTTAATGAATGACGCTGTTCAGAAATTGTTGTACGATTTGGGTGTGCCTGATGAGATGATCGCCTTTGACGATTTCGGAGAATAGGAAAAAAGGGGAAAAGAGCGGTGAGAAGTGAGAAATGAGTGGTGAGTGGTTATTATGCTTAAAAGAAGATACATGCCAGCACCCAGCACCCAGTAACCAGTAACTACTTTGAACTTTGAACAAGAGAACTATATACATTGTCATTGCCTTTCTGATACTGGTTCTGCTGTCATATGTGAATTATAAGAAAAATGAGATACTGATCCTGGATGGATTTACACAGGGTACAACCTATCATATTGTTTACAAACAGCCGTACTCACCAGGGTATTTCTTAAATCCCAAATTACATGATTACCAGGAAGAAATTGATTCTCTGCTGATGGAATTTGACCGGTCGCTTTCGATATATCTTCCCGGGTCAGTGATATCCCGCATAAATAATAATGAGAAGGATGTAAAGGTGGATAGCCTGTTCAGGATAGTATTTTATAAAGCTAAAGAAGTTAATGAATTAAGTGACGGGGCTTTTGATATTACTGTCGGACCGCTTGTTAATGCCTGGGGGTTTGGTCCGGAACTCCGTGAGCAGATTGATAGCGCTTTGATAGACAGCCTTATCCAATTTGTAGGTATGGATAACGTGCGAATAGAAAAAGACATGGTGATAAAAAGTAAACCCGGAGTAAAATTAGATGTCAATGCTATTGCCCAGGGATATTCGGTTGATATAATTGCCGGTTTTCTAGGTAGTAAAGGGATTAAAAACTACCTTGTAGAAATCGGTGGAGAGATCAGGGCCGCCGGTAGGAAAAAGAAGGGAACTACCTGGAAAGTTGGGGTGGATAAGCCTTATGATAATAACTATATTCCCGGTCAGGATCTCCAGGTGATCCTCGCTCTTGAAGATAATTCCATGGCTACCTCAGGGAACTACAGGAAATTTTTCGAGGAAAACGGAGTGAAATATTCTCATTCAATCGATCCGAAAACCGGTTACCCTGTCAGGCATAACCTTTTAAGTGTAACTGTTACAGCCCCTGATTGTATGACGGCAGATGCATTTGCTACGGCATTTATGATAATGGGATTGGAAAAGTCAGTAAGGCTTGTCAATAAGCTTGACGGGATTGAAGCATACTTCATTTATTCAGATGAAAATAGTGACTTCTGCACTGAATTTACTGATGGTTTCGGGAAAATAATTGTTGATGTGCAGGAATAACTAAACGGTTAGCTGCAATCGCAAGGGTTCCCCTTCCTGGGCTGACGATGACATTTAAGTTCATCATGTTTCGCACAGGTGATCCCAAGTTTTCTCATCTCTTTGTTTTTTCCGATCTCATAAGATGGAAATTTACCGTCTTTTTTAATGAAAATGGAAAATCCCAGAGCAAGAAATGAGATCCCTATAATTACACCTGTTATTAAAAACAACTTAATAAACATTATTAATACCTCTTTTGGATGCAGCAAAGATAAGACTTTTTTATGACTAATCCGGATTATTATAGTATTGCAGTGATGCAGTGTTGAAAAATCGTGATGAGGTGATGCAATTTTGCAGTGTTAAAAAGTTTATTAGTTTATAAGTTGAGTTGGTTTACTTAATCTTCGCATTTGGTAAAGTTTTTGTTACGCTACGTTAATTTCAATTCCATTTTTAATTATTTCAGAAGCAAAAGGATTAGAAGTATTAAAATCTCCTTCATTAAAAGGGTGAGCTTCTCTTTTATCCATATTCTCAAATATTTAATTTTCTCAATCATTGTCTTAATTCTTATAAAGATACTGAATATTTGCTGATAAATGTAAATCGTTTTTTCCCAATTTCTTTTATTACAATTTTCCTACCTTTGAAAAAACAAACAAAATTATTATGATTGATCTTAACTCTGTTGTTATACCGTCTCCGGATATTGTTCCGAGAAAAACAGGGGATGAATATGTCCTGGTGCCTGTCAGTAATAACATAGCAGACATGGATAGTGTCTATACACTGAACGAAACAGGTGCGTTTATATGGGAAAGACTGGATGGTAAATCAGACCTTGCAAGCATAATCCGTTGTATGCAGAGTGAGTTTGAAGTAGACGCTGAAACAGCAAAGAGTGATCTTCTCTCCTTTATCAGTGAGATGAAACAATTCCTTATTATCAATGGATGAGAAGCTTTAGCCTGAATATTGCAGATTATATTACCCGGTTTGTATCTGCCGAACCTGAAACAGAGCTTTTCACTACAAAACGATATAACAACTTTTTTTCAGACAACAGGAATGTTGATATTACAATCCGTGTACATTCAGGTATACTCACACCTGAAAAAAAAGCCGTAAGGGTGTTTCATGCCCCGTATATTAAAGAGACTGATAATATAAAGATAAAAATTAATGATGAGTTCTGGACTGTTTATAAAAACAATGACGATATATTAATTGAAACTATCCTGCCGTTGGGGAAAAAAAACAGGAAAGCCTGTATGCGAATAAATACCGGGGCAGATGTGTGGGACCTTTATATCAGTGGTGTGGAAAAAAAAAGAGATCCGCTGGAGTATCCTCTTGACGGTCTGCTGCTTTATTATCTCACTGTCAGGTCGGGTGATATTTTTATTCATGGTTCAGGAGTCAACATAAACAACAGGGGATACCTTTTTGCCGGTGTCTCGGGGAAAGGCAAAACTACTATTGCACGGTTGTGGAATGAGGCAGGCGCCAGGGTGATACACGACGACAGACTTATTATCAGAAATATAAACAATCGTTTTGTTATGTATAACACACCTGTATACAATAATGAAACACCGCGGTCAGCGCCTGTTGACAAGATCTTTCTCATCGATCATGGCACTGTAAACACTATCGTCCCGACAGGAAACAGTGAAGCTCTTTCACTGCTTATGGCTAACTGTATTCAGCATCTTTGGGACCCTTCAATAATTGAATCGCTGACTGCAGCGCTTGTTAAACTAACATCTGAAACAGATGTCCGCCGCCTCTTCTTCAGACCGGATAAGAGTGTAATATCATATATCCTGAAAAATGAAAAATAACAAGTCAGATCATTCTTTCTTAAAAGAGGTAAGTATCAGTCTTCTTTCAGAGGGTAAATCGTTGCGTATCAAAGCGGGTGGTTACAGTATGTTCCCTGCAATACGTCCCGGTGACATTGTTATTATCGCTCCTGTCAATAATCAGTCAAACCTCATTCCGGGTGATATAATAGTTTTCAGGAGAGATTCCGGTTTTGTATTACACAGGCTGACAGATATCCGGTATCATGAAAAAAAAATTTTCTTTATCACGCGAGGCGACAGTAGTGTGAATGAAGATAAACCAGTTACAGCAGATAAAATATCCGGTGTGGTCACTGCCATTGAAACAAAACGAGGTAAAATCAAACCACACAGCAATAAAATACATTACCGTCGTAACCGCCTCATGATCAAATCAATCCATATGTTTGACAAACTCATTCGCATAATTCGTTTTAATTTGTGAAATTTATACTTTTACATTTGTGAGTAACCTATTCTATAGTATTAAGAAATCATTCTTCCGGAAAGCAATCAACCTCGTCTGGGAAAGTGCTCCCGGCTGGGCTACAGCAAACATCTTCATCTCTGTCTTGCGAAGTATCTTCCCTCTGGTGCTGGTATATCTCATCAAGCAGCTTGTTGACGGTATAACCGGGGCAACCGGACAGGTAGGGGATACGAATTTTAACCTGGTAATATGGTATATCCTTGCTATTGTAATAATAATATTCTTTGATGAGGCGGCAACGAGTCTGGGCAACCTGGTGCGTAACAAACAATCCTACCACCTTGAGGCGCACATGCATAACCTGCTTCATTCCAAATCAATAAAGCTCGATCTTCAGCATTTCGAAAATCCTGAATATTACGACTCGCTGGCTCGAGCGGCACGCGAAGCACCATACAGACCCAACACTATCGTTAACAACCTAATCTCTATTGCCAGGGGACTGTTATCACTTTTACTGATGGCAGGACTCCTTTTTTATCTGCACTGGGTAATTGTAATAATCCTTCTTGCAGCTAACATACCTGGAATATGGCTCCGCCTGCATTATGCCGGAGTACTGTATAACTTCAAGCGCGAACAAACACCAGCCGCAAGAAAAACAGCATACTTCAAATGGCTGCTGACAGGCGACAGGCCATCGAGAGAGTTACGCCTGTTCGGACTGGGAAATTATTTCAAGGATCTTTTTAATAAGAACTTCAAAAAGCTGAAAGAGGAAGAGATAGATATTATACGCAAGAGAACATTCATTGAGCTTATTACCGGTATTTTTAAGGCTTCAGCATTCTTATTAGCACTGTGGTATATCGCCGAAAAAACTGTCAGCTCACAAATATCGGTAGGCGATATGGCAATGTACCTCGTTGCTTTCAGGCAGGGTATGGTCTATATTAAAGATGTCTTCTCATCGCTGGCAGGTTTATATGAAGATAATCTTTTCATTGGCGATACCTTTGAGTTCCTCAATCTTAAAGAACAGATCGTTGCTGTACCTCCTTTTATTGAACCGGGTAGCTTCAACAGGAGTATCAATGTCAACAACCTCTCCTTTTCATATCCGGGTGCCGGTGAACCGCTACTCAAAAACCTTAATCTTGAGATACGGAAGGGCGAAACGATAGCGCTGGTAGGAGCCAACGGTGCAGGTAAAAGCACACTGGTAAGACTGCTATGCAGATTGTACGATCCGGCTGAAGGAAAGATAACTCTTGATGGTAAGGATATCAGACACATGGACCCTGCTTCTTACCGCAGACTGTTCTCGGTTATCTTTCAGGATTTCATGCTGTATAACCTCAGTGCAGGCGATAATATCAGGATGGGGGATATTTTCACCCCTCAAAATAAGGAAAGAATAAAAACGTCGGCATCACAAACAGGTATAGACGAACTGATAGAGGCACTGCCCAAAGGATATGATACGGTAATCGGCAGACTTTTTGATGACAGTCGTGAACTTAGCTGGGGCGAATGGCAGAAGATAGCAATGGCACGTGCCCTCTACAGGGATGCTCCTGTACTGATACTCGACGAACCGACAAGCGCCCTCGATGCTGCAACAGAATATGAACTGTTCAGCAGGTTCAAAGAAATAACCCGCAACAGGACTTCAATACTTATCAGTCACCGTTTCTCAAATGTCAGTCTGGCCGACAGGATACTGGTACTCGATAAAGGAATGATAACTGAGGAAGGTACGCATGATGAGCTGATGAAAACCGGTGGTATTTACAGTGAGATGTACACAATGCAAAGCAGCGGATACAAGTTATGAGCCTTCATATCGATATATCACCTGAAGAGCAATTGCTGATATCTCTCTGCCGTCTCTCCTTCAGCGAAAAGCAGAAGAAAAATATCCGTACACTCGCGAAGAAGATAACAGATATTGACAAGTTTGCATATCTGGCTAACAAACACGGCATTGTAGCATTAACATACCATAACCTGAAGGAGACAGGCGCCGGTGACCTGTTGCCTGAAGATAAAATGGCACACCTTGCAAACAGCAGGATGAAAAGTCTCGGGCGTAACACATTTCTTTTTAAAAATATTGAACAGGTATTAGAGCTTTTTAAACAGGAAAAAATAAAATCGGTATTGCTTAAAGGAATGGCTCTTGAGCTGTCCGTTTACGGCAATATGGGGTTAAGGCAGATGAACGATATTGATATTCTTGTGCCACATAAACAATGCATGGAAGCAAGAAGGATATTATTAAAAAACGGTTTTCAGTCAATCCCGCTTAAATCACCACTCTATAATCTTATACTGCCATACTATGGCAAGCATCTGCCGGAGTTGATCAAAGGAGGTATTTCTGTTGAGATACACCATAAACTTTTTTCCGGAGCAGACCACTTGCTTACAGAAAGAATGCTCACCAACAGTACTGAAACAACATTCAACAAAAGCAGTGTGCTTATCCCGCCGGTGCGTGAGTTTTTTCTTTACCTTGTAAACCATCTCGACAAACATGAGAATAACGGTGAATCGCAATTACGTTTGTATACCGACCTTTTTTGTATGGTTGATAAATATGGAGGGGAGCTTCTTGATACGGCGCTGTTTAATGAGGCAGAAGCAGCCGGACTTGAAAAAATTTTATCCGCTAAACTTTTTCTTTTGAAGCAATACTGGGGAATTTATATTCCTCCGGCAATGGAGATACTTATTAATGAAAAGACTCCGGATAATACCTCTCATTTATTCAGGACTTTTCTTGCACAGCCGGAGGGACATCCGGTTCTGTATAACCGGGCAGAAAATTACCGGCAAACAATAAAGCAGATAACCGGGTTTCACCGTAAGATAATTTTTATTACAGGCGATCTTTTTCCCACCCTGCGCTTTATGAAGAAGAGGTACAATACACACAGTAAGTTAAGGGCTTTATTGTATTACCCGCACCGCTTCGGCAAGCTTGTTTACTTAATACTAAATTAAGGATAACTCTAATTAACCGGGAAAGTTATATCTCAATGCAACCAATTACCCGCCTTTTTAGTCATACCCTTACTATAACGTATAACACTAAAGTTGAGAATGAAGTTTGGTATATTTATAAATTATTGTAATTTTGAAAGTGATAAAGTATGCTCTTTTACAACATGAAGAAGATTTACAAAAAGCCTGAAATAAAAAAGATCGATCTGGATAATTCGATCTCACTTTTCATGATGACTACCACCCCTCCTAACCCTGATCCCCGTGGTGGTAAAAAGGGAAGTGGTGATTCTTTCGATTCACCGTTTGATGACGATAAGCCGTTTGGTTAGGCTAATTCCTGTTTTTTAACTTCAATATTCCTTTTTTTGTAATCGCTTTACGTTTTTTTGTTTGTGCTGTTACTGGGTACTGGTTACTTGTTACTGGTCAGTCAATGCCTACATTTCACCTCTTTATTCTTAACTTCATAATTCGACATTCGTTAATCGATATTCGTTATTCTCTTTTTATCATTCCCCTAAAGTATTCATCCTCGTAACTCGTAACACGAAACCCGTAACTCTTTAGTAATCTTTCCTGTCTTCCTCTTTCAGCGTTTTGTCCGGTTCATCTTTTACCAGTCGGCGGATCTTGATATTGAAAGAAGCCATGAAGATACTCATGAGAGGACTGATGAGGTTAAAAAATGCAAAAGGAAGATAGGAGAGGGTAGGTACTCCAAGAACCCTGGCTTGTGTTGCTCCGCCTGTATTCCAGGGAATAAGGGGCGCTGTTACGGTACCTGCGTCCTCCAGGGTCCGGCTGAGCAATTCGGGTTTTAAACCCATGTCTCTGAAAGTTTTGGAATACATCCTTCCCGGTACAACGATTGAAATATACTGATCTGATGCGGTAATATTGAAGAAAATGCATGTGGCAACTGTTGAGGCAACAAGTGAACCTGTTGATTTTGCAAATTTTACCACACTCTGGGTTATCCTCATTAGCAAACCGGCTGATTCCATAGCTCCACCAAAAACCATTGCTGCGATAATCAGCCAGATTGTATCCAGCATGCCTGCCATCCCGTTAGTGGTAAGAAGATTATTTACCGCTTCATTCCGGGTTATGATCGCAACAGGTCCGAACATGGACTTCATCACTGCTATGTATGATTTTAACATGTAACTTCCCTGAATATCCGTTATCTGTTGAATAATTGCCGGCTGAAAAATAATTGCAAATATTCCGCCTAAAAGGGTTCCTGCGAAAAGTGATGGCAAAGGAGGAACTTTCATTACAATAATAAAGATCAGTAAAGCAGGGACAAGAAATAACCATGGGGTAACATTAAAATTTGTTTCAATAACACTGCTAAACTCTCCAATATTAGTTTGCACGGCGTCAAAATTGTATGTAAATCCAATAATCAGGAAAATGATAAGAGTTATCAGCATTGAGGGAGCGGTTGTCAGCACCATATACCGGATATGTGTAAACAGATCAGTACCGGCCATTGCCGGGGCGAGATTGGTTGTATCTGACATGGGTGACATTTTATCCCCGAAATAAGCACCGGATATAATAGAACCCGCCACAATACCTTCATTTATCCCCATGGCACTTCCGATCCCGATAAGAGCAATACCGATTGTTGCAATAGTTGACCACGAGCTGCCGGTGGCAAGTGAGACTATTGAACATATTACAACGGAGGCAAACAGAAAAATACCGGGATTGAGTATTTTCAGGCCATAGTAGATCATTGCCGGAACAACCCCGCTGATCATCCATGTGCCTGCCAGGGAACCTATCAGGAACAGGATAAGAATAGATGGCATAGCTGAATTGATGCTTTTTACAATGCTTTTCCTTATAGATTTCCAATTCAGTCCCAGCCTGACGGCAATTAACGCTGCAATGGCGGATGCAAAGATAAGCGCCATCTGGTTGGCCCCGGATAATGTGTCATCACCAAAAAACAGGACGTTCAGGGTAAGAAAAAAGATTAAGAATACTATGGGAATAAAGGCCTGGATTAATGAAGGCTTTTTTATATCATGGCTCATAAGAGAAATTCAAAATGACTGAAATGACTAAAATGCCTAAAGTTAAGTAAGTAAGCCAACCACGCAACCTACTCAACTTCTAAACACATCAACTTTATAACTTAATAAACTTTTTATCTACTCACCCACTCACCCACTCAACTACTCAACCACTCAACTATTTTCACCCTGATCTTTTCCCGAACAGAACTCTCCTGATCTTTGCAGATATGTTTTTTGGTGTTTCATCTTCGTCACCGTAATATCCTTGTCCATAGCCATACCCGTAGCTATAACCATAATCGTAACCAAAATAATAACCGTACCCGTATCCATAGTAGCTGGGGATCTTAACATCATTAACCAGGAGACTTAGGTTCTTAATATTCTTTTTATTATATAATTCATCGATGTATTGAATAACATTTTTGGAGGAATATTTCTGACGGACGACAAAAATATTAGTATCGGTATACTGTGTTAACAATATAGCATCGGTAACAATTGCAACAGGCGGAGTATCCAGTATCACATAATCAAATTCTTTTTTCACCTTATCAAAGAATTCTTTCATTGATGCCTTTTCGATAAGTTCCGCAGGGTTGGGAGGTATGGGTCCGGAGGTTGCAATGTAAAGGTTTTCAATATCGGTTGACCGGATAATGTCTTTATAACTTGTTTCACTGATCAGGTATGTGCTCAAGCCCACATCGTTATTTACATTAAAGTCTTTATGTATTTTCGGTTTTCTCATATCTAATCCCACGAGCAGGGTTTTTTTGCCGGACATTGCAATAATGATAGAAAGGTTTGCGGCTACAAAGGTTTTTCCTTCACTGATTATGGCTGATGAAATTGAAATTATATTCCTCTCTTTTTCGGGTAACAGGTACTGGATACTGGTTCGGATTGATCTGAATGATTCAGCTATTGATGACTTTGGATTTTGAAGTACCGGGAGGTCAGATTCACCGTAATTATGCCCGATAGTCCCTAGAATAGTAACATTGGTATTGTTTTCAATATCAGACTTGTCAATAATCTTGTTATTGAAGTAATCGAAAAGCAGGATGATAACCAGAGGAATTGCTAATCCAATAACCAATGCGATCATATAGTTCATTGAATTCTTGGGAGAGACTTTTGTGGCATTATCAACGCGGGCTATATCGAGTATCTTGTTATTAGGAATATTCGATGCCTGTGCAATTCCCGCTTCTGCCCTTTTCTCCAGCAGATAGGTATAAATATCATTATTCAGATTAAATTTCCGTTCTATCCCAATGAGTTTTCTCTCAGTAGCAGGTAATTTCCTTATCTCAATATCGACTTTACTTATTCTTTCGTCTACATCAGCCATCGCGATATCAGTGGAATGGATCAGGTTTCCTAAATTTTCCAGAAGTCCTTTTCTGGTACTTGTTAATTTCCGGATCGTGACATCTATTAACGGGTTATTTTCTTTCGCAGTAAAAAGCAGTTCTGTTTTCTCAGAATAGAGGTCGGATAATTGTGTTAGAAGTGACATCAATACAGGGTCGTTTATACCGATAACTGAAGGGGCTATGATATCTTTGAAATCCGACTTACTTTCTACATAATCACGAAGATAATTATAGTACTTAATCTTGAGGTTAAGCCGGGTTTTTTCCTGTTGAAATGATTCAAGCTGTTCAAAAATCGCAGACCCTTCTCTGCTAATATCAAGGATCTTATGGGATTGCCTGAATTGCATTAAATTGGATTCAGCCGATGCAAGCGAATCGGTAACTTCCATCAACAGATCGTCAATAAATTTAATGGTATTAACAGCTGTCAGATTTTTTTCCTCCAAATCAGATCCGATAAATACCTCCATGAGTTTATTTAGATAGTCGACTTCCTGCTGGGCAACATATCCCTGGGTAGAAAGTGTCAATATTGAACTTTCTTTATCAGTCACTCCTACACCAAGTTTGCTTCTATACCTGTTGGTTAGTGAATTCAGACTATTGATTATGAAATAGTATTTTCCGGATGACAGGTTTTCAACGAAAAAATTCTTTTTATCCCTTAACTCTATGATGAAGTTAAAATTTTCGTTGATAAAGGGTTCGCCGAATTTCATTCGTTTTTTAATATTGAATTCTTCATCAATCTTCAGCTCATATTCGGTATCTGAAATGATGTTTATGTAAACAGGGTATCCGTATCGTTGGGTGGCTGATGTATCGGGTTTTACAATTATCGGCGACTGGGTGTAAAGTTTGGATTCTGCAATTCCCCTGCGTCCAACATTCACATAGGTTATCTTGAAATTATCCAGTTCTTTCATAACTTTTTGTGCGAGGGAATATGATTTCAGAACACCAATTTCATTCTGAATATTCTTGCGGCTGCTGAACATATCAAGACTCTCGATCATTTGCTCAGCACCTATGAGTCCACTCCCTTTTTCATAATCCCGGACAATAACTGTAGAATTAACACTATATACCGGTTCAGAATACCTGTTTATCAGATAAGCGCTTGTAATGGTCAGGAATAGAGATAGTGCAAACCAATACCAGTTGGAAAGCATCCTGAAAAGAAATTTCTTAATATCAATATTTTCTTCCTGGTAAATATGATCGGCGCCGTATTCCATTCTATGCTTATTTAATAAAACTCAAAATCAATATAAGAAGTGGTTACAGTTGAGAGAAATAAAGAAAATGTGGGGGTATTGATCCTAAAGGTTTTGGTACTGATAGGTTCCACGTAAACGATGTCATTGGGAAGCAGGAAAAATCCTTCTGAGGAGAGAACTTCACTGCGTGTAAGATCTATCCTGAAGGTCTCAGTTCCTGATTTTATTGGCCTGATAATCAGTATTTTTTTCCTGTTGCCATAATCAGTGATATCTCCTGCCATGGCAATCGCTTCTAAAACAGTTAACTGGTTGTTATAATTCCTGTACATCCCGGGCGCATGAACCTCACCGAGAACCGAAAACTTAAAGCTTATCAGTTTTACAACAACAGATGAATTATTAAGGATCTCATCTGCATGTGACTGAATTGCATATTTGGCTTCTTCTACTGTTTTGTATAATACATTTACCTTTCCGATAATGGGTAAATCAACATTACCTGAATCGGTTACACTATACCCGTTAATAAACAGGCTGGTTTCATTCTGGAAAAGATTTTGCTGATATCTTCCGGATGTTAAATTAAATATTTCATTCGCCTTAGGATTCATGCTGTATATCCTGATATAGAGTATATCCTGGGTTTGTATTTTGTAATTGATTGATTGTTTGAAAAAAATATTGTCTTTAGTACCGGTATCTAAATCCTGGAGATATAATAATTGCTTTTGGCTTGTACATGAGCCAAACAGGAGGGATAAAGCAATAATGACCTGAAAAAACCTTTTCATTTTTTAAGAGAAATTTAAAATGACTAAAGTAACTAAAATTCTTAATACACTTCATTTTGGTAGTATTTCTTCAACACTTCACGCTTCACAACTCACGTTTCTCCGTAGAAGTCCAATGGACAAGTTTCTGGTTTCGGGTTTTCTCAACCTTTTCTTACTTCCTCCTTGATTTCCGTTCTCCGCTCTCTGCTCTATGTCACATAAAATGCAAAAATAGCCATAATCTCTATTTGTAGCAAATAAAACGTTTTAGTGTAATTGTTTGCATGAACGAAGTAAAATATAACGAATTTTTCTTAACTTTGATAATAAAATAAGTTTTGCTTTTTTAGTTTTCTTACAGATACCAAATTTATGGAGTTGGATTACGATTTTTTTTCCATCGATACGGGGGGAAAGCAACCGAAACAGGGAAGGATACTGATCTCTGAACCTTTCCTCAGAGATACGTATTTCAAACGTTCCATTGTTTTTCTTACCGAGCATAATAAAGAAGGCACAATCGGATTTGTTCTGAATAAACCAGTACATACCTCTCTTAATGAGGTGTTTGAGGATTTTCCTGTTACTGAAGTTAAAGTTTCGCTGGGAGGACCGGTTGGAACCAACACAATACACTATCTGCATACAATGGGTGATATTATTCCTAAAAGTGTACAGGTATATAAAAATATCTTTTGGGGAGGTGACTTCAATGCTGTTAAAACTCTGATAAATACAGGCAAGCTTGATGAAACGCAAATAAAATTTTTTATTGGCTATTCGGGGTGGAAACCAAAGCAACTTGAGAATGAAATTTCTGAGAATTCGTGGCTGGTTGTCGAACTGGAACCCGAAGTGATAATGCGTGACCCGGATGAGAATATCTGGAAGGAAATATTGCAGAAATTGGGCACGAAATACAAAATGTGGGCGGATTTTCCCGAGAATCCGGGGATGAATTAGTGGAAGAGGCGGGAGAGTGGAATAATGCCTGGAAGGAAACAAATATATTAACTGATCTGTGACAGGACATCAAGCAAATTTTGATTTGATTTTATTTTGATACACGATAATCCGGCTTGTTGTCCGGCCTCGATGTCTCTCTCATTATCGCCGATAATATAAGATATGCCTGGGTCAATATTGAAACGTGCCAGAGCCTTTTCAATGAGTAAAGGTTCAGGTTTTCTGCAGAGACATTTTTCAACATCTGAATGATGCGGACAATAGTAAAACTCTTTAATGTGTATTCCCTCACATTCAAATTGCCGTTTCATCTCATTATGGATCTTTTCAACATGCTCTTTGGTATATATTTGTTTTGCAATTCCCCCCTGGTTTGAAATTATTATTAATAAATATCCCATTTCGGTGAATGTTTTCAGAGCAGCGATAACTCCATTATTCAGCCTCATATCATCTGTCTCATAGATATAATAATGTCCTGCATCATTGATAAGAACCCCGTCACGGTCAAAGAATACAGCTTTGTGCATAATACATGTTTTGTTACTAATCAGTTGACAAAAATGACTAAAATTTGAAATTAGCTAAGTAAGTTATGTCAAATAACTCAACCTACTCAACTACTCAACTACTCAACTAACTCAACTACTCAACAATTTCTTTTATATTAAAATCCCAATTGCTGAACAAAAAGTTTTATTAATCCCGGGTCAATAAAAACAGGAAAAATAAAACCAAAAATTGCTCCGAGAAAATGGGCGTCATGATTAATATTGTCTTTACCTTTTTTGCTCATATACTGTGAGTATCCCAGGTACAGGAGACCGGCAATAATTCCCGGAAGGGGTATAAAGTAAAGAAACAATTTATTGAGGGGTGCAAAGAAAATACTGGTGAAAACTACAGCAGATACAGCACCTGACGCCCCTATGGAATTATACCAGATATCTTCTTTGTGTTTAAAAAGTGTTGTAGTTGTGGAAAACAGGATACCTCCGGCATATAGGATCAAGAAACTGATCTCGGGATTTTTAACCAATCCCGCCATTGATAGTTGCTTAAAATATTGTTCAACAGTAGTGCCAAATGAAAATAAAACGATCATATTTATGATAAGATGCATCCAGTCAGCATGTAAGAAAGCATGTGAGAAAAGACGGTAATATTCTTTTCTGTGGTATACCTGGTAAGGGTTAAATTGCATTTTTAACATAAAACCAGGACGACCGAAAGAGATGATCGAAATGACGGAAGTGATAATTATTAATACTATTGTCATGGGGATTTAACGTTATGATATTAATCAGTTTCTTTTTAAGAGAAATTCAAAATGCCTAAAGTTTAAAATGACTAAAATGTTAAGTAAATTAACTCAAATCAACTAAACTCAACCTACTCAACTACTCAACTACTCAACCAACTCAACTACTCAACCAACTCAACTACTCAACTACTCAACTACTCAACTACTCAACCAACTCAACTACTCAACTACTCAACCACTCAACCACTCAACCACTCAACCACTCAACCAACCCAATCAATTCAGCATATAAACACACAATATTAGTGCAATATTTTATAGATCAATTCTTTTAACAAACTTCCGGGATCAGCGCCCGTATTGCCCCAACCCTTTGATTTCAGATCATATTTTCTTAGCAAAGAAATTATTTCAACAATTTTCTGTGAACTGTAACGGCTGGCAGCTTTCTTATATTCACTTAAGAAGAAAGGATGAATTTTTAGTTCGGAGGCTACTATCGCGGGCGACTTGTTTTTCATAAACTGATAGGCAAGGACCCTGCTGAAAAAATAATAAAGGGATGAAATAGTAAGTGTAATTGGATTTTTTCGCGGGTTTTTATCAAAATAATTGACAATACGATTTGCTTTCAGGATATCTTTCCCGGATAAAGCATTGGTTAGTTCAAAATTGTTAAAATCTTTACTGATCCCGATATTCTTTTCAATCGTTTCAGGATCGATTTTCCTGATTTCTGTTGGTAACGCAATAATTAATTTTTCCAGTTCATTAACGATCTTACTGAGGTCAGATCCCAGATATTCAGTTAACAATAATGAAGCTGCCGGTGTGATCTCATAATCAACTCCCTTCAAAAAACTGATTATCCAATCGGGTATCTTGCTATCATATAGTTTGTTAGATTCAAATATCAGGGCGTTCTCCTTCAGGATGTTATGTAACTTTTTCCTCTTATCAAGTTTCTTGTATTTATATGCAATGACAAGCAGTGTTGATTTCAGAGGATTTTTTACGTAATGAATTAAATCCTCAAGATCATCCAGGTATTGGGCTTCCTTCAAAACAACAACCTGGTTATTTGCCATCATAGGGAATCTTTTAGCTGCATTTATTACTGCCGTAACATTTGTGTTGTGACCATAAAAAATCGTTTGATTGAATGATTTTTCAGCTTCTGAGAGGACATTGTCAATTATATAATTCGTTATCTTGTCAATGTAGTAAGGTTCTTCACCATGAAGGAAATAGACAGGTTTAAAATTCTTTTTTCCCAGATCCTGAATGATTTGATTGTAGGTCATCTGCTAAAATTTAAGATGTTTCACTGAGGAACCTTTATTGATCAATTCCAGCATTGAATCTATTCCGATTCGCAAGTGTTCTTCCACAAAGCTGTTTGTTACTTTTTTATCACTTTTTGTTGTTTTAATTCCGGTTGATATCATTGGTTGGTCCGATACCAATAGAAGTGCGCCTGATGGAATACTATTGATGAAACCCACGGTAAAAATAGTCGCAGATTCCATATCAATTGCCATAGCTTTTGTTTTTCGCAGGTATTTCTTAAATCTTTCATCATATTCCCATACCCGGCGGTTAGTTGTATAAACAGTACCGGTCCAGTAGTCACGGCCATGATCCCGTATTACGGATGAAACTGCTCTCTGAAGGTTAAAAGCCGGTAACGCAGGGACTTCGGGAGGGAGATAATCGTTTGAAGCACCATCGCTTCTAATAGCTGCAATAGGGAGTATCAGGTCGCCAAGTTTGTTCTTCTTTTTCAGTCCTCCGCATTTTCCAAGAAAAAGGACAGCTTTTGGGTGAATTGCACTTAGCAAATCCATTATTGTTGCAGCATTAGCACTTCCCATTCCAAAGTCAATGATTGTAATACCCCTGGCAGTTACATTAGGCATGTTTTTTTTCATCCCATTGATCGGCACATTATTCCACCGGGCGAACAATTCAATGTAATAGGAAAAATTTGTCAGTAATATGTGCTTGCCAAATCTATCGAGATCAATACCCGTATATCTCGGTAACCAGTTTTTAACTATTTCTTTTTTAGTTTTCATATTTGTACCTTTCATGGCATATTCAGGCTTTATACTGAATAATAAGTTATTTTTGCGAAGATAATAAAAACAAATGTACAATTTGAAGAATCTGAGCTTACCGGCGTATGATTTCAGGTATACTGAAAAAGAGGGCAAAAGGTATATTTTTGATAAAATAAGAAAAAAGCATGTCTTGCTTACACCGGAAGAGTGGGTAAGGCAGAACTTCATCAGCTACCTGATAAGGGAAAAGGGCTACCCTCAATCGCTGGTACGGGTTGAAATGTTTTTCAAATTAAACAGACTGTCAAAGAGAGCAGATATTGCTTTATTTAATAAAAGCGGGAAACCTAAAGTGCTTGTCGAATGCAAATCGCCCAAAGTAAGGATAAGCCAGACTGTTTTTGAGCAGGTAGCAAGATATAATTTAAGCTTTGAAGTTGACTATTTAATAGTGACTAACGGTCTGCAACATTACTGTTGCAAGATGGATTATGAAAGAAAGTCATATACTTTTGTGAACGAAATGCCTTCTTTTAAAGAGATACAAAACTAACGATCAGTTCTAAGCAGTTGAAGAAAATATTCATCTTTCCTTCCTGACGGAGTTTTGGTCCATTCCTTTTTTTCCCCTGTGATCCTGAATCCATGTTTTTCAAAAAGTTTGAGACTTGCAGAATTCTCCACATCCACGTTAGCAAATAATTGATGCAGTCTCAGGATTTCAAAAGAGTAGTTGATCAGGGCCTGGAGAGCTTCAGTTGCATAACCCCTTTGTCTGATTTTGTTGTTCATAATAAGAATCCCGATACCTGCTCTCTCATGGAAGGGGTCATAATCAAAAAGGTCAATTGTGCCGATAGTCTCTACAGGCGTTTTACTTTGGAGATCAATCATAAACCGTTGTTGCCTGGTTTCATGAATGTCTTTGTGAGAGTTCTCAATAAATTTTCTTAGAATAAATTTTGAGAAAGGAGAAAGAGTATTACCTGCCTGCCAGACAGAAGTATCATTTTCCCATTTGTAGAGTAATTCAAGGTCCTCCGGCTCAGGAGCCCTGAGGAGGATGTTTTTATTCTTAAGGTAGTTTTTATCCAATTATTCGGAAGTTATCTTTACGTTATCCGTTATATGTTATATGTAGGTTTCCTCAATCTTCTTCTTCATTCTTCACTCTTCAACTCACCTCTCATCTCTCACCTCTCATCTCTCACCTCTCTCCGATTTTTTATATAGACATTTTTCAGGACGGGACACGCGACATCTTACTTCTTCTTACTATTTACTACTTACTATTTACTTCCTGCTTCTTCACTCTTCGCACTTCCGTTAAGTTACTATTCTTCTGTAATCTCACGGTAAACTTTCTTGATAAATATTTCTTCAGGATACCCCATATTTACTATTTCAGTTCTTAGCTGTTCAGCCTCTTCAACGGTTTCAAGTCTGCCCGTAGTATAACGATAAAACAGGTCTTTTCCGTAAAGAACTTTTACGTCGAGTCCTATAAAGTAAGAAATATCAACCGGGTTATAAAGCGCCATGAGTTGTACGGTATAATAAAGAACATCTCTGCCTTCTTCATCAATATCACTAATATCTTTAACTTCGACATCTGTAATTAGTAACGAAGAGTCAATTGATTCGACAACAGGTATCTTTGAAAAATCCACGATAGACATTTTTTTCTTCTCAACGTATATGATATCAGGTTCCAGCTTGATGTCAATAGTTATCACAGATTCAGGACTATCCTCATTAAGGGAAAGCTTTTTTGTTTGTTTGAGATACCCTGTTCCTTCATAAGTGAGCTCATACTCCCCCGTGTTTGTAATAAAACTGTATAAACCCGTAGATTTGTTCGGGTAGCTTACGTCGAAAGTGTCTTTACTAACGATATCAATCAGACTGATTGGGAAATCATCACTAAACGAAATGATTGTATCCTGCAGGCTGAGAATTCCTCTGATTTCAAAAACAAGTTCAATTTTCCTGGGGAAAAGATTTATTTTGAAAATATTTTTCTCTTTGTAACCGGTAAGCATTGAATAATAAGCAGTTGTCCCGTCTCCAATAGGTTGGAAGAATAGATCGTCATCTGTGGTATTAATTGGATAACCAATGTTTTCAGGCGTTTTCCAAACGTCATTCTTTCTTTTCGCCTTAAATATATCGTATCCTCCCATGGTGTAATGACCTTCGGAGCTGAAAAAAAGGATAGAATCGTTATTGGTAAGGAAAGGAGTGTCTTCATTAAATGGAGTATTTATTAAAGACCCAAGGTTTTTAGCAGGGCCCCATGATCCATCAGATTGTAATTCAGATTTATAAATATCTGATCCTCCTTCTCCTCCTTGCCGGTTACTGGTAAAGAATAATGTATTACCATCTTTACTTACACTTGCATGTGACTCGTAATATTTTGTATTGATATTACTGTTAAGCTTATTTATCTTACTCCAGGTACCATCGGAATAGTTGCTAACATAAATATTTCCAACAAAGTCGTCCACTTTGTAGATGAATAATTGTGAACCATCATAATTCAGAGAGGATGATGAGATATCTCTTTGATTTGAAATCTGACTGGTTATCTCGATCGGGGGACTCCACGTACCACTAATTTTCTTTGACATATAAATTGAATTCTCTTCCCCCATAGCGCATGTATAAACCATTGTATTCCCATCCCCTGAAACAGCCGGTCTGTGATTAATAGCAACAATATTTATTTTTTCACCCAGGTTTTTCTTAGTAATATTCAGTGGGGTTTCCATTATTTTTTTTGCATTCTTACACGCCATGATCATCTGATCAACAAAATCGGAGTTAACCATTCCATTCTCACCGGATAACAGATCCTTGAACTTTGCATATGTTAAGATGGCTTTATCAAGGTTATTATTGATCCGGAATGCATTACCAAGTGAAAAATATGCATCCAATGGCGCTCTTTTTTCATTGAACCGTGTTATTTTGGCTCCATATTCAGCATTTGTTATGGCACTTTGAAGGTAGGGAATGGCTTTTGTCTTTTCATGAGGGATTTGTAGATAACAATTACCTATCTTGTATTGAATATTGGCATTTTCAGGCATCATCTGGTTTAAGACCATGTATATCTCATTAGCCTTTTCATATTCACCATATAAATAGTGAGATTCGGCTTTAATAAAGAAATCTCTTATCTGGGACTTGTTCTGGGCAAATGACACAGATGTGCTAAGCCAGACCAGAATAGCAATTATGTAAAATATCTTTCTCATACCTGAATAATCTAAATATAGACAAAATATATTGTTTAACAAATTGCTTTATAATGCAGGTTCAAACCTGATTAGTTCATAGATTAATGACTATTCTTCATATTTAAAGTCATAATTACCGGATTCACTGACATAGGTGAATTTGCCTTTTGCTTTATCATAGTATATTGTAGCAATAACTTTGTTAGTCAGTTTATCTATAATTTTGATATTGAAATCCTTATCTATCACCAGGGTTTTGCCATTCATATCAACAGGTCCGGAAAATTCACTCACAGGTTTTTTTTCGTCAGGTATGATCAAAATCCTGTAGATATCCTTATTACCAAATCCCTCACGTTTGATCCTGGATATGTAACCAATGTATCCGTTTCCCACAGGATTGTAAAAAATATTATCAGCGGTTGTATTAACCGGATACCCGATGTTTATCGGATTGTCCCAATTACCGCCTTCTTTCAAACCGGAGTAAAATACGTCAAAGCCTCCCATGTTATAATGCCCTTCAGAACTAAAATAGAGTATCTTCCCATCAGCAGAAAGGAAAGGAGTTTCTTCATTATAAATAGTATTTATTTTGGGACCAAGATTTTCAGCGGCTCCCCATTGCCCGTTTTTCATTTTCTTTGAACTGTATATATCCAGTTCCCCCTCGCCACCTTTCCGGTTACTGGTAAAATACAGGGTATTTCCATCGGAAGAAACAGAGGCATGAGATTCAGCACGGTTGGAGTTAATATTTTTACCCAGGGGTTCCATTTTTGTCCACCATCCATCTTCATACCTGCTGATGTATATATCCCTGTTGTTATTACTGCCTTTAACCAGGAAAAGCTTTTTCCCGTCGTACGAAAGTGAGGTGGGAACAACATCGCCATCTGAGCCAACCTGTGGTGTAATATTCTCAGGATCAGTCCATTGCCCATCGACTTTTTTCGATTGGTAAATGGCGTTATAAAATTTGAGATCTGTCATAAATATCAGTGTGTTTTCATCCGGTGATATGACAGGATTATAGTTGGCTGAGGAATTGTTTATTAGTTCTCCAAGGTTTGTTTCTTTGATCTTGATCGGGATATCCTGGATGATCTTTGCTTTTTCACAGGAGCTTATTTCGTTATCTACTATGTTCAGGTTATAATTATCCTCAAAGTCAGGTAGATTTTTAAATGTACTATACGCCTCCAGCGCTTTATCCAGTTGATTGATAATCCTGTATGCTTTCCCCAGATAAAAATAGGTGTGCCAGGGAGCCTGTTTTTCCTTTACCGATTTGATTTTGTACTTCAGTGTTGTATTTTGTGAAGCTTCTTTAAAGTAAGGGATGGCATTGTATTCTTCGCCCGGGATGTTAAGGTAACAAAACCCAATTTTGTATTTTATATTCTCATTCATAAAATCGGTACCCTCAAGCTGAAGAAAATTGAATAAGGCTTCGGAATAATCTTCAGCAAAGAAAAAGAAATCCCCATTCTCAAAGTATTCTTCCGGTGTATTTTCAATCTGAGAATATCCGTGAGAACAGATAAAAACAATCAGGAATAGAAGAGCAAAACGTTTCATTATTTAATTACTTTGCAAAACTATGTTCTTTTTTATAATTACCCTTACTAAAAATATCCCTTCGTAAACCTTCCGTATAAAAAATTCTTGAGCTATCTGGTTATGACTTTTAGCTATTGCAAGAATCCGGTTAGAATTCAAGTAATTCAATTATATCAAAATTAAGAAATTGATTGGAAAAACAGAATAAAGCGAGAGATATTTGAGAAAAAAACAAAAAAAGAGATAAAAAATGCCTGTTATTTTATATTAAGCCCTTCAGGAACCTGGTTAATGTATTCAATAGTAATGTTTTCAGGAATATTCAAAGGGTCAAAACAAACGCGCCTGTTGAATTTTCTGCCTTCAGGATTATCGGCCCCATCAGGGTTTTTATTAATAGCAACAGGGTGTGTTTCGCCTTCCCATCTGATATTAAGACGCTTAGGAGAAATTCCTTTCTTGATCAGGTAATTTTGAACAGAGACAGCACGTTTTTGAGACAGACTGATATTGTACTTATTACTACCAATAGCGTCAGTATGACCAACAATTCTCAATTTCGCTGAATCAACCCGGATCAGTATCTTATATACCTGGTCGAGACGCCGGGTTGAAGTCTTTGAGAGTCCCCAATCATCAAACAGGAATTGAATGCAACTTAACTTAAAAACTTCCTGTTTTAATGTAGTTTCAATTGGTATGGACTTAAGCAGTGTGTGGATAATAATTTCCTTTGTTTTATCCGTTATAATTGTGCCTTTAATTATAACTTTTCTGGGATGAAAAGCATTGAATTGTTCAATCCTGATAACATTTAACTCTTGTGTTTTATCAAAAACATTAGCTGTATACCCGATAAAATCCTTCTCAGAGGGGCAGTAAAAGATATCATCTTTTGTTGTGTTAACAGGATAACCAAGGTTTTGAGGCGGACTGAATCTATTGTCGTTTGTTATGCCGCTCATGAATATATCATATCTTCCCATAGTATTGTGTCCCTCTGAACTGAAGTATAATTTTTTTCCATCTGGTGAATAGAAAGGTGTGCTTTCGTTATAGGGAGTATTTATCACAGGCCCTAAGTTTTCAGGATTTTCCCAGTTACCATTTGCTGAAGCAGAAATATACAGATCGTAGCCTCCAATACTACTTCCGCGATTGCTCGAGAATACCAGGAACCGGCCATCAGGTGATTCAGATGCATGTATTTCATCACGCATTGTATTGATTTGATCAAGGGAAGTTATTTTCAACCATTTACCTTCATTAAACCGGCTGTAGAACAAATCATAATCATTGTTATTTATTTTTTTAGTAAGGTAAAGCACATTACCATCGTGAGAAAGAGAGGTGATTAAAAATGAGCCGTCAGATTCAAGCTCCATTGTAATATTCCTGGGTTCAAACCATTTTCCGTTTTGTTTTTCCGAGAAATATATAGCTTTATAATATTTCCCATCACTCATAAAGGCCATTCTATTACCATCACCTGAGAAAACCGGGTTATAGTTTCTGATCCCGAATTCATAAAATGGTAAAAAGGTTTTATCCACATCCAATGGAGTATTACGTAATTTCAATGCTGTAGAAATGCTATTAAGTTTCCTGTTTACGGTTTCCGGATTCTTCCCGGATGCAATAATATGGGATTTATACTTTTTGTATTTTTCTGTAGCCTTTGCCAGTAGATCATTCATCTGGTAAGCTTCACCAAGCAATAAAAGTGCTTCATAAGGAGCTTTGGTTTCAGCAAATTTCTGTGTTTTAAAATCAGGGGTAATGGTTTTTACAGCATCTTCAAGTAAAAAAACGGCATTGCTTTCTTTTCCGGGGATTTCCAGGTAAGTCCGGGCAAGTTTATATTTAATATGGGCAGTTTTTGTTCCTTTTTTTAATAAAGACTCATAGTATTGTGCTGTTTTTCGGAAGTTACCGTTATTGTATTCAAATTCAGCATTATAAAAAGTCCTTTCCGGATCAAATGGTTCCTGTCCGAAAGTCAGGGCAGATAGGAAAAATAATAGAATGATATATGTAAAAAAAAATCTCATTTTTCGAACAGGAATTTAAGAAAATATGGACACAGGAAGAGATCAAAGGATCTATTGTTCTGAAATCTTTAATTTATCCGGTATATTAGTTTTTGCCGGAATGATAAATTTATTATCAGATTGAAGAATAATTGCTTCTGCTCTTCTATTCAACTCTCTTCCTTTTGGTGAATCTGATCCATCAGGAAGTTTATTAATGGCGACAGGATTCTCTTCTCCTGCACTTGTTGATTTCAACCTTTCTTCCCTGATCCCTTTAGAAACCAGTAATTTAACAATTGCTAACGATCTTTTTTTGCCGAGTGCATCATTATACTTGCGACTACCTATAAAGTCAGTATGTCCCCTGATTTCAAGCTTTAAATCCTTGTTTTCTGTAAGTATCCGGAACAGCTCTTCTATTTTATAAGTTTCTGTATCTTTTATTAAAAACTTATCAAAATCGAAAAAGATATTGGGAAGAATAACATATTCTTTCTCAACAGGTTTAAGTTCGGTTTTTACTATAATTTCACTTTTGGAATAGTCTGCCGGAACCGAAAATTCAGTTTGAGCATCGACATATCCGCTGGCATTAACAATCACTATGTAATTTCCCGGTTTCGTTATTGAACAAACAAATTTACCGGAGGGTATTTCAACATCAGGTGATGCAATCTTTTCAGAAGTTTCTTTCTCCCGGATCTCGATATTTATCTTTTTCTCAGTGTCTGCAGTAATTCCGGGGGCGATAACCGTGCCTTTAATTTTTACCTTCCTTGGATTATTATTGGAAAAAATATCCAGATAATAGATATCTTCATCACCAAAGCTATCCTCCTTGCCAAACATTGAATAATACGCACCTGTCCCGTTCCCGTAAGGTAAATAAAAAATATCATCATCAGTGGAATTAATAGGATAACCAATATTTACAGGTTTAGTCCAATTATTCACATCAGTTTTTTCGGTATAGAAGATATCAAATCCGCCTATGGTTTCATGGCCCTGAGAGCTAAAATAGAACCTATTGCCATCCTGTGTCAGGAAAGGACAATCTTCATTGAATAAGGTATTTATGACCGGCCCCAAATTTACTGCTTTACCCCATTTGCCGGTTTCAGGATCTTTTTGAGACTTGTATATATCAAGTCCTCCGTAACCTTTAGGTTTGCTGCTTGAAAAATAAAGTGTCGAACCATCCGGAGATTCTGAAGCATGTGATTCCCAGTACTTTGTATTAATATTCATATTCAATTTAACAGCTTCAGTCCAGGAGCTGTCCTTAAAGTAGCTTACATAAATATCGCTGTTTAAATTATCGTTTTTTGTTAAATAGAGCGTTAGCCCGTCAGATGACAGGGAGGAAGTATAAAGATCCCCGTCTGATTTGACCTGAGGAGAAAGGTCAACCGGGATAGTCCATTTTCCATTAACTTTTTTGCTGTGGAAAATAGCATCATAGAATTTCAATTTGGTCATGTATACAAGTGTATTCCCATTCTGCGAAATCTGAGGACTAAAGTTGGCATACGAGTTATTAATGGTTTGACCAAGGTTATAAGCATCAAAATAAACTCTATTCTGCTTAAGTTTTTTTGCATTCTTACATGATTCAATTTGTTTCTTAACAAAAGTTATATTCAGAGTATCGCCGGGGTCGAGAAAAGTAAGATATTTGTCGTAAGTTCGCTGTGCTTTAGTAACCTCATTGTTAATCTGGTATGCATTGGCCAGGAAAAAATATGTATCATAAGGAGCTCTTTCTTCTCTGAAATCACCTTCTTTGTATCTGTTGGTAAGATTATTGATGGCTTTTTCGAAATATGGAATGGCTTTGTCTTTTTCCCCCTTAATATTAAGATAGCATAACCCTAACCTGTAATTAAGATTAGCATTTTCAGGGTATTTCCCGATAAGCTGGAGGTAGAAAGGCAAAGCATCTGTGAATTCTTTATACATCATAAAATATTCACCATCGAGGAATATCTCTTTTTCTATGTCTTCCTGGGCAAATAGTGTTGGAAAGGCAATTAAGGCAAGAAGTAGAATGATTAATGACTTTTTCATAAGTACACTTTTTAACCAATATAACAAAATTAATAATTTATGAAGTTATTCAAAAATTATTTTTACATATATTAATACTATAGTGATAAATAGATTCTCTTTACAAAACTTCGTTTGGCAGAGAATTTAATGAATAGTGTACTATTCCTGATGCTTTTTTTTACGTTGAATGTAAAAGAAGATTATAACCACAAAAATAAGGGATAATCCCCATGCTATTCGCCTTTTGGCGTTCCGGGCTTTTTCTTTTGTCGAAGCGATATAACCGGTAATTTTTTCTTCGTCCAACTGACTGCCGTAAACTACCGCGGCAATTATATTTACTACATCTTCCCTGGAAAAGTTTTCAGTTGAGGATTTCTGTAATAAATATTTAATCAATCCGGTGGCATCGGTTGTTTCAATCACTTCAGGATCCAATGTCTGAAGATACGATTTTAGCTCTCCGTCAGACTCCTGTACCAGCTTATTGTAGAGTGTTTTTACTTCAGGATTGCCATTGCTTGCGACCGAAGCCACCAACAGAAGGAAATCTTTTTCTTTGATTTTCTTTTGTTTAGCTTGCTGATAAAGGAATTCGTATAATTGTGATGCCGTTTGTATTTCCGGACCCGGAACCTGAAGAGTATCAAGGATTTCCTTTAAATTGCCTGAAGCATATTTAGTTAATGTTTCTTTCAGGGTTATTAAAATATCCAGGGTGTGAAGTTCATCTGTTACAAATATTGATTTGACTTCCTGTTCTGTAAATGTTGTTGATTTAAATGACTCCTCCGTCAGATACTGCATCAAATCATCAGGTGTTGAAATATTTTCTTCCTGCAGATCAACTTCATCAATGATAGTGCCCATGTCTCCTTCAGCCCTGACAGCTACAAGATCCCTAAAATCTTCGATACTGATAAGACCTTCATTTGCACCCACAGTTACTATCTTATCCAATTCTCCTGCCGGGAGCGATTGTTTGGTCAGGTATTCAAATAATTCCACGGCAGTTCCAATTTCTTGTTCTTTAAGATCAACCTCTTTGAGAATGACTATCAGAGCATCACTTTTTGCAAGAGTCTTCAGGGCTACAAGAAGATCCACAAGCTCTTTTGGTGGTTCTGCCTTTCGACTTATTGAAATTATTTCTGCCAACGGTTTTTTGACCGGTGGTTTGAATAATATTTCAGCTTCTTTAATGGATTGATTACCATATTGGTCTGTAAGGGTGAATACCAGGTGGTTATCACCTTCCAGCGGAGTAACCTGGTATGCGAACAAAGTATCCCTGATATCAAATGTATCGGCTTTTTGTAATACTGAATCCTGAAAGTACCTGACTATTAGTCTGGAGTTGTTTTCTGTCTCAAGCTGCAAAATAAGGGGTTCATTATCAGTGACCACAAAACTGGTGTCCGGCACTTGAAAATCAGCAATCATATCCAGCACTTTCAATTCAACAGTAGGCATTTTGATCTTGTCGTTTTCCTGGTTCAGTGTCATAGAAATGAGCTTACTCGTCACTTCAAGATTTTCACCACTGAAAATCAATTCGTAATTACCGGCAACCACATCAACAGAATATTCTCCTGTTTCCAGGTCGGGTTTAATAACAGCAATTGTATCGCCTGTTAGATGGTTAACAACATATATTCTGAATGTCTCATCAATTTTCCAGTTAACATTTTTTATAGAGACTATACCTGACAGTCTGAATTTCCTTGGATGTTCTTCAGAAAAAATTTCAAGCAGGAAGATATCTCTCAAACCCATTCCTTCATCATCAAACCGAGAGTAATAAGCAAAATTTCCGTCTTTTGCAGGCACAAAAAACAGGTCATCATCGGGAGTATTAATTGGATACCCCATATTTAATGGTTTTGACCATTCAGCAGAATCCAGTAATGTAGAATACAAAACATCATATCCGCCTGTGTTAAAGTGTCCGTACGAGCTAAAAAACAAGGTTTGTCCATCTTCGGTAATAAAAGGTGTCTCTTCATTATATTCCGTATTGATGTTGGTACCAAGGTTCACTGCCGGTCCCCATTCACCCAGCGAATCTTTAACAGACTTATATATATCAAGTCCTCCATATCCTCCTTTCCGGTTGCTGGTAAAATAGATAGTATTCTCATCTTTTGTAACACAGGCATGAGATTCCCAGTATTTGTCATTGATATTCTCGTTCAATTTATCAACACGCGACCACATACCATTTGAGTAATGACTGACATAAATATTTCCAACATAATCATCGAGTTTGTAAAGGTAAAGAGTTGTCCCGTCCCACGAAAGAGCACAGGGATACAGATCCTCATCCACTCCTAACTGGAATGTCAGATCGATAGGAATACTCCAGTTTCCGTCTGTTTTTTCAGAAAAGAAAACACCGTCAAAAAATTGCAGGGCCCGTGTGTAAACCATTTTTATTCCGTCTCCTGAAACAACAGGATTATAATCGGAGAAACGTGTATTTATAGGATCTCCAAGGTTATTATATTTGAGGAATAATGGATTCTGCTGTAGTTTTTTCGCATTATAGCATGACTCAATCTGTTTATTAACAACAACCGTATCATAAACCTTTGGGTTAAGCAGCTTTTTGAATTCAGCATATATTTCGAGCGCTTTATCAAGTTGGTTATTTATCCTGTATGCATTAGCCAGAAAATAGTATGCATCCACGGGCGCCTGTGTTTCCTTAAAAGAACCTTCTTTATACTTCTCGTCAGTATTTAAAACGGCTTCTTCCAGGTATTTTATGGCTTTGTGTTTTTCGCCGGGCGTATTCAGGTAACACAGCCCAATTCTGTATTTGTAATTGTCATTTTCAGGATAAATTTCAAGTAAATAAAGATAACCCGGTAGAGATTCATTGTATTCCTCGTACAGAATATATGATTCCGCCTCGATGAATTTTACTTTAAGCTCTCTTTTGCCTTGTCCTGAAGCAGATAAAGATAAAAAGAATGCAGCAACTAAACCGAAGTACAATGGTCTCATAAAAATAACCGGTTAATAGATTTAATACGAATTTACTAAAATAGTGAATTGATTTAATATATTTATGATGAACTAATGAAATAAATTGATGAAGGATAACCGGATTAGTGCCAGAGTCATCACCGATTCATCAAATAAACCTCAAAAGCACTAATACTGAAACACTTACTGCTTTATATCATTTTAATAATCATTCTCGTTTAAAAGACTTAGGTTAGCCTTAACCACTTTATTCCAAAATTAGAGATAAACTTTAATTTAATTGTTCTTTTTAATTAATTTGCAAAGCTATGTTCCTGATCTGATTTCATAAAGGGTCCTTATTATTTCGATTAGAATTAATCACCTAACTGTTGCCAGTTTTTCAGTATTATCTCAATGTCTTTTATTAGCTTGTAATCTTTTGCATAAGAAAGATTGATACGTTGAATTTCTTGCCTGGCAGATTTGGGATAAAGGCTTGCAGGTGTGAGTATTCCTTGTTTAACTGAATTTTGCCCCGGATTTTTTAAGTTTGTTTGCAGATCGTATCCAACCCATGATTTCCTGCCTGAGAGAACGTGAAAGATATTAAAAACAAATCCGGATTTATGTTTAACAGTGAGAATTGATGCAGGTAAGGTTAATAAGAAAAAAAACGAGATAGTTAAGTCCAGTATCCTTTTCTTACGGAGGTTCTTCTTCTTGCTAACGGCATTCAGACTGATTTCAAATATTTGACCTTTAGAGTCAATTGAGTTACTTCCGATGATAGATAAACCTTCAGGATGAGCAATTTTAAAATCAAGGTTAAACTGGCTTAGACTCATCATATTTTGGATTATCTTTTCAGAAGAGATTATTTTAGCTGAAAAGATAATTTCATTTACTTTATTGATCCGGACAATATCAGGGAGCTGACTATATGGTCCTAAAGAGTCGTTCTCTTCTGAATCTCCTCCCGGATGTACAAAACCTGCAATTTTGCGTATTTGATTAAGGTCGGGAATGATCTTTTTCAATCGTTGATACTCAACATGATCAGAGATTATCAATGTTTTCCTCGCATCCGGATAAAGATTAAAAATTTCGATTCCAAGTTTATTTAAGATAAACCTGAAAGTTAATACAAGTCCCATTGCCAATATCCCACCCATTAATATCAATGCCCTGGAAAACCGCAGGGAGGGGGGGAGAAGCGCATATACGATAAGGATAAAGATTGTACCGGTGATGAGCCCTAAAACAATATTTACCGGCCTGGCGGGTTTATCATAACCATTATTGAAATATATTGAAACTATCCATATAAGTATATAAACCGGTACTACAAATTGCAGGAATTCAGCTGGGTAATAATCTGTTGTCTGGAATTTTATTTTTCCCCAGAGCGGTGTTAAAACAAAAAAGCCGGAATAAATAATTAATGCGTCAAGTGCCGGTAGGAGTATGGCATTTCCTGCTCTTTTTATGATCGAGAGACCTGCCCGGAAACAGATGGCAAGATTAATAAAAAGAAGAAAAATATGCCGGTTGCCGATTGAAGAATGCTTTTTGGCAAATATAATCATCGCTCTATAGAACTGTACTACATAATTGATACTGCTTTTTCTGGTACTTTCCCCTTTGTAGTGGATAATTGTTGTTCCGGGATAATAGTAGTTTGAAAAACCGGCTTTTTTCAACCGGTATGAAAGGTCGATATCTTCACCATACATAAAGAAATCTTCATCGAGCAGTCCTGTTTTATCAAGGGCGCTTTTTCTAAGGAACATAAATGCACCCGGAAGAACATCTACTATATGGGTTTTTTCAGGGTTGAGGTAGCTAAGATGATATTTCCCGAATAATTTTGATTTTGCGAAAAGCCGTGAAAGACCGAATATTTTAAAAAAAGCCACCGCCGGGGTAGGCAGGCTGCGTTTTGATTCGGGGAGGAATCGGCCTTTGCCATCTATAAGCCTGACACCGACAGCTCCTGCATCTTTGTGATCATCCATAAACCTGATACACCTTTCAAAAGTAAGTTCTTCCACCATCGTATCAGGATTTAACAGAACAACAAACTTCCCACGGGATTTTTTGATTGCCTGATTATTAGCCCTTGAGAAACCAATATTTTCATTATTCCTGATAAGTTTTACATCAGGAAAGCTTTTCCTGATCATTGATACTGATCCGTCAAGTGAATTATTATCAACAACAAAAACCTCAGAATCGATGTTCTTTAACGCTTTGAATACGGATCTGAGACATTGTTCTAAAAAATGCCTGACATTATAATTGACAATAATTACAGATAGCTTCATAATACACAATGACAAGGTGAAAGGATAAAAGTAAATTAAAATGCCTAAAGTTAAAAATGACTAAAATGACGAAAGTTCATCTCCTACTTTATAACTTTACAAACTTTTTAACGTATAAACTCCTAATAATGTGTAAATTTATTTGTTGATGAGTTTATTTGTAAAGAAAGAACAGGTAGTAAATAAAAAAGTTCAAGGTTCAAGGTTCAAAGTTAACCCGTAACCCGCATCACTGAAACACTGCCTCACTGCAACACAATTTCTTAACTCTAATATCAGGATGAAAATGATGATTCAAACGGGATCCGGTTTATAATCGACCTGCCTAAAGTAATTTCATCTACATATTCCAGATCATCACCAATTGAAACACCTCTTGCAAGTGTAGAAACCTTCACGCCGGAATCTTTAAATTTTTTATAGAGATAGAAATTGGTGGTATCACCTTCCATGGTTGTTGGTAAAGCAAATATTATTTCCTTTACATTTTTATTTCTGATCTTTTTTTCAAGAGTTTTAATCATCAGATCGCCTGGTCCGAACCCGTCAATGGGAGATATGATACAACCCAGAATGTGGTATATCCCATGAAATTGCTGAGTGTTTTCAATTGATAAAACATCTTTAATGTTTTCAACGATGCATATTGTGGAATGGTCCCGGGAAGGATTTGTGCAAATTTTGCAAAGATCTGTGTCGGAGATGTTATTGCAACTCTTGCAGTATTTTATTTCATTCCGCAGCCTGATAATTGAATTTCCGAAGCTTATAACTTCGTCTTTTTCCTGCTTTAGCAAAAAAAGAACCAGTCTCAGAGCAGTCTTTTTCCCTATGCCGGGAAGCTTACTGAATTCATTTACAGCATTTTCCAGTAATTTTGAAGAGTATAAAAGATCGAACATTATTATTGATTGTCTGTTACGTTTTCAAAATTAACAGCAATTAACTGTTTTAGCAATCTTTTTTCTTTCTTTTAGATGTTTTTTTTAATCTTACTATACATTTATTTATTTTAGGCTATGTCACCCGGAGCCATTCTTTTAATCATTGCTGCTTATTTCTTAATCCTTTTAGTGATCTCATACATCACAGGGAGGAAAGCTGACAATGCCGCTTTTTTCCTTGGGAACCGAAAATCTCCCTGGTATGTTGTTTCCTTTGGAATGATTGGTGCAAGTCTGTCGGGTGTTACTTTCATATCAGTTCCGGGATGGGTTGTTGACAGCCAGTTTTCGTATATGCAGATGGTGTTTGGATACCTCCTTGGCTATGCTGTCATTGCAAATGTTCTGATGCCATTGTATTATAGGCTGAACCTTACTTCAATATACACATACCTTGAATCCAGGTTTGGTTTTTTTTCTTATAAGACAGGAGCGGCATTTTTTCTGCTTTCACGACTTATAGGTGCTGCTGTTCGCTTGTTCCTTGTGGCCAATGTTTTACAAATAACGATTTTTAACGAATGGAATGTGCCATTCATAGCTACTGTTATAATAACCGTACTGCTGATATGGTTATATACAAATAAGGGAGGTATCAAAACAATAATCTGGACCGATAGTTTTCAAACTTTATTCATGCTTGTGGCAGTAGGGCTTTGTGTTTATTTCATCAGCCGTTCTTTGAATCTTGATTTTAGATCATTGGTGAACACTGTTGCAGATCATTCCCTTTCACAGATATTATTTCTTGACGACTGGCAGGACAAACGATATTTCCTGAAACAGTTTTTCAGCGGTGCGTTTATCACTATAGTTATGACGGGTCTTGACCAGGATATGATGCAGAAAAACTTAAGCTGCAAGAATATAAATGAGGCAAAAAAGAACATGTACTGGTTCAGCATTATATTAATCCCTGTTAACCTGCTGTTTATGTCGCTGGGAGTATTGCTTTTTATTTATGCCAAATCAAATGGAATTGCCTTGCCTGAGCATACAGATGATCTGTTCCCTATTATAGCCACCCAGGGTTATTTACAGCCTGTTGTCACAATTCTTTTTATTCTCGGGTTGATCGCTGCAGCTTATTCCAGCGCTGATTCGGCGCTTACCTCACTAACTACTTCATTTACAGTAGATATTCTCAATACAAAAGGGTTGGTTGAGAATGCCCTGAAAAGGATAAGGAAGCGTGTTCATATATTAATCTCAGTCATCCTGGTAATTGTTATTTTGATCTTTAAGGCAATTAACGATCAAAGTGTTATCAGTACTATTTTTACTGTGGCGGGTTATACTTATGGTCCATTACTGGGATTATACAGTTTCGGGCTTTTTACTAAATTTAAGGTTAAAGATAAACTGGTGCCATGGGTAGCCCTGTTTTCTCCCGTTATATGCTATATTCTTAATATATATTCAGAAACATTGTTAGGCGGATACCGGTTCGGTTTTGAATTGCTTATCCTCAATGGGCTAATTACATTCACCGGATTATATCTGATAAAAGAAAAACGGCAAAATAAGCGATAAATAAAAGCTTACCTCTGTTTTCCGTACTTCCTTTCTTGTTACGGGTTATGAGTTTAGGTTCAAAGTTTAAGATTGTTATGTTGTACAGAGTTTTTGCTCTTCGCTCACGACTCACAACTCATCTCTCACTTCTTTCTTCTCTCTTCATTTTTGCCTTTTGACTTTTTACTTCTTCCCACTGCATCACAGCAACACTGCAACACAACTCTTTTATTTAGTTGATTTGGAATTGGTATCAACTTCATGTGAAAAGATTTCTTTAATTATACGCTCGTACTCCTTGTATATGAATTTTCTCTTAAGTTTGAGCGTGGGTGATAACTCGCCGGTTCCAGGCGTCCATTCTTTGTAGACCAGCCTGGATCTCTTTATTTGTTCATGGAGAGCCAGGTTTTTGTTGATCTCTTTCACTTCTTTCTGGTATCTGGCAACCACTTCGGGTATCTGAATCAATTCTTGATTATCGCGGTATTTAATATCATGAATCGAGCACCAGTTATGCAGGAACTCAAAATTAGGAGATATAAGAGCGCTTGCAAACTTTTCATTTTCTCCGATAACCATAAGCTGTTGAATGAAAAATGATTCCTTAAGTTTATTCTCGATTACTTGTGGAGCAATATATTTACCACTGGAGAGTTTAAAGATCTCCTTTTTCCTGTCAGTAATCTTCAGGTATTTGTTATCAACCATCATGCCGATATCGCCCGTATGGAACCATCCATCTTCATCAATTACCTCTTTAGTAAGTTCAGGTTTGTTATAATAGCCCATCATAATGTTCGGACCCTTACAAAGGATCTCGCCATCTTCAGCAATCTTAACTTCCACATCTTTAATCAGGGGACCAACGGCACCAAACATGACCTCATCCGTTACCATATTACCAACAGCAACTACCGGGGAGGTTTCAGTAAGTCCATACCCTTCGAGTACACGAATATTGGCAGCCCAAAAGATAGTAGCTAACCTTGGCTGTAAAGCAGCGCCACCAGAAACAATTATACCAACATTGCCACCCAAAGCTTCGCGCCATTTGCTAAATATGAGCTTATCGGCAATTTTAAGTCTTTTTTTGTAGAACCAGGAGTTCTCTCCGTGGAGTTTAAATTTCATTCCAAGGTTTACAGCCCAGAAGAAGATTTGCTTTTTAATATAGGGCAGGTCTTTGCCTTTCCCGATAATTTTGTCATAAACAGTTTCAAGAAGCCGCGGAACGGTAGAGAATAATTCAGGTTTTATATCTTTCAGGTCGTTCACAATAGTTCCCATATTCTCAGCATAATAAATGCTTACTCCTTTATATTGAAAATGATAGTTAAGCATTCTTTCATAGATATGACACAAGGGGAGAAAACTAAGAGACTTTGATTCCGGCCCGTAAGGATGAACTACAGATGAGGCAATAACATTGCTCATAAGATTAGAGTGACTAAGCATTACCCCTTTAGGGTCCCCGGTGGTTCCTGAAGTATAGATCAGGGTAACCAGATCTCCAGGCTTAATACTCTCTTTAATCGTGACAAGTTCATCCCTGTATTTATCAGCATTTTCTTTACCAAGCTCTTTAACATCGGTCCAGTTTTTTGCTCCTTCAACCTTATTAATTGAATAAATACTTTCAATACTTGCAGCTTTATCAACAATGGGTTTGATCTTTTCAAACAAGCCTTTATCTGACACAAAGATCAGTTTCGGTTTTGCATCATCAAGAATATATTCATACTCCTCCACACTAATGGTTGGATAAATTGGAACAAGTATCATTCCTGCCTGGCTGATACCCATGTCGATAAAATTCCATTCCGGCCGGTTATTTGAGACCATAGCTATCTTATCGCCTTTTTTCATACCAAGAGCTAAAAGTCCGTAACTTAACATAGTTGCAAGTTCAACATATTCTTTGCAACTGTATTTGATCCATTGATTGTTTTTCTTCCCTGCAAGGATATCATCCTTTTGTGGATAGTTTTCGAGTAGCCTGTTCAAAAGGTCAAAAGTTCGTGTGGTTTCCATGTTTTTTTGTTTTTATATAGTGGTCTCCAAATATAGATATTTTTACATAAAGTTCGACCAGATATTAATTACATGAATAAATATTACATTTTTTAAATTTTAGAAGCTATGTTCTAAAGATTTTTTAATATTGTCCTGTTTAACCATTTTTTACCCGGACTCAATTTTGACATTATTAATAAAAACGGGACTTTTATTTGTACAAACGATTAGTAAAATTTGAAAGTATGAAAACAAAGACATTTTTCTTCCTGCTGATAAGTTTAACTTTGTTGGCTTTTAAAAGTGACAAGCATGCTTTTCGCATTTTTGATAGTGAAGGCAAACCGGTGAAGTATAAAAAAATGCTTGAAAATCTGAAAGGGGCTGATATTGTTTTTTTCGGTGAATTACATGATAACCCAATTGCCCATTGGCTTCAATATGAGCTTACCAGGGACTTGTATAATAATGAAGGAAAAAACCTGATTCTTGCGGCAGAAATGTTCGAAGCAGATAATCAACTGTTAATGGACGAGTACCTGGGTGGACAGATATCAGAGAAAAAATTCGAAGATGAGATACGCTTATGGAACAATTATGCGACTGATTATAAGCCGCTTGTAACGTTTGCAAAAGAGAATGGTCTTCGTTTTATAGCTTCTAACATTCCACGTCGCTATGCTTCAATTGTTTTTAATAAAGGATTTGAAGGACTTGAAGAATTATCCGATGAGGCAAAAAACTATTTCCATCCATTACCTGTTCCATATGATGGTGATGTTGAATGTTATAAATCGATGTTGGAGACGAGAGGAATGGAAGGACATACCCAAAATCCGAATCTTCCCAAAGCTCAGGCAGTAAAAGATGCTACTATGGCATATTTTATCCTGGAAAACTGGCAGGAAGGGAAAATGATTATGCATTTTAACGGAAGTTACCATTCAGATAATCGCCAGGGTATTGTTTTGTACCTCTTGCAGAAACAGCCTGATTTGAAAATAGTTACTATTACAACAAAGCTTCAAGGGGAAATCGGTGAAGTAGAAAAGGAAAATATTGGTTCAGCAGACTTTATTATACTGGTTCCTGAAACCATGACACGTACTTACAGGTAGTTGGAAGAAGGTGAGTAAGTTGAGTAAGGTGAAGAAAAGGCAAGCCCGAAACCCGTAACTCTTTGACACTGCAACACTGCAACACTTCATCACTGCTCCTCAACTTCAAAATTCAAAAACGATTTCCTTTGCCCGTCTAAAGGCATCTTCCAGTCCGGATAGGTTTTTGCCTCCTGCTGTAGCGAAAAACGACTGACCGCCACCACCACCATTAATTTTTTTTGCAATTGCGTGAATAATATTTGCTGCATTCAGACCTTTCTCTTTTATCAGGTTATCGGAGATCATCAATGCCAGGTTTGCTTTACCGTTTATTTCAGCCCCTATCAGCAGAAATAAATTTTTCATTTCTTTTTTAATTTGAAAAGCCAGATCCCTCATTGCAACGGTGGAATTAACCTCAATTCTTTCAGCAATAAAATTGATTCCGTTGATTTCCATTACTTTACTAAGGAGGTTCTTTCTGATAATTTTAAGACGATTTCTTTCCATGACCTCAATTTCCCTGGACATTTTACTGTTTTCTCTGACAAGCTCCCGGACCTGGTCCGTTATTTTCCTGGATGACTTGAAGGTGTTTTTGATCTCGTTAATGATCTCCAGCTGATCACGAATATATTTTTCGGCTTTTAATGCGGTAATAGCTTCTATTCTCCTGATTCCTGCAGCAACAGCACTTTCGGAAATTATTTTAAAAAAGCCGATCTGTCCGGTAGCATCTACATGAGTTCCGCCACAAAGTTCGATCGAATTCCCAAACTTGATCATACTTACCAAATCGCCGTATTTTTCGCCAAAAAGTGCTATAGCGCCTTTATTCAGCGCCTCATTCATCGGGATATCCCTGAACTCTTCTCGTTGTATGTTCTCTCTGATCAAAGCATTCACAATGCTTTCAATTTGTTCCAGCTGATCTTTATTAATTCTCCGGAAATGAGAAAAATCAAAGCGGAGATGATCTGCAGTCACCAACGATCCTTTTTGTTCTACATGATCTCCAAGAACACTCTTAAGTGCAAAATGAAGCAAATGGGTTGCTGAATGATTATTTGCCGTAAACAACCTTTTTTCTTTATTGACAACTGCATGGAAAATCTCTTTCGGATATTCAGGGAACTTATTCGTCAGGTGAATAGAAAGCTCGTTTTCAGAAATGGTATCAATAATTTGAATTTTTTCCTTTTCTGATTCGATATAACCGGTATCTCCAACCTGACCACCTGAAGTAGCATAAAAAGGTGTAATATTAAATATAAGCTGATACTGTTCTTTTCCTTTAACAGTAACTTTACGATACCTTGTAATATGGATATCGGATTCCAGGTGGTTATAACCAATAAATTCTCCGGTATCATCTTCTTTTAGCTGAGTCCAATCTTCAGCAGTAATTTTACCAGCTTGTTTTGACCTGGTTTTTTGGGTTTTCATCTCATTTTCAAATTCCTTGTGGTTAATTACCATGTTTTTTTCTTTGAGGATCAACTCAGTAAGGTCAAGAGGAAAGCCATATGTATCATACAATTCAAAAGCTACTTTGCCGGATACCTCTTTTTTGTTATTCTTTCTTGCTGTATCCGCTATTTTGTCAAGCAGGCTGATCCCGGTATCGAGGGTTTTGAGGAAGGATATTTCTTCTTCTTTTATAACTTCTATGATGAGTTCCTGTTGGTTTTTTAATTCAGGAAATGATTCACCCATATTTTCAGTAAGTATGGGAACCAATAAGTGAATAAACGGGTTTTCCAGACCCAGGAAAGTGTATCCGTAACGGATTGCCCTGCGGAGAATGCGGCGTATTACATAACCTGCCTTGTTATTGGATGGTATCTGACCGTCTGCAATTGAGAATGACACGGCTCTGAGGTGATCGGCAACTACTCTGAATGCAATATCCCATTCCTCTTTTTCCCCATATTCCAAACCAGATATTCTTATAAGTTCATTTATAATAGTTTGAAATATATCTGTGTCATAGTTTGATTGTTTCTTTTGAACAACCATGCTTAATCTTTCAAACCCCAGTCCCGTGTCAACATGTTTTTGCGGAAGGTGCTCCAGACTACCATCTGCTTTCCGGTTATATTGAATAAAAACCAGATTCCAAAGCTCAATTACAAGAGGATTATCCTTATTGATAAGCTCTTTACCATTTATCTTCTTTCTTTCTTCATCACTTCTCAAATCAATATGGATCTCTGAACAAGGGCCACATGGCCCGGTATCACCCATCTCCCAGAAATTATCCTTTTTCGACCCACCGATTATTCTTTCTTTATCAATTACCCCGCTCCAGAATTCAAATGCTTCCTGATCCTTTTCCAGGTTTTCTTCTTTACTACCTTCGAAAACTGTGGCATAGAGTCTGGTTTTATCAATCCCCAGTTTGTCAACTAAAAACTCTATGCTCCAGATAATAGCTTCCTTCTTAAAATAATCTCCGAATGACCAGTTGCCAAGCATCTCAAACATAGTATGGTGATAAGTGTCGTGTCCCACTTCTTCAAGATCATTATGTTTCCCTGAAACTCTGAGACATTTCTGGGTGTTGGCCACACGAAGGTTCTTCGGTTTTTTATTGCCGAGAAAAATATCTTTAAACTGGTTCATTCCTGCATTGGTGAACATTAAGGTCGGATCGTTCTTGATCACCATAGGCACAGATGGAATAATTTGGTGTTGCTTCTCCCTGAAAAACTCAAAAAATGCTTCTCTGATCTGGTTTGAGGTCATATATATTAATAGTATTATTTTAATGTATCGGAATGAGCTTGCAAGTTCGGTTCAAAATTATTTGTTGATGATGATTCATTTCATTTGAATAGTATTAACCTTTTTAATTACTTTGCGAAGCTATGTTATTATAAGTTTTGAAACCATCTTTTTAGATGGCGGATATTTATTAAATTACAGTTCAAATTATAAAGCCTTTATTCATAGCTTGTAAAATTAGTTTATTTACTTTATTTTTGCATCCATAAAAGTATTTTTTTCCCTTTAATTTATTTAAGGAGGATATGGCAAAAAACAAATATAAATTCAATCGGGAGTCATTACGTTATGATCTGATTCACCTAAGTTTCAAAGCAAAAACATTCAGATTTCTCTCCTATTTTCTTGCCAGTATATTATTTGCGATCGTGTACTATGTTGTATTCACTATGTTTTTCGACTCTCCTCGTGAGAAAATCTTGAAGAGAGAAGTAAACCAGATGGTGTTTCAATATGAGTTTATGCAGAAACAATTAGTCGGGATGAATAACGTTTTGTCTGATCTTGAGGAAACGGATGACAATATTTACCGTACAATTTTTGAGGTTGAGCCTATTCCGGGCTCAGTACGCGAGGCAGGAATGGGTGGTGTAAACAGGTATTCTGATCTCGAAGGTTTTGATAATGATGAGATTGTAATAGAAACAGCTAAGGCTGTTGATAAGATCAGAAAGAAGATATATCTGCAATCAAGATCTTATGATGAGTTGATAGAACTTGCCAGGAACAAAGAAGAAATGCTGGCCAGTATTCCGGCTATTCAACCAATCTCTAACAAAGATCTGAAACGCACTGCCTCTGGCTGGGGATACAGGATACACCCAATTTACAAGATCCGTAAATTCCATTATGGATTGGATTTTACCGCTCCCAGGGGAACGGAAGTTTATGCTACCGGAAATGGAAAAGTTATTTTCGTAAAAAGTTCAAAAAGAGGATTGGGGTACCATATTGTAGTTGATCATGGATATGGATATGAGACACTGTATGCTCATTTTGACAAGTTTAATGTAAAGAAGGGACAGAAAGTTAAGCGCGGTGATGTGATTGGATTTGTTGGAAATACTGGAATGTCGACTGCCCCACACCTTCATTACGAAGTACATAAGAACCATAAAAGAGTGAATCCGGTTAATTTTTTCTATAATGACCTTACTGCCGAAGAGTATGACAGGATGATAGAGATCTCTATGAAAAGCGGACAAACTTTCGATTAGTCAATATGGCAATAACATGCTAATAAGAATATATCTTATTTTATTATCAATCGGGTTTAATATGGAAAACCCGATTTTTTTTGCTTATTACCACAGTTTGGTCTTAGATACTTCCCATCGTATAGATTCCCCGGCTTCCGGTAAAAATCCTCATGTGAAGGTGCTTATCCCAACTTTCCTGGGGAATGAGCAGCGAAATTATTATGGCAATGAAGCTCCTTCGCGATTGGAGGTTATCTGGAAGTTGTATCTTGGAGAAGGTGAGACAGTTATATCACGAAAAGTTGGTACAAAGAAATGGAAAGGAGCAGGGTGGACAGGGCAGCCGCTACTTGTCATGGAAGACTCGGTGCTTTATCTCATACAGGGGGCTTACGACCACCATTTAAAAAAAATAAATGCTGAGACAAGAGAAATTGTATGGCAGTATAAATTTGATGATGTGGTAAAGGGAACAGGAACCATCTGGGTGAATAACAAAGCAGATAACCTGCGTGATAAATACGTAATTCTCCAGGGAAGTCGCCTCGGCGTGGGAAATTACCTGGATTCCAGACATATCCCAAGCTACAGGGCAATATCATATTTTAGTGGTGAGGAATTATGGAGGCTTGACAGTAAATGGACGGATAGCTACAGTCGTGATGTGGACGGATCGGCTCTGATTATTAATGATACAGCATATATTGGTCTTGAGAATTCATTATTCACAGTTTTTGATCCGGATTACCGGAATGCCCGCTTGATCGACAGTATGTTACAGCCAAGAATAATACAGGAGCGAAAACTGTACCAGGAAAAGGATGTTCTGCTACATAAATATAATGTAGTCACCGAATCTTCTCCAAGTCTGCTGAACGATCATATTTATATTGCTTCAGGATCAGGACATGTATGGGGTTATAACTTGAAGATCAAAGAACTGGACTGGGATTTCTATATTGGATCGGATATGGACGGATCGGCAATTGTTACCGGTGACAGTTGTATTATTGTTTCGGTCGAGAAACAATATATTAAAGGTAAAGGAGGTATATTTAAATTAAATCCGCTAACTGAGCCGGAAAATGCCGCTGAATGGTTTTTCCCTGTTGGGGATAATGATTTTGTGGACTGGGAAGGAGGAGTGATCGGGTCGGTTGGTATAAATGACCAATATCTGAGTAAAGGAAATAGCAGATTAGCTGCTTTTTCAGGGATTGACGGATATCTTTATGTGGTTGACCATAACTCTTTAATACAAGATTCTCTTGTACTCGGACCGGATAGCTTAAGAACTTATAATGTTCCAAAGCTTGTATTTAAACATTATATTGGACCTTCTATTTCCACGCCGATTTTCACAAAAAACAAATTAATTGCAGCAAGTTACAACGGGATATTTCTTTTTAGTTATGATCAGGTGTTGAATTTTCAACTTCTTGATATTTGGAGAACAAGCTTTGAAGCCACCCCGGTTGTTCACAACAGGAGGATTTATATTGCCTCGAGGGATGGGTACCTGTATTGTTTTGGCGAAATAAATAAAAACCCTTGATGGTTGCATTATAATTACTAAATTAGTATGATTTTTTCGTTCTCTTAACTTTTCTGCTATGCCATACAAAGAAAAGAAGGTTGAAAAGCTCTATTATTCAATAGGCGAAGTGGCTGAGTTATTTAATGTAAATACATCATTGATCAGATATTGGGAGAAGGAGTTTGACATTATTAAACCTAAAAAAAACAAAAAAGGCAACCGGCTTTTTGTCCAAAAAGATATTGATCATTTTCATATTATATTTCATCTCGTTAAAGAACGTGGTATGACCCTGAAGGGGGCAAAGAAGAAATTAAGGGAAAATAAAGAAGATACATATAATAATTTTGAGGTGATCAAATCGCTTAAAGAAATCAGGGAATTACTGCTTGAGATTAGAGAAGGACTTTAAGGATTAGTAATAAATCAACAAATTATATGAAAATCAGAGAGGTTGCTTCAATATTGGAGGAATATGCTTCCTTGTTGTACCAGGAATCATATGATAATTCCGGACTTATCATCGGTGACCCCGAAATAGATGTTGCATCAGTTTTGTTAGCTGTTGATATTACAGAAGAGGTTATTGAAGAAGCAATCAACAAAGGAGCAAATCTTATTATTGCACATCACCCGGTTATTTTTAAAGGACTTAAAAGTATTACGGGTAAAAATTATGTTGAAAAAACAGTTATCAAGGCTATCAGGAATGATATAGCTATTTATGCTGCACATACAAATTTTGATGGGATATGGGGTGGTGTAAATACCAAATTGGGAGAGAAACTTGGATTGCTTAATATGAAAATCCTCTCTCCAAGAAAGGGAGAATTAAAGAAACTGGTAACCTTTGTTCCTGATGAACATGCCGATAAGGTCAGGAAGGCAATATTTGATGCAGGTGCCGGTCATATTGGTATTTACGATCAATGCAGCTATAACCTGCATGGTAGCGGAAGCTTCAGGGCAAGTGATAAATCAAATCCATATTCCGGAGAAAAAGGGAAATTGCATTTTGAGCAAGAAATACGTATTGAAACTATCTTCCCAAAATCCCTGCAAACAAATATTATCAATGCCCTTATAGATGCCCATCCATACGAAGAGGTAGCATATGATATCTATCCACTCGATAATGAATCCTTAAGAGCAGGAATGGGCGTAATTGGTGAATTGCCGGAAAGTGTTGAAGAGAAAGTATTTCTGACTGATCTGAAGAAGATTTTTAATATGAAATGTATTAAGCATTCATCTTTGTTGGGAAAAAAAGTAAAAAGAGTAGCTGTTTGTGGAGGAGCAGGCTCATTTTTACTTCAGAAAGCTGTTTCTTCCGGGGCTGATGCTTTTCTGACTGCCGATATTAAATATCATGAATATTTTGATGCAGATATGAAAATTCTGTTAATTGATATAGGACATTACGAAAGTGAACTGATAACAAAAGACATTTTTTATGAACTGCTTACAAAAAAAAATCCTAACTTTGCAATTTATTTTTCAGTTATCAACACAAATCCAATAAATTATTTTTAACACTATGACACAGAAAAAAGCAAAAGCCGGGAAATCAGTAGAATATACAGTTGAAGAGAAACTGAAGGCTTTATATACCTTGCAAAAGGTAGACTCCGAGATAGATAAGATAAGAATTCTCCGGGGCGAACTCCCACTTGAAGTTCAGGATCTGGAAGACGAAATTGTCGGTCTGGAAACTCGTGTTGAAAATTTCAAGGGGGAAGTTAAGAGTATGGAGAATTCAATTGTTACAAAAAAGAATGAAACAAAACAAGCTGAAGAACTTATCAAAAAGTATGAAGATCAGCAGATGAATGTGAGGAATAACCGTGAATTCGATTCGCTTTCAAAAGAGATTGAATACCAGAGTCTTGAGATTGAGTTGTGCGCGAAACGGATTAAAGAGTTTACTTTAAAGATAAAAGAAAAAGGCGAAATTATTGAGACTTCTGTTACTGCATTTGATGAAAGACAAAAAGATCTGAAAGCAAAGAAGTCAGAACTTGATGATATTGTTGCGGATACAAAAAAGGAGGAAGAAGGGCTTGTTAAAAGATCTGAAGATATCCATATCCAGATTGAACCGCGCCTTCTTTCGGCTTACCGGAGAATCCGCTCGAATGCAAGAAACGGACTTGCAGTGGTTACAATAGCAAGAGGTGCCTGTGGAGGTTGCTTTAATAAAATTCCTCCTCAACGTCAGCTTGATATCAAATCAGGAAAAAAAGTAATCGTATGTGAATATTGTGGCCGTATCCTGGTGGACGAGAATATTGATTCAGAGCCGGAAAAAACTAAAAGAAAGAAATAAAAAAATTAACTTTATTTGCCTGTCTTTTCTCCAAAAATAGCAAAGCAGGCAGGCGTACTTCCCGTAAAAATATTCATCCTGTTTTTTATTTTCTTATTAATCAGGATTTTGTATATTTACATAAAAAATGGACAACAAGCCTGAAATAAAGCTTGATAATGGTTATCACCGGGATCAGGAGGTGGTAAAAACACCATCACTAT
>JADFQJ010000082.1 GCA_022561875.1 Bacteroidota bacterium | reverse complement strand
ATATAGTAGGAGATGGTGACCTGGATTTATTAAAAAATCTGGCAAAAGAGTGTAATGTATTTGAGAACATTGTCTTTACCGGAGAGAAATACGGGAAGGACAATCATCAATATTTCCTTGAGTCGGATGTTTTTGTCTATCCGGGTGGTATCGGATTATCGATACTTCATGCTATGTCATTCGGACTGCCGGTAATAACTACAGATGATCTAACCAGTCAGTTTCCGGAATTTGAACTCCTCCTCCCGGGAATAAATGGCGATGTATATAAAGATAACTCAGCTGAAGACCTGGCGGATAAAATATCAATCTGGAAGTTAAAATCTGAAACATCAGGGAATACTATTACAAAAAACTGTATTAACCGTATTAAGGAATTAGGATATCTTCCTGAAGAACAAAGCCGGCGAGTGATAGAGTTTGTTGCAAAGGATTTACCCGGTTAATAGCCATTGATTGTCTGAATTACATGAAAACAATAATTAAAAGGATTGTACCTGGTTTCATTATTAACTTTATTACCGGCTTGTTTTATGGCTGGCGGGGAGATTATGATACATGGGCGGAAGCAAAAAACAAATGTTCCGGTTATGATTCTCCTGTAATTCTCGAGAAAGTGAAAGAATCGGCTTTAAAAGTTAAAAAAGGGCAGGCTGCTTTTGAAAGGGATTCTGTTACTTTCGATAAACCGGAATATTCCTTTCAACTCCTTAGCTCATTACTATGGGCAGCATCACTTAATAGTGGCAACCTGAATGTTATGGACTTTGGGGGTTCATTGGGTAGTACTTATTTTCAGAATTCCAGGATTCTGGATGCTTTAAATAACCTTAACTGGTGTATTGTCGAGCAAGCAAACTATATAGAGACAGGAAAGGCTCATTTTTCCAGTGAACGATTACACTTTTTCAACAGTATTAATAAATGTTTTTTTTCATATAAAATAGATGTTGTGCTGCTTTCAAGTGTCTTACAGTATGTTGAAAAACCATATAACTTACTTGATGAACTAATAGCATTCAAACCTGCATTTATTATAATTGAACGTACCCCTTTCATTGATAAAGAAGACCGGATAACCATTCAAAAGGTACACCCTAAGATATATAAGGCTAGTTATCCCTGCTGGTTCTTTAATAAAAAGAAGTTCATGGATTATATGTCTCAATATTATGAACTTATCTTTGAATTTGATGCTCTCGACAGAGCAAATATAAAATCTGAATTCAAAGGTTTCCTTTACAAGCTCGAAACAAACGGATGAATCACTACTGCACACTATTCGACTCTTACTATTTAAGCAGAGGGCTTATAATGATTGAGTCATTAAGAAAGTATTCAGATGATTTTCATATATATGTATTTACATTTGATGACCTGTCATGTAATATCCTGAGGGATATGAATCTTAATAAAGTTACTGTTATATCATTAAGCGATTTTGAAACAGAAAAGCTCTTAGCTGTCAAAGCGTCCAGAACAAAAGCAGAGTATTGCTGGACATGTACGCCCTGGATAATAAAACATGTATTTGAAAAGTATAAGGTTCAGGAATGCACCTATATCGATTCCGACCTTATGTTTTATGATAATCCGTTGATTCTACTTGATGAGATGAAACCGGGTGCCACTACATTAATAACAGAACACAGGTATTCGAAACTGGAAAAAATCTATGAAGAAAAAAGAGCAGGAAAGTTTTGTGTTCAGTTTATTGCATTCAATACCTCATCAGAAAGCAAAAAAATTTTGAACAAGTGGGCTAACCAGTGCATAGATTGGTGCTATAACAGGTATGAAGATGGTAAATTCGGCGATCAGAAATACCTTGATGAATGGCCGCATAAATATAAGGGAGTTCATATTCTTGAAAATGAAGGAGGTGGTGTGGCTCCGTGGAATGTGAAGAAATACAAATTTATTGAGAAGGATGGTGAGATATTTATTGAAAAGAAGAAATCAAAAAAAATATTCAAGCTGGTATTCTTTCATTTTCAGAGCTTAAGACTCAAAGATGATACCACTGCAGATATGGGTTGGCATTATATCAATAGAAAGCTCAGGAAGATTATTTATTCTGCTTATATTAATAATTTAATTGATATTGAAAAAATGCTCGCTGAGAACTACAGTGATTATACAATACATTATTACACTCCCCGGAACAGATCATTCAGAGATTTAATTAAGAATTCGTTTAAAAGAATAACGAGCTTTAATATTTGCAAAATATAATTCCCGGATATGGCTTGCAAAATAGACTTAAAAACTTTCACCGATAAAAGAGGGAACCTGACTGTTATTGAAAAAGTGTTGCCTTTTGAGATAAAAAGAGTCTTCTATATCTATGGTGTTGATGATTCAATAAGGGGAGGACATCGTCACTATAAAACGATTCAGGCAGCAGTTTGTATTAAAGGAGCATGCAAAGTATTTAGCGATAATGGCTTAAGGCAAGAGGAATTTATCCTGGATGATCCTTCTAAATGTGTGGTTTTGTTACAGGAAGACTGGCATAAAATGTATGATTTTACAGAAGATGCCATACTTATGGTATTTGCATCCGAATATTTTAACGAAGAAGATTATATCTATGATCCATATTAAAGTGGAATACGAGAACCTTTACAGGGTAAATAAACCGTTTATTAAGGAGTTCAGGTCTAAGTTTAATGAAGTACTGAATTCAGGGTGGTTTATATTGGGCAAAGAGGTAGACCTGTTTGAAAAGGAATTTGCTGAATACAATAATGTAAAACATTGTGTTGGTGTTGCTTCAGGTTTAGATGCGCTTACACTATCAATAAAGACCCTTGATATTGAAAAAGGGTCTGAAATTATTGTTCCTTCCAATACTTATATAGCTACTATCCTGTCAATACTGCATGCAGGTTGCAAACCTGTTCTTGTAGAGCCTGATATTAGAACATATAATATTGATCCATCCGGAATTACATCAGCAATCACAGAGAAAACACAAGCCATTATGGTTGTGCACCTTTACGGGAAGGTGTGCGATATGGATCCAATAATCAATATCTGCAGGGATAAGAATCTTTTTCTACTTGAAGATTGTGCACAGGCACATGGTGCTGAATATAAAGGCTGGAAAGCAGGAAACTTTGGAGATATGGCTGCGTTTAGTTTCTACCCGACAAAAAATCTTGGAGCCCTTGGTGATGCAGGAGCTGTAGCTACCAATAATCAGGTCTATATGTCCAAATTGAGAATGTTAAGGAATTATGGCTCCGGTAAAAAGTACCATAATGAATATATCGGATTAAACTCCAGATTGGACGAATTGCAGGCTGCTTTCCTGAGAATCAAATTAAATATGCTTGATGAGATAAATAATCATAAAAGAAAGCTTGCACAAATTTATATGAATGAATTGAAAAATGATTTCATTCTTCCTGTACTGCATCCCGATCATAAGGATGTCTATCATATATTCAATATCAGGCATCCCAAAAGAGATAAATTAAAGGATTACCTGCTAAAGCAAGGAATAAAAACTGAAATACACTATCCTGTTCCTCCTCACAGGCAAAAGGCACTCTCTTTTCTCTCAGCTCTTTCTTTTCCACTTTCAGAAGAGATACACAGGACCACTCTAAGCCTGCCAATATCTTATTGCCATACAGAAAAGGATATTTACAGAGTTGTTGAAGTTTTAAATAAGTTTTAGTGTTCTTCTAATAATTCAAAAAGGATTATAATATTACAAAATGAAAATAAATGATCAAAAAATTGCACTTGTTTGTGGTGCTGGAGGCTTTATTGGAAGCCATCTAGTAAAAGACCTGAAGAAAAAAGGATTCTGGGTAAGGGGAGTTGATCTGAAATACCCTGAATTTGATAATACGGAAGCCGATGACTTTATCATCGGAGACCTTAGAGATCCTGATGTATGTAAAATAGCTATTGACCGAAGATTCGATGAAGTATATCAACTGGCTGCTGACATGGGCGGCGCCGGATTTGTTTTTACCGGCGAAAACGATGCCGGTATTATGCATAATTCAGCCCTGATTAACCTGAACATTCTTGAGGAATCAAGGAAAAGAAATATCAGGAAGATTTTCTATTCTTCATCAGCATGTATTTATCCTGAATTTAACCAGATGGATCCCTTAAATCCAAAAACATCTGAGGATTCTGCTTACCCTGCAAATCCGGACAGCGAATATGGCTGGGAGAAACTCTTTAGTGAACGGCTTTATCTTGCTTTCAATAGAAACTATGGAATGGATGTTCGAATTGCAAGGTTACATAATATTTTTGGTCCCCTGGGAAGCTGGAATAACGGACGGGAAAAAGCTCCTGCTGCTATATGCAGAAAAGTTGCTGAAGCAAAAGATGGTAGTTCAATCGAAATTTGGGGTGATGGTAGCCAGACTCGTTCATTCTTATATATAGATGAATGTTTGGAAGCGATGCGAAAATTGATGGACCAGTACAAATTTATTGGTCCTGTTAATATTGGTTCTGAAGAAATGGTTACGATTAATGAGCTTGCTGAAATGACAATGGAAATAGCAGGTAAAAAGCTTACGATTAATAATATACCAGGACCTCTGGTTGTAAGGGGCAGGAATTCTGATAATAGATTAATTCGTGAAAAACTTGGTTGGGCTCCTGATTATCCACTAAAGAAGGGATTGATCGAAACTTACAGATGGATTGAGGAACAGGTTCGTTTAAAAGCCGAATAGGATCATTTTATGAGAAAATTCTTCTTAATTTCCCAGGTGTTTTATCCTGATGAAGTTTCTACGGCTAACCTGTTTACAATTCTTTGTAGTTGGCTTGCTAATAATAATATTGAAGTCGAGGTCTGGGCAGCACAACCAAGCTATACACATTCAAAGAAACAACCTCGCAGACTAACATATAAAGGGACTGAAATTAAATTCCTTCCATCGACACGTTTTCATAAAAGCAAAATATTTGGCAGAATCTTAAACATACTCACATTTACAGTAAGCACTGCTTTTCGACTTATCTTTTCAAAAGATAAATCACCGGTATTTACCCATACCAATCCCCCTTCACTTGGGATCCTGGTATCACTTATCTGTAAACTAAAAAAAAGAAAATTTATTTATGTTTTATTAGATATTTTCCCTGAAGGACTTATTCGCCTGGGAAAACTTTCAGATGGAAACCCTTTGGTAAAAGTCTGGAAAAATATGAATATCAAAACTTTTAGGAGAAGTGAGCGAATAATTGTTCTGGGCAGGGACATGGGGGAGTATATTGAAAGCATATATCCTGAAGGCAGGGAAAAGATAGAATATATACCGCACTGGCAAGATGAAAACCTTATTCATCCAATCTCGATAGGGAATAACCCATTTATTAAAGAACATATGCTTGATGGTAAGTTTATAATCCAGTATTCAGGGAACATGGGTTTATGGAACGATATGGAAACCATAGGTAAAGCTGCAAGCCGGTATATAGAAGGTGTTCATTATGTCTTTATTGGAGATGGCATGAGAAAACCCGAACTTCAAAAGACACTTTCTTCAGCTGAACATAGGAATATACTTTTCCTACCATTTCAGCCCGTGGAGAAACTAGGTGAAGTACTTACTGCTAATCATGTCAGCCTGGTATCACTGCGGGAAGGACTGGAAGGTATGGCGGTACCCAGCAAGATATACGGCATCCTGGCTGCCGGTGTTCCGGTAATTGCAATGGTTCCTCAGCAATCGGAAATCGCTTATATTGTCCGTGAAGAAAACTGTGGATATGTTGTTGATCCTGATGACGTAGATGGTTTGATCAACGCTGTTATGGAGTTGAAATCTGATGAACAACTCAGGACAAAAATGGGAGTAAATGGACGGAAAGCCTTTGAACAAAAATATACGACGAAGGTAATTGCCGGAAAATACAAATCAATAATACTTGATATGTCGTTTTAAAATGAATTTAACAGGGTTTTTGGTTCAGAGGTTGCGGGAATTAAGTTGGTCAAAAAGAGATCAATACATAATTGCCATTATTGCATTTGCAATTCCTTTTGGGATAAAGCTGCTACCTTCTTTTATTATTTTGCTAGGATTGTCGTGGCTTTTTACAGGTGGAATAAAAAGAACTATTGAGTATTTTTTTTATTCAACAAAAAAAAGCAGATTTTTTCTCTTTCTACTCATCTTTTTTTATTTTTTCTGGTAAAGCCAGCTTATAATCATATCCATTAGTTATTACAAGAAATTTTCGAGTATCTATTTCAGGGTGGGTTTTCCTAAAGACATCAAGCAGTTGTGGTGTAACTGTTGTAACAGCACTTGCATGTTTAAAAATTTCCTTCTCCTCTAAATAGGTTAAATAATAATGTATTCTTGAACCATACGGTGATATGCACCACTTTGCCCATCCATCGCGCATATCAATTAAAAGAGGCAGATCAAATCTTTTAGATATCTGAACTGCAAATTTCCCGGAACTAAAAGGTGGTAAGGTTGTCATTATTGCTTTAGGTTCATGCTTGGCTATAATTGAATCTATTTTTGAGAAAAT
>JADFQJ010000039.1 GCA_022561875.1 Bacteroidota bacterium | reverse complement strand
AACTAACCAGGTACTTATGCTATTAGCAATGAACTTATTCTCATTTAGCGCCACTTGTTATGCTCAAACTGAGCATTTGATTGTCTTACCAGTAAATACGCTAAATATCGAAAAACCTAACGTTGAGGCGTACGGTAGTTTTGAAGGCTAAAATATGGAAATTGCACCTAGAGATTTTACAACCTATGTGCAAAATGGCGACACTATCCGGTGGATCGGCGTTTCTACCTCATCTGAAAATGATATTGTCAATATCACATCCATAAACTACCAGGGAGATAAAAACCTGTTGGGAGTAAATGTTCTTAGAGGAAATGGAGCGGAGGTAGCTGGCACAGTTCAAAATGGGGCGGTTGGCTCAGAAGAAAATTTAACCTAAATTATCTCTATATGAATAATGCATCTAGAACCAGCATCGCAGATGCACAAATCCTGGTATCCTATTAAATTTTCGACTTGATACTAGTGGGTATCAACAACGATAACTAAATATCGATTTATTGAATACCCTTATTTGGCCTAGCAGAAGGTTAGCTGACACCGTCATACCGTCAATCTTAATTTGAAACAATTTTCTGCATCTACAATATTTTAAAAGGGCGAACTGTGCCAATCCGCCAACTTTGGATTCTCCGTTTCTTTTTCAAATTCATTGCATTTGCATCAACGCTTTTGAAACCTCCGTAACCGGCAGCTTACACGCTTTATCCTGACAAACATAAATGGTTGTTTGCCCTTTGATTAACTTGTTCTCTAACAATTCTAAGCTACCCTCACTTTTCCCTCCCAACAAAAGCATATAAGGGAGGTAGTGCTGATCCATTGCCTGCCTTGCAGATTCATAATCTTTTCCAATGATGGCCACTTCATAAGGTTGGCGAACAAAATGAGCTTCAAGGATGCTCCAATTGGAATAAAAGTAGATGTTCTGATGCATGTCTTTCTGTACATTGACAAGCATTTGTCTTGCTTTTCGGATGTATGTTTCATTATAATAATAGTGTCCGAGAAAAAACAGGTTCTTTGCCATTTCGGAATTGGAGGCAGGTATTACGTTGTCGGAAACTTCCATTTTCCGGGAAATGAGGTTGGAATGATCATCGTGTGTATAAAAGAACATACCGGATGGACCATCGAAAAAATGCTCCAGTGTATATTCAGCCAGCTCATTAGCTTTATTCAGCCATTTCTCATCGAAGGTAGCCTGGTAAAGCTCAATAAAGGCAGAAATAACAAAAGCATAATCGTCTAAAAATCCGGGAATGGATGATTTTCCATTTTTATAGTTCCGGGTGATCGCTCCGTTATTGTTGATGGCATTTGCCAGTAAAAAGTCAGCATTTTTTAGTGCTGTTTTCAAAAACTTTTCTTCTCCGAAAGCCCGGTAAGCATGGACATACCCCTTAAGCATTAAGGCATTCCAGGAGGTGAGTATTTTATCATCCAGTCCGGGCCTCACCCTTTTGCTGCGTATTTTCAGTAAGGCAGCTTTCCCATTGGTTATTGTTTTATGCAGTTCTTCAACTGACAGGTTTTGCTTACCGGCAAATTCTTCATCGGTTTGTTTTCGCAATAAGATGTTTTTGCCGTGTTCCCAATTGCCTGAACTTGTAACATTGTAATAGTCCATGAATAAACCGGCATTTCCTCCGAGTTCTTTTTCGATTTCCTCTTTTGTCCATACATAAAACTTCCCTTCCTCTCCTTCGCTGTCGGCATCAATGGATGAATAAAATCCTCCTTCTTGTGAGGTCATTTCCCGCTCAATAAATTCAAGGGTTTCGTACACGACTTGTTGATATAAAGGATTCTTTGTTTCTTGCCTGGCATGAGCATACAAGCTGACCAATTGAGCATTGTCATACAACATCTTTTCAAAATGCGGAACATGCCAGTTAACATCAGTTGAATATCTTGCAAATCCACCGCCAACATGATCGTATATACCTCCAAAGGCCATGTTGTTTAATGTGGTTGTTACTGCCTGTAAAGCTTCCTTGTTATTGCTCAGGTGGCTGTAATGCAGCACATACTCCCAGATGGACGGCATAGGAAACTTAGGAGCCCGGTTTCCGCCACCTTTCTCAAAATCAATGTTCGATTTCCAGCTATTGAAGCTATTATCCAGGTCTTGCATTGAAAACGATGCCTTTTTGTTATTAAAAGGAATGTTTTCTATTGAATGTATGCCCTGGGTTATTTTTTCTGCCTTTTCCTTTAAAGATGCAGGGTTGTTTTTTTGAATATCAACGAAATAATTCAGCACTTTTATCCATTCGTTTCTCGGAAAATACGTTCCGGCAAAAAATGGCTTTCCATTAGGTAAAGCCAATGCATTCAAAGGCCAGCCACCCCTTCCTGTAATAAGGTGAGCTGCATTCATGTATATCTGGTCAACATCCGGGCGTTCCTCTTTGTCCACTTTAATGGAAACAAAATGTTCGTTCATCAACCTTGCAACAGCCGTATCTTCAAAGCTTTCATACTCCATTACATGACACCAGTGGCAGGCTGCATAACCAATGCTTATAATGAGCATTTTGTTTTCGTCTTTTGCTTTTTTCAGGGCTTTTTCTCCCCAGGGATACCAGTTGACCGGGTTATGTGCATGTTGCAGCAGATACGGGCTGCTTTCCCTGATCAATTCATTGGTATATTCGTGTTTATTGTTTTCTTCTGTCTTAATTTTATCCCGTACTTGTCCGCATGATGAGTTTAGTACCAGGAGAAAACCAACGGCTAGTGAAAGTGTTTTCATCATTTGCTTGATTTTTTAAGTTTTTAATTTCTCCGTGATTGCTTCAATGGCCTGTCTCACTGTTTGAATTTCCTGTGCTTCATCGTCAGGTATTACTACTTCAAATGCTTTTTCCAAGTCCAGAATGAGCTCAACAGCATCACGTGAATCAAGTCCGAGATCATTGGCAAAATGGGCATCCAGAGAAATTTCCTTTCCCTGAATACCTGCCTTATCTTTAATTATCTCCATTATTTCATTTTCAATCGAGTTCATTGGGTTTTGATGTTATAAATACCCATTTATCTTTCCTGCTATGCTTTTTAAGCCATCATCTTTGGTAAACTTTTGCAAAACCTTTTTGCTTTTCGGATCAATAAGCAATATAAATCCCGTCCCCTGATTCTCTTTGAGGGCTTCATCCAATCCCAAAGCAGAAGCCATCATAACAGATTGGTGTTTGGTCGTGTTATTGGTAAAATCCAGCTTGTAAAAAAGTACGGGTTTCCCGTCCAGCTTATTCGACAGGTCTTCAAATACAGGCCCCATTGCCTTGCATGACCCGCACCAGTCGGCATGGAATTTCAAGGCAATTAATTTTGGTTGGGAAATGTTTTCTTGTGCAATGGCTGAGTTAAACATGCTCCATGTTACTACCATTAGAATACTTAGCATTGAATTTTTCATTATGTTGTGTTTTATTGGTTAAAAAATTGATTATAGATTATTACCCGTTGCCACATAATAAGCGTAGTGTGCCTTGTTGTAAGAAGCAACTGCTTTCAGGTAATCCAATCTTGATTTGATATAAAACTCCTGCGCTTGCAAGATTTCAAAAGGGCGAACTGTTCCTAACTGTTGTCTTTCCATACTCTGTCTTAAGGCTTGTTCTGCCAGTTGACTTCCTTCCAGCGCAATTTCTGTTTGTTCTTTGGCTGTAGTGATTTGTTCTCTCGCACTGATCACTTCTTCATTGACTTGTGCTTTGGCCTGCTGCATTTGATTTTCCTGTAATGCAATCCGAACGTTGTACTGCTTTAAGGTTCCACCGTATGTCAGTCTTCCCACAGGAATTTTCCAAATCAATGCTGCATTGATTTCACTTGTCGGATTGATTGGAGAAAAAACATCACCGAAGTAAGAACCGTAAGTGCCTATCCTTAATTCCGGTAACAATAGTCCTGTTGTGGTTGTTTTTTTCTCCATATTCAAGGATTGCAATACCAATTCCATACTTTTCAGTTCCGGCCTGCTTTGATAGGCTGAATCGAAGGAAATGGCCATGTTTTCGGTTGTAATCAATTCCAAAGGAACTAAAACTTTATCTGTCACAACCAGTTTCATAGAGGGATCAAGGTTCAGTAATTTCACCAATGTTGCAGACTTGTTATTATATTCAGTCTTGGCATTCAGCATTTCAACTTGCAGGTGCTTGTAATTGCTTTTTGCCAATAACAGTTCTGATTCATAGCGCAGTCCTACAGTTACCTGAATGGCTATCTGACTGGCAATCGTGTCCGCTTGTGCTGCCAGCTGTTCATAGGCTTCGTAGTAAAGCTGTGCTGCCAGAAAGTCATAGTATGTTTGTATAACATTCAGCAGAGCTTTGTTCTGTTCCGCCTGTGTCCGGTACACCGAAGCCTGTGCTTTGAGTTCAGCGGCATTGGCTTTAAAAATTCCATCTCCAAAATCCCAAGTAGCGTTTAAGCCCAACCCTCCCCAAAAATTTTGCCGGTTTACATCTGTAAAAATTTTGCCATCACTGTTCATGGCGTTGCCCCAAAGCTGATGAATGGTTGTGCCGGTATAAATATCCGGGAGCCACCATTCCCTTGCTTTGGCAAGGTTGGCCAATGCCAGTTCCTGCCGTTGTTTGTACTCCTGTATAGTCAGGTTATTGGCTCCGCCTAATTTCAGGACGGTTTCCAAATTTATCGGCTGTGTTTTATCCTGTGCTTTTACAAGACCGAAAAATCCGGCAAACAAAATGAACAACAGCGCTATGGATTTATTGATATATGTTTTCATAGTTATTCGCTTTTAAATATAGGTTTAACAACCTGTCCGGGTCTTACAAGGCCCTTACCCTGTATTATTACTTGCGATTCAACGCCAATCTCCGGATTTAACACTTCAAAATAGTCCTTGTTGGAAAGTCCTTTTCGCAATGGAACCCGCTCCACTTTTCCACCTGCCTGTCCGGCAGGCAGATCCACTACAAGCATTACGAAGGGTTGGTTTTGAAAAATCACTTGTGCAGTTACGGGAAGGGAAAGCACACTGTCCCTGCTGTTTATTTGCATCAGGACTTTGGCGTACATGCCCGACTTTATTTTGCCATCGGCATTGGGAATGTCAATTTCCACCCGCATGGTTTTAGAAGCCCTGTCCAATGAATTGGCTGTACGACTTATCTTTGCGGTATACGATTTGCCCGGCAGTTCGGGAAACGTTACAACCACCCCCATGCCCTTGCCAATCGCTACCGCATCAGCTTCCGGTAAAGGGATACTCAAACGGATTGGATTGACTTCCTGAATTTCTACAATTGGCTGGGGATTATCTTCTGTTAAGCCGCTTTGAACCAATGCACCCTCATCTACAAATCGCTGCGTGATAATGCCCGAAAAAGGCGCTTTCACCTGCAAAAAGCTGATGCGGTCATTAGCAGCATCCCATTTCGCTTTCAGCGAAAGGTATTCCGCCCTGGCATCTTCCAGTATTTGCAACGGAGTGAGGGCAGGGGTTTTTTTATATGTGGATTGCAACCGCTCGTAAACCGATTTCTTACCTTCCATTTCTGCCGTTAGTTGTTGCTGCTGCCGATACAACTCAGGGTTCTCCAACACCGCAATCACTTCTCCTTTTTGTACCCTATCGCCAATGTCTTTGTAAACGGTTTTTACATAACCGCTTTCTATTGCGTACAGCATCACTTCCCGGTTCGGCTCAGCCGTTCCCGTAATCAACACTTCAGAAACAAAAGAGCGGTAAGCCGGAACTGTTACTTCAACATTCTGTATTTTCGAATCATCCACTGTGGTTTGATTCTCTGTTTTTTCATCGCTGCTGCAACCTGATAGCCACAGCGCAGCAATGAGGGACAAGCTGCCCGTTATTTTACATATCATAGATTTTTTCATTTTTAATTGTTTTTAGTTTTAGCAATTAGTAAATACAAGATTGGAATAATATAAAGAGTAAGCAGGGTTGCCATAAAAGTTCCTCCAATCACAGCAATTGCCAGTGGCACATTTGATTCTGTTCCTGCACCGGTCGCCATAGCTGTAGGCAGCAACCCGAAAATGGTTGTTCCTGCTGTCATCAGCACAGGACGAAACCTGTCTGTAGCTCCGCTAACTATCGCTTCGATTTTTACTTTGCCTTCCTTTACCAATGCGTTAATACGGTCTATCAATATGTTCCCGTAGGAAACGGCAATCCCCACCATCATGATAATTCCCATCAGTGATTGTATGTTCAGGTAGGTATTCGTTACCCACATTAGAAAAGCGACCCCGATGATACCAAGCGGAAATGTCATAATGATAATGAGCGGCTGACGAAAAGAACGGAACAATGGCGTTATTATCAGAAACGCCAGTATCACCGCCAGCCCCAAACCAAGCCCCAGGTCACCGAATGCGCTTTTCATCGTAGCCACCTCACCGCTGAACGTTACTTTATAACCCTTTGGAAATTCCATTGCATCTATCCGTTTTTGTATCTCATCCGAAACAGAGCCTATGTCGGTTCCTTCTACATTGGCATACACATTAAACACCCTTTGAAGGTTGTAGTGATTTATCTCAACAGGACTTGTTGATTCGGTGATTTTTGAAAAGTTCCTGAACGGTACGGGCTTATCATGGGTCTTGCTGCTTACGGTTACATTGCTTAGCACATGCTCATCGTTAATCAGGTATTCAGGATAAGTAACTCCTACATAATAGTGGTTCCCGTTGCGCTCATCAATCCAGAATGCCTTATCAAAGGTAGCCGATGAGTTAAGTGCAGAAACAATGTTCTTGATGGCATCTACCGGTTCCACACCCAATTCCGCTGCCTTTATCCTGTCTATGTCAATGTTCTTGGTCGGCTGGTCAAGCCGCTGCAAAATGCGTACATCCCTTGTTGCAGAAATGGCAGCAATGGTATCCTGCAAGCGCTCAGCTATTTGCCTCAGCACTTTCAGGTCGTTACCAATTATCTGCACATCTATCGGAGCGGGTTTGCCTTCGTTGAGCGCAGCCGTAATCAAGCCGCCCGTATTAAAGCTGACTTCAATCCCGGGAAATTTATCATGCAATTTTTCTCTCAAACGGGAAGCATACTCAAACGTGCTGACCGTATGTCCCTCTTTCAACTGAACACCGATAAAAGCATCCTGTGTGCCTGAATTAGGCGTATAGATAGCAGGCAGGTCATAGAAAATACCGATATTGGAAATTAGCTGCTGCAGGTCATCCCCCAATTCATCCCGTATCACCTGCTCCATTTCGGCAATGGTCTGTGCTGTAACTCTCAAAGGAGTTCCCGATTCCATACGAACCTGTATCTCCATTTGCCCCACATCCGATTGCGGGAATAGCTCATAGCCCATGTTTTTCATCAGGAACAGGGAAAAGGCGAACAACACTGCAATACCACCCAACATCTTCCACTTGTGATTCAGCGTTTTCATCAAACTTCGTTCGTAGCGGTTCCGCAGGTTTTCGATAAATCGCTGGAAAAAGCCGAGCGCATTTCGTTTTGGCGCATCTCCCGCTTTAGGCAAGCTGTTGCGAAACAGGTAAGCCGCAGCCAACGGTACAAGCGTGAGCGAGAAAATGTACGAGCCAATCATTGCACCCGCCACTGTAATGGCAAGCGGTGAGAAAAGGAATTTCGCCATTCCCGTAAGGAACATCACCGGAAAAAACACTACTATGATAACGAGCGTTGAAGTTAGTACGGGCGTAGCTACTTCCAAAGCCGCATCCATAGCACCCTGCCATGCCGACTTACCCATTTTCAGGTGTCGGTCAATATTTTCGAGCACTACAATGGAATTGTCCACCAGCAACCCAAGCACCAGCACAATGCCGCCCAGCGTAATACTATTGATGGATTGCCCGGTAAAGGAAAGTACCACAAAAGCAAACAACACCGAAAGGGGCAAGCTGATAGAAACAATAAAAGCCGAGCGGAAGTTTCCAAGAAACAGCACCAACACCACTACCACAAGCAACAACCCGCCAAGCCCGGCATTCGTCAATCCTGAAATGGCATTCCGCACATAAGAACTTTGGTCAAAAATCACGTTCAGCTGAATATCGTCCGGCATTCTTTCTTTTAAGTTCGGAAGTATCTTTTTAACTCCTTCAACCGAGGCAATCGTATTAGCGCCCGGCCTTTTGAAAATGGGCAAATACACTTGTTCCTTGCCATCCACCCGTGCAATATTGGTCTGGATAACGCTTGCATCCTCTGCATACCCTACATCTTTAATGTAAATGGGCTTACCGTTCTTATAGGTAATTACAATATCGTTGAAGTCCTTCACATCAATAATCATCCCCTTGGCATCAATACCGTAGTTTATCATGCCTATTTCTGCAATGCCGGAAGGAATCATTGTAGTGTTCTTCTTAATGGCATCGTTCACCTGTGTTTGGGAAATCCCTAACGCTTCCAGTTTGGCAGGGTCAACATAAATATGAATCCTTCTTAACGTACCGCCATAAGCAGCCGGAGCCACAATGCCCGGCACACCGCTCAACATCTGCCGAAGGTTGTAGTAAGCAATATCGTACAGCTCCTTTCCGCTTTTTACCTCACTGCTTACCGTTAATAACATCAACGGCTTGCTTGCCGTTGGGTCGAACGGCTGTACCAATGGCGGCAGCGTACCTGGCGGCATATAATACATGTCACTCATCGCATAAGAGGAGGTGTTTGCCATCGCTTCAGCAGGGTCAATATCCTCCCCGTAGAAGTTTGTAACCATACTTACCCCCATAATACTTTTCGATATCTGTTTCTCAATACCGGGCGATTGCCCTGTCCAACGTTCCATACGGCTCGTGATGTCTTTTTCCACCACTTCCGCAGGCATGCCCGGATAAAGGATAAGTATTTGCATGGCGGATTTTTTGAATTGTGGAAGGATATCCACCGGCATCCTTGGAACCAGCACCCCTGCCAGCAGCGCCACCACAGCAGTGAACACCAGCACCAGGTACGGGTTTCGAAAAGAAAGTTTTATCATAACGTAATTTTTTGTTTAATTCCCGAATGCGCTATTCAAATCGCAGCAAAAAGCCACAACAATTGAACAGCAGTAATAAAAGAAAAGGGGTTTGCAGGAAATATCAAGGGTACATAAACGCACAAAGCCGAACCATTAAAGTTCGGGCAATAGCATACCTGTTCCTGCAAAAAGGAATTAAACAATAGGGGGGAGCGCGAAGTAAGTTACTCGAAGGTGGAGGCCTTGAATGGCACTTCGGGTCGGGCAATGGAATAAAAACATTTTCCGGCAAATCAACCTTAATCAGTTCCAGCAACACTGCTGTAACGGCAAGTGTTTGCACCGAAGGAGTAAGTTTATCGTTTTGTGGTAATTGGTAATCATCCGCATTGATGGAAAGTTTGTAGCAATCCATCGGAGGCCAAACGCTTGTTTCTTTGTACAACCTTCTTTGTTCACACGGGCTTAATTCACCCGGTGCATGGTGGTGTGCATGCCCCATAGGGTGAGCCATACACATCAACTGCCAAGGCAAAAGCATCATCGAAATAATGCTCAACAGGAATATGGATTTTGCCCGTTTCATTCAGGCGCTAACATACAAAATTATCCGTACATTTAACAACTTTTTTTGTACAAAGATTATTAATCAGGAAAAAGCTCCACCAAATCAGCAGGGTTTTTATTTCTCGTATCTCATACTTAAATCCACTCAACAGACATTTGGCTCCATACCGAATTGTACTGTTTGCCACTTTCTGTGTACTGAACCACATCGAAAGCTTATTCTCTTGTTTGTCAGTCATAGCTATAAATCTTATGGGCCTGCCTGCCGAAGCAATGCGAAGGCACGGTTAATAATACCGTGTTAACGCTGAATTGGAAAAATATTAGAAAGTACTGCAAGTTGCGGGAAATGAAATTTTGATATACTGTTGTAGATATCACTATGGTAAATAGTCCCAAACGCAACCTGACATGACAAAATGTACATGATTTTACTCTGGAATGCAATTTGAACAGTACATAACAGGGTATAAATTCTAAAGAAAACAGACATGCAATTAGATAAATTTACAATAAAATCACAGGATGCAATACAAAAGGCGCATCAGTTGGCAATAGAAGCTGAAAACCAGGCAATAGAATGCGGTCATCTGTTGAAAGGGATATTTGAGGTCGATGAAAATGTACTGCCTTTTTTATTTAATAAATTGGCAATTAATGCGCAAAACTTAACGCAGGCTTTAAACCAAATACTTAAAAGCTATAGTAAAGTTTCCGGTGGGCAAGTGTATTTATCGAATATAGCTAATCAGGCTTTAGTGAAGGCGCAACAACAAGCTAAAGAGTTTGGGGATGAATATGTTTCCCTGGAACATTTACTGTTAGGTTTAATGAAGGTTAAGGATAACGTATCCGGTTTATTAAAGGATAGCGGCTTAAACGAAAAAGACATCAGGGCTGCTATTAATGAACTACGCAAAGGAGAAAAAGTCACCAGTCAAAATGCAGAGGGTAATTACAATTCCCTGGAAAAATATGCTGTTAACCTGAATGAAAAAGCAAAATCAGGAAAGCTGGACCCGGTTATCGGTCGTGATGATGAAATACGGCGGGTGCTTCAAATATTAGCGCGAAGAACCAAAAACAACCCTATTTTGGTTGGAGAACCCGGAGTTGGTAAAACTGCTATTGTCGAAGGAATTGCTTTTCGGATCGTAAATGGAGATGCACCCGAGGACATGTTAAAAAAGAATATTTTCTCTCTCGATATGGGAGCTTTAATAGCCGGGGCTAAATATAAAGGTGAATTTGAAGAGCGACTAAAATCCGTTGTGAAAGAAGTTGTGAATTCCGAAGGTAAAATCATTCTGTTTATCGACGAAATACATACTTTAGTTGGCGCCGGAGGTGGTGGCGAGGGAGCGATGGATGCCGCAAATATTTTAAAACCTGCCCTGTCACGTGGCGAACTAAGGGCTATTGGAGCAACAACCCTGAATGAATACCAAAAGTACTTTGAAAAAGATAAAGCCCTGGAAAGACGATTCCAGAAAGTATTTATTGATGAGCCTGCAGAAGAAGATGCTATCTCCATTCTTCGTGGAATTAAAGAACGATACGAAAGTTATCATAAAATAAGAATTAGGGACGAAGCAATTATCGCTGCTGTGCAACTCTCTGTTCGTTATATTTCAGACAGATATTTGCCAGACAAAGCTATAGATTTAATAGATGAAGCTTCTGCCCGTTTGAGGTTAGAAGCAAACTCTAAACCCGAAGAAATAGATACACTCGACCGAAAAATCCAACAATTAATTATTGAAAAGGAAGCATTTAAAAGAGAAAAAGATAAAATAAGAGTTGAAAAGATTAAAAGACAATTAGCTGATCTGGAAGATGAGAGAAAACAACTAATGGCTTTATGGGAAGATGAAAAACATGTGGTAGAAAATATCCAGAAAATCAAAAAGCAAATAGAGAATTATAAATATGAGGCGGAAAAAGCTGAGAGAGATGGCGAACTGGCAAAAGTTGCAGAAATAAGATACGGTCGTTTACCCAAAGCCGATGAATCATTAAAAGAAACTGTTGAAAAACTTAAAGAATATGAGCGGGAAGGAAAAAGGCTTGTGCGTGAGGAGATAGTTGCGGAAGACATTGCCGAAATAGTTTCACGGTGGACAGGCATTCCTGTTACCCGGATGCTCCAAAGCGAAAAAGAAAAACTTTTACTGATCGAAAATGAATTGCATAAGCGTGTAGTTGGACAAGATGAAGCTATTCATGCCGTAGCATCAGCAATCAGGCGTAGCCGTACCGGATTATCTGATGAGCGTAAACCGGTTGGGTCATTTTTATTTTTAGGAACAACCGGAGTAGGTAAAACTGAGCTTGCAAAAGCTTTGGCAGAATACTTGTTCAACGATGAAAACCTATTGACACGTATTGATATGAGTGAATACCAGGAACGACACGCTGTTTCACGTCTTATTGGTGCGCCTCCAGGATATGTTGGTTATGACGAAGGGGGACAGCTAACCGAAGCGGTTAGAAGAAAACCTTATTCAGTTATATTACTGGATGAGATTGAAAAAGCACATCCTGATACTTTTAATGTTCTGTTGCAGGTATTAGAGGACGGAAGGCTAACGGATAACAAAGGGCGTATTGCCAACTTCAAGAACACCATCATAATAATGACTTCAAATATCGGGTCTGATATTATTCGGGATAATTTTGAGAAAATAAATGAATCAAATTCGGAAGAGATTATTGAAAGTACAAAAAAACAAGTTTTTGACTTACTCAAACATACTGTCAGACCGGAATTTTTAAATCGTATAGATGAGTTGATAATGTTTAAACCTTTGAGTAAAGAGAATTTTGAAGGAATTATCCGGATTCAGTTAAATAATCTTTTGCACCTGCTAAAAAAACAAAATATCACGTTCAATGTAAGCAACGATTGTATAGAATATTTAAAAAACAAAGGATATGATATTCAATTTGGGGCGAGACCACTTAAAAGACTAATTCAGAAAGAAATAATGGATAAAATATCCATAGCGATGCTTGAAGATTTTGTAAAACCGGATTCACATATTTTAATTGATATTGACAACAATGAAATTATTATACGTGAACCGGTAAATGAAGAAGAAAAAGTAGAATTTCATCTGTCAGTCTGAAAGAATTGTACAAGCGTGACGATCTCATAGCCTGTCCTGATTTTCGGGAAACGAAGTGAGTAAATTCCGACACAATAAAATAGATATTGCATGGTACCAAAGACGACTGTTATTCTGCATAGTGATCAGGAAAACAATCAGTTGGCTGAACAGTTCAAATTAACTGTCCGGTCGATCTTATCACAAATTAACCGGGATTTTGATGTGATCTTCCTGGGAAAAACGGATACTGAAACCAGGGACAGCTTGCAGAAAAATAAAATTAAAATTGCAGAATACTATAAAATAGGAAGAATTTATGACCCGGTATATGAAGTTATTCGCCACTCAGGCGGAACGGATCATGCAATTAACCAGGATGTGATAGACCGGAATGATGAAGCAAAAGATGATATGCGGAAGGAAATAATTTTAAGACGGATTGCTTTTAACACTGCATAAACGCTCAGGCATTTCAAATTTTAGTCATTTTACATTTTAGTCAATTATCTTGAAAAACATACTTTTAATAGGAATAGACGGGGGAGCAACTGAAGTAAGCGGTTGGGTAATTAATTACCCGGATAAAACAGGACTTTTTCAAATCTCCGGGCTTAATGTACAGAAAAAATATTCCGATTATCCGGATCATATTCCGGGTTACATCCCTGTTGATATAAAAACTCAACTTAGCGAGATGAATTCAGCGATTCATCTGACCAGAGAGGAAAAACAGCAGGGTGATGTTTATATGAACGCTACGGCTGATGTAATTACCGGGTTATTGAAAAAAAATCCTGAAAAAAAAGCTCTTATCGGAATTGGAATGCCGGGTTTAAAAACCGTTGATAAGCGCGGGATTGCTGCTATTGCAAATGGTCCGCGAATGCCGGAATTTTCAGAATTCATAGAATTAAAAATCAAAGAGAAAAACCTGGTTCTGAGTTCTCCGGTCGCCCATCTTGGCAGCGATGCGGATTATTGTGGTTTGGGTGAAGAATATTCAACGGGCGGATTATTCAGAGATGTTGAAAACGCATATTACCTCGGCGGAGGAACCGGCGCTGCTGATGCGCTGAAACTGAAAGGGAAACTTATTCCCTTCGACCAGGCTAAAAGCTGGATCGCAAAAACCTGGGAGATGAAATGTGAAAATGGGATCTCTTTGGAACAATATGCCTCCGCAAGAGGAATTCAGTCTGTTTACAGCCGCTATAGCAACATTCCTGTCGAAGAGTTAAACAATAACCATATTTATTCGCCACAAATTTTCGAAAAAGCTTTGTCGGAAGATAAAGCTGCTATTGATACAATAAATGATGTAAGCATGTATATCGCCACATTATTGTATGAGCGTATCACAACAATATATTCCGGCTGGTCAGGTCTTTTTTCATTTGTTAATCCTTCGCGGGAGACACCGGAAAAGAACCATGAGTATTCAGGTATACTTCTCGACCGTATAATCGTCGGGCAACGGCTTGGGGATTTGCTGAATTATTCAAAAGAAACACCTTTGTTATGGGATCAGATCATTGAAAGATTATCGGAATTAGTCAATAGAAACCACAATAGCCGGTTTAAACAATACTATTTGCAAGACCGAAAATTTAAGGAAGAGATAATAGCGATTTCTAAACTGAGAGAAGCGCCTGCAATAGGAGCCGGGGTTGATGCTTTCCTGACATATAAGAAAAGATAATTTATGTTGAATCCGGGAGTCATACCAGATAAAGAACCTGATATACGAGTGGGAATAATTCTGCCTGAAGATAAACAAAGCTCTCTCTCTCTTGAAATACCCGGTATTCAATCGACATCACTTGTAATAAATAATTCAGGGACACTTCCTCTGTCTGATTACAAAATAGAGATTGCAGTTAATGAAACATATATTGAGCAAAAACATGTTCATTTTGGTTTTGATGTATGTAATGATGATTGCTGCCAGAGATACCAGGGAGTGAACAATTTAACCCCTCAGTCAAAAGCAGGAGCCTTGAACACCCGGGGACAGGTTTTAATGTTTGATAATAAAATTTGCGATGCCCGCTATTCAAAATCATGCGGAGGTGTTATGGAGAAATTTGAAAGTATATGGGAAAATAAGCCCCTGCCATATATGCAAAATATTCCTGATGCTAAAGAAAATATTTGTGTCGACCTGACAAAGGAACCGGAAATGAAAAAATGGGTGAACAGTGTGCCACGCACTTTTTGCAGTCCTCATTATATCCCCGAAAATAAACTTAAAAAATACCTTGGCAATGTTGATGAAGAAGGAAAATATTTTCGCTGGACAGTAGAAACCTCGCAGCAGGAACTTGTGGATAATATAAATGAAAAACTTAAATTAAATGCAAAAGCTGTGTTATCACTTATCCCGCTGAAAAGAGCCGGAAGCGGCAGAATGCTGGAGCTTGAGATCAAATACATTGATAATGATGATGATCTGCGGTCGTATATTATTGAAAAAGATTATGAAGTCAGGCGTGTTCTTCATAAAATGTTTTTGTACAGCTCCGCACTTATAATTGAGGAGATAAATCCCGGGGATCAGGATTATCCTGAAGACTTTATTTTTAAAGGAGCCGGTTGGGGGCATGGCGCCGGATTATGCCAGATCGGAGCGCTTGGGATGATGATACCTGGAATGATCAGTGGAGCGATACAGGAATTTCCGGGTTATCAGCATTTCTTTATCTATGTGATAATATGCACAATCCCGAGTTTCGCAGCTCTGTGGTTCATTAAAATCGATCCGGGTTTTGGCGTTAAAAAGAACAAAGAGTGATCAAAAACTAACCGCAGAGTCGCAAAGAAGGCGCAAAGTTCGCATATGGATATTTGTTCTTTGCGTTCTTAGCGGTTAATTCTTTTAAAAATAATAACCGTAGAATTTTCTAAACCTGATAGGGTCTTGAGGATGGACTCCCCATACTGTTATAGGGGAATTTATTTATTGTTTTTTCCAATCTGATATTCAACAAAAGCAACCTTGCGGCTGTCGGGCGACCAGCCATGAAGATAGGATGGGCCGTATGGCGTGATAAGTTTTGGAGTCCCGCCTCTTACCGGAACAGTATAAATGAGTGAATGACCCTCATCCTGCGTGTGATGACTAATAGCTATATGGCTGCCATCAGGCGATAGTACATGGTCGTTGTTGCAACGGTTGGCAAACCCTGTAGGTATCAGTTCCGGTTCTCCACCGGTAATTGGTATCCTGTACAGTTTTCCATTACTGTTAAAGATCAGGTGTTGCCCGTCCAAAGTCCAGTTAGGCGCCTCAAAATGATCTTGTACGGTATAGATGGTGTCAACTTCTTTGGTGTACACATCAATTATTTGAAGACGGGAAGTAAGAGATTGTTGCTGTGACTGGCTGAAAAGAGTTGAATTTCCAATAGCCAAAAATATAATAATCAGTCTTAGTTCAGTAAAACAGACTGATAATTGTTTCCCGGAAAATGATTTCATGATGTAGCGTTTTTTTTATATTATTTTCGAAATTTATGGTATTATTCCAACTGCTTCATTTTTTCTTCCCGGTTATAACTTCATTCATACTTCCTCTGCGATATCCCTCAAGATCAATGGTTACATAAGTATACCCGATTTCTTTTATCACTTTGACGGTCTTATCCCGTAATTTATCATCGAAGAATTTATGGATTTGTGCCGGTTCCACTTCAATTTTTACAGTATACCGGGAATGCCGTGCACGAATATTCCTGAAACCCAGATCACTCAGGAAGTTTTCCACCTGATCCACCATCCTCAGCTTTTTTTGATCAATCGTTTCGCCATAAGGAAAGCGGGATGACAGACAAGCCAGTTCATCCTTATCCCAGGTAGGCAGCCCTAACTGTTTGGAAAGCTCCCGTATCTCATTTTTGGTTAATTCAGCTTCCATGAGCGGACTTCTGACCTTTTTTTCTTTCAGAGCTTGCATTCCGGGTCTGTGATCATTTCTATCACTAAAATTTGATCCGTCGACCATATTTTTATATTTGTCCGTTCCGGCAATTTCGGCAATTTTTTCAAACAATTCACTCTTGCAGAAATAGCACCGGTTTTCAGGATTGTTTTTAAACCTGACATCGTCGATTTCTTTGGTCTGGATTACTTCAATCTTTACGCCAATTGTTTCGGCTATTTCAATTGCCTTAGCATATTCCCTCGAAGGATAGCTGGGAGAGACAGCCAGCACACCAAACGCTTTTTCTTTAAGCACATCGTGAGCAACTCTTAGTAAAAATGTGCTATCTACACCACCACTGTAAGCCACAACTACATGCCCCATCTTTTTAAGGATAGATTTTAGCTTCTCAAATTTTTTATCTCTTTTTTTCATTCAAAACGGTTTTAATGACCAATACAATTGCAGTCTCATTATTACGCGGAATAATATTTTTAATGTCAAATAATGATTGAAAATTAATTTATCGGGTCAAAATTAATTTAATTCATTGAATATACTTTCAGATTATCAGTTTTCCGGCGGACTTCGGGGGTAAGATAATCGAAACAAATACGGTTCCATTCATTAAGTTTGAGATTCATCTTCTCCGAATCAAATGCTTTGTATTTGTATGCATATCCGTTGTGTTCAAAGTGGATTACAAAACGGGTTGAAATTTTTGTTTTAAAACAGAATGATTTGCTTTTTTTGTTGTAAGAACAAATTGAATTTATCAAGAACAGTTTTCTTGTTCCAAACACCCCAGAAAAGCGGAATTGCAAGGCAAACAATTTCCGATGGTCTGCTCAAGATTGTAAGTCCGCATTCTATACCCAGTAAAACAATATGTTTGAGTTGGTGTGAGCGGTGCCATAATATGGTCAGCCAGATAATGCAAGGATTTTTTTGTTTTTGAATTTAAAATTATTTGACCTGACGATAACTTTTTACTTTTGTCTTTTTACTTCTTGATGAAAGGTGAAGTTTTTAATAAAGATTAAGATGATGAAATTAAGAAAGCAAATAAGCATACAGAAATAATCCTAATGCAGGAACGCAATAAAATCTTAACAGAAGGACCTATTTCATCAACGCTTGCCAAACTTACCTGGCCAATGATATTAGGTATGTTGGGTATGATGATCTTTAACCTGACGGACACCTACTTCATTGGGAAAGTCGGGGTGGACGAACTTGCAGCTATTGGTTTTACTTTTCCTGTTGTTATGATGATTGCAAGTATTTCCATGGGTATGGGAATAGGGACTGCTTCTCTTATATCCAGGATGATCGTTTCTGAAAAAAAATCGGTTGTCCGGCAATATGCAGCACATGCTCTTGCCTTGTCAGTTGTTATTATTATAATTTTTGTAACAATTGGTCAGTTTACCCTAGAACCTTTATTCAGATTGCTTGGTGCTTCTCAGGATATCCTGCCTTTGATAAAAGATTATATGGTTATATGGTACTGGGGAATGATATTCCTGGTTATACCCATGGTTGGGAACAATATCATCCGTGCTACCGGTGATACATTCACCCCGGGAATGATAATGATTTTTTCGGCAACTATAAATATAATTCTTGATCCCCTGCTGATTTTCGGGATTGGGCCATTCCCTGAATTAGGGTTGAAAGGTGCGGCAATTGCAACAGTAATTGCTAGAGGAATTGGTATGATTGTTACTCTATATATTCTTATCAGGCGAAAAAAACTGCTTACATTTTATCTGCTTGATTTAGTTGAACTTATTCGTACATGGAAAAACATCCTTTATGTTGCCGGACCTGCTGCAATTAGTTTACTTATCACACCCCTCTCTATTGGTATTATTACCCGGATTATTGCTGAATTCGGGAATGAAGCTGTAGCAGCATTTGGTATCATTTTACGCCTGGAAATGCTTGCACTTTTAATTATCAGTGCGTTAGGTTCGGTGATGATGATATTTGCCGGTCAGAACTGGGGACTTGGAAATAGAACACGTTTGTTCCAGGGTATAAAAATAGCTTCTTTGTTTTCTCTAACCTGGGGTGTTTTTATTTCTATTCTATGCATATTTGCGGCGCAGGTAATAGCCGGTATTTTTAGTTCCAACCCCACTGTTGTAAAAATTACTGCCGGATATCTGGTCATCGTTTCGTTTAGTTACGGTTTTCAGGGGATAATGATGATGGGTATGGGCATATTTAATGGAATTAACAAACCATTTATAGCCTTTAATATGATAATCATCAGAATGATAGGTTTGTATATTCCTCTTGCCTGGCTTACTTCATCATGGATTGGTTTGGAAGGAATATTTTGGTCTGCATTCACAGCCAATTTGATTTCAGGTGCGATTACTTACCTGTTCTTATTCAAAAAGATCAAAGCAGATAATTAAAACCCGGAGCAAACGTAAGTAAAGAGATTCTTCACTACCTTTGAATCGCACAACTTAGGTAAAAAATGATTTGATTTTTTTTCAGCGATAGAATTCCTTGTGTCCGGTTTCTATCTGTATCCTGCCGGGATCACAGCAATGGAATCAGTAAGTAAGCTCCCATCGGGTTGTTTAATATGCACAAAATAAGTGCCTTCGTCAAAGTTAAGAATATGTAGTTGTTCACCTTCAAGGTAAACCATAACAGCAGCGCAATTATTGCCCGGAGATAGTATGCCCCAAACTTCAATATAAATTGTGTCCTCATAAAACTGAGGGTTAAACTGAGAGAATGAATAACAACCGTTATTGCCAACGGTTCCATAAAAACTGATAGAAAGAGTATCGGCTGTGGTTATGGTATCTGCCAGATCAATACTATCAACCTCAACTATGAAATAGGTGACCTGTTCTTCATTTTCTAATTTTAAGCAACCGGTGAATAATATTATATATCCCAATATGGTTGTGATTATTAATCCTGTATAAAAGCTGATCTTTGATTTCATTTTTTTTGTTTAAGGTTATTGATCATTCACAATAGTATAAAAAATAGTTTTTTCTGTCTCATAAACAGAATAATACTAACAAGCAACCTGAGTTTAATGTTATAATCCATCGGGCAATTCATTCTTTCTTATTAATGACGGATTAGCCGGCAAAATAGTTGCTTTTAAAAAAAATACTTTCTTTCTAACATAAAAATTATTATGTTTCTTTGCTTAAATAAGAACATAGCTTCGCAACCGCTAAAGCTTTATGCGAATGCGGTCAACAAAGTTAAATTCCGATACATTTAATTAAAAGACATTGACCAGACAAAAGAAATTAGCATTTATTGCAGCATATATCGGAATATTTATTTTTGGAATTTGTGCTGTTTCAGTAGGACTGATCCTTCCTGATGTTATAACCAGGTATTCTATTAATGAATTAGAGGCAGGTGTAATTGCCTCTCTTTTACCTTTCGGTATCCTTGCAGGTTCTTTTGTTTTCGGGCCTGTGGTTGACCGGTATGGTTACAAGTATTTGCTGATCTTTTGTGTACTGGTAGTGATGCTGGCATTGGAAGGAATAGCATTTAGTGAAAGTTTGTTTTTGCTTAAATCATCAGTTTTTGTTATTGGCTTTGGGGGAGGCATCCTTAATGGAGCAACAAGTACCCTGGTGAGTGACATAGGCGATGGCGACAGGGGTGCCAACCTGAGTGTGTTAGGGGTATTTTACGGAATAGGTGCATTTGGGATGCCTTTACTGATAGGCTCATTGTCAGGAATATTTTCAGGGAGTACGATCATCGCATTTATTGGATATACTCTTTTAATTCCTTTGATTTATTTTTTTCTTATCAGCTTCCCTAAACCAAAAATGGTGCAGCAGGTTCCCCTGAAAAAAATTGCGCGATTGGTAAAAGATCCTGTCATTATTCTTATTGGAGTTTTCCTTTTTTTCCAAAGTGGTATTGAGGGGTTAGCAAACAGCTGGACAACTACATATTTACATGATGTTATTAAAGCCGAAAAGGAAGAGGCAATGTTTGCCCTGTCAGCCCTGGTACTAAGTCTTACTCTGACACGAATAGTGCTGGGATATGTCTTGCGAAAGGTTTCTTCTGCTCCTGTTCAATTCATAAGTATTTGTATTGCAGCTACCGGTGCGTTGATATTGATGTTCTCAGTTACCTATGGATCAACTCTGCTGGGGCTTATTTTACTTGGCGCAGGATTCGCAGCAGGATTTCCCATCTTACTCGGTTTCGTGGGCGAACTCTATAAAGAAATGTCGGGAACAGCATTTAGCTTTGTAATAGTTATTGCCTTGATTGGCAATATTATAATAAATTACCTTATGGGAGTGATAGCTCACACCGCCGGAATGGAACATTTTTCTTCATTATTCCTGGGTTGTCTTGTAATTATGATGACAGTTCTCTGTTTTGTAATTAAAAAAATGCGTTTTAAACTAACCTGAAAAATGCATGAATAGGTCAGGCTAAAAATATATTATTTCTTTTAGCAGGAATAAGATATTTTCCCGACTATAAAAATAAAATGCGTTATACAATTTCGATTTTTGATAAATATTTTGCAGTAACCTATTGTCCGATTACTCAAAGTGGCCTGGTATGGAATAGGATCTTTGGTGAAGATACCCTAACCTTTGCGGCTTCAGGTGTTTTATATAAACTGAATCTTGTCCCTTATGATGTTGAAACTGAAAGTTTGTGGTCTCAAATGCTTTATAAAGGGATTCATGGTAAACATTTACATGTTAAACCAGTTATTTATAGCTCTTTTGAGACAAACTGGGGAAACATAAAAAAATATTTCCCCGAAGCTCTTGTTTTTATGAATAATATAGAGCAAACGCAAAACTTTCATAAAAGTGCAGAAATAATCACTGAAAACGAATCTTCATATGAACAGAATGAAGATTTTTACAAACAGAATGAGAGAGTATATGGAATTTTTTTTATTACCAATGATCTCTTAAAACAAATTATTTATACCAAAAGTTATGATGATTTTAGCGATGAGGTTAGTATAGATATACTGAACGGATTGATAGTGGTTTCGGGCAAAAAATATAATTTTATAGTAAGTTATTATTTTGAAATAGGATGAGCAAAACTGATCACATCGTTACCGGTTATATTTTTTTCACAAAGGATTATCAATCGCTCCAGCACATTCCGGAACTCCCTGATATTTCCCGACCAGTTGATCTTCTGCAATTCTTTTATGGCATCGTTAGTGATCTCTTTTTTACCAATGCCATATTCATCACAGATATGGGTATTGAAATGATCGGCAAGAAGGGGAATATCATCCTTTCGTTCGTTTAATGACGGAACCGGAATGAGAATTACACTTATTCTGTGATACAGATCTTCCCGGAAGTTGTGTTTATCAATTTCTTCTCTTATATTTTTATTGGTAGCAGCAATTATTCTTACATCCACATCAATATCTTTATTGCTTCCTACCCTGGAGATCTTATTTTCCTGTAGTGCCCTCAGCACCTTTGCCTGGGCAGGAAGGCTCATATCTCCTATTTCATCAAGAAAGATAGTGCCACCCTGTGCCTGTTCAAATTTACCTATTCTTTGTTTATGTGCCGAGGTAAATGAACCCTTCTCGTGTCCAAAAAGCTCACTTTCTATCAGTTCCGAAGGAATGGCAGCGCAGTTTACTTCAATAAATGGCTGATTCGCCCTGCTGCTCTTTTCATGAAGCTGGTGTGCCACGAGTTCCTTGCCTGTTCCGTTATCGCCGGTAATCAGCACCTTCGCATCGGTATGAGCAACCCGGTCGATCATTTCCTTCATCCTCATAATGGCTTCAGATTCCCCTATCATCTCATATTTCTTACTCACTCTTTTCTTCAGCGCTTTGGTTTCGGTTACCAGGCTTCCTTTTTCAAGGGCATTCTTAATTGTTATAAGCAGCCGGTTCAGGTCGAGTGGTTTTTGAATAAAATCATATGCTCCCTTCTTGATCGATTCAACTGCAGTGTCAATATTGCCATGTCCTGAGATCATGATAACCGGGATATCAGTTGTCTGTATATAAATTTCTTCAAGGACTTCGATCCCATCCATCTTCGGCATCTTAATATCACAAAGTACCACATCATACTGGTTTTTTTCGAACATCTCAAGTCCTTCCCTGCCTTCTGTAGCCAGATCAACCTTATAATTCTCATATTCAAGTACCTCTTTCAATGAATTTCTGATGCTTTTCTCGTCATCGATCACTAATATCCGGGACATAATTCAGATTTTTTTATAAATAATTTCGTTTCAATTTTTAAAGGGAAAACTTAGAAAAATATATAACATAATATTAAATCAAAAAAAGTCTGAATAAAAACTAAAAGGTTAATTTGTGTAGTTAGAAACCTTAGCCTTAGAAGTCTCAGCCTCCGCCTTAATTCTTATACCTGAGCCATTTCCACAATTCTTTATAAGTAGTTTTCTTCCCATACATCAATATGCCTGTGCGGTATATCTTTGCAGCCATCCAGGTAGTGCCGAAAAATGTAAGCACCAGGATTGTCATCGATAAAAATAATTCCCAGTAGGGAACACCAAATGGCAGTCTGGCCATCATAACGATGGGAGATGTAAGCGGGATGATTGAAAACCAGAAAGCCATCGAGCTTTCAGGGTTTTGAAAAGTACCCATAGCCACAAATAGTCCTAAAATCAGGGGAATTGTTATTGGCATCATAAACTGCTGTGTATCGGTTTCGTTATCTACTGCAGATCCGACAGCGGCAAACAGTGATGCATAAAGAAAGTATCCTCCCAGGAAGTAGAACAGAAAACTGGTCAGTATCAATCCCCAGTTAATGTTCTTAAGGGAGTTGAATACCTGTTGTATTTCGCTCAGGTCCTGGGTGTTTATTGCTGATATCTGTGCTTGTTCAACAGGTGCGGAAGACATGATGTTCTGTACCGCCTGGGTTGTTTGACCAACATCATCAGGCAGAAGTAACGATTGTGCTGAGGTGATAATGACGGCGGTAATAATTATCCACAGAATGAATTGCGTTAAGCCAACCAGTCCAATTCCTATAATTTTTCCCATAATGGTTTCTTCTTCTTTCTATGCTATATTTTCTATGTTATGTTTTCTATGTTATCTTTTCTTTGTAAAAGAGGGTTTATGGTATATAGAAAATATATCCAAAAAAGAGGTTTATCTACAGTAGTAGTTACTCTTATAATGGTTTTACTCGGTATAGTTCTCATAAGTGTTGTGTGGGTAGTAGTTAAAAATTTAATTTCTAGCGAATCTGAAGTTGCCGAAGCAAGATCAAAATTCTTCAGTGAAAGAGTAGATATAAAAAATGTAAATGTAAATAATTTAGATGTCAATTTGAGCCTTACAAAAGTTGGAGGGAGACATCATTGAGATTGGCGCCTTTAAGGGCGGGGGCACTGTCAAATTAGCCAAATTTGCCAAGAAATATGGCAAGAAGGTCTACGTTATTGATATTTTCGAGCCCAGCCTTGACCAGACGATAAGTAAAAGTGGCGTGACGGCGTTTGAGGTTTACCAGGCGTATTTGGGAGGCCGCTCAATGCTGGAAGTTTACCAGGAGGCAACCCGAGCTTTTGACAATATCATAACCATTAAAGAGGACTCAATGAACGTCAGATTTGGTCAGCAGACAAGATTTATCTTTGGCTTCATTGATGGCTGTCACCAGCAGGCGTATATCGAGAATGATTTTAATATCATCTGGCCTAATCTTGTCTCCGGTGGCGTCCTCGGTTGCCACGATTATCAGTTTGATGACTGGCCGGAAGTTACCCCGGCCGTCGATAGGTTAATTGACGAGCATAAAAGCGAGATAGCCGAAGCACACCAAATAGTCGGCAGCTACGGTATCTCGTCTATTCTGTTAATTAAAAAGTAGGCTCCCACAGCAGGGTTAGTTCCTGGTGCTGCACCTCAATATAATAACGTTGCTCAGTGAAGGGAGATGGTAAGCCAGTTTATCCAGTGCTCTCAGGATAGCCAGCGAAATCTTTTCCGGCAGCTTATCGAGGAGCGAACTCCAGCCGGGCAGTCCCGACAGCAACGATATGCCGGTGGACTGTTCTATGTTAAGGTGAGGCTCCACCAGGCGTTTCAAGAC
>JADFQJ010000081.1 GCA_022561875.1 Bacteroidota bacterium | reverse complement strand
AGGCTTTGGGGTTAGTTAAGTAAGGTAAGTAAGTTGAGTAGGTTAAGTAAGGTCATAATAACGATTGTTTGTAAAACCAGCACCATGCTTCAGCGTGGTGCTTTTTTTAGAACTCAACCACTTAATTACCAATAAAAATCATAAGTAAAAACAGCTGTGTTATCGCGATCGTCCGTTACTTTTAATTCCAAAACATGTTGCTGGTTTTGGGTCAGGCGGTCTTTGTCAAAGCGGTATACCAGAAGATCATTTTTTGGGTCGTATTCAAACAAAGCCCATTTGCCATCAATCATTCCGGTGTATGATTTAATTCCTGAAAAATCATCGGTGATCCTGAATCTGATCATGGTTTTGCTATCACGAATATTCACCGGCTCAATTTCAGGCTTCACTGTATCGATTGCGATCACGTATTTTCCGAAATTTCTTGTCCTGATGATAAGTTTTTCGCCATCCCATTCACCTCCTGCCGGTATGAGACCCTCCTTACCATTCACCATTGCAGCAAGAAGTTTGGATTCCAGTCCTTCAGGCACACTGTCAGGCGTAATGAGTATGGTGCAATATTTATGTAGTGGAGTGTAAGAATTGTGAACAAAATAGAGAGGAGAAAAAGCGCCCGGCAAAGAGGGAGCTTCAGCATATGAAAAACAGAGTGTATCATATAGTGAACCGGCCGGGATATTGATACTAAAACCTTTGTGAGAGAATGAATTATCCTTGTTGTATGGCATTAATACTGAATAATCCTTTGATTCCCTGATGCTTGTTCCAGGCAAAGTTGGAACAGACCGGATATTGAATATTATCTCAGACCGGTTTCCATGCACATCTTTTACTAACAGAGTGATTTTATGGGTATTGGTGCCGTTTAGTATTATTCTTCCCCTGTTAACCGACTCATTATATATACTTAGCTGATCGTTTGGGGCAATAAAAGTTTGATATACATTATTTCCATTCCTGATTTTTTCTTCGTAATCAATATGACTGTTTACATAGCGGGTTTCACTATACGAGAATTCTCTCATTTCATGTCTGTACACTACTTTGTCATCCACTTTCATTTCAATAGATAACACTGCACATTTATTCCACGAACCATTCAGGTAGTCCAGCGTTTCGATTCCAACGCCGATTATTCCGTACGCAGGGATGATTTTATCAGGATCCAATTTATAATACCCGTTGTTTCCCGTGACATTGTACATTTTCTTTTCATAGGAAGAATCTATATGGCTAATCTTTGACAATGGATATAGATGAATTTTACTAATGATCGGGTTTATGTTATCCTTGATCTTAAAATGAAAGAGAAGAGGGTTAACAGGATGTTGGTTTACAGCATGCCTGATCTCGAAATGGAGATGAGGTCCTAGCGAACCACCTGAGTTCCCTGATTTGGCAATTATGTCACCCATTCTAACGGGAAATTCATTCTTATCCGGATACAAGGTGACCTGGAAAGATTTTTGTTCATATTGTTGGTTTTTCACATAAGCTTCAATATCAGGCGAAAAACGAAGCAGATGTGCATAGACCGTCATATATCCGTTGGGATGAGTAATATATATAGCCTTTCCGAAACCATTAGCTGATACATTAATACGGTTAATGTATCCATCAGCAACGGCATATATGTTTTTTCCAGTTGTTCCACCGGTCTTTATGTCGATACCGGAATGAAAATGACCTTTACGGATCTCCCCAAAATTAGCAGAGAGCTTGATTTGGTGGCTTATGGGCGATCTGAATATTTTTTGTGCCTGAACAATTCGTGGATTGATAGCAGTGAAAATAATGCAGCTTATTAATGAATATCTAAAAATAAAACTCATAGGATTTTAAGAAAAAATTAATTCGCAAAGTAATTAAAAAGACTAATACAATTCAAATGAAACTATTAAATTAACTTATGTTGTTACTTATTATTGATTATTTGCAGATAAGTAGCAACTTGGGCTAAATTATTTATTACTAAAATTTGGCTATTGTTTTTTTTGTAATTATATTACGTATGTTAACTTTGTATTAAATACACTATTAAAGTGGAGGAACCGGATGACATACTTAATTCTTTGAAAGAGAGAACTAAACAGGTGATGATGTTGTGTGACGGTTTAAAGGAGGAGAAAAAGGATTTGTTATCATCTAACAAAGAGTTAATGAATAAGGTTACTCAGCAAGAGAAAGAAGTTGAAATACTTAGGACAAAATATAAAACCCTGAAAATTGCCAAGACAGTTTCGGGAACAGATAATGATGTTCATGAGACAAGGATCAGGGTTAACATGATAGTGCGGGAGATTGATAAATGTATTGCTCTTTTGAATAAATAGATTTTTTATAATGGACGAAAAACTTTCAATAAGGGTAAATGTTGCTGACAGGTATTATCCCTTAAAGATTGAAAGGAAGGATGAGGAAAAGATTCGAAGAGCAGCCAGGATGATAAATGAAAAAATTCTTCAATATAAACAAAGGTACACAGATAAAGATGTACAGGATTTTTTAGCTATGGCTGCTTTACAATTTGTGATCAGGGTGATAGATAACGAGAATAAAAATGATATATCACCTGTTTTTGAGGGGGTTAAGGAGATTATCTCAGAATTAAATGAATATATAAACAAGGAGTAATAAACGTTCTTTACATATAAAAATTTTGCCCGCATTGTTTCCTCAAGCACTTTGAAAACTCAACACTTATTTAATTGGAGCCCGTCTCAGATTTTTTAGGGCAGGCCAAGTACCTAAGGGGATCTTCGTAAGAAGACGTTGGAAGTCCGATATTATCTGGCAGCTCCACCCGTGTCGAACAGGGGTTTTCTAAAAGGTTGGGGGGATTATGCGGGTTTTTTATAACCTATAAATAAAAGAATTATGATAAATATGATACAGATACCGGATATTGGACCGGGATCATTTTGGATTACTATTGTAGTTAGTATTGTTTGTTTAGCGGGAGGTGGTTTTTTAGCATACCTGACTCTGCAGAAAGCGTTGAAAAAGAGGAATAAAAATATTATTAAAGAAGCTGAAACAGAGGGTGAAGTAATACGGAGAGATAAAATATTACAGGCGAAAGAGAAATTCCTTCAGCTTAGAGCAGACCATGAAAAACTTATCAATGAGAGAAACAGCAAGCTATCCCAGGCGGAGAACAAATTTAACATAAAGGAAGCCTCTTTGTTTCAAAGAATTGAGGAGATACAAAGAAGGAAAAACGAAATAGAAGCTATCAGGAAAAACTTATCAATCCAGATTGAGCTGGTCGATAAGAAGGAAGAGGACCTGTCTAAGATGCATAAGCAACAGGTTGAACAACTTGAAACTATCTCAGGATTATCGGCTGAAGATGCTAAATCACAACTTGTTGAATCTCTTAAAGATGAAGCCAGGACTGGCGCAATGTCCTATATTAATGAGATTGTTGATGAGGCTAAAATGACAGCCAACAAAGAAGCTAAAAGAATTATTATTCAGACAATACAGCGTGTTGCATCTGAAAATATCATTGAGAATTCAGTTACCGTTTTCCATATTGAGTCGGATGAAGTAAAAGGCAGGATTATTGGACGTGAAGGGAGGAATATCAGGGCTCTTGAAGCAGCTACCGGAATTGAGATCATTGTGGATGATACACCCGAGGCGATCATATTATCCGGTTTCGATCCGGTTCGAAGAGAGATTGCCCGTCTTGCCCTTCATCAACTGGTTACTGATGGAAGGATCCACCCGGCCAGGATCGAAGAGGTGGTTAACAAAACCAGGAAGCAAATAGAAGAAGAGATTATAGAAATTGGTAAACGAACAGCCATTGACCTGGGTATTCATGGACTTCACCCTGAACTTGTACGGTTAGTTGGTAAAATGAAGTACCGCTCTTCATATGGGCAGAACCTGTTGCAGCATTCAAGGGAAGTGGCTAATCTTTGTGCAATTATGGCTTCAGAGCTTGGGTTGAATCCTAAACTTGCCAAACGTGCAGGTTTGCTGCATGATATTGGCAAAGTGCCTGATGATGAGCCGGAATTACCACATGCCATATTTGGAATGAAACTGGCCGAAAAGCTTAAGGAAAATGCAGAAATATGTAATGCCATTGGCGCCCATCACGATGAAACAGATATGACAACCCTTATTGCACCCATCGTCCAGGTTTGTGATGCTATTTCAGGTGCAAGACCCGGCGCAAGGAGAGAAGTGGTTGAATCATATATAAAACGCCTGAAAGACCTTGAATCACTTGCATTAAGCTATCCCGGAGTAACAAAAACTTATGCTATCCAGGCAGGACGTGAACTCAGGGTTATTGTTGGCGCTGACAAAACCACTGATAAAGACGCGGAGAACTTATCATATGAAATTGCCCGGAAAATACAGAATGAAATGACCTACCCCGGGCAGGTTAAAATTACTGTGATAAGGGAAACCCGGGCTGTGAATTATGCGAAATAGGGGGGGACCAGCAACCAGTAACCAGTAACCAGTAACCAGTTTATGATAAAAGTCTTAAATATTGTAGGAGCCAGACCGCAGATCATAAAGGCTTCTGCGATCAGCCGGACGATCAAAGAAAGCTATTCCGGTAAATTTAAAGAAATTATCGTCCATACCGGTCAACACTATGACAAGGAGTTATCTTCTGTGTTTTTTGATGAACTTCACATTCCAAAGCCACATCACAATTTAAGGGTAGGTTCAGCAAGACATTCCAAACAGACAGCATTTATGATGACAGGGCTTGAGGATTTAATCCTTAAAAAACAGCCGGATTGTGTGATTGTGTATGGCGACACAAATTCTACTCTTGCCGGGGCATTGGCAGCTTCAAAACTTCATTGTCCTGTTGTTCATATTGAAGCCGGATTAAGATCTTATAACAAGAATATGCCGGAGGAGATAAACAGGATCATGTGTGATCATGTATCCACCCTGTTGTTCTCACCAACCAATTCAGGATTTAAGAACCTGATAAGGGAAGGATTCAGACCTGAGAACAGCCCCCCCTACACGATTGACAATCCCAAAATATTCCATTCAGGAGATATCATGTACGATAACAGCCTGTTTTACGGTGAGCTGGCAGAGAAGAAGAAAAAATTCCTGGCAGAAATTGGAGTTAAACCGGGTGAATTTATTTTGGCTACTATACACAGGGACAATAATACGGATATACCTGCGAGATTAAAATCTATTTTTGAGGCTTTGCTTGAGATCGCCAGAGGTCTGAAAATTCCTGTTGTGTTGCCGTTACACCCAAGGACCACCCTGGCGCTGGAAAAGAAATTACCAAAGAGCTTTTATAATGTGATAAAAAAAGAGCCATTGTTGAAAATAATGCCACCGGTTTCGTTTTTAGAAGTCATATTGTTGGAAAAAAACGCCAGACTCATTATGACAGACTCGGGCGGTATCCAGAAGGAAGCTCATTTTTTCAGGAAACCCTGCATAATTTTCAGGAAGGAAACAGAGTGGGTCGAGTTGGTAAAAAACAAGACCTCGGTATTGGTTGATGCGGATAAAGAGAAAATAATCGAAGCTGTAACAGATTTTGGCAAGAAGAAAGAGATGAACTTTCCGAAATTCTATGGTGATGGCAAAACAGCCGGATTTATTTGTGAGGAGCTGGTGAAAAACTTTGGATAAACAACCCGGTTTTTTACAGGACTTATCCATTCAATATTAATATATTTGGGCGCAATTTTTTCAGCCTGCCTGGTTTCTGCATGGGACTGAGAGGGCGGAGCTGTGGGAGGAGCGAGGGAGCGACTGAGAGACGAAGAGAAGAGGAGAAAATGAGAAGATGGGAAAAGGAGAAATGAGGTGATGAGGATATTAGAAGACGAAGTGACGAAGAGACGAAGGGATGATAGTAGAGCCGAATTGCATTCGGCTTGTTGAAGTTTTGAAGAAGTAACCAGAAACAAGTAACCAGAAACCAGTAACGTCTTAATATATGAAAATACTTATCACCGGAACAGCTGGATTTATAGGTTTTCACCTTGCTAAAATGTTATCGGGGATGTTTGAACTGAAGCGGGCATTCAGTGCATCGGCTAGGCATTCTAGGGCCTCAGCCGCGTTCTGTCTATCGGTAGCTATTTGAAGCCTCTTTTGTTTCTCCGTGAGCACATAACTATCAAAACCGCCCAGAACTTTCTTTCAATACCAGGCTGCCGTAGTATCATGAAAATGAGTACAAAAAGTAGAATATAGCCAATATTGATAATAACATTCCAATTAAATCCTAACTTTCTATACGCACGGGAAAGGGTTCTCCGGAGAGTGTAAATTATTGCCATCTGTTGTTGGGTTCCGTTGCCCAATATATGGAGGTAACGAGGCGCGTGTCCTTTGCTCAACATGTATAAAATGAGCTTAAGGAATTGGTATAAATCCGTAGTTAAATCACCAGCAATGCACCATCCAAAACCAAGTCATACCTGATCGTTAAACCACTTTGTTTTATCAAACCATTTTGTCCGTTCTTTGAAATTATTCCCGTGCAAAACATTTAGAAACGGCACTTTACCTGTAGCGTTATCAGCAAAGTAGCGAAGATTATCTTGTGTCTCATCAAGTGCTTCTTGATAGCTTACGCCCGCTGTCAATGAGTGTAACTCTAG
>JADFQJ010000010.1 GCA_022561875.1 Bacteroidota bacterium | reverse complement strand
GCTTTTCAAGAACTTAAAAAGGGAGATGCTGTAGCAGTAGTAGCAGAATCCGCAAAGCAACCAAGATTCACTAAGAGAATACAGGGAAGAACTGGAATTGTTCAAGAGAAACGTGGAAGAGCTATTGTAATTAAAATGAAAGACATAAACAAAGAAAAAATATACATCATTGATCCATATCCAAGGAAACTTTTAATTGACTTTGGTCTTAAACTAAACGCTAATTTTATAACCAAACATTTGGAAGATGTTAGTTCACAAGATCTAGACTAAAAAAGTACTAATAGTAATTCCAGAAACCGTCAACGAAAACGTCAACCTCATAACAAAAAACCCCGGTAAGTTATTGACTTATAAGGATGGGATGTTAGAATTACCAAATTTATTAAGAATTTGATTATTTGTATTTTTTGATATTTGTATTTTTGTGGCTGGAATTATTAGAATATGAATTGGTTAATAAAACATAATCTGGCTGTCTGGACTTTTTCTCTAACGGCATTTGTGCTATCAATTGTTCAATGGAAACTAGAAAATCCAATGATATTAATTGAACGATTTATTCCCTATTCAGGATGGGTAATGATTTTGATACTTGCTTTTTATGCAGCTTTCCTAGTGTCAAAAATGAAGGAGCCATCATTGTCTGCAAAATGGAGAAGAAGAAGCTGGACGCTTTTTTCAACTGTTTTTTTCGTTCAATTAATACTAGGTGTTGCAGGCTTTGAGAAATTTTTGATGACCCCAGACAAGTTGCATTTTCCAATTCCGGCATTAATTGTTGGGGGGCCAGTTTATCGTGGACATATATCATTTATGCCGATTTTGTTTTTAATTACCATAATCTTATCTGGGCCTGCATGGTGTAGTCAGCTTTGCTATTTTGGTGCCATAGATAATTTAGTAGCTGCCAGGGGAAATCCGAAAAGCTCACGGATTTTTCTAAAAAATACGTTAAAACATACATTTCTCTTCCTGGTTATAGTAACAGCAATAATATTTAGGGTTGCAGGAATTGAAACAACCATTGTATCGACTTTTGCTGCCATTTTTGGAATTGCCGGATTAATAATCATTCTTGTGGTGAGTTCAGGAATAAAAAAAATGTATCATTGTACCGTTTATTGTCCGATTGGCACAGTAATACGGTATGCAAAATATATTAATCCATTCAGGATGTACATAGATTCCAATTGTACCGAATGTATGGCATGTACCAAAACCTGTTATTACGATGCTTTAAATAAGAAGGATATTCAAAACAGAAAACCGGCATCAACTTGCACCCTTTGTGGCGATTGTGTGACCAGTTGTCATACATCTTCAATAAAATATAGGTTCCTGAAATTGAAACCTGAACAGGCACGTAACCTGTACCTTATAATTACAATTACCATCCACGCTGTTTTTCTTGGATTAGCAAGACTGTAATTTAATGCGTTTGGGTAAGAAATTAATCTATATATCTTTATTCCCATTTTCATTCATAATTATTTGTCCATGAACTTATTGAAACTTCTTCCAGTCATTTTCAGCTTATTGCTTCTTGGAGCACATTTTTCGAGAATCGGGATCAATTCTCTCTCAATCATTGCATTACTTTTCCCTTTTCTGTTATTATTTAAATATCCCTGGGTTCCCCGTGTAATCCAAGTTGTACTTGTCTTAGGTGCCCTGGAATGGATTCGCGCCACATTGATGTATATTGATATACGAATAGACAAAGGAGAAGATTGGCTGCGTTTGGCTGTTATCATAGGGGTAGTTGCTCTGTTTACAGGCCTGTCCTCCCTTAGCTTTCAACACCCAAGCCTTAAGAAGTTATATAGACTTTTGTCCTAATTATTGCAGATGCCGGTTAAAGTATCTCTTAATTTTATGTGAGCTGGATTCCTGGAAAATACCGAATAGATTGATTAGGGTGGTATTAATTATTACTGGAACCTTTTTTGTAGGACTCGGAATTCTTGGAATATTCTTACCTCTTTTGCCTACGACTCCTTTTCTCTTACTTGCCGCTGCATGCTATGCGAGAAGTTCAAAAAGATTTTATAATTGGCTTCTAAATAACAAATGGTTTGGAAATTATATTAAGAATTATAGAGATGGGAAAGGGGTTCCATTAAAAGTAATGGTTTTATCCATTTCTTTATTGTGGATCACAATAATATTTTCAGCTGTTTTTTAGTTCACAATATTTTTATCAGAATCATTTTAATTCTTGTAGCTATTGGTGTTACTATACACATCCTTTCTATTCGAACTTTAAAATAATGAAAGAGGTGATGATAGATGTGACCTTCCCCCACAAAATCGGACAGTGAAAATTAGAAATTAGTTAAAGCCAGTCCCCTGTAAGCCCCAGACAACGAGCCTATTATGATTTGATCTTCAAAAACGTCAACGAATCCGTCAACCTCAAACAAAAAACCCCGGTAAGTCATTGACTTATCGGGGTCTGCAATTTGTCTTGGTGGTGCCACCTGGAGTTGAACCAGGGACACCAGGATTTTCAGTCCTGTGCTCTACCAACTGAGCTATGGCACCTTCATTTTCGGAGTGCAATTATACGGCAAAAATCCCTTATTTCAAAAATTTTTTATTTGTAATACTCCCAAATTGCTAATTTTTCGTTTTATAAGATTTCTGTTTTTTCTCAATCATTCAAATAATATGGGCTAAAGCCCTAATGAGTTAATTGTATCCTTAATCCGTCAGCTAAAGCAGACGGTAATCCATTGTTATAGCTAAAGTAGATGGTTCGGTAAATAACAAAACAAGGCATTACCAGATTTGGTATCCAAGATGCACCCGCCTGGCGGTTTGAAACCGCTTGGCGGGTTACTGCCGACTGCCTGATGATTAGTTACAAACATTATAATATCTTTGCAAAGCGATACAGTGAATGAAGGACTCAATGGAATATCAAATATACAATCTCCCCAACGGAATAAAACTAATTCATAAACCGGTTAAATCACCCGTGGCTCACGCAGGTATAATTATTAATACCGGTTCGCGGGATGAGCATGAAGAAGAACATGGAATAGCTCATTTTATTGAGCATATGATATTTAAAGGAACAAAAAAACGAAAAGCCTTTCATGTACTAAGCCGTCTGGAAGATGTGGGTGGTGAACTTAATGCTTATACCAGCAAAGAAGAGACATGTATCTATGCCTCATTCATGAAAAAAGATTACCAGAGAGCTTTTGAACTGCTAAGTGATATTGTTTTTAATTCCTCCTTCCCTGAACGTGATATTGAAAAGGAGAAAGAGGTGATAATTGAAGAGATCAATTCATACCTTGACCAGCCAGGCGAACAGATATTTGACGATTTCGAGGAACTTATCTATGAGAATGCACCAATCGGAAGAAACATCCTGGGCACACCTGAAAAATTAAGAAAGCTTAGCAAGAATACTCTCACGCGGTTTATTCAACAACACTATAATACCGATCAGATGGTTGTTTGTTCAGTTGGAAATTTATCTTTTTCACGGCTAATGAAATATTTTGAAAAATATTTTAATAATGTGCCTCCCACTTATAGAACCTGGCAAAGAAAAAAAGCCGGATCATACCATCCTGAAATAAAAGTAATTAATAAAGATACTTATCAATCACATTGCATAATCGGTAACAGGGCATATGATCTGAATGATAAACGTCGCACCGATCTGCATCTGCTTAATAATATTTTAGGAGGACAGGGATTGAATTCCAGGCTAAACCTTTCACTCAGGGAAAAAAACGGATATGCCTATAACATTGAATCCAATTATTCCCCATACTTTGATACCGGTGTGCTTAGTATATATTTTGGGACGGACAGGAAGAACCTGGATAAAAGTATCAATCTGACATATAAAGAATTTGACAAATTGAAAACCAAAAAACTTGGCCAGATCCAATTGGCACGGGCTAAAAGACAACTCACGGGCCAGCTAATGCGGTCATCAGAGATCAACGAAAATCTGATGCTTGCCATCGGTAAAAGCTTTCTGGTTTACGGAAAGGTTGAAAGCCCTGAAGAAATTAACCGGAAAATTGAAACAATAACTGCTTCAGGGTTGATCGAGGTTGCCAATGAAATCCTGGATAATGATCAACTTTCAATGCTCGTTTACAGGTAATTAGTTACAATGATAAATAACAAAAAAATGGAAATAGGCACTTTTACAAGATATTCAGCATAATATAAAAATGACCCCTTCACGAAAGGGATCATGGAGTTCAATGAACTCGTACACAACGATATCCGGATTGAGAACGTAATCCTCCCGGTCAGAGATGGTTTGATGCTGTTGAAAAAAAAAGAGGTTTAAAAAGGTAAAAGTCCACCGGTGTTAACTAATCCATTCCGGCTCCATTTTTTATTTTGCCTTGAGATGCTTCAAGTTCGCCGGTTATCTCCTTTATCCTTATAAGGTTTAATTCTTTCGAAACAGTAGTCAGGTTCATCATTATTGTTTTATATTCCGGATATTTACTGTAATTCTCCTGCATCACAAACATAATATTCATAACCGACTTCTGAAGGTTCTCACTGACTTCGAATTTTTTCATTTTATCTTCCATGGTAACAATCTTAACTGTTTTAAGTAAAAATACAAAAAAAACTTTAATTTTCAGGTTTCATAAATAATTAGTTAATAGTCGGCAGACCACAATAGCTCAGTCTTCAGATTGCCGGTTTAAAAATGCGAAGTATAAATGACTGTTACACAAAAGAACACAAAGGAGACACAAAGAACCGCAAAGAGAAGAATCGTAACAATTACCCTCTTTTGAGACAGCCCCGATCTCATGAACGAAGTGAGTAAATTCCGATACATATTGCCGGGGACTATTGAAAAAATCAAAGCAATACCTGCTCTTCAATCATGATTTAATTTCGTGTGGTATAGTTTTTGATTCATTGAAGAATGGCATTAATTTAATAAAATACAAATATGTCCCGAAATATTCTTTTTACCATCATACCCGGGTTTTTATTTATTGTCACGTTAAGCGCGCAACAATTTGATGAACTCGAGAGAAAACTCGATCAGCTTGAACAGAATTCAACTGAACTCAATAACCAGACCGAAGTTACGGATACTTCTTTTAAAAGTAACGCAGTTACATCTTCAGCATGCAGGCTATATTCCGATATGGGAAACTTAAGCTCGGTAATGACAATTATTCCTGCAGATACAAGGATTTTTATTGTGGATGTTATGGATGAATATTACTACATTAAAACCGATGTTATCCAGGGGTTTGTGAAAAATTCTAAAATCAACCCTGATCAGAGTTTTTTTAAAAAACCACCTGAGGTTTTGAATCAACAAGACACTGCCACCATATTTTCCAGCAAATTAGATTATTTACGTTACACATATGGTTGGGAAACAGCTCAGAAAATATTTGATCATAAGATATGGCGTAACATGACCACTCATATGGTTGAAGACAGTTGGGGTCGTCCCGATAAAATTAAACGTTTTATAAACCCCGGACAGGTTAAGGAAGAATGGTTTTACCCATCAACCTACCTGATCTTTATGAATGATAAATTAATAGACTGGGGACCGGTAAAATAAATTATGACACCACAAAAGAAAAGTAAATAGTAAGAAGTAGTTAGTAAGGAGTAAGATGTTGACCCGTCCTGAAAAATGTCTACACTATACTTATTAAAAATGTTAAAAGACAACAGGACAATTAAGAAGTACAGTGAAAGTTTCAAGCTAAAAGTTCTTTCAGAGATTGAATCAGGAAAGTAAACCGGGATTTCGAAAAGAAAAAGATTATCTTATCATTTACTATACCGATGGTCCGGCTTTGTCAACTTCAGATGAAACGAAATCTTTGTATTGTTTGAAATTCTCTTTGAACATTCCGGCCAGTTCTTTTGCCTTTTCATCATAATCCGCTTTATCTTTCCAGGTATTTCCGGGATTCAGTATCTCTGATGGCACACCCGGACAGGATATGGGAATATTTAGTCCAAAGACAGGGTCGGTTTCAAATTCAACATCATCAAGTTTCCCTTCCAAAGCACTGTTCAACAATGCCCGGGTATGTTGAATACGCATCCGGTTACCGACTCCGTATGGGCCGCCTGTCCAACCTGTATTCACTAACCAGGTGGTCACATTGTGCTTTTGAAGCTTATCACCCAATAATTTGGCATAAACGCTGGGGTGCTGAGGCATAAACGGCGCTCCGAAACAAGTGCTGAATGTAGCCTGCGGTTCAGTGATACCCCTCTCGGTTCCGGCAACTTTTGCGGTATAACCAAGCAGAAAGTGGTACATAGCCTGTTCGGATGTTAATTTTGAGATGGGTGGTAACACACCGAAAGCATCGGCAGTAAGGAAAATAACATTTTTGGGATGCACACCTTTCCCTTCAGGGATAATATTATCCAAATGTGTGATAGGATATGAAGCCCTCGTGTTTTCTGTTAATGAAGAATCGTCCAGGTCCGGCTTGCGCGAATAGGAATCAATAGAAACGTTTTCAAGTATAGTTCCGAAGCGGCGGGTGGTGGCATAAATAGCCGGTTCGGCTTCCTTCGAAAGGCGAATGACTTTCGCATAACAACCGCCTTCAAAATTAAATATACCGTCCTTGCTCCAGCCGTGCTCATCATCCCCGATAAGCGCCCTCCCGGGATCAGCGGAAAGTGTGGTTTTACCTGTGCCGGAAAGTCCGAAAAACAGGGCTGTATCTCCCTCTTTGCTGACATTGGCACTGCAGTGCATTGGCAAAACATCCTTCTCCGGAAGCAGAAAGTTAATCAGCGTAAAAGCTGACTTTTTTATTTCTCCGCCGTAGCTGGTTCCACCGATCAGAACGAGCTTCTGAGCCAGATTAAGTAAAATAAAGGCTTCGGAATTTGTCCCGTCAAGTTCGGGAACTGCATGAAACTTGGGCAGGTCAATAATTGTATATGCCGGGATATGATTCTTAAGTTCGTCCGGGTCTGTAATTCTGATAAACATATTTCTGGCAAACAGGGAATGCCAGGCATATTCCGTAATAACGCGCAACGGAATGCGGTATTTCTCATCAGCACCTATGTAACAATCCTGAACAAATACATCGCTGCCTTGCAAATAAGCCTGCAGACGATGCCAAATGTTAGCGAATTTCTCTTCATAAAAAGGACGGTTAACGGAACCCCACCATATTTTATCTTCCGTGGTTGGTTCTTTAACGATAAACTTATCATTTGGAGACCGGCCAGTATAAGCGCCTGTACGAACCAGCACCGGCCCCAAATGGGTTAACATCCCTTCCCTGCGGCGGATAATCTCCTCATATAACCCGGATGTGGTTAAATTCCAGTAAATAGTATTTAGGTTCTGCAGATTGAGATATTCAAGACTGTACTGACCTTCAATTGCCCTGCTCTCTCTTTGTCCATGATTCAAATCTTCCATAACTCAACTAAGTTAAATTTGTTTTCTTTTATACATTCAAAGCTATTAAATTTTTTAGTAATAAAACATTGAACAAATATTAAGTTTTTTTCATAAATATGGAAGGGGATAAATGATTTTGAAAAAATATTTAGCTTATGGAAAATGGGGGTAAGATATCGATATCATGACCAACTTTGGCAATTGCCTTATGAACTTTTTCAACCTTTAGCTTCGAATAAAGTATATTATAAATTCTTCATCACCTGCCTTATCTACCCAATGATCGATATTCAGACTCGATGCTTTGTCTATTAACGGTGCAGGCAAAAAAGGAGCAAGCAGTTTATATATTTCATCTTTCTTCAGTTTCTGCAAATCAGTAACAGCCTGATCAACAGGTCGCTCACCCTTCTCCAGCATTTCTCTGATATCAAAAACCGTTTTCACCTTTTCCGGAATATACCAATCCGGTTTTTTGGTAATGTAATTGTATTCCGTACCGGCTGTAAACAAATCCTGTCCAACTTCCTGCCTTAGCCGGTTAATCAGATCTTCAACCTTTACATTTCCAATAGCTGCTGCTTGTTGTATTGTTGCTATTCTGCCAACTGTTTTTCTCAGCACAGGGTTTTTCAGCTTTTTAAAAGCAGGTGCATATTCAATTAATATATCCTCCAACTCAGGATATGTTTCAATCAGATGAAAAATTTTTGTTTTTGGAGTTATAATAAGTTTATCATTTGCATCCATATCGGTTTATTTATATGATAATATTCTTCGCTCTCCTTCCAGCTTCCGGTATTCAGTCAGATCCTGCGAAACTTCAAGAGTGCCAATGTATTCACCTTTATCATTGCGTAATGCGAAATATTCTATATGAATTAACCGCCCGCCCATGTTTATCCAGAAAGGCGCCCGGTCTTGTTTGCCTTTTTTAAAATCATCAAGGATTTTATCCACAATATGGACACTTGCCGGTGGATGACAATGCCGGACATCACGATTTATTATAGCTCTGTTTCTTTGGAAAATCCGCTCCCTGCTTTGAGAAAAATATTTCACCTTATCATTTTTATCGACAAAAGTTATATCAACAGGCATTGTATTTAGAATAATCGAAATCTCTTCAGCAGTAAAACTGCCTGAAGGCAAATGAATGCTATCACCATGCTTCTGGCTTTCATCAATACTTTCTTCTTTAATTCCTTCCGGTTTCCAATCTGTTTGGGGATCGTACAGACAATAGCCAATTTCCATCGATTGTTTTTGTATTTCCCACCAGTCAACATCAGACAACATATCCAAAGCCATTGGGAATAAGATCTCTTCCTCTTTAATGACCATTTCTGAAACACCTTTTAGCGCCAGGGTCAATACCATTTCTGCGGAAGCAATAACTTCATCTTTTGATATACCCGGGGTTTTAAGTATCTCTATACTTCCTTTCAGCAGCTCTCTTATCTCATCATGTTTGCCCCACATTACTTTGGGTGGACCTGTAACTCCTTTTTGTTCCAGATAAGGAAATATAAGATACTCTTTACGTTGATAATGTTTGTCAACATCCATTAAATTGTTAAACAAACCTGTTAATTCAAGTATCTTCTGATCCAGTTCATTTTCCTCTATACCCTGAAAGGAATTAATAAGCTTAGAAGCCAGCTCAGTAGTTTTAAGCAATTCTTTGTTTTCCTGTATCATAATATCAACAGGATGACCCGGTGGTATCTGCCGGGATGCAGACAGATCGATACTTCCATGTAACACTGCGGAATGCGCATCACAAAGTTTCAGAATTTCCTCCTCGGGAAGCCCTTCTTCAATAAGTTCCTGTTCAACTTCAACTACTTCTCCGTAAGGAATACTGCTCAGACTTTTCAGAAGCTCCTGTTTAACACTTTCCTGCGATTCTCCTTTATGAAGTTTTAAGATCAGCTCTTTCAGCTTTGATTTTCTGTATTTTGAATTATCAATTTGTTCACTCATAACATTCTTTATTGAATTAGTAAAAAAACAGTCAGTACGTTCTTTGATTATCTGTTTTCAATATCAACCAGAGAAGCAACTCCTCAATAATTCCAGACTTCCGGGAATAGCAATTTCAGGTGATTCCTCTCCTTCGAACTCCAGTGAGATGTACCCCCTGTAATTATGTTTTCTCAGTATCTCTGCAATTTTTTTATAATCAATATCCAGGGTGTACCATTTCCCTCCTCCAAAATATGTCTTTGCCTGAACAAGCACAGCATATGGGGCAATCTGATCAAACTGGGTATACTGATCCTCCAGGAAATTACCTGTATCAGCCGTTACCCGGAGCCATGGGGAATCAATTTCCTTCACTATCCGGAGAACACCTTCTGCTGTTCTTCCCAATCCCCAGTGATTCTCCAGTCCCAAAACAACCCCGCATTCTTTTGCTTTCGGAATACATTTCTCAATTGAATCGATCACCCATCTGAAACCATCATCATCCGAGTATCCTTCCAGCCGTGGTTCAATTCCCTTTTTTTCCATTAACAGATCAAACGACTTTATCGTACCCCATCTTCCTGTATTCAGACGCATAGTTGGAATACCAAGTTTATAGGCAAGTTCAATCTGGTGAATTGTTTTTTTTATGTTCTCGTCACGGTACTCCCTGTCGGGAGACAAAAAACCCTGGTGTGTTGAAAACCCCATCAGGTCGAGTCCGTTATGAAAAGCCCGGCGCTTTAATTTCTGAAGGTAAGCATTATCTTCCGAGGTCATTTGTACAAGCAGTATCTCAACGCCATCGAAACCCATCCGGGCTGCCTGGTCAATACACTTTTCAATTGGTACATCTCCCCTGGGTCCGTTAAACTGCCAGAATGAATAGGTTGATACACCAACAGGATTTCGTTTCCCGGAGGGAAGATTCTTTTTGGATTTTTTTCCGTCCGCTAATACAGTTTTTGCTGATAATGTTGAAAAACCTGCTCCTGCTAATGCCAGGCTTGTCAGAAAATTTCTTCTTGTTGTTACCATAATAATTAGTTTTTACTACCGGTTAATGGAACACGAATGACACGGATTGAACTAATTCTCACTGATTAGTGGTCATCTGTTGCATCTGTGTTATCCGTGTTCTATTTTTTTCCTATCATTTGTAAATGTTTTATAATCTTGTTTGATAATTCTTTATGTAATAATTCGCTCATATTCTTAATATTTAATAATGTAACTTATCCAACGACTCAAATTCATCTTTTGAAATTTGATCAGCTTTAAAGAAACTGTAATATGATGAATGAAAATCCCCGCATGATCCAAGACTTATTTCTAAAAATTCAAATGAGAAACCAGACAACATCTTTGAAGATAAAACATATAATGAAATAGCATCCTGCCAAACACTCAATTGTTTAAAATCCCTATTTATCTTTTTCCTTTCTTCCACTATTCCATTTTTCCATTATTCCATCTGACACCTATTCACTTTCCGGATAAACCATAATAATCTCTTCAGAATTATTTAAGAACCATCTTTTCAAGTTCTTCAAGCGACTTTCCTTTTGTTTCGAAAAGGTACTTCTTAAAGTAGAAAAAACTCAGAAAAGTGACCAGAGCATAAAACCCGAAAATATAACCAATTCCTTTCCCGCTACTGAACCATGCAGCAACCACCGGGAAAAGAAAAGAGGTTACACCGTTAAAAAACCAATGAGAAAACGAACCAATGGCTATCCCTCTGGCTCTTACCTTATTAGGAAACATTTCAGCAAGCAAGACCCAGATAACCGCTCCCTGCGAAGAGGCAAAAAATGCAATGAAGCCGATCAGACTTATCAGCAGGATATAATTATGAACCCCACCGCTTATATAAGCCCAGGAGAAAAGTCCCAGGAAAACGGTCATTCCTAAAGAGCCAACCAACAACATGAATTTTCGTCCAAGACGATCGATTACCTGCATAGCGATGAGTGTAAAGACCAGGTTGGTCAGACCGATTATCACTGTTTGTCCGATAGCCGAATCGGTTGAAAATCCTGCAGACCTGAAAATATCTGTAGCATAGTACATTATCACGTTTATCCCTGTGAACTGGTTGAAAAATCCAATTGCAAGCGCGATAAGCACCAGGGGCATATATTTTTTCTGAATAATACCTACTTTCTTTACTGTGATCTCCTGTTTAAGTGATAGTTTTATCTCCTCAAGCAACTTATCAATATCCGCATCGGGATTCACCTCCCGGATAACTTCCCTTGCAGCTTCAGATTCTCCGTTTTTAACAAGCCACCGGGGACTTTTAGCAACAAAAAAGAGCAGAGAAAAATAAGCCACTGCAGGAATACATTCACTCAAAAACATCCATCGCCAGTTGTTCTCCCCGGTATTAAGCAACAGCCAATCGGAAAAGAAAGCCACCAGGATACCAATTACAATAGCCAGTTGAAATGAGAGGGTTAATCTTCCCCTGTAAGCAGGAGGGGCAATTTCTGAAATATATGCCGGTGACAATACGGAAGCGCCTCCGATAGCTAAACCACCGATAAAACGGAAAATCACAAACACGGTAATATCGAAAGATAATCCGGTACCAATAGCAGAGATCAGGAAAAACAGCGCCATCAGTTTCAGCATCAGTCGTCGTCCGAAAACATCTCCCGGACGGCCGATTGCAATGGCTCCCACGACACAACCAATAAGAGCCGAACTGACTGCCCAGCCCTTCATAGCATCACTGAGATCAAAATGTTGTGTAAAAAAGGGCATAGCCCCGTTAATAACAGCAGTGTCAAAGCCAAACAGGAAACCGCCAAGAGCGGCAACAAAAGTGTAGAGATAGAGTTTCTTGCTCATATGTATCAGTATAGTTTAAAAGTAAAAAGTTATAAGCCTGCCACGTGAAATGCGACGCTTGTCCCTGCCTGCCCTGTAAGGAAGAATGACTGTATCAGGGTGAAATTTGAGGTACGAAAATATTTCACCAGGGAAGGAGCATATTTCACTGTGGTTAAAAGTATCAATCACCTGTCAATTATGTATTTTATTAACAAACATCTAAAATACAAAATTCGCAAAATAATATTCGCTATTTTTTCAGAAAATCTGTTTCTCATGCAAATTAACCTGAGCGATTGAATCAGCATTTCATGTCTGAATGTCACACCGGCATTAAGCAGTTCCGATGCTTTAGCTGTTGAGAGGAGATGATCCTGTATTATCTGGTGATCCATTGACGGTCCCATACACAAACTTGCCCTTTCGCCGTTTGGAGTGATAAATGAATTCTCAGGTGAAATGGAAGGACCGGAAACCAACAAGTCGCTTTTTGGATCCTCAACAAGAAAGTTAAGGTAAAACTCAGCTGCTTCCTTCATAATGGGATAGGCAGTGTTCTTCAGGAAGGTACATTTGCAGCAGTTTCGAAAAGATGGTCATAAAGTTAAAAGACAGGACTTCACATACGGGAGAGCAGGAAGAGATTCCGGACAAAACTTTTACTGACCGGATGGATGGACCGGTTCAGATCGATAATGTCTGTGTATTAGGTTTACGGATTTATTATGTATTTGTCCCCTAATCCGTCCCCCACAAAATTTAAACCCCCTGTAGTCCTTATTCTACAAGGGGTTTCTTTTTAATAGTGTACCCAGAGGGGGACTTGAACCCCCACGACCGTTTATGGCCATTGGATTTTAAGTCCAACGTGTCTACCAATTCCACCACCTGGGCAAAGAACTTCGCAAAATTAGTACATTTTTCAACAAAAAAAAAGCCTCCTGGTGGCGGCTTTTTTTTGTTGAGCGGAAAACGGGGTTCGAACCCGCGACCCCAACCTTGGCAAGGTTGTGCTCTACCGCTGAGCTACTTCCGCTTATCATTATGTGCGTGCAAAAGTAGTATATTTTCAGCGAATACAAAAAATAAATTATCCCATAAATTGCAACTGTTTCAGGGTACTTATTTTTTCAGATATTTCTTAATTTCGTTCAGTTTATTCAATGCCTCAACAGGTGTAAGATTATCCACATCCAGACCGGCGATCTCATCCCGTATCTGTTTTAATACAGGATCATCGAGCTGGTAAAAGCTAAGCTGAAAACCTTCCCTGTTCCCGGCCAGATCTGCAACCGGTTTTGTCAAACTGTTCTTAATATGTGATTGTTCAAGCTCCTTTAATATTTCATTTGCCCTGCTTACAACACTTTTTGGCATTCCCGCCATACGGGCAACATGTATCCCAAAACTATGCTCGCTGCCACCTCTTTTCAGTTTCCTGATAAAAATAACTTTATCATCCAACTCTTTAATTGAAACATTGAAGTTCCTTACACGTGAAAAAGAAGATTCCATCTCGTTCAATTCGTGGTAATGAGTGGCAAACAAGGTTTTTGCTTTTGCTTTGGGCTGTTCGTGGATATATTCCACCATCGCCCATGCAATGGAAATACCATCATAGGTACTGGTCCCCCTTCCTATTTCGTCCAGCAGGACCAGGCTTCTGGATGAAAGATTATTAAGTATACTGGCAACTTCATTCATCTCAACCATAAAGGTAGATTCACCAAGCGAGATATTGTCAGAAGCGCCAACCCTTGTAAAAATTTTATCTACCAGACCAATCCTGGCTGACACTGCAGGAACAAAACCACCCATCTGGGCAAGCAAAACAATCAGGGCTGTTTGCCTTAAAAGGGCAGATTTTCCGGACATATTCGGTCCGGTGAGAATAATGATCTGCTGGTCGTCAGTATCCATATACACATCGTTCGGCACATATTTCTCACCAAGAGGAAGCTGCTGCTCAATAACCGGATGCCTGCCCTGCTTAATATCGATCACTTCAGAGTCATCCAACACGGGCCTTACATAGTCATTCATTTTAGCTACCTGTGCAAAGGACAAAAGTACATCTAAACGGGCAATCACCGATGCATCTGTCTGAATATCAGGTATGTATTTTATCAAGCTATGTACCAGATCATTATACAACCCTGTCTCCAGCGCCATTATTTTCTCTTCAGCTCCCAGGATTTTAGCTTCATACACCTTAAGTTCCTCAGTTATATATCTTTCTGCATTAACCAGTGTTTGTTTTCTGATCCATTCTTCCGGTACTTTATCTTTATGCGTATTTGTTACTTCGAGATAATAACCAAATATATTATTAAAACCAACCTTGAGTGATGAGATTCCTGTGCTTTTACTCTCTTTTTCCTGCAACCGCACGAGGAAGTCCTTACCTGAATGAAGAATATCACGCAGTTCATCCAGCTCTTTTGAAACACCTTTCTGCATTACACCGCCTTTGCTAACTTGTACCGGCGGGTCAAGGGCAATTTCTTTCTCAATTCGTTTACTGACATTCTTACACGGATTGAGCCGTCCGGCAATTTTCTTCAGTGCTTTATTGCCACTCTTCCTGCATGCCTGTTGTATGGGTTCAATTGCTTTCAGCGCCCGTTTCAGTTGAACTACTTCACGCGGATTGATCCGGTTCACTGCTACTTTGGAGATGATCCTTTCCAGGTCGCCAATTTGCTTGATCTGGTCAGCAATGTGTTCTTCAAACTCAGGATTTTCAACGAAATACTGAACGATATCCTGCCTTTCAACAATAGGTGAAATATCTTTCAAAGGCATTGCAATCCATCTTTTAAGCATTCTCGCCCCCATCGGAGAAATAGTCTCATCCACCACATCGACAAGGGTTTTTGCTCCTTCGTTCAAAGAATAGAAAAGTTCAAGATTCCTTATGGTAAACTTATCAAGCCAGACATACTTCTCACCTTCAATACGGGAAACCGATGTAATATGGGAAATATGATGGTGTTCGGTTATATCAAGGTAGTGCATGATAGATCCGGCAGCCACAATTCCATATCTAAGAGACTGAACACCAAACCCTTTTAGTGATGATGTCTTGAAATGTTTCAGAAGCCGGTCTACAGCGGAATCTTCAGTAAAAATCCAGTCGTCAAGAGGGTAAGTATAATATTTACTACCGAATTTTTCTTTGAACAGATCCTGCTTTCGTCTTTCAAGCAAAACCTCTTTAGGACTGAAACTGGAAAGTAATTGATCAACATATTCAAAACCCCCTTCGGCTGTCAGGAATTCCCCTGTTGAAATATCCAGAAAAGCCACCCCGCAAATATTATTATCAATAAAGACGCTTGCAAGAAAATTATTTTCCTTATGTTCAAGCACATTATCGTTCATCGAAACTCCGGGTGTAACCAATTCGGTAACCCCGCGCTTTACAATTTTTTTCGTTTTCTTCGGGTCTTCAAGCTGGTCGCACACAGCAACTCTCTGGCCTGCTCTCACAAGCTTTGGCAAATAAGTATCGAGTGCATGATACGGAAAACCTGCCAGCTCAACAAAAGATGCAGCTCCACTTGCTCTTTTAGTCAGAGTGATGCCAAGAATCTCAGAAGTTTTAATAGCATCACTCCCAAAGGTTTCGTAAAAGTCCCCTACCCTGAAAAGCAATATGGCATCAGGATGTTTATTCTTCAGCCTGTTGTATTGCTTCATCAGGGGGGTTTCAGCATATTTAGCAGAATCTCCCACTATCTGATTTTATCAGTTAAGATTCTACAAATTTAAAAAACGATACGTGAATCATTGTACAGGACACGGTAAAATCCCGAAAAATCTTCAAAAACAACTTGCTTTGTTCCGACAGTATGTTATATAAATTATTGCCGGCCGGCATAAAGCATTTTTCTTCATAAAAAAAACTTTACCTTGGTACTTCATTAATAACCTTCAAACCTTTAACAAATATGAAAAAAGTACTGATTTTAGGTGCTGGTATGGTAGCCAAACCTATCGTACAATACCTTTTAAAGGAAAATTTCCATGTAACGGTCGCTACACGTACGAGATCCAAGGCGGATAAGATGATCAAAGGTTTTTCAAATGGAAAAGCCATTGCCTGGACTGTTGATGATGATGAAACTCTTGACAGATTAATTGCCGAACATGATTGTGCTGTAAGCTTATTGCCTTATGCACATCACTTGAATGTTGCAAAAAAATGTATCAGGCATGGCAAGGAAATGGTCACAACTTCTTATGTAAAACCCGAAATGAAAGCTCTTCATGACGAGGCCAAAACAGCCGGGATAATAATACTAAATGAGATAGGTTTAGATCCGGGAATTGATCATATGTCTGCGATGAGGATAATCGATTACATTCATGATAAAGGCGGCAATGTGGAAGAGTTCTATTCACTTTGCGGGGCTCTTCCCTCGCTTGAAACAGCAGATAATCCATTCATGTACAAATTTTCCTGGAGTCCGAAAGGTGTAATTATGGCCAGCAATAATGATGGAAGGTATATGAAACATGGAAAGGAAACCTATGTTTCATCCGAGAACCTGTTCAAAGACACTTTCATGGTTGATTTTCCCGATGTCGGTAAACTGGAGGTATATCCCAACAGGAATTCCATTGATTATATCGATATCTACAAAATCCATGAAGCAAAGACAATGTTCAGGGGTACATTCAGGCACAAAGGGTGGTGTGAAACACTGGATGCAATGAAGAGAATGAACCTGATCTCCTATGATAAGGTTAACCTTGAAGGAAAGACATATGGAGAAATGACCGCCATGCTTATTGGTGAAGATGGAGCGGATGATCTTAAGCAGAAAGCAGCCGGATTCCTTGGTATCGACATCAATGCACATGCTTTAAAAGCCATGGAGTGGCTGGGCCTGTTTAATGATAAAACTATTGGAAGAACCGAAGATTCGCCATTTGAAGTAGTGTCTGACCTGATGCTGGAAAAAATGTCTCTGGGAGAAAACGAGCGTGACATGGTTGTATTGATGCATCTGTTTCTGGCTTCGTATCCTGATGGGAAAAAAGAAGTTATAAAGTCGAGGTTGCTGGATTACGGCTCCCCGAAAACCGACACATCTGTTGCCAGAACAGTTGCATTACCTGCAGCAATAGCCGTTAAAATGATCCTGAATGGCAGGATAAATGTTAAAGGAGTATACAGGCCGGTACTTTCCGAGATATATAACTCTGTACTTGACGAACTTGAAAAAACAGGGATTAAAATGGTTGAAGAATATGATCTTCCCGAGAGTGAAATGATTAATCTTTGAATTAAACATACAATGATTTTATAAACAATTGAATTATAATATATTAACCAGTAACGAGCAACCAGCGACTTGAGTTAATTAACATAAAGTCAGAATTTTTCATATATCCCCAGGCCAAAAAGGGCATAATCGTACTTAACCGGATCAGCCGGGTCAATCTTTCTCAATGAACTGGTAACTTCCTCAACACTTTTCCAGTCATTTTGTTTTCTCGTCAGAATACCTAATTTTCGTGACACATTTCCGGTATGTACATCGAGCGGAAGAAAAAGGTCTTTCGGGAGTATACCTTTCCATATTCCAAAATCGATTCCTGATCTATCGGGTCTAACCATCCATCGCAGGAACATATTTAACCTTTTTGCAGAAGCTCCTTTTTCTACAGAGGAAATATGTTTCCGGGTGCGTACCGGGTGAGGAATCTCAAAGAAAACCTTCCGGAAATTAATAAGCGAATCCTTAACCGACCCTCCTTTTATTACAGGATCTTCAAACAGGTTCTGCAAACCATCATGGTTTTTATAAATATTTTGCAAAGAGAGAAGAAAAAATTTACAATCCTCAGGCTGGAATGTCCGGTGCCTGAAATTGTCAAACATTTCAAGATCATTCTTTCCAAAATTAATAATGAAATCGTAGGGAGAATCTTTCATCAGATGCATCAGTTCGAGTCCGTTCCGGATTATTGTGGAACGTTGTCCCCAGGAGATAGTTGCAACCAGAAAAGCTGATATCTCTATATCATTTTTGTTCGTATAATTATGAGGGATATGAACAGGGTCAGTTTCAATGAATTCCGGCCGGTTATATAAATAATATTTCTCTTCAAGAAATTCCCTGATAAATTTTATTTCCACGGGTAAATATATTCTACACGATCAAACCATCTTTCATAACCAACTTCCTGTCAGCTATATCTGCCAGATTTTCATCATGAGTAACAATAACAATAGTTTGGTTGAACTTATCTCTGAGACGCCTGAAAAGTTCATGCAATTCCTGCTTGTTTTTTGAATCGAGATTTCCGGAAGGTTCGTCGGCAAGTAAAACAGCAGGGTTATTTATCAGAGCCCTGGCTACAGCAATCCGTTGCAGTTCACCACCGCTTAATTCAGAGGGTTTGTGATCGAGGCGGTCTTCAAGACCCAGAAAAGCCAACAGCTCTTTTGCTTTTCTTACCGCCTCAGATTTCGATATACGGGCAATAAAAGCAGGAATGCAGACATTCTCTAATGCGTTGAATTCGGGCAGAAGATGATGAAACTGGAAAACAAAACCGATATTTATATTCCGGAATCGTGAAAGCTGTTTTTCTTTCATTGAATTTACATCAACACCATCAAATTTCACAAGACCGGAATCGGGCCGGTCGAGTGTGCCAAGAATCTGAAGAAATGTTGTTTTACCTGCACCACTCGCACCTACTATTGATACAATTTCGCCCTTACCGACCTTCATATTGATACCTTTCAGAACCTGCAGATCACCAAAAGATTTCGTTATTTTATCAGCAACGATCATTCTATTTGAAATTTGTTATGCTAAAACAAAGGCAATAACGCATTCATGTAAGAGTTTCAAAGATGTTAGAAATAAAAAGGAAATTTCCTGGCCGGGGATCAGGATTAATTTTCTTTCGTCAGGTCGTCTTTTATTTTTTTAACATCATCTGTGATTTCCTTGGTCTGATTGGAAATTTCCTTCTTGATATCATCCGTTGCTTTCCTGAATTCACGCATTCCTTTTCCCAATCCTTTGGCAATTTCAGGAATTTTATTGGCGCCAAAGAGTAAAAGAACGACGATCATAACGATGAATATCTCCTGTCCGCTAATGAATAGTAAATGGTTCATTTATTAATTATTTCGAACAACACCGAATTCTGAAAACTTAAATGCTAAATTAACAAAGTTGAATAAAAAAAAGAAAAACCGGTATATTTATCAGGGTTTTTAAGTTTTTTATGCATGTTTCTTTCCCCTAAGAACCCTGATAGTGCCTGCTTTTCTAATGGTATCAAATACAATAGGGGTTGCAATGAACAGTGAAGAATAAGTACCAACTACAACACCCATCAAAAGAGCAAATGCAAAACCACGGATTACCTCACCACCGAAAATAAAAACGGTCAGCAGCACTGCAAAGGTACTGAGCGAAGTACTGAATGTACGGCTCAGTGTACTGTTCAAAGCTCTGTTTATTATCTCTGCTCTCTCACGTTTACGGTAAATATCCATGTACTCCCTTATCCTGTCAAATACAACCACGGTATCGTTAATAGAATAACCCACTACAGTAAGAATAGCTGCAATGAAAGCCTGGTCGATTTCCAGCGAAAAAGGCAGCACTCCGTAAAATATGGAAAAGATCCCCAGAATAATGAGGGCATCATGTACAAGGGCTACTAATGCTCCAAAACCATATTGCCAGTTCCTGAATCGTAAAAGGATATAGAGGAAAATAAATACAAGGGAAAGCAAGATTGCCCAAACAGCCTGAACCTTGATATCGTCAGCAATGGTTGGTCCTACTGTTTGTGAACTCTGCCGGTAATCAGACAGGAACTCATCCAAAGATACATCATCTCCAATAATCGGTTTTAAGCCTTCGTATAACTTTGCTTCTACTTCACCTCCCGCATTTTTATCTTCAACCATAAACTGGGTAGTTATTTTCACCTGGTGATCATTTCCGAAGATTTTAACTCCGGGCGGTTCGCCAAAACTTTTGGCAAGATTGTTTTTTATTTCCTCGATATTGGCTTCCTGTTTCAATTCTACAACATAGGAACGACCACCTGTAAAGTCAACACCTGAATTTAATCCACGGGTAAAAAGAGAGACAATTCCAATTATAATGAGCACTCCTGATATTACATAGAATACTTTACGCATCCCGAGGAAATCAATCTTTGTATTTTTAAAAGCTCCTTCAGAAATTTTTGTAGAGAATGTAAGCCGGTTGTTCCTTGAAAGCACCTTGAGAAAAATCAGGCGTGTAATAAATATTGCTGAAAACAGTGATGTCAGAATACCAATCACCAGGGTAGTGGCAAAACCTTTGATGGGTCCTGTACCAAACAGATAGAGTATTATCCCGGTTAATAATGTTGTTACGTTTGCATCAATAATAGCTGAATATGCATTCTTGTAACCATCGGCAATAGCCAGTTTAATACCTTTGCCTGCTCTTAATTCTTCCCTTATTCTTTCAAATATCAACACATTGGCATCAACAGATATACCAATAGTAAGAATGATACCTGCAATACCCGGCAAAGTGAGAACAGCTCCGAGTGAAGCCAGCACCCCAAGAAGGAAGAACATGTTAATAACCAGGGCAATATCAGCAACCAATCCTGCTCTGCGGCTATAATAAAAAACCATGTACAACAACACCACAACAAAAGCGATGAGGAAAGAATTCATTCCTGAATTAATAGCTTCCTTACCGAGGGAAGGTCCGATTATTGCTTCCTGGATAATATTTGCAGGAGCCGGCAATTTACCTGATTTCAGGATATTTGCCAGGTCTTCAGCTTCTTCAATAGTGAAGTCGCCGGTAATTTCGGAACTTCCGCCTTTAATTTCATTTGACACTCTGGGGGCTGAACGAACATAACCATCCAGTACAATCGCCAGGCAGCGATCAATATTCTCACGTGTCATTCTTGCCCATATTTTTGCACCTTCGGCATTCATTGACATATTAACCTCTACGTTTGCCGAGTATTGACTTTGCGATGTTCTTGCCGAAGTAATTACATCACCATTCAGAGGGGCTTTTCCATCACGTGTGGTAACCTTTATCCCATGAAGTTCATAGAGAGATTGTGTTTCATCATATTTATAAGGCTCCACAGACCAGAAAAATTTCAAATCCCTTGGGAAGCCGGATCGTATCTGCTTCATACTGAGAAATTCATTCACTTTGGCTGAATCCCTGTAATGAGCATACCCGATAACGCTCCCCGGAACAAGTTGCCCGTTAATGATATGCGGATAAAGCACTGCAAATAACGGATTCTGCATATTGAACTGTTCAATATCCTGGAGCTCTCCGGTCTCAGCCAATGTATTAGCTTCAATCATATCAAGCAGGGATTCTTCAGCAGTAGTACCCTTTACGGTTTTGGGATCAGGTTCAATATCAACCCTATATTCCTCAGTTTTTCCGGCATCTTTTTCCGGCTTAACGGTCTTCTGAATTTCTTTAAGGATATTATTTGCTTCTACCAGATAAGGATAAACTTCAGAGTTTTCATAAGTTTCCCAAAATTCCAATTGTGCTGTACTCTGGAGCAGTTTACGAACTCTTTCGGGATTCTTAACACCCGGCAATTCAATCATTATCCTTCCCTGTGTTTCAAGCTTGGTTATATTTGGCTGGGCAACTCCAAACCGGTCAATTCTGCTTCTCAGTATATTGAACGAGTTATCAATAGCTACCTGAATTTCACCCTTCAGAACTTTCAGGACTTCCTTATTAGTTGAGTTAAAATCAATTTTCTCCTTTAATTCAAGCGTTCCAAATATTGCAGCTAATCTGGCATTCGGATCCACCTCCTCAAAAGCCCTTCCAAAAAGAGTTATGAAATCCTCCTGGCTGTTTTTCTGATAATTCCGGGCAAGTTGCAAGGCACTGGTAAAAGTTGAATCTTTACTATATTGAGATAAGGCTTTAACAACATCAATCACAGAAACCTCAAGGATAACGCTCATTCCTCCTTTCAGGTCCAGACCCAGGTTTAATTCTTTCTCCTGTACCTCTTTAAAGGTATTCCCAAGAAAACTCCATTCGTCCTTAGTCAGTCCTGCTATCGAATCAAGGTATTCAATTTCTTTTCCAAGATCACCACGGGCATATTCTATAGCTTCCTGTTTTACAAAATAGCTTCTTACCGTAAAAGAAAGCTGGTAAATTGTAACTAATGTTAACGCAGTGGCAAATAGTAAAATTGCTCCTCTGTTACGCATATCAATTGTTTTTATTCCTGTTTTGCATTAATTTTTCACTTTGTAAAAGTTGCGCAAAGATAATAAAAAAAATGCCCTGGCCGGGGCATTTTTTTTATTCATTAAAATTTTAACAAATTCAAATCTATTAGAACAGGTTCATGTTATCCAAAATTCCCATAACATTTTTAACTGCGTCAGAAGATGCTGTCAACAGTTCCATTTCTTCCTTGTTAAGATCAATCTCGATTATTTCTTTAATACCTTCTTTCCCAAGCTTAACCGGTACTCCAAGGAAAACATCTTTCATCCCGTATTCGCCATTCAATTCAACACAAACAGGAACGATTCTGTGTTGATCACGAACTATTGATTCAACCATCTGTGCAACAGCTGCTGCCGGTGCATACCATGCTGAAGTTCCCTGAAGTTTAACAATCTCTCCACCACCACCACGGGTTCTTTGTACAATTGCTTCAATCTTCTCTTTATTAAGAAACTGAGTGAGAGGAATTCCACTAACAGTTGTATAACCGGGCAACGGCACCATTGTATCGCCGTGTCCGCCAAGCAATAATGTCTGTATATCCCGTGTTGAGACATTCAATTCGGCAGCAATAAAAGCTTTAAACCTGGATGTATCGAGGATACCTGCCATACCGAACACTTTCATCCGGTCTTTCTTTGAAACCAAACTGGCAGTATATGTCATAACATCCAGCGGATTAGCTACTACAATAATAATAGCATCGGGTGAATACTTAATAGCCTGTTCAGTGACACTTTTAACAATTTTTGCATTTGTCCCGATCAGATCGTCTCTTGACATTCCCGGTTTCCTGGGAACTCCTGAAGTGATCACAATAATTTCAGAATCCTTTGTTTTTGAATAATCATCAGTTACACCAATAACCCGTGTATCGGTTCCATCAACCGGGGCTGTTTGCCACATATCAAGAGCTTTCCCTTCAGCAATACCCTCAATAATATCAACAAGAACAATTTCGTTTGCCAGCTCTTTACGAGCCATTACATCAGCACAAGTGGCGCCAACATTTCCTGCGCCTATTACAGTTATTTTCATAATTATTATAGATTTTATGGGTTGAAATTTCAGGACAATATCATAATCACAATATAATCATAAATGTCCTTACTACAAAATGTTTTACAACCTGTTTCTCTCAAAACACAAGAGTTTTAAAAATTTCGACCAGATATGAAAGAATATAAACAATAAGACCGGTCTAACCTTAGAACATAGCTTCGCAAAGTAATTAAGAAGGTTAAGGTTGAGGCTAATACTTGTTATTAATCAACCAGGTTTGCAAAGTCGGCTGACAGTGGAAGATCATCTTCAAAATTATACAGGGTGAGACGTCTGATGGTGTAAAAATATGTCCAGTAGTTACGCAATACGGAAAGATATTCCCTTTTCGCAACATCTTTTTCCGTATCAGCAACATTCAGATCAAGAACATCAATTTTTCCTATGAGGAACCGTTGCTTTGTAACCTCATAGCGTTTCCGGGCAATAGTATCTGCTTTGGCTGCGGAATAAAGCTGGTCGTCCTGCAAGTTAAACTGAGCAACATTAAGAAAAATGTTTTGCTCAAAATCCACCCTGGCCTGCATAACGGTTACTCTAACTACTTCCTGGTTTGATTTTGCCATCATGTACCTGCCTTTGCCAAGCCCCCAGTCAACAATGGGTAGTTCAATACCTATGCGTACCCGTTGCTGTGACAAGGGATTAACATAAGCATCAGAAAAATCTTCGGATCTCTGTGTTAATCCATACGTGGCAAAAAGATCGGCATTGAGTCCTTTTTCAGATTTTGCTTCAGCAACACTCATTGCAGCTTCAAGAAGCTGCCTTTCCAGTGACAGAAGTTCGGGATTGTTTTCATTGGCTTGGTTAATAGCCTTTTGCACATCAACTTCAAGATCGTATATTTCATCCGGGATTACCAGTGCTATTTTTATGTTATCATTAAATCCAAGAAATGAACGCATTTGAAATTCTCTTATCTGCAAATCGATACCTGCTTTACGAAGGTCATTCCCGGAATTAAGAAAACGAAGTTCCATCTGCAGCAGTTCATCTTCCGCTATGGTTCCTATCATATATCTTCCCTGTGCTATTCTGAACAAGGTATCAGAGTTTGAATAATTAACCTCCGATATTTCAAGGTTTTGTTGTGCCAGAACCAGATTAAAAAACAGGTTTACACCTTTCAAATGTACATCTTCAATATCGTTGAGATAATCTTTCTTTGCCTCTTCATATTTCAAAGGTTCAATCTTTTTCTCCCATTTAAAACTATTATACCCTGAAATAGGCTGTATGAGCCCTATGCTCACAGGTGTTGAGATATATTGTGTCCTACCATCATCTCCTAAAACATCGAACCGCGTTAAACCGGATTGCATAAAAATACTTCCCCCGGTTAGTCCAATATTTTGCGATAATGAAAAGCTCAAAGTTGAACTATTGGTATTCTTTTCAACATATTGTTCCTGACCGGTACTAAAATCGAATTCTTTCTCAAAAAGGCGACTATAATTAGGCAATGTCCCTGAAAGAGTAAGTGAAGGACGGTATTTTGCAACATATGTTCGAAATTCCCAGTATTTCGCACGAAAACTGTGCTTAGCCATTATTGCATCCGGGGACTGGCTCCTGGCCAGTTTCAGTATCTCGTTTAGCGTCAGCATTTTAACCTCTTGTGGAAACAGAGGTAAAAAACATGTTAAGATAAATAAGAATAAAACTATTTTTTTACTCATGTTTGTATGACTTTATTCGTAACGTAATGATTCAATCGGATCTTTCTCAGCGGCTCTTTTTGCCGGTGCATATCCAAATATCACACCAACAGCTACTGACACACCGAAAGCAACAATAATTGAAAATGGCGAAATAATGGTCAGAATATCAGCAAATTGATTGATAAGTTTAGCAAGCACAACCCCAAACACTATTCCAATAACACCTCCTGTAATACTAATCATAATAGCCTCAGACAGGAACTGAACGGTAATATCCATTTTTTTCGCCCCAATGGCCATCCGTGTGCCTATTTCCTTGATCCTCTCCATCACCGAGGCAAACATAATATTCATAATACCTATTCCTCCCACTACCAGGGATATACTTGCTATGGCGCCGAGAACTATGTTAAAAACATCTTTAGTTCTCTGCTGCTGTTTCAATAAAAGCTCCGGAACAATTATTTCAAAATCCTTAACTTCCGAATGTCGTCTGAGGATCATGCGACCAAGCACTTCGGTAGTTGACTTCAATTGTTCGGTTTCTTCAACCTGGACAATGATCTTATCCAGTTGATTATAATTAGAATATGTGTTTGTACTCGGGTTACTGCTTCTTATCGACATAAAACCGTATCTTCTCATCATGATTGGCCTTGATCCTACGAACATTTTTGAATTTACAAGGGCTCTGTTTTGATATCTCAAAAGCATTGTTTTTACCGGGATATAAATATTATCATTATAAACATTTATACCTGTGTTTTCATATGCTGTCAGGCTAAAAATTCCTCTCTCCAGCACTCCAATCACTTTTAACCATATATTACCGAACTTAATATACTTATTTACAGGGGTTTCATCGCTGAAAAATTTTGATTTAATGTTCGCCCCGATAACACACACTTGTATACCATGTTCTTCATGATAATCATTAAAGAAAGTACCTGAGGCCAGTTCCAGATTAAAAAGTTCAAAATAATCGTTTGAGACACCCATCAGTTTTGCAGGCGATCTTCTTCCCTTTTGCATCACATAGGAATTAAGAACGATCTCCGGGCTGATCATTTTAACAGAAGGCACAATTTTCTCTATGGCTTTTGCATCAAGAAGGGACAATCCTCTTGAAAACTTTGACTGCTGTTGTTTTCCATTACCGTTTTCATTACTGCTTTCGTCCTGCACAATAGGATTAATAACAATATTATTTACCCCCACCATTTTTATCTGTTCAAGTATCTCCTGTTGTGCCCCGTTTCCAATTGCAAGCATACTTATAACAGCAGCCACACCGAATATAATACCAAGTGCAGTCAGAACAGATTTCAGTTTGTTGGCAAGGATTGATTCCAGGGCAATGACTATATCATGAAAGTATCTTTTCATCAGTTTATGTTTGTTTTTATCAAAATCGAACCGCCTCCTTTCCGCTTATTTAACTTCTTTTTTCTCTATCTGTTCTTTTGACATTCTTCTTCCGAATTCCTCAAACTGCCTCTTCCTGTCATTCATCTTCAATTGCTTTTCATTCTCAGCCTTCCGGGCTTTTTCCTCCTGCCTTTTCTGTTCTTTTTTCTTTTCAATTATCTCAACAAGATCCTCTCCCCGAAGCTTAAAATTATCTTTATCATCAGGAATATTAAGGTAAATCTCATTACCTTCCTTAAGGCCATGCTCAATGATCACCTCATTCTCATTTGAGGGACCAAGAACCACAATTTGTTTAACGCCTTTGGTTGTATAAATAAAAGGAATACTGTCATCTGACTGGATAGTCTCGAGCGGGACAAACAATGTATCTTCAAAGGTGGCGGTAATTATCATGTTACTGGTTGTCATGGATGGTCTTAGAATTGGGTCAGATTCATTGATCTGAATAGTAACCTCGAATACTTTGGCATCAGTATTAGGTAATTGTTCACCGATATTCGCAACATCTGTTATTATGCCGGTGTATTCCCTTTCGGGAAAAGCATCTACTCCTATCCTGACATTCTGGCCGGTTTTAATTTTACTGATATCTATTTCGTTAACATATGTTTTGGATATCATGGAAGAAAGATCGGGCAGGGTTGCCACGGTAAGATCCCAGGGGCTTATCATTGAACCTACTTCTCTTTTTTTGCCTCCCCATTCTTTTTTATAGATCACCATTCCCGGTGATGGGGCATGAATCACAAACTTATCAATTATGCCCTGCATTTCATCCTTGCTTCTCTGCTCTTTTGAAAGATTTATCTCTGCTTCGCGCATGTCAGCTTCGGCTTGCTGTACTTTGAGTGTATAGTTTTTCGTAGCCTGCACGAAAGCCCGTTGAGCTTTGTCGAGATCGATCTTTGCCTGCCGGATAGTTGCCGGCGGTTCAAATTTTGATTGCTCAAGTATTATTTCTTTTTCTTCTACGGCAAATTCAAGGTTAATTATTTCATTACGAAGATTCCGGAGTTGAATTGTAGTGTCAAGCTTGGTTCTGGTATAAGATGATTTCATTTTTTCCAACTCATCCTCAATATCTTTAAGCTTGTTCAGAGCATCTGACCGGTCGAGTGTTGCCACATATTCTCCTTTTTTTACAACAGTTCCTTCCGGGATCAGGTCCTGGATCTTGATCTGTCCGAATCGCAGATGACGACTGGTTCTGAGTTTTTGCGGCGCCATAATATCTTCAGAATTTTCAGCCTGCAGTTCTCCTGTAGTTGTAACCAATATCTCAAACTTACCACGTTTCACTTCCACCTTTAGGTATTCAGAACTTTCACCGCCTGTTACCTTATTAAAGATTATAATTGAAATGATCAGAACTGCTAATATTCCAATAGAAATAAAAATAAGTTTTTTCATTTGTATGAATAAATTATGAACTGTGAATAATGAAATTCAAAATCAAACCCACGAAATATAAGAACGATTCATTAAGTTTCTTATTATTTAACAATTTTTAACAACCCTAAAATATATCTGACAATTGAAAAACACATATTATTCCCAAAAAGAAAATAATAATTATATATCGATCCGGTTCATCAGTATATCTGATAACTTCCGGGCATCCTCAACTGTTTTACCTTCGGCAATTATCCTGATAATTGGTTCGGTATTAGATTTTCTCAGATGAACCCATCCGTTGGGAAAGTCAATTCGAACTCCGTCAACAAAGTTCATGGGAAATTCCTTATAATCAGAGCCCAGGTCTTCAAATAGCTTATCAATATTTATTTCAGGCGTTAGTTGTATCTTTCTTTTTAATATATGATAATCAGGATAGAGAGCCTTCAGGGAAGAACATGATTTCCCCGACTTCGCAAGATGTGATAAGAACAAGCCTATACCCACCAAAGCATCTCTGCCATAATGTAAATCAGGATATATCACTCCCCCGTTCCCCTCCCCTCCTATAACGGCATTTTGTTCTTTCATTACCTTAACAACATTGACCTCACCAACAGCTGAAGCAAAATACTCACCTCCGTATTGTTCTGTTATATCTTTCAGAGCCATGCTGGAAGAAAGGTTTGAAACAGTATTCCCTTTTTTATGATTAAGAATATAATCAGCAACGGCCACCAGTGTATATTCTTCGCCAAACATCATGCCATTCTCATCAATAATAGCAAGACGGTCAACATCAGGGTCAACTGCAAATCCGAGGTCACTGCCTGTGTTGTTTACTTTCTCAGAAATTGCAGTCAGGTTTTCCGGCGCCGGCTCAGGATAATGAGGGAAAATACCTGTTGGTGAGCAATACAATTCAACAACTTCTTTTACACCCAACGCTTTTAATAACTCAGGTATCACTATGCCTCCAACAGAGTTTACACAATCCACAACGATTTTTAGTCCGGCATTCCTTATCGATTTCGTATCCACTAGCTCAAGTTTCAGAACTTTGTCAATATGAAAGTCGGTAAAATTATTTGTCGTGATTTTTCCTAACTGATCTGCCTGAGAAAATTCAAATTTTTCTTTATCTGCAAGCTCCATAACTTCAACCCCATCCCCGGCAGTAATAAACTCACCCTCATTATTTAATAGCTTCAGCGCATTCCATTGTCCCGGGTTATGGCTGGCGGTAAGGATAATACCTCCATCTGCATTTTCTGCCTGAACCGCCAATTCAACAGTCGGAGTGGTTGCCATTCCAATATTTACCACATCAATACCAAGTGCAATCAAGGTTCCGTTAACCAAATGATTTACCATCTCGCCCGATATCCTGGCATCCCTGCCCACAACCATGCTGATTCTTTGTTTATCAGACCCCTCAGTAATCCAGGTACCGAAAGCAGCAGTAAACTTTACAATATCCAATGGACTTAATCCCTCACCGGATTTTCCCCCAATTGTTCCACGAATTCCTGAAATGGATTTTATCAATGTCATTTTACCATTTTTTAAATGTGAAATAGACCGGATTCTAGTACCTGTTTGTTATTTGTTTCTTAATAACCAGAACACTTTCAATAAACAATTAGTTTCTGCAAAAGTACTATCTTTGCACAAAAAACAGATACCAGGCAACAACTTAATGAAAAAATCCAGATATGATACGGGGAAGGGCGGTCAAAAACGACCTTACGTGAGGCAAAAAGAAAACAGGAGCCACACCGGGGAAGAGACAGGTGTAAGGTTAAATAAATATATTGCCCACACCGGATTATGTTCACGCCGTGATGCGGATGAATTAATAAAGGCAGGGAAAATTTCAGTAAATGGAAAAACTGTTACTGAAATGGGTGTTAAAGTAGTTCGGGGTGATGTTGTTAAATGCCAGGAAAAAGTACTGCGTAAAGAGAATAAAGTGTATATTCTCCTTAACAAACCCAGGGATTACATTACTACAATGGAGGACAATAAAAACAGAAAAACAGTTTATGATCTAATACGGAAGGCATGTTCTGAACGGGTGTATCCGGTGGGAAGACTCGATAGAAATACAACAGGCGTATTACTGCTCACCAATGATGGCGAACTGACTAAAATTCTGACCCATCCGCGGTATAACAAAAAGAAGATCTATCATGCATTTCTCGACAAAGATTTAACCAGGAATGACATGGAGAAAATGGTTGAAGGACTTATTCTCGATGATGGTTTATTCAATGTTGATGCTGTTGCATATCCTAAACCTGAAGATAAAAAACAAGTCGGACTTGAGATCCATTCAGGAAGAAACCGGATTGTAAGAAGAATATTCGAGCAACTTGGTTACAATGTTGAAAAGCTTGACCGGGTATTTTTTGCCGGACTTACCAAAAAGGGGCTTTCTCGTGGCAAGTGGAGATTTTTGTCACAAAAGGAAATAGCCATTCTAAAAGTGGGGTCTTACAAATAAGAACCGGATTATAACGCTAAATTAAAGCGACAGCTTCCTGTAAATAAATAAATATAACATGGCACACAAAGCAGGTTTTGTAAATATCCTGGGAAATCCCAATGTGGGCAAATCAACCATTATGAATGCCCTTGTTGGTGAAAGACTGTCAGTAATTACCTCGAAGGCCCAGACAACAAGACACAGAATACTGGGCATTGTAAACACCAAAGAGTATCAGCTCATCTATTCTGATACACCTGGTATTCTAAACCCTCATTATGAAATGCAGAAAACTATGATGAGGTCGGTTAAAACTGCTATAACTGATGCTGATGTTATTCTTTATGTTACTGATGTAGTTGAAAAACCGGGCAAGAATTTACAGTACCTAAATAAAATCAGCAATACGGATGTCCCGATTTTGCTACTTATCAATAAAATCGACCTTACAAACCAGGAAAAGCTTGAAGCACTGGTTGCAATATGGAAGAACTTGCTGCCGGATGCTAAAATTATTCCTTTATCTGCAAAAGAAAGTTTTAATCTGGATCAATTACTTAAGCGTATCCTGCACTATCTTCCTGAGAATCCTCCCTATTATCCCAAAGATCAGCTTACAGACCGGACGGAGAGATTTTTTGTATCCGAGATCATTCGTGGCAGTATCTTTGATAAATACAGGGAAGAAATCCCGTACTCAATTGAAGTGCAGGTAGAAAGTTATAAAGAAGAAGAAAATATTATAAAAATACGTTCTGTGATCAATGTTCTTCGCAACAGTCAGAAGGGTATTATTATCGGACATAAAGGACAGGCTCTTAAAATGGTTGGAATTGAGTCCAGAAAAGAGATAGAATCTTTCCTCGGGAAAAAGGTATATTTGGAATTATTTGTCAAAGTTAGTAAGGATTGGAGAGATACTCCCGGTAAGTTAAAGCAATTCGGTTATTAACCCGAAGAAATTATTTAGAATACCTGCTTTTTCATAAATATAAGAAAATGAATAATATTGTCGCCATAGTAGGAAGACCTAATGTTGGGAAATCGACTCTTTTCAACAGGTTACTCGGAAATAAACAGGCTATTGTCGATAAAGTAAGCGGTGTGACACGTGACCGGCATTATGGTAAATCTGAGTGGAATGGTGTGGGCTTTCATGTAATTGATACAGGAGGATATGTTGTAAGCTCAGAGGATATTTTTGAAAGAGAGATCAAAAAACAGGTTTTTTTTGCTATTGAAGAATCAGATATAATCATTTTTATGGTGGATGTAACCAGCGGGATTACTGATTTGGATGATGCAATAGCAAGCCTGCTGCGCAAGTCCGGGAAAAAAGTAATTCTGGTAGTAAACAAGGCAGACAACAATCAAAGACGATATGAAGCCAATGAATTTTACAAACTTGGAATGGGAGGACTATTCCCCATCTCATCAATAAATGGTTCAGGAACAGGTGAGCTTCTGGATACCCTGATAGAAAACTTTACTTTAAAAGAAGACAAACCGGAGAATGATCTGCCGAAGTTTGCAATTGTAGGCAGGCCAAATGTTGGTAAATCATCACTTATAAACTCTTTGATTGGTGAAGAGAGGAATATTGTTACACCAGAACCCGGCACAACCCGTGATTCAATATATATTCGTTATCGAAAATATAACCACGACTTTTATCTGGTCGACACTGCAGGATTACGAAAAAAAAGCAAAGTGTCGGAGAACCTGGAATTTTATTCTGTCCTGCGGGCGATCAGAGCAATTGAAAGCTCTGATGTTTGCCTGATAATGATTGATGCTACCCGCGGTCTTGAAGCCCAGGATCATAATATTGTAAGCCTGGCCGAAAAAAACCATAAGGGACTGGTCATCCTGGTTAATAAATGGGATCTGATTAAAAAGGACAGTAATTCGGCAAAAAAGTTCGAAAAAGCGATTAAACAAAAACTCGAACCTTTCAATGACATTCCAATTCTATTCATTTCTGCCATTAACAGGCAAAGAATATACAAGGTTCTGGAAAAAGCACTGGAGGTATACAAAAAACGAAAACAAAAAATCTCAACTTCCCGGTTAAATAAAGTTCTTCTGAAAGCCATCGATAACTATTCCCCACCTGCTGTCAGAGGAAGAGCGATTAAAATAAAATATGTCACTCAGCTTCCAACTCATGCTCCTTCATTTGCATTCTTTTGTAATTTCCCGAAGTTGATCAGGACGCCATACAGCAGATATCTTGAAAACCGTATCAGGGAAAACTTTGACTTCACAGGAGTTCCCATTCAAATATTTTTCAGGAATAAATAATTTTTTTGTAAATTTGTAATGATGAATTCTTTTACTAAAATACTAATCATTACAACCATTGTGTTATTGAGCGGTTTGTCTTGTCAGAAGATCGAATCACTATCAGAGATCCCATCCATTTCTTTCAAAAGCTTTATACTTAAAGACACAATTGATGCACTGGGTAATCCAGGAAAAATAGGTGAATTGACTTTTGATTTTAAAGATGGTGACGGGGATATCGGACTCACACAACCAGATAGTCTTTCGGCTGATTCTACCAATTTCAACCTTTTTTTTACCATGTATTACAAAACCGATGGTGAATTCACAGAAGTATCCGGTGACGATCTTGAAACTCCCCTGAATTACAGGATCCCTTATATTGAACGAGAAGGCCAGAACAAGTCGCTTACAGGAGAGATCAAGGTCGATTTTATTTACCTTCTGTTTGAATATGACACTATTAAATACAGCTTTTTTTTATTTGACCGTGCCATGCATAAAAGCAATGTTGAAACTACCCCGGAAATCGCTATGTTTCAATAACTTATCCCGAAGAGATTATAAAACATTGTCAGGAAACCTGGGGTAAATACTGTTTCAGGACTTACAGTTTATGCACTGGTTAATCTAATTGTCAGTACAGAGGAGATCGGATGATTGGAATGATCATATCTGGATTCCCATGAACAGTACATCATCAACTTGCCACATGTCAGCTTTCCATAGTTCAAAGTTATTCTTAATATACTCATACTGCTCATTCATAGGCTTTTTATTAATACTATCCAGCATATTCTTTAGTCTTACCATTTTAAATTTCTTGCCAAGTGGTCCGCCAAATTGATCAGGATATCCATCCGAGAACATATATATGATATCTCCTTTTGATAGTTGAAACTCCTGATCATCAAAAGATTTTTCCTCAATAATCTCACCACCTATTGAGCTTCTGTTTCCCCTGATATAGTATTGTTCTCCTTTCATATAAAGAATTACAGGGCGCATGGCAGATGAAAAACGTATATAATTTGTTTTCAGGTTGATTTCGCAAACGACCATATCCATACCATCTTGTGATCCTTCAGTATCCACATTCTGGGTAAGAGTATAAGTAATTTCTTTGTCAAGCAAGCGCATGATCTGCGATGGAGAATCCACCCCATCCCGGTAAACAATATCTTTGATCAGTGTTGACCCGATTAACGACATAAATGCCCCCGGTACACCATGACCTGTGGAATCCGCACATACAATAATTATCCTGTCATCATCAATCTTATCGAACCAGTAAAAATCACCACTTACTATATCCCGTGGCTTGTAGAACATAAACCATCCTGATAAATTGTCATCTAATAACTTTACTGAGGGTAATATACTGGTTTGTATCCGTTGAGCGTAATTAATACTATCTGTAATCTCCCTGTTTTTCTCTTCAATTTCGTCCTTCTGCTCAACTACTTCCCTGGTACGTTCATCAAGGCTTTTCTGAAGAAAGGCTTGAAGTCTTTTTTGATTACGCTCCCGGATCTTAACAATAGAGATCATTGTCACCACTACGAATACAACTACGGAAAGAATAAACCACCACATTTGCCAGAAAGGTTTATTAATTACAAAATGAAAAGACAAGGGTGTTTCAGAAGTTTGACCTTCTGAATCAAATGACCGGAGGTAAAATGTATAGTTCCCGTTTTCAACTCTTGGATAGGATACAAATGAAAGTGTGGTATTTTCAGTCCAGTAAGTATCATAATCATCTAATTTATGCTGGTATGTTACCTTTTCCGGATTTCTGAAACTTATCCCTATGAAATCAATACGAAGTCTGTATTTACCGTAAGGTAGTACAATTTCTTCCTTCCAGTCAACTTCCCTGTCATCAAACCTTACTGAGAAAATGTTGTTTACAGGCGTACTTAGGCTCTTACGGTCGTTTTCAGGATTATATTTTATTAATCCGTTATTAGTACCAATCAGTACTGCTCCGGAAGGATCATTGAGAATGGAATTATAATTACAATCAGCCATTATCCCAAGTTCCCGGCCATATGTAAAAATACCCAGACTATCCGTAGATATTTTACTAAATCCCTGCCGGTGACCTACCCAAATATTATTATTATCATCACAAAGAATACTATAGCAATAATTTGATTTAAGTCCGTTTTCAGATCTGAAATTAAATATTGAATCACGTGCAAAATAATAAACACCATTTCCGTAGGTTGCAGCCCAAAAATTATTATTATGATCAAGTATAATCGATGTAAACTCATTTTTCCCGTAACCACCTATCTCCCTGCCATGTCTTATTTGTCCCTCACTTGATATAAAGAATAGCTGCCTGCTAATTGTTGAAATCCATGCATTTCCTTCTTCGGTCAGAAAGATATGATTTATGGAATTGTGAGGCAGTCCCTGTCCGGTTGTAAAGTGCTTCTTTTGTATTCGTCCTGAAAAACTGAAAACACCATAATCTGTCGCTATCCAGGTTTTGTCACCTGATCCCGTAATATAATTAATCGAATTCTCAAGATCATTTCCCGAGTAAAAGATCCGGTGTATGTTTCCGGTTCTGTTATTCCTCAGGTACACACCATTATTTCTGGTCCCGATCCATGTATCACCTTCATCATCAACAAACAAGGTTGTGATCTTATCATTACTAAAGTACTTTGAAGAAGGGAAAAATTCTTCTACCCTGCCACCATCTGTTTTTAACAGGCCATTATCGGTGCCAAGCCAATACGATCCCTGAAACTGATCTATAGCAATTATATTTGTCCCATATTTTCTTCTGTCAAATTCGTAAAAGGCAAACGCTTCATTCACCATTCTGGCCATACCGTTTCCATAGGTGCCAATCCAGATATTTCCCTCCTTGTCCTGAAAAACATTTTTTATATCATCGCCAATCATCCCATTCAACGTATTGTAGATCTGTTTATTAATAAAAGTGTTTTGTTTGTAAGAATAAACCAGCTTTATCAAGCCATCCCTGTAAGTACTTATCCATAAGTTACCTTCCATATCTTCATAAAGTGATTGAATGTTAAGTTCGTCAAGGCCAAAAGAAGCATTCGTTTTTGTTACAGAGAAAGATACGGGATCCTTTTCATTCAGTATGATACTGTATAAACCCTGGTCTTCCGTTGCTACCCATATTTTTGTATTATCCCGGCTTTTTATAATCGATTGAATTTTTGTTGAAGGGATTATGTTAACAGTTGAAGATAAAGAAAGGGAGTTATTATCTCTGTGCAAACGATAAAGTTTTAATCCGTTATGTGTACCAATAAGGAAAAGATCTTCACTTAACTGCTCAAGTGAATAAACCAGTTTGTCTTCAATATTTAGTCGCTTTATTTGAAACTGATCAGAAGCATCAATCCGCAAAAGACCTTTATTTTGGGTTGCAATAAATAATATCCCATCATCTGCTTCAATTATATCGTTTATCTTGCTTTTCTGACCATCCTCGATATTAACAGGAATAAAATTCGAGCCATCATAAACAGTAAGACTCCCATCATCATGACCAAACCAGAGATTCCCTTGCCGGTCTTTGTAACTTGATACAATAGAACTCCCTGCAAGACTGTCAACCAGAAGGTCTCCACGGAATTCAAATCCATCAAACCGGCATATCCCGACACCGGTTCCGATCCATAGATAACCGTTGTTGTCCTGGTTTATTGTATAAATAAAGCGATCGCAAATTCCTTCTTCAACCCCATACTTATTAAATCTGTACGTCTGTGAAACAGCTCTGCCTGAAAACGATATGAGCAGACAGGCAAAAAGTAGTTTTGAAAATAAATTTGAAGGATTATTCATTTTGAGTCTGTCCTGGACCTATTGACCAATTTTACGTACTTTAATATTGTACTTATACTTTGGAACACCGCCAATTGGGATAGTAAAGAAAGGCATAAGTTCACCATATTGGTTCCGGACCGATATTACAACATTATTATTTATAACAACGAAAGGGGTTCTTTGCTTAATAAATTGAAAATCAAGTGATTTCCCGACTTCTTCTTCGAAGATATTGAACTCGCTTTCCACAAATTCATCTTCTCCCGATACTTTTACCAGTTGACCTTTCCTGGCAACCGAAACAACCCTGATCACTCCATCGTTATCCCAGTCAAAATTCTCCTGCTTTACAGATATACACTCTTCATCAATAAAAGGATATATATGTGATATGTTATCGACCGTATTCCACATCCTGAATGAGTATTCATAGGTAAATGCGTTAGCCCCTTCAACATCAATATTTTCATCGAAAGATGTACTGAGAAAATACCTGTACAGGTTCCCGTCGTCACCCCCTTTTCCTTCGGTTATGATCTTAAAGATATGTCCCTGGTATTTTTCCGTATATTCTCCTTCGGAGGGATTAAAAGGACCAAAAGTATACCAGTTATTATCAAAGTACGCATCTTCTCCGAACGTTTTTGCAGCAAGCAAAGTACCACTCCTGTAATTACCTGTAGGTTGGGTTTCCCGTGCATCAGGGTCGGAGTAAGCCCCTTTTCCCCCATAAATTGAGTATTCTATCTCCGTATCCCAATAACCGTTTATTTCATCTATTTCCCCTCCAATATCCGGATCAAACACACGAATATATACCGGATCGGTAAACTCTTCAGGTATTACAAAAAAGAATGTCTGGCTGAAATCATCATCCCCCCACGAAGTCTCTCTTTTACCTCCACCTCCAAATGTCATAAGATACGGTATGTTCTCATCTCGTGCCGGGACAGGTTGTCCGTAAAAATCCGGCACCAATAATCCCAAAAAAACTAATATTAATAAAACTCTCTTCATTATTAACCTTTAATAATTACATTCTGTTAACTACGAAAATAATGCCAAAACTTTCAAGTAGCTTAAATCAAATAACAAAAATATATAAAATATATCTATAAGTTAAAAACGTGTAATAGTTTATTTTCTCCAACTTCTGTCAGCATTCCCCGGCTTACAGGGATGTTTTTTCAAGAACTACAATATTTTTACTTCCACATCTTGTTTTTGTTTGTCCATCTTGATCCGGCTTGCTTTTTACCATAAGCTGAACATTATATATACCGGGGGCGAGAAACAGGTTGCTGACTTTGGAAGATATACCGACATTCCCGTCATCAAAATTCCATCGATAATCGGCTATTTCAAAATTGCTGAAGCTGGTTTCCGATCCGTCAAATTCAACCTTGTCACCTACGTGGCATGTATCCACTGCATTAAACATCACTTGTTCAACTTTATCAACTTGAATCGGATATGCTGCTTCATTATATTTCACTTCCATTGTAAGTGAATCAATAACATTCAACTGTACCATATAAACTCCGGGATTTTCATAACAATGCTCAACCCTTATTCCCAGTTTCTTTGTACCATCTCCCAAATCCCATTCATAGATAAATGGTAATGTATCGAGTCTTGCCGCTCCTTCTTCAGTAATTTCATAGCAATAACTAATCTCCTCTATCTGCTGACAATCGGCATACCTGGGAATCATTGAAATAAATCTAAAAACATCATCTGTCCGGCCCCTGTTGGATGAGAAAAAACCGGTCTCAAATAAACCGTCAGCAATATATGCAAAATCATCCGATGGAGAATTGAAAGGTGAAGGCAATTGAATGGGTTCTATCCATTCGCCGTCAACAAACTGTGAATAATAAATATCCAAACCACCCAATGAGGATTTGCGGGCAGATGCAAAATAGAGCCTTCCACTCTCATGTATAAAAGGATAAATTTCAGAACTATCACTGTTCATTTTCGGTCCAAGGTTCACAGGAGTAATCCAATCTCCGTTTTCTTTTGTAGAAAAATAAATATCTGACTTGCCATTACCACCGGGCATGTCTGATGCAAAAAATAATTGATTACCGTCTCTGCTAAGGGTAGGATGAGCTATATTATAGTCAGGATCATTATACTTAAATGGCTTGATATCAGACCACCTCTCCCCTATACGTCTTGCAGTAAAAATCCCAAAGTTATTCTGGTTCCTGTCCTTTCTGTTTTTCCTGTCTATTGTATAGTTTCGCGTAAAAAAAATGATATTCTCTTCTTTATTCAAACATGCAGGACCTTCGTGAAAAATAGTAGAAATATCATCGGACATCAATCTCGGTCTGCCCCATTTTAAATTGTCTTTTTGTTCAACCCAATAGATGTCAAGCAGCCGCTCATCATCTGTTGTAGTATAATCAGACAATATTTTATTCTTACGGTTAGAACAAAACATGATCCCATTCTTAAAGATTACCGGGGCAAAATCATCAAAAATTCCGGAATTAAAAGGAAGCACCTCGATTTTATAATTATCCTGTGATTGGACCGGCATGGCAAGCCCAACGATAAAAACTAATCCTATAACAAGTTTAAAAAAACTATTCATCTCCCTAAAAGTACCTCGGATTGTTAGCATTCACTTTATATCCAAATTCATATCTTACAACAATTTCATGTGTTCCATTGTTAAATGTATTCAGATATCCTGTATTATAATCATACGAATAACCTATCTTAAACTGGTTATTAACCTGTACCTCAATGATAACAACAAGTGTGTTATCATCAATCCTCCATGATCCACCCAGCCACAGGAAATCCTTAATAATAAAATTCCCGTTCAGATCAACCTGTAATGGGGATACCTGGCTATACTTTATCAGGAACGAAGGTTTAAACATGAATTCCTTGCTAAACTGTATCATCACACCTGTGGTAATGAGGAAATTATATTGTTTTATGTCGTGGTAAATCTCATAGCTGTTCCTTGAACTTCTTTCTCTGTAACTTAGCAATCGTGGTACTGATGCTCCGAAAAACGCCTTGTCAGTATAATAATAAAAACCGACCCCAAAATTAGGTAAAGTATAGCTTGATAAGCCGCTGGTAAAAACAGGGTCTTCTTCCACTGTCCGGATACTACTGAAATCTGCATTTATAATATGTACTCCTCCTTTTAACCCGAATGATAACCGACCGGTCCCGGCATGAATATGATAGGCATAGTTAGCAAAAACACCTATTGTATTTTTTACGCCAATGCTTTCGTTAAAAACCAGCAAACCAAGTGCAACCTTGTCATTTTTCAAAGGTGCATGTGCACTGAAGGTGGTTATTTCAGGGGCTCCTTCTATACCTACCCATTGCTTCCGGTAAGATGAAGAAAGGGCAAAAGTTCCCCGGCTGCCTGTATAACCTGGATTCAACACCATTCCGTTCATCATGTATTGCGAGTAAATGGGATAGAACTGTGAGAAAGAACTCACAGAAGTTAATAAGAAAAACAATATAGCTGCCAGATATTTCATTTATCTTTTAATAACAACAAACCCGCTTTCCTCTCTTGGATTATCAGGATCGTAAATATAGAAAATATAATAATATGTATCTTCAGGTAAATCCTCTCCTGATTTGTAGGTCCCATCCCAATCATTCTGGTAATTCTTTTGCCTGTACACCTCGTTACCACCACTGTTGAGTATAATTAACAAGTTGGGAACATCTTTTATTCCCCTTATCTCAAAAAAATCATTTATTTCATCCCCATTAGGAGAAAACCCTGAGGGAATAAAAAGCCTATTTACAGTAATCTTAACTACATCACTCTCTTCAGGGCAAACCCCATTGATTATTGTCCAGACAAACTCATATTCTCCTGTAATCATATTACTTACACGGGTATTTGGATCGGATGGATCTTCAATAATACTTTCACTTTCACCTGGCAATTTAGTCCATTCTCCCGTACCTGCCAGGGGTACATTCCCCTCAAGAAGGGTTTCTTTAGCATAAGAGCTTAACAATTGATCTTCTCCTGCCTCGGCAGGGGTAGATGATTCCCAGAATGTCACTTCAACATCATCGGAATCAATGCAATTCCAGTTACTTTCAGTCCAGGTAAAAGTATATTTGCCGTAATCTGACAAAGTAACCTGATTCTGAGCATCTGTATTACCGGTGGCGCTCAACACCGGAACTCCCGCATAAGTCCACAATCCTGAGCCAACAGACGGGTTAGCATCAAGTATATAAACTAATTCGCAAGTTTCATCATCCGCACCGGCATTAGCGACAGGTATTTCATATACCGTAATATCAGCGGTTCCGGTCAGGCTTGTATCAGAACATCCGTTAGCATCCGTGAGTAAGACCAATGTAAAATCAGAGCTGGACAGTGGACTAACATTAAAGCTATGTGATGCGGTTGAGATTCCATTTTCATTGAAATTCGTAGTTCCGTCAGAATAAGTCAGATCCCACGGTGATGCTCCTGTCAGATCAACTATAAGAACAACATTAGAGCCTTTGCAGATTGTATCAGTAAGGTTTGTAAGTATTCCTGTCGGCAGGGGATCAATGCTTACTGAAACCACATTGGATGTGTCACTGCAACAATCAACAGCACCGGAAAAAATCACCCGCCGGTAGAACTTCTGTGATGTAAGCGCTCCGGGCTGGTAATTTAATCCGTCATTCGTGCCGGATGCCGGGTTCCAGGCTATATTATCCGTACTTTCTTCCCACTGATAAGTATAGGTACCATTTCCTCCTGTTGGCAAAACCCCGTCAATACGGGCGGGTATTGTGTTGTAACAGATAGTTTGACCGGCTGATATGGAATTATTTCCCAGGGCAGGTAAGACATTGATGTCAAGTACCGCACTTAAATCGGAACAAACTCCGGATGATACTTCCCGCTTATAAAATGTAGTACCGGCCAGGTTCGCCGGAGCATAATCTGAATTATTATTAGTGCCACCTGCTGCCGACCACGAAGAACCATCTGTACTCTCGTTCCAAAGATAAGAATAAGTACCTATACCACCGCCCGGCAGCGCACCCGTGAGAGAATTTGGCAATGCTCCCTCGCAAATAGTAGTGTCCATCCGATCTCCCAAAGTTTGAATAATATTGTTTATTATGTATGGGTGAACAGGAATTGTATCAATATTACTGGTATCGGTACATACATCAGAATCAACCACTCTCCGGTAAAATGTCGTATCGGTCAGAGCTGCCGGATCATAATCGCGAGCATCCGTACCAATGTTGCTCCATACGGCAGCGCCAATCCTTTCCTGCCACTGGTAAGTATAGGCACCATTACCACCTGCCGGGGTCAGACCTGAAACAGCTACCGGATCGTCATCTTCACATATCACCTGATCAGTAATGATAAAGTTATTTTCAACTTTGGGCCAGTCAATCAATGTAACCTGGTTACTTGTATCTACACAACAATCATTAAAACCGGAATATACAACACGTTCAAAAAAGAGAGTACCCGGAAATTTAGCGGAAGTAGTATCCGGTGAATAATCTTTATCCGTCCCGGGGCTGTATGCATTGCTCCAGGTATTTCCATCGGCGCTCTCGATCCACTGGTAAGTATATATTCCATCTCCGTCTGCCGGAGCAGCACCATCGAGTGGAAGAAAAACATTCCCCTCGCAAATTGTTTGATCGGCAGTAATAGCATTATTTGATATCGAGGATAAAACAGTTATTGTTACAGTATCACTTGTATGTGAACATTTTCCTGAATAAACAGTTCGCCGGTAATAATAGATTTGAGCTGTTGAAAGGACGGGGGGTTGATATGTCTCCGTATTATTCACATTTGGGGCATCAATAAAATTTGTTCCGTCAGTACTCTGTTCCCATAAATATGAATATATGCCATCGCCGCCAATTGGTGAAGAGAACTCAGGAATAATTGTATTTGGTATCTGGTTCAGGCAGATAATTGTGTCAAAGTTCAGGGAGTTCTGTTCAATTTTGGGTTGGACTATTATCGTAATTGTTTTGCTGATATCAACAATCGGAGGTGCTGAATTATCTTTCACTGTACGCCGGTAATAGGTAGTATCAATCATTACCGAGAGAGGATTATAATCTTTTCCGCCAACCCCAAAGTCCCGGTCAATATTCCAGGTCAGGTTGTCGGTACTGCTTTCCCATCGGTATTCATATGGTGGTATCCCGCCACGTGGATCAGTTCCCAGAAGTTTAGGAAGAATATCTCCCTCACAAAGGGTGTCTTTCAGAGCCTCTGACCTGATTGAAAATATTGAATTAAACAGAAATCCGGTAAGAGGTATTTTCAAATCAGCAACAGTAGTACCGGGATTTCCGTCTGACTGACCAAAGAGAGAACAATTTCCGCTTCCGCTTCCAGCTAAACCTTTCTTGAACTCCAAATTAATTTCCGTCGGTAATACAACCTGTGAATACCAGACTATTCCACCGCCACCGCCACCGCCGGGGCCGGTACAACTATCTGAGGCAGCTCCTGTTCGACCGCCACCACCGCCTGAAGCATGAACATTAAGTGTCAATCCTTTATAACTCTTTACATCAAGCAATATTGTTCCTCCGGCTCCTCCTCCTCCTGCGCCTCCTGTGCCATTTGTAGTATCAACAACTGTCTGACCGTTTGCTTTAATATAATGTCCGTTTCCAATAATAGTATCTGCCAAAATAATAATAATACCACCACCGTTACCACCGGCAGTTCCATCTCCATTGGCAAGCTGGGTAGAAGCACCTCCAGCACCTCCCATAAAGATAATATTTCTGGTATCAAAATCTCCTATTTCATTAGGAATAGATTTTCCACCCTTACCACCAATCCCTAATACAATTGCACAAGTTTCCAGTTGTTTTCCACCTAAACCACCGGTACCTCCATTAGCTCCTCCCCCGCCGCCGGAATATTTACCGTTACCACCTCCACCACCATTGAAATAAGCGCCTCTTCCCTTGGCATAATCCCCATTCAGCGGATTGGTATTATCCACGGCATAACTTGCTGCACCTTCGCCTTTAAAACCGGCACTGTCCGAACCGGCCGGAAAAAAGAAGTCTGTATTCGTTGTACATAAAACATCTGAGGTGGTATAAGGTTGAGCTCCTGAAAATCCTTTACCGGTTACATCTATATCTGCTTCCAGTGTCAGCTTGTTCCCTACGATCATCACTACTACTCCCCCTGTACCTGCAGCTGTATCCCAGGCAGGACAGGTAACATTGCCGGTAACCATGGCATTATCATACCCGGGAACTCTGATCATCTGCATATGACCATCCGCATCATATGAATTAGTCATATCACTGGCAAAAGTGATATCGTTCCCGCTTACAGAAGAAATTATTATTATTTCATATTTACCTGCCGAATAGATGTTTTGTCTTGATCCAAAATTACTAACAACTTGAATCGCAACACCTTTCATCTGTATCAGTAAAATTGTATCACCGGCACTGAAGGCTGAAGCATCACTAACTGTAAGCTCATCAGCATCAATCAGGGTTGTAACATCAATATAGCTGTTAATTATACCGGAAATGGAGGTTTGTGCTTTTCCGTTAATGGAAAACAGGAACGAAAAGGAGAAAATGCAGCAGAAAATTACAGCTTGTTTGAGTTTATTCTTAACCATTTAACAGTCTAAAAAAACCTATGTATGATGCAGTAACAAATATAAATAAATCTTACTTATTTCCTTTTCTTATAAAAAAAGTTTTGAATATACCTTAACTATAATAACTATAACATAATGGTATAACAATCTATATACGATAAAACCGTGAAAAAGGTTAATATAAAAGGTCGTGTTCAGCAGAACAGTCATTCCCGGCAGCGTTCTCATTAAGAACAATGAGTTTTATATGTTCTTTTTTAGTATCAAGGTATAAGTATCAGGTATCAGGCTTTTATATTTTTAGTCCGGTCCGGAGCAGGTGCATTTTCTCCAGGTACAAATAAAGGCATCTCAATTATGAAAGTACTGCCTTTCCCAACTTCCGTTTCATACCAGACCCTGCCGCCTGCATCTTCCATAATGTTTTTTACGATCGCCAATCCCAAGCCCATTCCACCGGTTTTCGTTGTGAAATTGGGTTCAAAAAGCTTATCTCCAATATTTTTAGGAATTCCGGAACCGTTATCAGCAATCTTAACAATTACTTTTTTATCAATAATATCAAGGTTTATTTTGATCATACCTCTTCTTTCATCTGGAATGGACTGGATAGCATTGTTGATCAGATTTGAGAACACCTGAACCATTTTTTCCTTATCAAAATAAATAAACACCTTATCCTTACTGTTTAAATCTATCTTAAAATCAATGTTTTCCTCATTTGAAAATAATTCAACTGATTTTATGATCTTAGTTACCACATTTACCGCTTCCCTTTTTGTTTTAGGTATTTCTGCAAAATTGGAAAATTCCGAAGCAATGGATGATAAATGTTCAATTTGTTCAATCAGGTTATCCGAAAACTTTTTCAAGTATTCATCCCAGCGGGGAGCTTTATCATCCCATGCACGTTGAAGTTGCTGAATACTTAACTTCATAGGTGTCAAAGGATTTTTTATCTCATGAGCAATTTGTTTTGCCATTTCTCTCCATGCAGATTCTCTTTCGGATTTCGCCAACATTTCAACACTTCTTGCCAGCTCTTTAACCATACGGTTATACTCTCTAACAAGACTGCCAATCTCATCATTACTTTCGTAATGAATAGGTTTTGTTTCCTTCCCCAGCTCAATTTTACTGAACTCCTTTTGTATCATCCTAAGAGGGTTGGTTATCCTGGTTGAGATAAAAACTGCAAGTCCCATTATAAGCAGGATAAGAACCACTGAAAAATTAACAATCCCAACCACCAGGTTTGAAATTTCACCGGTATGAACGTTTTCACGTGAAAAATAGGGCAGGTTTAAATAAGCCAGTAATTTATTCTCATAGTTTGTAAAAGGTATATAACCTGACATAAAACGAAGATCACCAATTGCTTCGTTATGAACAAATTCAGCCATTTTGTTTACCTTTAACCGGTTATAGGCTTCCATATTCATTTTCTCACCAATAAGACCTTCATTAAATATTTCCGGGCGCGAAGTAGCCAGCAGATCTCCTTCAGGGTCATATAAATTAATATCGGAATAAAATACATTCGAAAATTTCCTTAACAGATCGTTCAAAGCAGGATACTGATCAGAACTCCACCCTGAAGCCAGGGAATTTTCAAAGCTCAATTTGTGCTCCAGTTCAACATATACTGACTGCATTTTCTCACTAAGGTTGTCAAAATGTTCATTTTCATATTGTCGTATACTTAAATAAATTGCACCACCACCTATTGACAATAGTGAGATAATCAGGATCAGGAGCAAGGACCATTGTATCTTGTTCTTAAAATCAAAATGCAGCGAACCGGTTATGCCAGGTAAATGTATTATCATCCTGGTAAGGTTGAGCAAAATAAAAAAGAAAACAAACAGGTATGAAAAGGTGGTAAGATAATCGACAAACGTTATCTTTGGCTTTCCAATAATTATAATATTCTGTGGATCAATACGATAAACCAGATGTTCATATCCACCAAAGAATGTGAATTCGAATTCATATCCCTCCGGATCCTCAGAAAAGGCCAGACTATATTGAAATTCTCCACTCTGACTAATTAACTTGCCCTTATAATATTTAGCAGAAGAATAGTTTTTTATTTTAATATCTCTACCTGAACTTTCATCTAACAATAGTTCCGGATAACCTTGCTGGGCATAACGGATCTTAGAATTTAACTCAACAAACAGTCCATTTTGCTTACTGTCTTGTTCGCTGGTAAAATAGAATGTCCCAAAATATCGTATTCTGCCGGTAGTTGATTCCAGATACATAAAATTTGTTTCTCTTATAGGATAACTATCATTTTTTAGCAACTCATTGAAAAATTCGAAACAATTATCTTTAAGTTGATCATTGACTATCAAGCCGGAATTTTCACTGCAAATGACAGTAGAAAGATCATATTTTTCCCAGAAACCCTTAAAATATTTATCCTTCAAGAGGATATAAATTTTATCCTCATCCTCGGGAAAAAATGCTCCCTTTGTCATTATTTCAATAATTTGCTGATCATCTTGTATTTCCATGTTCAATTCTTCGAAGAATAATTCAGCTACCAGATCTCTCTCAGTTGCTAAATCTACTGCAAACACTTTCCGGTTTTCCATTTCTTCATTGTGATTCGTTCTAATTAATAAAACAGTTGAAAAAACCGCCATAATAAAGATCACAATCACCAGGTAATTCAAACGTGTAAATCCGAGGTGCAAAGCGAGGATTCCTGTCAAACCTATAATCAGGTAAAATCCGGCCGGCATTAAATCAAACCTGTATTCCGGTAAAAAAGCAATAACAAGAAAAACAACCAAAGAGACCAATACTCCGGTTATTAACCAATAGGTAGAGAGTATGTCTTTAACAGAATAAATTACTTTCTGTACAAGTAAAACAAAAGATATTACCAGTAATCCTATTGAAATAAATCCAATGAAACTATTAAAAGTTAAATCCTGCACCCTGTTCAGATCCAGGATGACACTTGAGTTTATGATAAGATTCCTGAAAAGTAAATATATGATAACAAAAACAACAGATACAAATAGTAACCATCCCCAGCAGGTAATTAACCTTGTGGTGAATTTTTTATTTGTTAATTTTAGTGAAAGCTGGAAATCTTTAGAAAAATTGTAAGAAAAGAAAAAAATGAAAAGAGACAGGAGGAAAAAGTCACCAAGAGAAGGAATGTATTCTGAAAGAGAATAGTAATATGGGGAAAACAGATCAAGAGAGAAACAGATTGATTTGAATTGTACCTTTACAAACAGCAAATATCCCCCTACTAATAACAACAACAGAATAAAAAGACCCCATTTTTTTGCCTTAATACCTTGAAAATTTTGCTGAAACTTTCTTAAAAACAGTAATATGGCCAATATTGCCAAAAAATAAATTAAAGAGATATAGTATATCGCCTGTCCGTAACAAGTATCTCCGTTATCTTTGGTCAAGTAAATAAGTGTATTGCCACTTAAAGCATGTACAGGCCATCCGCCACCCGGATCGGTTTTCGATATCATATAACATAGTGGCAAATGATATTCATCCGGGAATTTATTTCTTAAAAACCGGTTTTCATAATTATACTTATTCTTTAACAATATCAAACCAGTCACTGTTTTGTTGGCTGCTTTAACAGATTTTACAAAATACCAGCCATTTTGAAGAAAAACCACCGGTTGATCCAGTTCTTCGCTTTTTTTCGGGATTCTGAAAGAATTGTCTGACCAGAAAACTAATTTGTCATCGTGATATACCAGTATAGCTATGTTTTTTCGGTTTAACCTGACCATTTCTTCCTTATTAAATATCTCCACACCCATATTCTTATCATTAGCAACCTGGTCAAGAACTTTATCCAGATATCTTTCTTTCTTATTAAGGACCTTTTCAAACCTTTTGATCCTGAAATTATTATATCCTTCCCGGATAAGATAGTTTTCCGTCCATTGTCCTCCGGCAAAAAGCATTACTCCAATTAGAAGATATAGAGCAGCTGATCTGTATTTTTGTAACATTATATTGAAATTATTCATTGATCTATACCGTGTTATATCATTTTAATAATTTTTCTCGTATTAAAAGTCAAAATTAATATAATAATTACAACCGAGCGTTAGCAAGTTCTTGAACACATTTTAAAAATAATAATTATGTGAACAATTATTACATTTTTTATAAACAATTGAATTATAGTATATTAACCAGTAACTAGTAACGAGCAACTAGCAACTTGAGTTAATTAATCCTTTTTGCTCAACGAAATCCTGTCTGGTATTGCCTGCTTGCAGCAACATTATTTTCATTGATCGAATAACATTTATAACTTTGTCCGAATTTTACTAACTTGCAGAAAACTGAATGGTGCATTTTTTGCATCAGATCAAATACATTTTAAGATTAATCAAAATGATCGGATTTCGCAAAATATTAATATTGTTAATTTTACTTGCCGGTCCTGTTATTTTAACCCATTCGAGCCCTCAGGGTATCCCCGAAGGGATTTCGCTTGCCTTCAAGGCAGGCAATTCGCATGAATTGGCAAAATACTTCAATTCGAATATCGAACTTGTAGTCCTTCAGCATGAAGATCTTTATAGTAAAACCCAGGCTGAAAGAATATTGAAGGATTTTTTTAAAAACTATCTCCCGAATAAGTTTATCATTCTTCACCATGGAGGGAAAAAAGATGCTAAGTATGCCATTGCTGAACTTTCGACAGATAATGTAACCTTCCGGGTTTATTTCCTTTTAAAAACCAAAGAAGGAAACCTGTTGATCCACCAACTCAGAATAGAAAAGGAACATGAACTCAAGAAACCTGAGTGAACTAATAAAATTAGCTATTACCGAAGATGCAGGCGATGGCGACCACACCTCCCTTTCATGTATCCCTGATAATGTAAATGGACAAGCACGTCTGTTAATAAAAGACCATGGGATTGTTGCCGGGATTAACGTGGCACAAATGGTATTTCACCAGATCGACCCGGAGCTTGAACTGGAACTGTTATTGAAAGATGGTGCAAAAGTAAAAAACGGAGACGTTGCGTTTGTTGTTTCCGGAAAGGTCCTTTCTATACTTCAATCCGAGAGACTTGTTTTAAACTTCATGCAACGGATGAGCGGGATAGCCACTACAACAAATAAATATGTAAGGAAACTGGAAGGATTAAAAACCAGAATTCTTGACACACGGAAGACAACTCCCGGCCTCCGGGTTTTTGAAAAAGCTGCTGTAAAAACCGGAGGCGGTGAGAACCACAGAATGGGCCTCTACGATATGATCATGCTTAAAGATAACCATATCGATTTTGCCGGAGGGATCAGGGAAGCCATTAATTCAACACACGCATACCTGAAAAGTGTCGGGAAAGATCTCAGTATTGAAATTGAAGCCCGGAACCTGGATGAGATCAGGGAAATACTTAAAACCGGTGAAATAAACAGGATAATGCTTGATAACTTTACCTTAAATGATACCCGTAAAGCTGTTGAACTGATCAATGGGAAATTTGAAACGGAATCGTCCGGGGGAATTACACTCGAAACTGTCCTGGATTACGCCGAATGTGGAGTGGATTTTATTTCAGTTGGTGCCTTAACCCACCAGATACATAGTTTGGATATGAGCCTTAAAGCTTTTAGTAAAATTTGAAAATTGAAAATAATTAATGGTGGATTTTCACGTTCAAATCTAAATTCATGATAAAAGAGTTTGAATCCGGTATACAAGAGTACAAATTAGGTAAACTTCGAAAAAAAGATATCAATCCTAATCCGATTGTACAATTCGGAAAATGGCTGGATGAAGCCATCAGTAGTCAAGTTATGGAGCCAACTGCCATGACATTGGCAACTGCAACTCCTGATGGTAAACTGTCATCCAGGATTGTGTTGTTACGAGAGCTTAATGATGAAGGATTTATCTTTTATTCAAGCTATAAAAGCTGGAAGGGAAAGCAGATATTGCTCAATCACTATGGGGCGCTGAGTTTCTATTGGCCTGAAGTGGAAAGACAAGTGCGAATTGAAGGATATATTAAAAAAGTGGATAGCAAAACATCAGATAATTATTTCAGTACCAGAACAAAAGGGAGAAAATTAGGCGCCTGGATTATGTTGCAAAGCCGGAAAATACCCAACCGTGAATACCTTGAAAATCTTTATGAAGAACAAAAAAAGCAATTTGCCGGCAAAGAAATACCCCGACCGCTTGATTGGGGCGGCTATATTCTTAAACCAGGAAGAATAGAATTTTGGCAGGGCCGCGAAAACCGTTTGAATGACCGTATTTTGTACGAGAAGAAAAATATGCGCTGGCAGATCCATCGCCTGGCACCCTAAGTTTGTCTATAAACTCCTACATGCAATGAATATATTTTAATATCAATTTATGGAGTTCTTCTTCTCAAATATATTCACGCCCACATAAAGCTCATCAGCCTTTTCAAGCATCATATGAATATGTAAACCGCTTCCGTGTTTTTTTTGATAAACCGTACAAGTTCATTAGGATTGAGCACAATCTCTGTTTCTTTCTTAACAATATTATTTTAATTCTGCAATCCTCTTCTTCAGTGTTTTGATCTTCAATTCAGCGTCCGCTTTCTTGGTCTTTTCCATATTTACCACCTTCTCCGGCGCATTCCGAATAAAATGGGCGTTGTTGAGTTTTTTCATAACCGTATCCAGGAAGCCTTTTGAATAATCAAGTTCCTTCCTGAGTTTTTCAAGCTCTTCTTCTACATTCACTTTGTCTCCCAGTGGAATAAAATATTCTGTTGTTTTTACTATAAAAGAGGCCACACCTTTGGGCTTTTCGTCAACAAATTGAATGTCTGACAGGTTAGTCAGCTTTTTCAGCACCATACCAAAACGGTTATCATATTTTTTTTCATTTTCCCGAACCAGCAGAGTCAGGGGGTCTTTAACAGGAATATTCTTTTCCTTCCTGATTGTTCTCACTGCACTAACAGTCTCTTTGGTTTTTTCAAACCTGCTAACAAGCGACTTGTCGTATGATGATGCCCCGGGCATTTTTGATACCATTATGCTTTCTCCATCTTTCCTGTCCCTGATAAATTGCCATATCTCCTCGGTAATAAACGGAATAAAAGGGTGCAGTATCTTTAATAGTTTTTCAAAGAAACCAGTTGTAGCTTCAAACGTTTTACTATCAATCGGTTGTTTGTAAGAAGGTTTGATTATCTCCAGGTACCATGAGGCAAATTCATCCCAGAAAAGTTTATAAACTGTCATCAATGCTTCAGATAAACGGTACTGTTTAAATTGTCTTTCCAAAGTTTGCAAAGCTTCATTCAGTTTTCCATCAAACCACTGGATAGCTTTAGCCGATGCTTCAGGTTGCTCCAGATCCTTACTAATCTTCCAATTTTTTACAAGCCTGAATGCATTCCATATTTTGTTACAGAAATTCCTCCCCTGCACTGGCAGGCTCTCCTCAAACAGCAGGTCACCCCCGGCTGGTGAACAAAGAAGCATTCCAACCCTGACACCGTCGGCGCCATATTTCTTTATCAGTTCCAACGGATCGGGCGAGTTACCCAGCGACTTTGACATCTTCCTGCCCATCTTATCACGCACTATGCCTGTAAGGTAAACATTGTGGAAGGGCTTCTCATCCAAATATTCATACCCGGCAATTATCATCCTGGCAACCCAGAAAAACAGTATCTCCGGCGCAGTAACCAGATCGTTCGTCGGATAATAATACCTGATATCTTTATTATCCGGATTCCTGATACCGTCAAAAACCGAAATGGGCCATAACCATGATGAGAACCAGGTATCCAATACATCTTCATCCTGTTTCAGATCACTATCTTTCAAACCGGTGTTGCCGGTTTTTTCCATTGCCATAACCAGCGCCTCTTCACGGGTTTTTGCAACCACAAAAGTATCCTCACCTGTAATATAGTAAGCGGGTATTCGTTGACCCCACCATAGCTGCCTTGATATGCACCAGTCCCTCACATTTTCCATCCAGTACCGATAGGTGTTTTTGAATTTCCCGGGATATATCTTAACATCGTCATTCATCACATGTTCCAGTGCCGGCTGCGCCAGCTCCTTCATCCTCAGGAACCATTGTAATGAAAGTCTGGATTCGATCGGTACATCGGTCCTCTCAGAATATCCCACTTTATTCACATAATCCTCAACCTTAACAAGATGACCTTCATCATCCAGTTTCTTCGTTATCTTGTCTCTAACCTTAAAGCGATCTTCACCAATAAAAAGTTGCGCATTTTCATTCAGTGTCCCGTCATCATTAAAAATATCAATAGTTTCAAGTCCGTGTTTCATTCCAATTGCATAATCATTCTCATCATGTGCAGGGGTGATCTTCAGAGCACCTGTACCAAACTCAGGATCAACATATTCATCTGTGATTATTGGAACAGAACGGTTTACTAAAGGTATAAGTATCTTCTTTCCATGCAGATCTTTATATCGTTTATCGCCGGGATGAATACAAACTGCCGTATCGCCAAGTATCGTTTCCGGCCGTGTTGTGGCAATGGTAAGCCATTTATCTTCTCCATCGATCCTGTACTTGAAATAATACAATTTCGAGTCAACTTCCTTATATATCACCTCCTCATCAGAAATGGCAGTCTTCGCCTGGGGATCCCAGTTAACCATTCTTTTCCCACGATAAATAAATCCTTTCCTGAACAGATCGATAAAAACATCGATAACACTTTCATACATATCATCATCCATAGTGAATTTGGTACGGTTCCAGTCGCACGAAGCTCCCAGCTTTTTCAATTGCTCCAAAATAATACCCCCATGTTCATTACGCCATTCCCAGACATGTTCCAGGAATTTATCCCGTGAAAGATCTGATTTCTTTATCCCTTTTTCTCTTAACTTTGCCACAACCCTTGCTTCCGTAGCAATAGATGCATGATCAGTTCCAGGCACCCATAAAGCATTTTTACCCAGCATCCTTGCACGCCGGATTAATATATCCTGAATAGTATTGTTAAGCATATGCCCCATATGCAAAACTCCTGTAACATTCGGAGGTGGTATTACTATTGTGTAAGGTTCTCTTTCGTCAGGCTCAGAATGAAAAAAGCCGTTTTCCATCCAGTATTGATACCATTTTGCCTCTGTTGATGCCGGGTTGTATTTTGAAGGAATATTCATAAATAAGTAAAAAGTTATAAAGTTATATGCTAAATGCTACTGGTTACTGGGTGCTGGGTGCTGGATAAACTATTTTTTTTCTCTATTCCATCTATTCCCTTTAATCCCTCCATTCCCTTCTTCCCTTTCTTGATGCAAAAATATAAATTTTATCCGCTTTTCAGTCCCTTATCCTCCATCGATTATATTATGAGCAACCGTGAAATATTGTATAACATAGTAATATTGAAATATTCCAGTTAAATTTACAGTATCATTTTACAAAACCGGTTTATTAATATTAAAAGACATCACAATGCCAGCTATTTCAGAAAAAGGAAAATTAATGCCTGCCTCACCTATCAGAAAGCTTACACCCTATGCTGAAGAAGCCAAACGAAAAGGACGAAAGGTTTATCATCTAAACATTGGACAGCCTGATATTCCTACTCCCAAAGTAGCACTCGATGCAGTGCGGAATATGGATCTCACAATTATAGAATACAGTCATTCTGCCGGAAATGAATCTTACCGCATAAAGCTGGCTAAATATTATCGGAACATTGGTATCAATGTGGACCACAATGAATTAATGATCACAACCGGTGGCTCGGAAGCTATTGCATTTGCTATGATGGTTTGCTTTGACCCGGGAGACGAAATTATTATATCAGAACCGTTTTATGCTAATTACAACGGATTTGCAATTGCCGCAGGGATCAAGGTAAAACCTGTAACCTCCACTATTGAAAACGGGTTTGCGCTTCCTCCTATGAAGGAATTTGAAAAGAAAATAACTCCTAAAACAAAGGGGATCATCATCTGTAATCCCAACAATCCTACAGGCTATTTTTACTCTCTCAATGAACTGGAAAAACTAAGGGATATTGTAAAGAAACATGATCTGTATCTATTTTCAGATGAAGTTTACCGTGAATTCTGCTACGATGGAAATGAACATTTTTCGGCTATGCATCTCGATGGAATTGAGCAAAATGTAGTAATGATTGATTCGATTTCCAAGCGCTACAGTTCCTGCGGAGTTAGGATTGGCGCTATGGTAACCAAAAACAAGGAGATTATGGATTCGGCTATCAAGTTTGCACAGGCACGGCTCTGTCCTCCCGCGTTAGGGCAGATCGTTGGTGAAGCAGCCCTTGACACACCCGACGAATATTTTGAGGAAGTTTATAACGAATACATTGAACGCCGCAACTTCATGGTTGAAGCATTAAACAAAATGGAAGGAGTAAAATGTCCCATGCCTGGAGGCGCTTTCTATACCATTACTCACCTTCCTGTGGATGACGCCGATAAATTTGCACAATGGCTTCTCAGTGATTTTGAATACAATAACTCCACTGTAATGCTTGCCCCGGCTTCCGGCTTTTATGCCACCCCCGGCTTAGGCAGGCAAGAGGTTCGTATTGCTTACGTTCTGAAAAAGGATGACCTTGTAATGGCCATGAAAGCTCTGGAAGAGGCGCTGAAGGTTTACCCGGGAAGGACACTATAAAACAAACCTCCTGATTCGTTCTAACATATACTAATCACCAATCTGATAGGATCGTTGAACTATTCAAAATCCTTATAAAGCAGGTACTTTTTCCTGATAATCTTGAAGGCTTCAATATCTTTTTTCCAGGATGCACGAATAACCCACTTATTCTTCCCGGCGATGACTTGTTCCCGTAAATCACTGCTGCCTGCAAGCTTATCGAAGTATGCGTTAAAGAAGTCTTCCTTATTCTCCATGCTATTGTATGCATCTATGAGCCAATCGAGCACCAACCGGCGGTTATCGCGCACGAATTCGAACGGGATATGTGAAAGGTCCACACCATTACAGATTTCTCCAATGTACTTCGGATTGGTAGCTGCCCCTTCAATACTACGGGGTGTAAAAGAGGAACCGGTGTCAGGATAATCAGGATGCCCGAAGATCTGAAAAGGTAAATCGGTCCCTCGTCCGACACTCATACAGGTCCCTTCAAAAAAACATAATGAGGGATAAAGATACACAGACCGGAGGTCAGGAAGATTGGGCGAAGGTTTTACCGGCAATTCATAATAAGTTTTATGTGTGTAATTTTCACATTTCACATATTTCAGGTTGCAGGTTAAGCTGTCTTTCAGCCATCCTTCGCCATTAATCATCCGTGCATATTCGGCAACCGTCATTCCATGAACCACCGGCACCGGATGCATACCAACAAACGATCGCCAGGCAGTATCAAGCGCCGGGCCATCCACATAAAATCCATTAGGATTGGGTCTGTCAAGCACTATGAAATCCACCTTGTTTTCAGCACAGGCTTCCATCACATAATGCATGGTAGAAATATAAGTGTAAAACCTTACTCCGATATCCTGGATGTCAAACAGCACAACATCCAACCCTTCCATATCCTTATCAACAGGTTTCCTGTGACTGCCATACAATGAAATAACAGGCAATCCTGTTTGTTTATCCAGGTAGTCTTCAAGATGTTCACCGGCATCAGCAGTACCACCAAATCCATGCTCCGGACTAAAAATTTTCTTAATATCAACTCCAAGGGATAAAAGACTATCTACCAAGTGTGTTTCCCAAATCATTGATGTGTGATTGGCTACAACAGCAACTTTTTTCCCACTGAGCAAAGGAAGATATTCCCCTGTACGGGCAGCACCTGTAATAACCTGACCTGTTAAAATACCCTGCCACATAATAACAAAAAGCATTACTGCAAATACTCTTATAATAATATCGTTTCTATTTTTCATCGAAAATATTTTACAATAAAAAAAGAATAAATATACATAATCACTAATGATAAGGTAACTATTCAGTGTCTTAAGTTTTAAATGCCAAAAATAGCTAATCTCATTATACTTTGCATCTTTAAGTCGGCAATCTTCAGTCGGCAATCTAAAGACTGTGCTATTTATACTTTTCAGGATTTTGAATCATGTGAATAAGGATTTGAACAAACATATCTTGAGTATTCTCTTATCTGAGTGGTCAAAAAGTAAAGTTCGTCTTTAGGAAATTTCTTACTAACATGATAAATATCTCATTGCAAGAGTAAATGCTGACTGTCGACTGTTGACTGTTGACTGCTGACTTTTTAGTACCTTTGCTTACCAAATTATCAAAGTGAACACCGAATTATTCATAGCAAGAAGACTGGTTTCCGACCAAAAAGGTGATAACCGTATATCACGGCCGATCATTTTTATTGCCATCCTGGGGATTGCTCTTGGGCTTGCCGTAATGATCGTGTCTACTGCAATTGTTACAGGCTTTAAGAACGAGATCAGAGGGAAAATCATTGGTTTCGGGTCTCATATCCAGATACTGAACTACGACAGCAATATTTCATATGAAACGGTTCCTGTTTCCGGCAAACAGGAATTTTACGACATTCTGAAAAACAAACCAGGGATAAAAAACATCCAGGTTTTCGCAACAAAAGCAGGGATTATTAAAACAGAGGAAGAGATACAAGGAGTTGTATTAAAGGGGATTGGAAGCGATTTTGATTGGACCTTTTTCAGGAGTAACCTGACAGAAGGAGAAATATTCCAGGTAACTGATTCAGCCAGGACTAACAAAGTTATGATATCAAAATATATTGCCGATCTTCTGAAGCTTAAAACCGGCGATTCCTTTATCATGTATTTTATCCAGGATCCGCCGCGAATGAGGAAATTTACTATATCCGGGATTTATAACACCAGTCTGGAAGAATTCGATGAGATATTCGTGCTGGCCGATATCGGCCACATCCGGAAACTTAACGATTGGAATGATGACCAGGTAAGCGGGTTTGAAATTAGTATCGAAAATTTCAACGACCTCGATTATATGACATATGAAGTAATGAGAACGGTGGGAGTAAACCTTGATGAGGAAGGCGCCCGTCTGATAACCACGAATATTGTTCAGAAATATCCTCAAATATTCGACTGGCTTAATTTACAGGACACAAATGTATGGATTATCCTGACGCTGATGTTGCTGGTGACAGGCTTTAATATGGTTTCCAGTCTGCTTATCCTTATCCTTGAACGCACCAATATGATCGGTATCCTTAAAGCAATTGGGAGTAATAATCTGAGTATCAGGAAAATTTTTCTCTACCAGTCTGCTTTCCTGATTTCCAAAGGATTATTGTGGGGGAACCTGATTGGAATCGGTCTTGCATTAATCCAACAAAAAACCGGTTTTGTTAAGTTGGATGAAGCTTCTTATTACCTGGCGACTGTACCAATAAATCTTGAAATTTCCTACATTTTATTGCTGAATACCGGAACCCTTCTCCTCACATTCCTGATGCTTATTATTCCATCCCACCTGGTTACTAAAATCACTCCTGTTAAAGCAATACGGTTTGATTAAGATTCACTAAAAAAACTAATCATTTCAAATGTTTGCCTTCCATATCCCTGTCCAAATTCATGTATCGCCCTCTGGCGAGAGGCAAATTATTGTAACATTTTAATAAATAAAAAATTTAATTAGGTTTGTAATGGCATTGGAAATTTTCATCTGAATAAAAAATGACTAAAAATATTAACAGGGAAAAACTAATAAAATACTGGATTGACAGTTCTGATAAAGATTATAAAACAATGATTGACCTTTATAATACAAAAAACTACCATTGGTCATTGTTTATAGGACACCTGGTAATCGGAAAAATACTCAAAGCCAAATACGTATTTGAAAAAGGTGAATATCCGCCTTTAATACACGACTTAAGGAGAATCATTGAACAGGCAGGAATTGAACCGGATAAAGAAAAGAAAGTTATCTTAGATTCAATTACCAGATTCAATATAAATGTCAGGTATGACGACTATAAACAGAGTTTTTACAAACTATGTACGGAAAAATTCACTACAGAATGGCTGGAAAAAATTAAAGAAATAAGGAAATGGATAAAGAAACAGCTATAAAAATAAGCAAATCATACTTAATGAAGATTAAGGATCAAAAAATCAACTTTTCAGAAGCCTGGTTATTTGGTTCTTATGCTAAGGGTAACTATCAAGAAAATAGCGATATTGATATTGCTATTGTCTTATCTGACAACTCAAAAACATTTGATGTTGAAGTACAGTTAATGGTAATACGAACGGGTGAAGAAACATTAATCGAACCTCATGTTTTTAATAAAGACGATTTTAAAATAAACAGCTCAATAGTAAATCAAATTAAAAAAACGGGATTACAAATTGACTTATAACGAATCGTCAACAGCCAGTTATCCCAGTCTTAATCCAGACGCAGACCCAAACAACATTTATCCATTATCCGTCTCACCTTTTAACTTCTTACTTCTTCTCCATTACCTCATCACCTCATCACCATTTTTAATAATTTAAAAGTTATAAGTTATAAGAAATTCCGGATCATTACGAAGTGAAGCAAATCCGGTTAAAGTTGCGTCTTTAGATACTTCCAAATTCTTAACCCGAAACACGTAACTCGTAACCCGCAACACTGAATCACCGTTTTAACATCTCCCGATATGTTTTTCACAAGCTTTCTTTGTTATCCCGTAAAACAAGTTTAATTTTGGGGAATTACAGGAATTAAAGTTTGAGTCACATATAGTTGATTATCAGGTCTCTAATTCGTATTTTTTTCATATATTTATCAACTGTTCCACAGGTGAAAAAAAGATTCAGTCCTAAAAAGAACTACGAAAAAACCCGGTCGGAGATTGGCTATGTGACTCGTAAAAAAGCAACTCCGGCCGATTATAAGAGAATAGGTTTTAAGTCGGGTTTGGAAGTTCATCAACAGCTAAAAACAAAAAAGAAATTGTTTTGCCACTGTCCTGCAGGCATATACAATGATCATGATGAATATAATGCAGAGATCATCCGCCATATGCGGCCCACCCTCAGCGAACTTGGAGAATATGATGGTACAGCCCTGATGGAATATAAAACCCGGAAGCAGATCATATACCGGATCAAGAATCAGACAGCCTGTACTTATGATATAGATGACACTCCTCCGTTCCTGATTAATAAGGAAGCGCTTGAGATTGCTCTTGAGATATCGCTGCTGTCAGGCCTGAATATTGTTGGAGAGGTTCATATCACACGAAAACAATATCTCGACGGAAGTATCCCAACCGGATTCCAGCGAACAGCAATACTGGGGGTTGAAGGTGAAATTCAACTGAAAAATAAGAAAGTCAGACTGATCCAGCTAAGTATCGAGGAGGATTCCTGCCGGGAGGTTTCGGATATCAGGCATACCCGCATTTTTAAGACAGACAGGCTGGGAATGCCTTTGATCGAAACCGTCACATATCCTGATATGGAAACTCCTGATGAGCTAAGGGAAGCCGCGGAATATATCAGGTTTTTAAACCGCAGCACCGGCAAAGTACGGATAGGAATAGGAGCGGGACGTGAAGATGTCAATGTTAGCTGCCGTGGAGGAAGCAGGGTTGAAATAAAAGGCGTTTCACACAATAAGTGGATACCTGAGCTTTCTCATAATGAGGCATTCCGGCAATTTGCCCTTCTGCATATCCGGAAACTTCTCAAAGAGAGAGTTGCAAACGGAAAAAACCGGAGTATAAGATCAAGTAAGATCGATCCTCGTGACCTGGGACTGGAGAATGAACATATACAAAAAGCATACAACGAAAATTTCGAAATTTACGCTGTCAACCTTCCTTATTTTAAAGGTATTCTTTCTCATTTTACACAGCCGGGGAAGATATTTGCAGACGAAATAACCACCAGGCTGAAGGTGATCGCCTGTATTGAAAAGCCTAATATGATCCACACCGAAATGCTTGAAGATCATATTAATAAAAAAGATCTTGAAAAGATCTGCGGAATTCTTGAGCCGAAAGAAGATGATGCCCAGATTGTGTTCTGGGGTCCAAAAGAGGATATCCCCACTGCTCTTGAAACGATTGAGGAACGATGTCAGATGGCATTTGACGGGGTACCCAATGAAACAAGAAAATCATTCCCGGACGGCACAACTATATTTAAAAGAGTGCTCCCTGGTGCTAACCGCATGTACCCTGATACTGATTCAGCCCCTATTCCTCTTAAAACAGATTATATTGAAACCCTCAGGAAAAACATCCCGCAAACAGTTGCCGAAAGGTTCAGGCAAATGAAATCGTGGGGCATCCCGGAAGATACTTACCATTACCTGTTAAGCAAGAATCTTGCGCCGATGATCGAGCAGATCAGTGGGAAATTCGGCTTTGAGCCTAAATTTCTGGGGGTCTTTTGGGGGCATACATTTAAGAATATTGAAGGAAAGATGCCACAACATAAAAATTTCAGCTACAATAAAATATACGGTTTGTTCAAATTTATTCACAACGAAAAACTTCAGCCTTCCATCGCCAAAAGAATGCTTCCTGTTATTTATGAACACCCGGATATGGAATTCAGTTCAGTGCTGATCAGCATCAATTTCAGAAAAAAGTCAATGAATGAACTGCTTGCACCTGTTGATTTCCTTTATGAAAAATTCAAAGAAATACGAATCTCCGGTAATGATAAAAACACAATAAATTGGTTAATGGGCCAGGTATACAGACAAGCAGCCGGGAATGTTGAAATGAAAAACCTAAAGAAAGAGATAGAAAAAATTGTACATAACCCGTAACTCGTAACCACAGTGAAATATGCTCCTTCCCTGGTGAAATATTTTCGTACCTCAAATTTCAAAGGGTAAACGTCGCATTTCACGTGGCAAGCTCGAAACTCGTAACAATTAGAGAAAATGTAGAATGGAGAATGGAGAAATGAGTAAGGAAAAGAAACATAAAACAACAAACTATGGCTGAAGATATTTTCCAGGGATATAAAGGCGCTGCACTCGGGGTGCTGAGAAAGTTCAATGTCAGAGTATGGGGGCAGACGCTTATCGATACCACTCGCGGTAAATTTACAGGAACTGTTTTACCACGCTCCGAAAATGATGATGACAGGCATATTGTGCTTAAGATCCCTACCGGGTACAATATAGGAATTGATATTGACACGATCAATAACATGAAAGAGACCGGTTATCAAAAGGCCAACTACAAGATACCTGAAAAAGAATTTCCTTATTCCGACCATCTGCCCAATGTGAAGCTGTTTGGCACCGGCGGGACAATTGCTTCCCGTCTCGACTATAGAACAGGCGCCGTTATTCCCGCCTTTTCGCCGGGTGAGCTATATGGAGCAGTACCTGAACTTGCTGATATCTGTAACCTTACAACCGAAAAACTTTTTGCGATTTTTAGCGAAAACATGGGTCCTGCGCAATACATTACACTGGCAAAAGCTATAGGAAAAGAGATCAGGAATGGTATTGACGGGATTATCATTAGTCACGGAACCGATACCCTTCACCATACCGCTGCAGCACTATCTTTCATGATACAGAATCAGCCCATACCTATTATATTGACAGGGTCTCAACGCTCTTCCGACCGCCCTTCCTCAGATGCAGCCCTTAACCTTATGCATGCTGTGTATGCAGCTGGTCATGGCGATATCGCTGAAACTTTAGTCTGCATGTTCGGGCCCACTTCAGATGAATATGGTTTCCTTCACCGGGGTACCAGGGTCAGGAAAATGCACAGCTCATATCGTTCCACATTCCGAACGATAGGTGATATTCCTGTTGCAACAGTAAAAAGGGATGAGATAAAACTTATTAAGGAGAACTATAATCCACGGCGAAAAGACAGGAAAGTAAATATCCTTCCTTACTTTAGCGAAAAGGTTACAATGCTTTATTATTACCCGGATATGAAAGCGGAAATTCTTGATTCGCTGATAGATATGGGCTACAAGGGAGTTGTGATTGTTGGTACAGGCCTGGGACATGTGAATAAAGAGATTTATCCCGCCCTTGAAAGGGCTGCGAAAAAAGGTGTTTCGATATATATGACCCTGCAAACCATCTGGGGTTATGTGCATATGTTTGTCTATGATACCGGACGCGATATGATGGCAAAAGGGGTAGTGCCGGCAGGAAATATGCTTCCTGAAGTAACATTTATTAAACTGGGTTGGGCCCTGGGTCAAACTGAAGATCCGGTTGAAGTTAAAAAAATCATGTTGTCACCTGTCAACGATGAAATAACCGAACGGGAACCATACAACGGTTACCTTGTTTACCAGGGAGGAGTGCCGGAAGTTGAAGATTTTGTAAAGAAATTCAGGAAATAGTATTAACCGGGTTCATGTCAGATGCCAGGTGGCAAATGTGTTAAATTTTGAAATTCCGATACATCTAATTAATCTAATCATAGAAAGTCCAGGAAAGACCGAACTTAAAAGTTCGCTGGTTTAGCGGGTAATGGAGTACAGAGAAATAATTGTCCCCTGTAAAGCCCGAGTTTACGTGATCGAACATAAAAAAGAAGCGTGTACGTTTCAGCTTGAAATTCAGGAAAGCATCCAGGTATGGATAGTTACCCAGTTCCTTTTCATCCTGAATATAGAACTGTCCTGTTGCAGGCATATAAGCCATGGCATTATAAGGGGTGTTGTAGTAAACATCAAATCCCAATTGAACAAGCAGATGCCCCTGGGTTAGTTTGAAATAGAAATCATGTTCGAAATATATTGAGTTGTAGATACTGATTGCTGGTAAAGAGATCTCTCTCTGGTGATCAGTTTGCTGAAAAAGCACTTTGTTAAGGAAATGAAATTTCCCCAGGTGGAAATCTTTAGTGAGGTACAACGAAAGGATCGAAGCCAATCCATTTATTTGGGCAGGATGAGCCAGGGTATCAAAATAGAGGTAACGATCTATAAGCGCATAATTAAAAGAAGCGTTAAGATATCTGCCCGGATGTGAATATTTTGCTGATATCCTTGTTTCGATAACATCACCAAAATCATTCTCCCAGACAAAATTATTTGAATGATAGTAGTTTAGCCAGTATGCAGGTCTCCTGGTTTCGAATTTACCTGCGAGGATAAGTGTGGATACTCCTTTTTTTGCAGAGAACGACTTATTGATTGATCCGTCAAGTAAAAAATCTCCTGCCTTGTATCCGGAATAGTAATTCCTGGTTTTCACTTTCCAGTTAAATTTCTCTCCCAGGTCATTAAAAAGGTAACCTGACAAGCTTTTATTCGAATAATCATCATCATGGTATATAGTATCCCCGGGCAGCAGGTTGCTATATTTATCCATTTCGATTGTCGCTGCTACTCCTCCGCCAAACCTAAATTTCTTTCCGGGATCACTCTGGAAATCGAACCTCAATATATTGGTAAATGTTCTGGCATACAAAGAATCGAATGTAATGGTTGAATCGGAATAAATATCCCTGTAGAAACCTGACTGAGGACTTTTATCTTTATATATTTTTGCATCATTCTGAAAAAACAACACATGCGACAACTTACCACGTAATCCGAGTCCTGTTGGTTTTTCAATTTTCACACCGGCTGAATCAGTTGTTCCGGAAGTATCCCTCTTTCCACCCTCTAATGTAATACCATGCGATAACATAAATGTCTTGTTTTTAACAGATGATACGGCAGAATTGAGTGTACCAAGGTTTACAGGAATATCCAGTGTTTCCATATTCCCAAGATCTTCATCATTCACCATTCCACCATTTTCATCAACAAATATGTTGTTAAGATTAAAATTTGCATGCAGCGTATATCTATTTGAAGTATAGCTTGTAAATGTAGCTAACGCCTTGATTGATGATTTCTGGTTAGCATATTGTCCTTCACTTCCAAAAAGCTTAAAATCAATACCCGCATTGAATTTATCATTTATGTTTTGGGTATGTAAGACCCTCAGGGATTGTTCAAGTACTTTTTTTTGTCCACCGGTTGTATACTTCAATTCGGTAAATGGCTTTTTTGTATTTATATAAGTTTGATTATCAGGATAGTGAAGAAACGGAAGGTAATACCTGATAAAGAATACCTTATCCTTATAATTTCTATCGATAAAGCAATCAGGCAATGATGCCAGGGCGAGATTTCCCATATTAGAATGCAGAGGATACAATTTGTAATCAGGTTTATACACCTGGAATTTCTTCAATGTTGTATCCAGATCAATAGGGGATATCTGGTAAAAATCATCATCCAGCTGCCATGCATAAATTCTTTTCGGAAGCGTATCCGGTAATAACTGTGAGGCATTGGTTATTGTCACGAGTGAAAGAATCCAGAAGCTGAAGAGAATTTTTTTCATTAAAAACAAAGATAGATAAAAAAGGGATAATCTATACTGAGATTACTACAGGGCAAGAAACAAAAAACCCCGGCAAAACCGGGGTTTTTAAAAAAGTCGGCGACGACCTACTCTCCCACTTTCGTAGTACCATCGGCGCTATTGGGCTTAACTTCTCTGTTCGGAATGGTAAGAGGTGGACCCCCAATGCTATAATCACCTTAAGACCTTAAATATTTTAAAAACATGCTGAAAGAAATTAAAAATAACCGGCGCGAAAAAAGCTTACGGGTAATTAGTACTGCTCGGCTTTGGCATTACTGCCTTTACACCTGCAGCCTATCAACGTCATAGTCTTTAACGACCCTTAAAAGAGATCTCATCTCGAGGCGAGCTTCGTGCTTAGATGCTTTCAGCACTTATCTCTTCCAGACATAGCTACCCTGCGATGCGGCTGGCGCCACAACAGGTACACCAGAGGTCTGTCCAACACGGTCCTCTCGTACTAGTGTCAGGTCCTCTCAAATCTCTAACGCCCACAACAGATAGGGACCGAACTGTCTCACGACGTTCTGAACCCAGCTCGCGTGCCACTTTAATGGGCGAACAGCCCAACCCTTGGGACCTTCTCCAGCCCCAGGATGTGACGAGCCGACATCGAGGTGCCAAACCGCTCCGTCGATTTGAGCTCTTGGGAGCGATTAGCCTGTTATCCCCGGAGTACCTTTTATCCTTTGAGCGATGGCCCTTCCATGCGGAACCACCGGATCACTATGCTCTACTTTCGTACCTGCTCGACTTGTAGGTCTCACAGTCAAGCACCCTTATGCCATTGCACTCTACGCATGATTACCAAACATGCTGAGGGTACCTTTAGAAGCCTCCGTTACTCTTTTGGAGGCGACCACCCCAGTCAAACTACCCACCAAACACTGTCTCCCGCCGAAGCGGGATTAGATTCCAAATAAATAAAGGGTGGTATTTCAAGGGTGACTCCACGACTCCTGACGAAGCCGCTTCAAAGTCTCCCACCTATCCTACACATCGTTTATTCAAAACCAATATTAAGCTATAGTAAAGGTTCACGGGGTCTTTCCGTCCCGTTGCGGGTATCCGGCATCTTCACCGGAACTACAATTTCACCGAGCTCGTGGCTGAGACAGTGCCCAGATCGTTACACCATTCGTGCAGGTCGGAACTTACCCGACAAGGAATTTCGCTACCTTAGGACCGTTATAGTTACGGCCGCCGTTTACCGGGGCTTCGGTTCAGAGCTTCTTCCCGACAAGTCGGGAATAACCCCCCCCCTTAACCTTCCGGCACCGGGCAGGTGTCAGGCCTTATACATCATCTTTCGATTTAGCAAAGCCATGTGTTTTTGATAAACAGTCGCCTGGGCCATTTCACTGCGTCCCTGACGTTTAACAGTCAGGGAGACCTTTCTCCCGAAGTTACAGGTCTATTTTGCCTAGTTCCTTAGCCACGAATCACTCGAGCACCTTAGGATTCTCTCCTTGACTACCTGTGTCGGTTTGCGGTACGGGTAATATATACCTGAAGCTTAGAGGTTTTTCTTGGAAGATTGCTTAGGACCATTATCCGCTTGTCCGAAGACTCACGGTACTATCAGGTTCGGCACAGTCAAGCTATTAACCCGTCTGTATACCTACACCCTTCAACGTACTATTCCGTCAGTACGCAGGTCTTTCACTCCTTCGTCACCCCATCGCAGTATATATTAGTACTGGAATATTGACCAGTTATCCATCGACTACGCCGTTCGGCTTCGCCTTAGGACCCGACTAACCCTGATCCGATTAGCGTTGATCAGGAAACCTTAGTCTATCGGTGAGCGGGTTTCTCACCCGCTTTATCGTTACTTATGCCTACATATTCTTTTCCAATCGTTCCACCAGATCTTACGATTCGGCTTCATAACAATTGGAATGCTCCCCTACCTATGTTTATAAAAAACATAATATAGCTTCGGTAATATGCTTAATGCCCGATTATCATCCACGCACAATCGCTCGACTAGTGAGCTGTTACGCACTCTTTAAATGAATGGCTGCTTCCAAGCCAACATCCTAGCTGTCTGAGCAATCGCACCACGTTAGAACAACTTAGCATATATTTAGGGACCTTAGCTGATATTCTGGGTTCTTTCCCTCTCGGCGCCGGACCTTAGCACCCAACGCCTCACTCCCGTGTATATCTTGTAGCATTCGGAGTTTGTTAAGGATCGATAGGCGGTGAAGCCCTCTAGCCTTATCAGTAGCTCTACCTCTACAAGACTCACCACGAGGCTGCACCTAAATGCATTTCGGGGAGTACGAGATATCTCTCAGTTTGATTGGCCTTTCACCCCTACCCACAGCTCATCCAAACACTTTTCAACGTGTAGTGGTTCGGTCCTCCATCCCGTGTTACCGGAATTTCAACCTGGCCATGGGTAGATCACCAAGTTTCGCGTCTACCCCCACTAACTATATCGCCCTATTCAGACTTGCTTTCGCTTCGGCTACTCCGCTTAACGGATTAACCTTGCTAGTGAGGAGTAACTTGTAGGCTCATTATGCAAAAGGCACGCCGTCACCACGCTAAAAGCGTGACTCCGACCGCTTGTAAGCGTACGGTTTCAGGTCTATTTCACTCCCTTGTTCAGGGTGCTTTTCACCTTTCCCTCACGGTACTAGTTCACTATCGGTCTCTCAGTAGTATTTAGCCTTACCAGATGGTCCTGGCAGATTCACACAAGATTTCTCGTGTCCCGTGTTACTCAGGATACTGCTAAAAAATCAATTCTTTACGTGTACGGGACTATCACCCTCTATGGTTCAGCTTTCCAGAAGCTTCCACTTAAAATTGATTTTTTTATTGCAGTCCTACAACCCCGATATTGCCTGAACAATATCGGTTTGGGCTATTCCCCGTTCGATCGCCACTACTAGGAGAATCACTATTGTTTTCTTTTCCTCCGGTTACTAAGATGTTTCAGTTCTCCGGGTTCGCTTCCCGACAAGTCGGGATGTCACGCCTAAGGCGCGACGGGTTTCCCCATTCGGAAATCTGCGGATATAATGGTTATTTGCACCTCCCCGCAGCTTATCGCAGCTAGTCACGTCCTTCATCGCCTCTGAGAGCCAAGGCATCCGCCATACGCTCTTAATTTACTTTTTTCTTGATTCGATTATTTTTATTGTTTCTTTCAGCATGTCAAAGAACCTTTTCGAAATATGATTTATGATTTTAGAATGATAATTCATAACTCAAAAATCATCAATCACACTTCAATTTGTTGTGGAGAATAAGGGAGTCGAACCCTTGACCTCTAGAATGCAAATCTAGCGCTCTAGCCAACTGAGCTAATCCCCCCGAAGCGTTTGTAGTCCCACCCAGATTTGAACTGGGGACCTCTACATTATCAGTGTAGCGCTCTAACCAACTGAGCTACGGGACTGTTTATCCACTTTTAAAGCTCAATCCGGTTACTTCTGCAAAACCAACTACTCTGTAATAATTATTCATCACCACAGTTTATTGAGTAACTCTATCCTGATAATAATAAAACTGAGCTACGGAACTATTACAGTATTGCTACGGGATTGTAATCCTTCACTCTTGTAAAAGGTTATAAAAAGAAGGGAATCAAAAAGGTTTTAAGCATTCCCCAAAAGGGGATAGGTAATAAATCTATCTCTAGAAAGGAGGTGTTCCAGCCACACCTTCCGGTACGGCTACCTTGTTACGACTTAGCCCCAGTCACTGGTTTTGCCCTAGGCCGCTCCTTGCGGTTACGGACTTCAGGCACCCCCAACTTCCATGGCTTGACGGGCGGTGTGTACAAGGCCCGGGAACGTATTCACCGCGCCGTGGCTGATGCGCGATTACTAGCGAATCCAGCTTCACGAAGTCGAGTTGCAGACTTCGATCCGAACTGAGACCGGTTTTTAAGATTTGCAACCTGTCACCAGGTAGCTGCCCTTTGTACCGGCCATTGTAACACGTGTGTAGCCCTGGACATAAGGGCCGTGCTGATTTGACGTCGTCCCCACCTTCCTCACGGTTTACACCGGCAGTTTCGTTAGAGTCCCCGACATTACTCGCTGGCAACTAACGATAGGGGTTGCGCTCGTTATGGGACTTAACCCGACACCTCACGGCACGAGCTGACGACAACCATGCAGCACCTTGCAGTCTGCCCCGAAGGGAAACCGCCTTTCGGTGGAAATCATTCTGCATTTAAGCCCAGGTAAGGTTCCTCGCGTATCATCGAATTAAACCACATGTTCCACCGCTTGTGCGGGCCCCCGTCAATTCCTTTGAGTTTCAATCTTGCGACCGTACTCCCCAGGTGGATTACTTAACGCTTTCGCTCAGACGCGTACAGTGTATCGCACACATCGAGTAATCAACGTTTACGGCGTGGACTACCAGGGTATCTAATCCTGTTTGCTCCCCACGCTTTCGTGCCTCAGCGTCAGTATTAGTTTAGTGAGCTGCCTTCGCAATAGGTGTTCTGTGTAATATCTAAGCATTTCACCGCTACAATACACATTCCGCCCACTTCAACTACACTCAAGGAAACCAGTATCAATGGCAGTTCTACAGTTGAGCTGCAGGATTTCACCACTGACTTACTTTTCCGCCTACGCACCCTTTAAACCCAATAAATCCGGATAACGCTTGGATCCTCCGTATTACCGCGGCTGCTGGCACGGAGTTAGCCGATCCTTATTCTTATGGTACCGTCAGACACCTACACGTAGGTGCTTTTCTTCCCATATAAAAGCAGTTTACAACTACTAGAGCTGTCATCCTGCACGCGGCATGGCTGGGTCAGAGTTTCCTCCATTGCCCAATATTCCTTACTGCTGCCTCCCGTAGGAGTCTGGTCCGTGTCTCAGTACCAGTGTGGGGGATCATCCTCTCAGACCCCCTAGACATCGTAGTCTTGGTGAGCCGTTACCTCACCAACAAACTAATGTCACGCATGCCCATCTATAACCACCGGAGTTTTAAGAACAGAGAGATGCCTCTCTGAAATATTATGGGGTATTAATCCTCCTTTCGAAGGGCTATTCCCCAGTTAGAGGTAGGTTGCATACGCGTTACTCACCCGTGCGCCACTCGTGTATCTCCGAAGAGACCTTACCGTTCGACTTGCATGTATTAGGCCTGCCGCTAGCGTTCATCCTGAGCCAGGATCAAACTCTCCATTGTAATTTGTTATATATTATCAATTTCTATTCGACCCTAACCCTTTTCTTGTACTCAGATTATTATCAACTTACGTATCCAACAACCCGAGCGGTTTGCTATCATGTTTTTCCTATCCATCCTGTTCAAAGAACGTTATATAAAGTCACCGGAAATGCAAACTGCCACTGGTCTATTTAAGATGGTAGGCCCAGTAGCCCCTTACTTTAAATTAATTAAACAGTAATGCCTGCGTGCTTCTAACCCGCCGCAAGTCTCACCCCCTAATCAACCCCCCAGTACTTCATATTGGTGGCTAAAATCTTCCATCCTAACCCTTTATCTGATGCCCCATTTTCTCAAAGCGAGTGCAAAAATAATTGTCTATACCGATAATTAAAAGAATTATCGCTAATTTTTGCAATGACAATTTTTAAATATTAATAATTACTTTTAACTGTTCCTTCATACTATTTAACTGAGCAGTTGCCTTATCTATTTTAACTTGAAATTCTTCTTTGAGTTTATCTGCATTTTTTGAAGAAGCAAAGAAATCAATATTATTTATCCAAAGATTGATATCATTCTCTAGGCTTGAAATTTGTCTTCTCAATGCTCCTTCTTTCTTTTGAATAAGTTTTTCTGCGCCAGGGCCATAATTCATTTTATTGAATTGGGTAGAAAAACGTAATTTATGTTTCTCGGATTCAGGCAAATCGACTTTATCTGTCACTTTTTCAATAGCATCCGTAAACCGTTTTTGAATAGATCGAATATTTGATTTTGGAACAAAACCAATTTCTCCCCACTTAGCTTCTATTGATTTCACTCGATCAATATCAATTTTTTCAGACTTTGTC
>JADFQJ010000009.1 GCA_022561875.1 Bacteroidota bacterium | reverse complement strand
ACAGAAGAAACGGTTACGGTCAATATCAACATAGATATAGGGATACGCTAATGCCTGTGGATTCTCTGTCTTTGTAGCACTTGTTGGCATAACTACACAAAAAGCCAAAATGTTAAACAGGTGGGGGAAACAACCCTGAATCCCGCTATCTGCAGTAATATACCACTCAATAAGGGCTTGAATATTCGACACATATGGTGAAGGGTTAGTACTTACTCGCTTTACTCGACCCGATGAACCTTGACAACGTTGGTGCTACCCGGTGTTCCCATTGGAATACCAGCGATGATAATTGCCACATCTCCCCTTTTGGCAATTCCGTTGTGGAGTGCTAATTGGGCAGCCTCTTGAAACATGATGTCCACATTTGAAGGCTCAGTGGCCAGATGAGGGTCTATTCCGCAACTAAGCATAAGCCTCCTTGCTGTATTGGCACTCGGCGTAATGGCTAAGATGGGCGCTTTGGGGCGATATTTAGATACGCGCAGGGCAGTGCTTCCCGAACTGGTATAAGCGATAATACATGCCGCCCCAAGCCGCTGAGACATATGACATGCAGCATAGCTTATTGCATCATCTGTTTGCGCTGTGACATGTTCGCTTTTTTCGAGTAAGATACGCTCATATGGCAATGCTTTCTCAGTCTCAGCGACAATGTTTGCCATCGTGTTAACGGTTCGTACAGGATATTTACCAATAGCGGTTTCAGCCGATAGCATGACCGCATCGGTGCCGTCAAAGATAGCATTGGCGACATCACTAACCTCAGCCCGAGTAGGCCGCATTGCGCCTACCATCGACTCCAGCATCTGAGTAGCTACGATAACCGGCTTACCAGCCTGATTACATTTACGAATAATCTCCTTCTGCACTATGGGTACCTTTTTTAAAGGTATTTCTATCCCTAGGTCGCCGCGAGCTATCATTATACCATCAGCCTCCGCAATAATCCTATCGATGTCATTCAATCCCTCACGCTTCTCAATTTTAGCAATGAGTGGAATATTGGCTCGCTTTTCTTGCAGAATCTGCTTTATTGCCAGTACATCAGCTACTGAACGAACAAAGGAGATAGCAACAAAATCTACCCCTTGCTCCACGGCAAAAGCAAGGTTTTTAAGGTCTTCGCTGGTAACAAAAGGGACATTAAGTCTAACGCCAGGTACATTTATACCCTTATTGTCACTGAGCAACCCACCAACAACTACTTTACATTTAGCCTCAATATTTGTAGCGGATATTACCTTTAGTTGAATAGCCCCATCATTTAGGAAGATGAAGACCCCAGCCTCAATATCATTAAAAAATGCCGGAAAGTTTACCGATATCCTGTGTTCATCGCCTAGGACTCTCTCACTAGTAAGTGAGAGGTTATCGCCTTCTTTTATATGTACCCGTTTCCCCTTTAGTCTGCCTGTTCTTGGTTTTGGACCGGGCAGGTCTAGTAAGATAGCCACTGGTATATCCAATGCAGCCGAAAAATCCCGGATGGCCCTGATAACCTCAGCATGTTCCTCCCTGGTACCATGCGAAAAATTAAGACGAGCTACATTCATCCCGGCTTGCATCATTTTTTCTATCACCCGGCTCGGGCTGCTCGCCGGGCCAATCGTGCAGACTAACTTAGTTTTTCGCAATATTTCACACCTTAATGCCAAGGACTAATATTCAAGCTTTGTGTATATGTTAAATAGTAACACTGACATTCTCCAACAGCAAGGATGATATCAACAGGAATAGGCACTATATTTATAGAGGCAAGATTAGTGCTGTTTCTACGTAATTGAACATTCCATCTGATTGTTAAATAAGGAAGTAACGTACTTCAGAATAGGGGCAAAAACTATCCCCGGTTGTTTTAGGATTTTCCCTATAATACCGGCAGTCCATAAAGAAAAAATCAATATCGCCAATTGAAAAATCAAACCAACAGCCCGGATGGTTTTCACCTCCACCATAATAGGGATTATTCCACTGGTTTTTGAATAATTTCCAAACCGGAATTTTCCATTCAGGATGGTCAATCTCAGGCCCGCCTTCACCGTCGTTGATAGTAAAATCGTGGTCATCCCAAATGGCGTAGACAGGCACTTCACTGGTGAAATGTCTGAATTCAGGACGGCTTTGTCTGCGGTAATAGCAATATTGTTGTACTTCCGGCTTAGTCGGATGGTCGATATATACATTATCACCAAGCAGAAGAAAAGCGTCGAGCTGATGAGTAACAAGAGTATCCCACATTCGCTCGTGCCAGGGTGTATAGCCTGCCCACCTCCGAAACCCAATTTTAATGTAAGCGGTTTATTTTCTGTCGGAAACGTCTTGAAATGTCCATTATAAAAAAACAAACTCCCGTCTACATAAACATCATAATTATATTCGGTGTTGGGCTGCAATCCGGTAGCTAAAACTACTGTCGTATAATCAGTTTCAGGAGTTGATGTAGCCGTAAAGGTCATCTTAATATGTTTTTCCACATCTGTAACTTCTACTTTTACATCTGCAACTCTGCTTGTACGTACCCAGATGCAAGCTTGCTTATCGGTGAAATTCCCCAGCATAGGCCCGTGTATCAACAATTGATAACGACCTATAATGAAATCTGAAAAGTCATTGCTGCCAACGAGTGTTTTCAGGAGGCTTCTCGGACCGGCAAGAAAGCGCTCTACTTGTAACCCTTGTTCAATTGCCTTTTTAGCATATCGCATTGCATTATCTAACCTGAATAATTCATAAAAAACAAAAAAACGGGAAAGAAATTTGGTTATCTCATTGATATATAGTATCTTTGAGTTACTAAAACAAATAAATCTTTCCCATGAATAAAGATAAGAATAATTATCCTAAACAAGACACTGAATTTTCAAAATCCTGTCCGGCCACCCTGTTTGAATTATCTGATTTTGGTAAAAAGAGAGTTGAAGTCAGGTTTACTTTAGAAGAAACTTTTAATGACGGAGGGTTACTTTTACTAAAAGAAGTGGATAATCAGATTGGGTTGATTGACAGGTTATCCGGTTGTATAAAAGACGACCGCCATCAAGGTTATGTAAAGCACAGTATTGTATCTATGCTAAGGCAGCGGATCATGCAAATTGCAGCAGGTTATGAGGATACTAACGACTGTAACGCATTAAAAGATGACGGGATATTGAAAATATGCGCCAACCGGCAACAATCCCTTGCAACCCAGCCAACAATGTGCCGTTTTGAAAACCAACCGGACAAAAAAGAACTATATCGGATGGCAAAAGCCTTTGTCGATAATTTCATTGATTCTTATGAAAGTGCACCGGAGATTATTATTATTGACAGTGATGATACAAACAGTTTTACTTATGGGCAACAGGAACTGGCACTGTTCAATACATATTATGGAGACAGTTGTTATATGCCCTTGCACATATACGAAGGCTTTTCGGGCAAACTGATAACTACCATTCTTAAGCCGGGGCGTAGAAGTAAAAGCGTTAATGTGTTTGCTATTCTGAGAAGGATAATAGCATACCTGCGCAAACATTGGCCCGACACAATGATTATTTTTCGTGGTGACAGTCATTTTTGTTCAAAAGAATTGATGGACTGGGCACATGATTTACAAAAGGTAGAATTTATTACAGGTCTTACCGGTAACGCTGTTTTGAATGAACGCTCCAAAGTTACAATAGAAAGTGCCCGGCGTGAGTACGAAAAGTATGGTAAACCTGTAAAGCGGTACCATAGTTTTGAATACAAGGCAAACTCATGGACTTACCCTGAGCGGGTTGTTGTTAAAGTTGAAGCCAATAGTATGGGTATAAACGTAAGGTTTATTGTCAGTAGCCTAAGAAATGTCCGGGCAAAAGCCCTTTACGAAAAGGGGTATTGTGCCAGGGGAGCAGCCGAGTTAAGGATTAAAGACCATAAAACATACCTGTTGTCAGACAGGATGTCGTGCAACAGTTTCCTGGCTAACCAATTTCGCCTTTTCCTTCATTCTGCTGCATATGTGCTGATACACTCCCTGCAAAATGAAGTGCTCAATGGAACTGAGTTTTGCAAAGCGACCATGAAGACAATACAACTTAAACTGATTAAAGTGGCTGCAAGGGTAAAAGTGTTGAAAACAAAAGTGAAGATTGAACTGCCTGCTAATTTTTACAGTAAATGGGTCTTTGAAAAATGCTTTAGCATGTTCGAGATTTTACGAATTTAAATTATTACACCTTAAACCTTTGTTCTTTAACATATTGCCTTTTTGCTTTAGTTCCCTAAGTTTGAAAACTCAATACCGACTGGGAAAATTATACCTAAATGCATTGATAACCCACTGTAAATCAATCAAAAAACGCTGGTTGACCAAAAACAATGACTGTTTTTGACTTATCATAATCAATTTTTGATGTAAATTTGAGTTTATGAATTAATCAGGTTAGTAAAATTATTGATTTATAAATATTTGCCAATACAAATTTGAGTCCCCTCTAAAAATGGTTTCTGAAATTTTGCCGTATTAGTAAAGGCGATACCTCACCAATATAGTAACGACAATAAATATGGTAAATTTTTCTGAACATTCCAAATAATTTTTTTGTAAATATTCAGCCTAATTTGGACAGATTGGTATAAAAATTAAGAGATGGAATTCTTAAATTTCAAACCAATAAAAGTTCAAAAGATGAATCAAAAAAAGCAGACCGTAGAATCAAAGGTCAAAGAGATCCGCAGGCATACTCGCAAGAAGTACTCTGCAGAAGAAAAAATCAGGATAGTAATTGAAGGTCTTCGTGGAGAGATCAGTATTGCAGAACTGTGTCGAAAGGAAGGTATCAATGCAAATTTGTACTACAACTGGAGCAAAGACTTTCTGGAAGCCGGAAAGCGTAGATTAGCAGGAGATATAAAGCGAGAAGCGACAACAAACGAAGTTCATGTGTTGAAGAATGAAAACATGGACTTAAAGCAACTCGTTGCTGAGTTAAGTCTTGAACTCCGCAGGAATAAAAAAAACACTCTTGGTTCCGAGTAAACTATAAATACATGAGACGAAGTGCAAGTGAAAAGCTGGAAATCATAAGGATAGTAGAAGGTTCCGAGCTGGGAGTAAAGCGAACTTTAGAAGAATTAGGCATTAGCCGGAGCACCTTCTATGTACTTATAATTGTTGTCTGGTGAAAGGCGGTAAATCTGAAAGATACTCAGATGCCACCTGGTTTTTTGTTTTGTGGGGGTAACAGAAAAAGAGACAGTTCAGTCTTTACAAACACTGTAAATTATTTCGTTAACAGTCCCTGTTTTTAATCTAACCCCGCCTGTATCTTTTCAAATCTCCATTCACACAATTGTTTGATGCGGATCATGGTGTGGGAGGTGACCCGGTCATGAAACATCTCCCACGTTTTGTGCAATATGTTCCTTTTCGACCAGTTTTCCTTTCCATAGAAATTGAATCCTACCACAAAAAAAAGCTGCGCCTGATCTTTTTCATTTAGTTCAGCAATGGAAGACCGGACATACATGGCGAAAACACCTATCGGATAACCACCACTGCAATTGTATAATAAATACCGGGCATTGTCAACATCAACCGGATCGGGAACGATCTGGAACTTTTTAACATTGATGTTGAAAAGAGGTATGTATTTAAACCCGAGAAATCTATTTTTTAATCCGAACGGGTATTTTCTCCATCCGAAAAGATAGATATGTATGTTTTCCAGACTGTTGTCGATCCGTGAGACATTTGCGATGTAGTTTGGCCAGCAGGTGGAATCCCCGTCCCATTTAAGCAACTCCTCAAATACATATTTTACCGGAGTTTCGATGCCAATCTTATGAATATTCAGCACTGAATATCTTGTTACACTTATCCCGAGACGTTGCATGATCCGGTAACTGTAATTCAGTCTTTCCGATTCGGATTCGAATTTTATCAGTGTCCGGAACTTCGGTTTCTTCAGCAAAAAAAGATTGATATCTGAAAAAAAACCTTTACTTCTCGAAGGAGGACTCTTTGCCATAGGATTTATTTTTTTCAACCTGTAAAATTCAATTTATGAATTTATCATAACCGGAAACAAATTCCGAAAAATCATTTATTTTATCCTTTAAAAGTATCAAATTATTATTCAATAGCAGAAATAAATGCAGGAAGCAGAGATATCCATAAATTTCCAGTTAGTATGAATTACAAAAATACTAAACAACTATCAAAAAGAACTACAAATTGACAATACAAAATAAAACAAAGAGAATTTGACAGATATTTTGACAAGTGTCAAATATTGTGTATTTTTGACAAAAAGATAACAAAAATGTCAAATACAATAATACCATACGACAGGAATAAACCTTACAATAATTTACCACTACTGCCTCCTCCCGATGAAAATGTGATAACAATTGAGGTTTTACAAGCTTTGAATAAATCCAATAAGGCTCTTGCAGAGCTTAAAGGATTAGCCGGAAAACTTCCTAATCAATCAATGTTGGTAAATACAATAGCATTGCGGGAAGCAAAAGCAAGTACGGAGATTGAAAACATATTTACTACTGACGATGAGTTATATAAATCATTGACAATTAGAGAATCTGACATAAAAGGAAATGCCAGAGAAGTATTGTTTTACAGACAAGCTTTGTGGAAAGGATTTAATGGAATAAAAAAAAATGAAGAGTTTAATATAGATTTATTAATTGAAGTTTACCAGGAAATTAAACAAGTGAAAGATGGAATCCGCCCTTCACAAACAGAAACCGTTATAAAAAAGAGAGGTAGTGGTTTGTTAGGTGGAACAGTAGTTTACACACCTCCAAAAGGAATTGACATAATAAAAGAAAAACTAGATAACTTATTTGTCTACCTGAATGACGATGAAAAGTATAAATATGACCCCTTGATTAAGTTGGCTGTATCTCATTATCAATTCGAGGCTATACACCCATTTCGAGACGGAAATGGTCGGACAGGGCGAATTCTAAGTATTCTTTTGATGATTCAAAAGCAATTGCTTGAAATTCCAATATTATACTTGAGCGCTTATATAATACGAGAAAAGGATGATTATTATGAACTTCTGAACAGTGTAACAACACGAAGAAATTGGAAAAACTGGATAATTTACATACTAAAAGCAATTGAAGAAACTGCTATTTATACAATTAGTAAAATAGAAGAGATTGATAGTTTATTTAACAATACCCTTGAATTAATAAGTAATAAACTTCCTCATATTAGAAAAGAAACGATTGAGAAAATATTTGAGCAACCATATGTAAGCCCGAAAAAGTTAATTGACCAAAATGTAAAAAGCTTGAATACAGCAAAAAAATACATGGGTCAAATGGAAGAATTAGGAATTATGATTCCAAAGAAAATTGGAAAAGAGATAGTGTATTTAAATATTGATTTATTTAACTTACTATCAGAAACTTGATGGTAAAAACAAAAATGTACTGGCTACAATCAGATTTGATAGATGATCCTGTTTATGATTTACAGCCTAAGGAGAATAATGTCTATACTTGTCCCAAATGAACTGAAAAACAGAATGAAAAACCATATTTTTAATATTTTTCAGAAAACAAGGCCAATATTACCTTGTTTTGGTAAGTTTAAACATCAATTGGTACAATGGAATATTTGTTTTCTGATAATAACTTCTTCAAAAGCATGAACAGCTATTATCCTCTCAACTGGATTTATTAGATTTGATCTGCCAGTTCAGTGAATTTTTATTATGCATCGTAAAATCATACATATCGATATGGATGCCTTTTTTGCATCGATTGAGCAGAGGGATAATCCCGAACTGAGAGGAAAACCTGTTGCTGTCGGCGGAACAGCAAACCGCGGTGTGGTTGCTGCTGCAAGCTATGAAGCACGGAAATTCGGTGTGCACTCAGCTATGGCAACCAAAATAGCAATACGCCTCTGCCCAAAACTGCAAATTGTTAAACCCAGGTTTAATATTTACAGGAAAGTATCAAAGCAGATACAGCAAATTTTCCTGGAATATACCGACCTGGTCGAACCTTTGTCTCTTGATGAAGCTTTTCTTGATGTAACTAAAAACAAGAAGGGCGCTGCTTCTGCCACCCTGATCGCAAAAGAGATAAAAACACGGATCAGGAACGAAACAGATCTTACTGCCTCGGCAGGCATATCGGTTAACAAGTTCCTGGCAAAGATCGCTTCAGATTATAATAAACCTGATGGCTTATTCCTTATTCCTCCTGAGAAAGTAATTAAGTTTATTGAAGAACTTGATATCGATAAGTTTTTTGGTGTAGGTAAAGTTACGGCGCGAAAAATGCATAAGCTGGGAATTCATAAAGGAAAGGATCTGAAGTCCCGTGATCGATCTGAGCTTATCAGACTGTTCGGTAAACCAGGTATATTTTATTATAATATTGCAAGGGGAAATGATGACAGAGCGGTCAATCCTGACAGGGTGAGAAAATCAATCGGGGCTGAACTGACTTTTGAAAAAGATCTGTCAACCCGGTTTGAACTTATCGTAGAGCTATACAAGATCGAGAAAATCCTGATGGAAAGGATAAATAAAGCAGGTAAACCGGGACGGACATTAACCCTGAAGGTGAAATATGCCGATTTTGAGCAGATTACCCGAAGCAAAACCGTTCAGGAAAAAATCACTAAATTCAGTATGCTCCATAATTACTCAAAGGAATTACTTCAGCAAATAGATATTTCTGAAAAAAAAGTAAGACTCCTGGGATTATCCGTCTCAAACCTGGAGGATGAAGACCAGGCACCTGATTTGCAACTCACACTGGATTTCTGATCTACCTGCCTGAGATTTTGTTAAGTTCTTTTCTCATCCAGCCGGGACGGTTTGTGGTTATCCCATCAATTCCGAACCCGGATAGTTTCGCAGCCTGCTCAGGATCATCAACTGTCCATGCGTAAATTTCCATGTTGGCATCATGAACACTTTTAATATACTTTTCCGTAATTCCTTTATACCGAAAATTCAGTCCATCCAGATCAGCTTCCCTCGCCTTTTCTATCCATTTTGTATTGTATTCGCCCTCCAGATTGAAATGCAGCCAGTAAGCAGGTACGTCAGGCATGATCTTTTTTGCTCCTGCAACCACATCGAAATCGAAACTTATAATTACGAGCCGATCAATTTTTCCCGATTCCCTGAAGCTCTCTTTCAGGAATGGAAGGATCTCGGTTCCACACTTCACCTCAATAATTAATTTTTTTCCTTCCGGTATGGTCTCTATAACTTCGTTTAGGAACGGAATCTTCTCTCCCTTATAATCAGGGCTTTTAAACAAACCAACATCCAGCTTTCTCAAATCAGAAGATAGAGATTCCTTTACTACAAACTTCTCTCCGGCTGTCCGTTTGGTATCTTTATCATGAATAACCATTATTTTGTTATCCTTTGAAAGATATACATCGATCTCCACAGCATCTGCATTTTGTTCCCATGCAAGATTTACAGATGCAAGAGTATTTTCCGGAGCTTCAAACGAGGCTCCCCTGTGAGCAATTATGACCGGACTCTGACCTGTTACCAGATTCATAGCAAAAATTATAAAAACTGAAAAAATAATAAATTTCCTCATCACATAAAGTTTTTTGTTCTTCTGGATAAAGCTTAGTTACTGGAATGTTGGAATACTGGATAATCCAGCGTTCCATTATTCCCTTCTTCCCATTATTCCATTCTTTCTATCCACCTCCTTGCATTAACAAAAGCTTCAATCCATGGTGTAACCTGGTCGTCCTTGCGGTCTGCAGGATAATAAGCACACTGCCAAGGAAGAAAAGCCCTCTCAAGATGCGGCATCATAGCCATATGTCTGCCATCATCAGAGCATATTGCTGCAACGGAATAATCCGACCCGTTAGGATTGCCCGGGTATTCCCGGTTAGTGAATTTTACAGGAATATGATAATTCTTTTCATCTTCAGGCAGGGAAAATTTACCTTCTCCGTGAGCCACCCAGATACCCAGCCGGTATCCTTCAAGCGATGCAAGCATAACTGAATGATTCTCCCGGATGTCCACGTTAAGAAATGCTGATTCAAATTTTCCGGACTCATTAATTAACATCCGGGGTAATTGCTTATGACCGGGATAAACAAGATCAAGCTCAACCATTAGCTGGCAACCATTACAAACACCAAGACTAAGTGTATCATCACGTTTGTAAAATTTTTCGAGTGCAATTCTCGCTTTTTCATTATACCTGAATGCTCCTGCCCATCCTTTCGCAGATCCAAGGACATCGGAATTGGAAAATCCGCCGACAAAAACTATCATATTCACATCTTCAAGATTCTCTCTGCCAGATACCAGGTCTGTCATATGGATATCTTTAACATCCATTCCGGCAAGATACATTGCATACGCCATTTCCCTGTCGCCGTTAACACCCTTTTCCCTGATGATCGCACTTCTCACACCTGTTTCTTTTCTGCGATCAGGACTGATACCATACGTTTCAAACCGCCCTGTAAACTTCTTAAAATCAAATGAAAGATCAAACTTTTTATAATTGTCAAACCTTTTCAGAGCCGCATCGCTGATAGTTTGCTTTTTATCCAGGATGTAAGAAGTCCTGAACCATGTATCCCTTAGCTCATCAATATCGAAATTATAGGTGTTTGTCCCGTGCAATATGGTCAATTTCCTGTCTGAAGACGGAGACCCGATTACATGATAAGTAATTTCCTCATTACCAAGTATCCTTTTCACCTTCTCCACCTCTTTCACCTGGATAATTATTCCGGGATTTTCACTAAGCAGTAACTTTACAGGATCCTCTTCTCCAATTTTTGACAGATCGACCCGCATCCCTCCCTCTGTATTGGAGAAGGTCATCTCCAGCAGGGTTGTGATCAATCCGCCTGACGAAATATCATGACCCGCAAGGATCAGATCATTCATAATCAGGTCCTGGATAATGTTAAAAGTTTTTTTGAAATAACCGGGATCCTTAACAACGGGAACTTCATCACCAATTTTACTGATCACCTGGGCAAAGCTGCTGCCACCAGTTTTTTTCCTGTCTTTTGAGAGATCGATATAGAGAAGAGATGTTTTAGTGTCATTTACAATAACAGGTTCAACAACTCTGCAAATATCTTTCACATCTCCCGAAGCTGATATGATCACGGTGCCTGGTGCAAAAACAACATCGTCTTTATACTTCTGTGTCATTGAAAGAGAATCTTTCCCGGTAGGAATATTGATACCGAGCGAAACGGCAAAATCACTGGCTGCTCTGACAGCCCTGTAGAGTCTTGCATCTTCACCGGGATTCCTGCTTGGCCACATCCAGTTTGCCGACAATGAAACACTTTTTATTCTGTCCTCGAGAGGCGCCCAAACAAGGTTAGTAAGTGACTCGGCAATAGAGAGTACCGTCCCCGCAGCAGAATCGATCAGTCCGGCAACGGGTGCATGTCCGATAGAAGTGGCGACCCCTTTTTTTCCCCTGTAATCTATCGCAGCTACTCCCACATTGTTCAGAGGTAATTGCAACGGACCTGCGCATTGTTGTTTTGCTATTTTTCCGGTAACCGACCTGTCAACTTTATTTGTAAGCCAATCTTTGCAAGCCACAGCTTCAATTTGCAACACCTGTTCAAGGTATTCATTGAACTTTCCGGGGTCATAAGAAAGCTTATCATACTTAAAAGACAATGTTTTATCTTCCAAAACGGTTTTTGGAGGTTTTCCAAACAGATCTGTCAGCTCAAGATCGACAGGTTTTTTATTTTTTCCCGGATCCACAAAAGCAAAGCGGTGATCACCCGTTACCTCTCCGATAATATAGAAAGGAGCCCTTTCGCGTTCGGCAATTTTTCTTAGCTGATCAATATCCTTTTTCTTCACAATCAGACCCATTCTTTCCTGCGACTCATTTCCAACTATCTCCTTTGCTGACAAAGTCGGATCACCAACAGGCAATTTATCAATATAAATAATCCCACCTGTTTCCTCTACCAATTCCGACAAGCAGTTAAGATGTCCGCCGGCACCATGGTCATGTATTGAAACAATGGTATTGACTGATGATTCTGCGAGAGCTCTTATTACATTGAACACTCTTTTTTGCATCTCGGGATTAGCTCTTTGTACCGCATTCAGCTCAATAGCATGTTCATATTCACCTGTAGATACGGATGATACAGCTCCACCTCCCATTCCAATCCTGTAATTATCACCCCCAAGAAGTATGATCTGGTCTCCTTTTTCAGGAACATCTTTTACACTGTCATTACTATTCCCAAAACCAATACCCCCGGCAAGCATTACCACTTTATCATAGCCCCATTTTCTTCCATCCTCCTGATGTTCAAATGTCAACAAGCTACCACATATTAAAGGCTGGCCGAACTTATTTCCGAAGTCACTTGCCCCATTGGATGCTTTGATCAGAATTTGTTCCGGAGTCTGGTACAACCATTTTCTTTCGGCGAATTTTTTCTCCCACTTCCGGTCATTCTCAAGACGCGGATAGGCAGTCATATACACGGCTGTTCCTGCAAGAGGTATTGCAGATTTCCCGCCTCCTATCCGGTCCCGTATTTCTCCCCCTGTCCCGGTAGATGCTCCGTTGACAGGTTCAACCGTTGTGGGAAAATTATGAGTTTCAGCTTTAAGTGACAGGACAGTTTTAATATCCCGTATCTCGAAGAATGATGCCTGGTCCTGTTTCCCGGGTGCAAATTGTTCAACAACAGGACCCTCTGTAAAAGAGCAGTTATCTACATAGGCAGAAACTACTTTATTAGGATTAATTTTTGTGGTTCGTTTAATGAGTTGAAAAAGGGAAGATTCCATTTCCTTACCGTCAATATGAAACACTCCGTTGAAAATCTTATGCCGGCAATGTTCCGAATTAACCTGGGAAAAGCCAAACACTTCACTGTCTGTTAATTTACGATTCAGTCTTTTACTTAAAGACTCCAGGTATTGTATCTCTTCATTATTCAGAGCTAATCCTTCTTTCCTGTTATATCCCGGAATATCATCGATGTCGATTACAGGTTCCGGTACTTTTTCAATAGCAAACAACCCCTGATCCAGGTTCTTATAGTATGCCTGCAACATAGGATCGAATGAGGGATTTTCTGATTCCACCCTGAAAAATTCCTCTATTCGTTTAATCCCCTCAATACCCATATTTTGTGTAATCTCAACCGCATTGGTACTCCAAGGTGTTATCATTTCCTTTCTGGGTCCGACAAAGAAGCCGCTTACGAGGTTTCCCTCAAACATATCTGCACCGGCAAATAACCATTGAATTTTATTTTTCCGGTCATTTAAAAGTTCGTTGTCCGATCCAACGGCGATAATATTATTCTGAGAGGTAATAAAGAAAGTAATCATAGAACCCGGTATGTATTATATTGATAATGTAAAAGTTTATTTGTTGATTTGTTGATGAGTTTATTTGTAAGATGTTGAAGTTATACCTAAACAGATAAGTATCAATGGTCTGTTGAGAAAAAAACTTCTTAACTTCTCAACTCCTAAACTTATAAACTCTTCGACTCTTCTACATAGTTCCTGAAAAAGGTTTGAACCGGTAGCTTACACTGATCAGGGCGAAATAGTACATGTCATTTTTCCTTGATGCTGCAGGGGAAAATCCATCCAGGAAATCCGTAAGGGTAAATCTCCGGCCCACTTCAACGTTAGCTGCCCATCTTTTGTTAAAGCGATATTGCATACCCAGACCATAAGGAACAACCAGTGAGATTTTGCTGAAATCTTCATCAAAATCATAATCTTCTTTTTCCGCTTTCGGATTTGGACTGAAGAAAATCGCTCCTGCTCCTGCAAAGGCATACAAACCCAGTCTGGGAACATTCAGCACAAGCCCTTCCATATCCTGTCTTCCCAGAAAACCGGTACGGTAAAAAAAGTATTCGACCTGAACCGTACTTTCGAAAACCGGGGTATTGAAACTATATTTCCTGTTAAAATTTGTAGTACCTTCATCAGAATCAATCCCGACAGCTAACGCTAAATTAAGCCGGGCAACAATATTATCATTGACATAATATCTTGCTGCTAAAAAACCCACAGGCCCGATCCCTCCATCACCAATATCACCAAAGATCATATTCGGACCACCGCCAAATAACACTTCCACATCACGCAGTTCAGTCCTCTGAGCCAGTATTACAACATTGGCAATAAAAAGAAACAGAATAAGGCTGATACTTTTTTTCATTTTTGTCTTTTTTTATGGTAAGTATAAAGCAGACATTAAAAATAGAGGGAGGTATCACCCTGAATACCTTTCCCCGGACTATTTCAAGTCCCGGCAACATTTATTTTAAAAGATAATAAACAAGGGGAAAAGTTTGCTTCTTTACTGTTTAATTATTTTTCTTGTTACTATCTCCTTTTCCCGGCTGGGCGATAGAATCTCTCATTGCCGTATCAGCCTGAATATTTTTAAACTTATAGTAATCCATTATTCCCAGGTTTCCTGCTTTAAATGCTTCAGCTATAGCCAACGGTATTGTAACCTCTGCTTCAATAACTTTTGCTCTCGCCTCCTGTGCCTTGGCTTTCATTTCCTGCTCGACAGCAACCGCCATTGCGCGTCTCTCTTCAGCTCTTGCCTGAGCAATATTCTTATCAGCTTGTGCCTGATCCATTTGCAATTCAGCCCCGATATTTTTGCCAATATCGATATCGGCAATATCGATCGAAAGTATTTCGAATGCCGTACCGGCATCCAGACCTTTTTCCAGGACAAGCTTTGAGATCGAATCGGGATTTTCAAGAACAGCCTTATGGGAACTGGCGGATCCTATTGAGGAAACTATTCCTTCCCCTACTCTTGCCAGCACTGTTTCCTCGCCCGCTCCACCAACCAGTTGTTTAATATTTGCCCGTACAGTTACTCTTGCTTTGGAAACCAGCTGAATTCCGTCTTTAGCAACAGCAGTAACCGCCGGTGTATCAATTACTTTAGGGTTGACCGACATCTGGACAGCCTCAAGCACATCCCGACCGGCAAGATCAATTGCCGTTGCCATTTGGAAAGGCAATTCAATATTAGCTTTTGATGCCGACACAAGGGCATGAACTACCTGGCTCACATGCCCGCCGGCAAGAAAATGTGCTTCAAGATCATCTCTTTTAAGCGGAATACCGGCTTTCATCCCCTCAATCATCGCGCTTACAATAACCGAAGGAGGCACTTTTCTCCAACGCATAAAAACAAGTTGAAGCAGTGAAATACGAACACCTGACACCAATGCCTGAAACCACAGGCCAATTGGGATCAAATATAACATAAACCATAATAGAATAATTGCTCCTACAATTATTAATACATACATACCAATTCCTTCCATGATAATTAGTTTTTAAATTTTACAATTAATTTATTACTTAATACTTTAGTTACTTCAATATCAATTTTTTGATCAATATATTTATTAGGAGACAGAGCTTCATAATAAATCCCGTTGATTACCACTTTCCCCATCGGATTCAATCTTGAAACTGTTTTTCCCGCATCTCCAACCTTAACTTCAGTTCCTGTCTGGTCAACAACATTCATTTTGCCGGAAATATCCTTCTGTAACATTATTTTTCTCCATGTTTCTGATTTCAGAACGATAAAAACCGTGAGTAATGAAACCACTGCTGTTCCCAGCAAAATATAATTCCCTGCACTTGATCCATGGTGATTATATGCCAGGATAACGCCTCCAACAATTAAGATAGCTCCTCCGATACCAGCTACAGTAATTCCGGGAATAAGCAGGAACTCAATTAAGAAAAGCAGGATACCCAGTAAAATAAGAATTATGATCAAAGTAAGTGACATTTCCTGAAATATTAGAATTAAATGTGCAAATGTACTGAAATCATTATTATTTTAAAACTTCTCCAGGGTTTTTGCTCTGTTCAGGGAAATTTTCCTGCCGTCGAAATATACAACAATGTAAGCATCGCTGAATCCTTCATTCCTTACTTCCTTCAGTGCATTTTGTGCAGCTTCATATGTTTTGAACAATCCGGCAAAATACCGTGTAATATCAGAATTACTGATCTTTTCTGTGGTGATAGGTGCCATTCCCTTGAAAAAATCGTACGAAATCTGACTCTTATATGCAGCAATCTGTATCCTGTAAACCAATCGCCCGGGGAATTCCTTCTCTCCTGGAAAAGGATTTGCTGCAGAATATGGCGATTTCCGTAATATTTGAAAACCATAAATAAGGGTTGCCGTTTTTGAAGTTTTTTCAATTAAAGCATCTTCTTTGACACTGGTCTCAGGTTCAATTATTTCTTCCACGGGCACTTCAGTATCTTCTTCCGTAATCTCTTCCTGCTCTTCTTTAACAGCTAAAACAGGTGGTTCTTCAGTAATTTTCTCTAACTCAGGGAGCTTTTCCTTTTCTTCCGTTTTGGCAATCTGTGTGTCTTTAATAAGCGTGCCGGACTCCTCAGATACTTCCGGCATACTCAATATTTGTTCTTTGCTCTCTACCGGGACTATGCCGGCAAATATACCAAAAGCTTTCTTCTGATTCTGCAAAGCCATCACCTCATAAGCGTTTGTTTTAAGAAGATTATCGAATTTTTCTTCTTCATTACCTGCATCTCTTCCCTGCTTTGCTAATTCAATCGCTGTTTCCATATTGCTATCAGCCATCTCCTGAAATTTCAAAACATTCTTTTGCATTTCTTTATTGGTATTTTCAGTATTCCGATCCTCCAGAATGCCCTTAAATACTACATATTTCATAGCATTAGCTTCCTGATAATATTTTGAAGCAAAAGTAACCTTCTTTTTAATTTTTCCCTCCAGCGTTAATATAGTTTTCCGGCTCTTTTTCCTGTCCTTTGTATTGGTCAGGTTGCTAATCCTGACTTTTTCCCTTTCAAGCTCTTTCTGAAACGCGAATACATCATCCATATAATTGTCACCTTCTTTAATATATACTTCTGCATCATTAATTATTCTCATATCGCGCGATCTGAAAAAATGATTGTATTCGTCGGTATTGTAAAAATTATCAATAGTTCTTTGCCCCTCAAAAGGATTTATCTTCTCAAGATGTTCAATAAATTGTTGATTTTCGACATGCATAATATTTTCTTCGAAAGAACTTAACGCCATATCAGGTTTCCCTTTCATTGCCTGCTCAAGATCTTTCACACGTAAATATAATTCATCAGCTTTTGCCTGATAATTATATGCCTCTTCTTCAAACCGGAGAATTTCTTTTTCAGCTTTTTCACGTTCCGCCTGCCCTGATATCTGGGTTAAATATTGTCTTTTTTCATTCGACAGACGTCTTACAGAATCAGCTTTTATCTGCCATTTCAAGGCCTCTTCAACAAGTTTATCATACCCGGTTTCTTCTTGTTGACCGGCCGATGATGGTTTTTCTTCCCCGGTTACAACAGTCTCTTTAGCAGAAACCGAAATCTCCGCAGACCGCCTGTTCACTTTCTCAACACCTGATCCTGAGGTTGCCGGATCAACCTTCGAACGACACATCTGTGCCAATCTTCGGACTTGAAACTCTACAATCTCTTTTTCATCTCCTACCGACAAGTACCTTTCATAATACTTCAGCGCCTCGCTATAATTATTACTTATATGGTGAGCTTTTCCTAAAAAGAAATACACGTTACCGGGGACATCTTTTAATGAAGCTATTTTCAGCTGGTAAATCGCTTCAACAAGTTTTTTTTCCAACTCAGTGTTTGAAACTCCTGCATAATAATTAAAGAAAGGGTCTCTGGGATAGAGTTCCAACAATTTATTGAAATAAAAAAGGGCTTTGGAATATTCTCCATCATTGAAATGCAGAATCCCTTTTTCTTCAATTAATTCTTCATCAGGTTTCAGGTTCTGTGGTATACCAACATAAACAGCAAGAAAGAACACCACTAACAAAATAACAGTCCGCCGGATAAATTTTGTATTCATATATTTGATATTTAGTAGTTCTTAACCTGATTGTTAAAAAGTTTTATTAAAAGTACAATGATTGATGCAGGTATATTTATGTAAACTTCGTAATTTTACGTAAATTCTCAAAATAAAAACTGAAATATTACAGCATGGAAAAAAACGGGAACAAAGAACAGACCATAAATAAGGAAAAGCAAAAAGCCTTAAAGCTCACGCTTGAAAAAATAGAAAAAGGGTTTGGGAAAGGTACAATTATGAAGCTTGGTGACAATCCTATTACTGATATTTCAATCATTCCATCAGGCTCAATATCCCTGGACAAGGCTTTAGGAGTGGGCGGATATCCAAGAGGCAGGGTAACCGAGATATTTGGTCCTGAAGCATCAGGAAAAACCACTCTTGCTCTTCATGCCATTTCCGAAGCACAAAAAAAAGGTGGTATTGCTGCTTTTATTGATGCCGAGCATGCATTTGACAGGTTATATGCGGAGAAACTGGGACTCGACACTGAGAATCTTCTTATCTCCCAGCCCGATAATGGTGAGCAAGCTTTGGAGATTGTTGATCACCTGATTCGTTCCGGCGCCATCGACATAATTGTAATCGACTCAGTGGCTGCTCTTACACCAAGGGCTGAAATTGAAGGTGAAATGGGCGATTCCAGGATGGGCTTACAGGCAAGACTTATGTCTCAGGCGCTAAGGAAACTAGCCGCTAACATCCACAAAACCAATACCTGTTGCATGTTTATTAATCAGCTTAGAGAAAAAATCGGGGTTATGTTCGGTAATCCTGAAACAACCACCGGTGGTAACGCGTTGAAATTTTATGCCTCTGTGAGAATTGATATTCGCAGAATCGGTCAGATTAAAGATGGCGAAGAAGTAATAGGTAACCGGACACGTGTCAAGATCGTTAAGAATAAAGTTGCACCACCATTCCGCAAAGCTGAATTCGACATAATGTACGGAGAAGGTATTTCAAAAACCGGCGAAATAATCGACCTTGGTGTTGAAACTGATGTGATACAGAAAAGTGGTTCATGGTTTAGTTACGGCGGTACAAAATTAGGGCAGGGACGCGAAGGTGTAAGACAAATACTTATAGATAACCCTGAACTGGTTGATGAATTAACCGGCAAAATAAATGAAGCGCTTCAAAAAGAATCGGCTAAGCCTGATTAATTGGCTTTGGTGAGAGGTGAGAGGTGAGTAACTCGCAACCCGTAACCCGTAACACTTTAGAAGAATGTAAAATATTGAATATAGAATGAAAAAATATCCTGTAATCTTATTACTGGGTTTTGTCATCATTGGGTTCGCCTGTAATCAGGATAGACCGGTATCCCGGGATGACGCAAAAGCCGATTTCTCTAACCAACTCACTGAAGAAGAGATCAATAATGGACGGTTGACTCCGGAAATTCTCTGGAAATTCGGCCGGGTAAGCGGCGCCAGGGTTTCCCCTGACGGAAAAAAAGTATTGTTCGGGGTTACTCGCTACGATGCAAAAACCAATAAAAGTGACCGGTCAGTTTTTATGGTTCCCGTTGAAAGCGGCGAGGCAATATCAATCACAAATATACCGGGGAATGAATACAATATCAGGTGGTATCCCGACGGGTCAAAAATAGGATTCATTTCTGCAAAAAGCGGCACAACACAATTGTGGGAAGCAGACCCCGATGGCACCAGTTTAACCCAGGTAACCTATATTGAAGATGGAATAAATAACTTCGAATATTCACCTGACGGAAAAAAACTGCTGTTTACCAAAGATATAAAGATCGACGAAACAGCATGTGATATCTATGCCGATCTGCCACTTGTCAATGTCAGGATCATCAATGACCTGATGTACCGCCATTGGAACAGATGGCATGACTATAGCTACAGCCACATTTTTGTGTCTGACTATTCAGGCGACCGGATTATGAAGGGTAAGGACATTATGAAAGAAGAACCTTTTGATTCTCCATTATCCCCATATTTTGACTTCAGTGAAATTGGCTGGAGTCCTGATGGAAAAATAATTGCATACACGTGCAAAAAACTCAGCGGTTCGGACTATTCTACCAGCACTAATTCAGACATTTATCTATACCATCTTGAAACCGGTAAAACTGAAAATATTACAGAAGGAATGCCCGGTTACGATAAATACCCGGTTTTTTCTCCTGACGGTAAAAAAATTGCTTTTCAAAGTATGGAAACTCCGGGATATGAAGCTGATAAAGACAGACTTTTTGTTTATGATATGGCAACAGGCAACAAGAAATATCTGACAGAGGACTTCGACCAGAACGTTTCAAATATATGCTGGAGCGCTGAAGGAGATAAAATCTATTTTATCAGCGGCGTTAAGGCAACTTATCAAATTTATCACATCGAACTTAAAACCGGGCAGATCAAACAAATTACCGATGGTATCCATAATTATAATTCTTTCAGTATTGCAGGAAATAGTATCGTAGGCGAAAAGATGTCAATGTCTATGGCTACGGAAATATACCGGGTGAATAAAGAAACCGGAAGCGAACAACAGCTTACTTTCACCAACCGGAATATTTACGATAATATTGAGATGGGTAAGGTGGAAAAAAGATGGATACAAACCACAGATGGAAAAGATATGCTTGTTTGGGTGATCTACCCTCCCGGATTTGATCCTGACAAAAAGTACCCTGCCCTTCTTTATTGCCAGGGAGGTCCGCAAAGCGCTGTTAGTCAGTTTTTTTCATACCGCTGGAATTTCCAGATCATGGCTGCTAACGATTATGTAATTGTTGCTCCGAACAGGCGGGGGTTACCAACATTCGGGACTGAATGGAACGAACAAATATCGGGCGACTACGGAGGCCAGAATATGAAGGATTATCTGAGCGCGATTGATAAACTTAAAGAAGAACCGTTTATAGATGAAAACCGTCTTGGAGCTGTTGGAGCAAGTTATGGAGGATTCTCTGTGTTCTGGCTTGCCGGTCATCATAATAACAGGTTTAAAGCTTTTATTTCACACTGTGGCATTTATAATTTCGAAAGCATGTATGCTGCAACAGAAGAAATATTCTTTGTTCATCACGACATGGGTGGTTCGTACTGGGATAAATCAAACACAGTTGCTCAGAAATCATACGCTACTTCACCACATAAATTTGTTCAAAACTGGGATACACCAATAATGATCATTACCGGGGCAAATGATTTCAGGATCCCGTATACGGAAAGTTTGCAGGCATTCAATGCAGCTCAGCTCAGGGGAGTTCCCAGCAAACTGCTCTTCTTCCCTGAAGAAACACATTTTATTCTGAAACCCCAGAACAGCATCCTGTGGCAACGTGAATTCTTCGCATGGCTGGATAAATATCTTAAATAAAATTGTGTTGCAGTGTTCCGGGTTACGGGTTACGGGTTTCGGTAATTCCACTTCGTTCATTTATAAACACTTGAATACCATTCCCCGATTTTTTCAATCTTCTCATCTAAAGGCATATATCCGTCCAGCCAACTGATTTTAATCCCTTTTCTTTCCATTCGTCTAAACCAGGTCATTTGTCTTTTGGCAAACCTGTGAATCGAGGTTTCAAGTTGACTGAACATCTCATCATAGCTGATCTTCTCCTGCAGGTACCAGGTAATAAACTTGTATTCAAGACCATAATAGATCAAAGTACCATCAGAGACACCTGATTCAAGCAGGCTTTTGACCTCTTCAACCATCCCGTCTTTTAATCTGTCTCTCAACCGGTCTGAGATCCTTCTTCTCCTGGAGTTCCTGTCAAACCTGATGCCCACAACGAGTGAATCTATTTCCGGGAACTCCGATCCTTTATAATTGTGGTCGGAATAATATTTTGCAATCTCAATAGCTCTCACAACTGTTTTTCTCCGGGTAATATCTGTGATATTGTGTAATTCTTTATAAGTCTTAAGGATACTGGTCAGTTCTTCCATCGACTTTCCTTCCAGAGTGTTTCTGAAGCTGTAATTTACAGGAACTCTTATCAGCCTGTATCCTTCCAAAATACTTTCGATATACATTCCGGTCCCGCCACACATAACAGGAAGTTTATCTCTGCTTACTATATCATTGTACACTGTCAGGAAATCCTTCTGATACCTGTAAACAGAATACTTCTCGCCTGCCTCGCAAATATCCACAAGATGACAGGGAACTTCCCTGCCTTCAATACGGTAATCATCATAGTCTTTACCTGTACCAATATCCATATTCCTGTAAACCTGCCTTGAATCCGCACTTATTACTTCACCATTCATCCGGTATGCTAAATTCGCAGCTACAGTTGTTTTTCCCGATGCTGTTGGTCCGAGAATTGTTATCATATTGTATTTACCCGTCATAATTGCTTTATCCTCAGCCCTGAAAATTCACAGAATCTTCCCTGCCTCCGACAGTTTTTGATAAACCTGGAATTTGATACAAAATTACTTAAAAATAAATTAGCTGTTTTTTTGAATCGAAGAAATATCTTGCTTCTGCTTTTCTCACTGTTTTCTTATCTTTGCGCAATTATATGAGTCAGTTAATAAACATAAGAAATAAGAAAGCTTCTTTTAATTATCTTTTTCTTGAGAAGTTGACAGCCGGAATTATGCTTACAGGAACCGAAATCAAATCGATCCGCCTTGGCAAAGCCAGCCTGGTTGACTCATATTGTCATTTTGTAAATAATGAATTATTTGTGACGGGACTGCATATTTCTGAATATAAGTGGGGTTCTTTTTACAATCATGATCCGAAGAGAATCAGGAAACTGCTTCTCAACCGGAAAGAACTAAATAAGTTAGAAAGAAACACTAAAGAATCGGGGTTCGCAATTATTGCAACAAGGTTATTCCTGAATGAAAGAGGACTGGCAAAACTTGAAATAGCGCTTGCCAGGGGAAAAAGGGAATATGACAAAAGAGAGGATATAAAACAAAAAGATGCCAAAAGGGAAATGGACCGGCAAAAAAGATTTGATCAATAAAGCTTCCTCTCGTTTTCTACTCTGCTTAATAATTCACAAGATTACAAATCCCGCGTTTCGCAATGGGACATCCGGAATTAATCCAATTATTAGTTCGCAAAAAATAAACCTATTGAGTTTAGTATTTTCTAAAAAAAGCGCTATGCTTCAGCATGGTGTTCCGAGGAGAGTATGCGTTTTAAATAGTGCGCTTTAGCGTACTTTTCCGGAACATTAATCATTATTAAATTTGAAAGTCAGCTGAAGCTGACTAATACATTATCTTAACTTGCTTATTTACACCATGCTGAAGCATGGTACTGGCTTTACAAACATATGTTTATTAGCAAATACTAATTATGCTAAGCACATGGTTAAAATCAAAAGTTTGGGCTCAGCATGTACTTGGAATAGAACTTATCGATCAAATCAACTATCTCGTCTGCTTCATCTGCAATCTGAAAAAGATCAAGATCTTTGTGACTAACATTATTTTCCTTTTCCAGCATCACTTCCCTGATCCATTTTATCAACCCTTCCCAATAGGAAGAACCGACAAGGATTATTGGAAATCTTCCAATTTTATCTGTCTGGATCAGTGTAATAGCTTCAAAAAGCTCATCGAGGGTTCCAAAACCTCCAGGCAGAACGATAAAACCTTGTGCATATTTCATAAACATTGCTTTCCTGACAAAGAAGTGATCAAAAGTGATAAGTTTATCAGCATCAATAAAGATATTTGACCCCTGTTCGAAAGGTAGCGCTATATTTAAACCAACCGATTTACCATGCCCTTTCCTGGCTCCCATATTGGCTGCCTCCATAATGCCCGGTCCCCCACCGGTAATAACTCCGTAGCCCCTTTGGGTTAATTTATACGCTATATCTTTTGAAAGCTTAAAGTATTTATTATCAGGTTGTGTTCTTGCTGAACCAAATATTGACACACACGGTCCAATCCGTGCCAGTTTTTCAAATCCCTCAACAAATTCAGATAGAATTTTAAAAACTTTCCATGAATCAGATGTTTTTATCTCATTCCAGTCTTTTTGCTTAAAAGCACGTTTTATTTTATCCTCGTTACTTACTGACATAATTCACTTCGTTTCGTTAGTTAAATTAAATAGAAAAAGTTAACTTTTTTGAAATATGATCACCGGGGTCAATTTAGCATCAATTTCCCGGTATATTTTCTCCTCCCGGTACTTACAGTGATCAGATATATCCCCGGAGAATGCATCTTCATATTAAATTCCAACCTCGATTCCCCATACGAATTTTCCTGATATTTATGGATAATTTGTTTCCCATCAAGGCTACAGATTATCACTTCTGCTGATCCTTCTGCAATAAACCGTATAGTAAACTGATCTTCTGCAGGATTAGGCCAGATATCCAACATTTTATTTACCCGGTATTCTGCTTTTTTACCCACATCAATGCTGTGAGTCACTGAAAAACCCCTACCATGAGTAGCAGCCAGCAGTGCATAGTCCGACTCTCTTAACTTCATCATATCCACCCTGACATCTCCCATTCCTTCCTGGTCGGGGCTCCATATCACTTCCTGCCGGTTAAAATCGGCAGTACTCCATATTCCCTTTTCGGTTGCAAGGATCGCCCCATTTGGCTCTCCCGGGTAAAACAAAGCCCAGCGGACAGGCATATCGGGCAGGTTTCCTTCAATTTCGGTCCAGCTTTCTCCACCATTAACGGTTAACCAGACTGAGCTTACCCCAAAGTTTGAAAAAACAACAAGGAGATCATCCTCCGTATCACCTATGGCAACACAGGAAATATTAGCAGTGGGAAAACCGGCCGGACCAATTTCCTTAACCTGGGGAATAGTTTCAGCATTATCAAGCCTGAATAACCTGCCTGATTGTGTTCCCAGAAACAGTGTTGTTTCACCCTCCGGCGAAAAATCCGAAACTTTGACGTGCGAAAATGGCACAGAAACTCCTGTGTTGAGTAAAATGAATTCTCCGGCAGGATTTGTTGTCATATCCCTGATCCTAAGTATTTCATCTGTCCGGTAGCCCTCAAATGAAGTAGCATTTGCAAACAAGCTATTAATCAACGAATAATTTTGAACTTAGCGTAGCGATCTCATGAACGAAGTGAGTAAATTCCGATACGTAAAAAATTATACATTCAGCACTCCACGCAAATATTGTCCGGTATAGCTCTTATTTATCCGGACAATTTTTTCAGGTGTTCCTTCAGCTATTACTTCACCTCCTCTCTGTCCCCCCTCAACACCAAGATCAATAATATGGTCGGCCATTTTGATAACATCCAGATTATGTTCAATTACAATTATTGTATTCCCCTTATCCACAAGCTTGTTCAGTACATTAAGCAATACCCTGATATCTTCAAAATGGAGTCCGGTTGTGGGTTCATCAAGTATGTATAGTGTTTTTCCGGTATCTCTTTTTGAAAGCTCAGTAGCCAGCTTCACCCTTTGTGATTCCCCTCCCGAGAGAGTGGTTGATGGTTGTCCCAGCCTGACATAACCAAGTCCCACATCCCGGAGAGTTTTCAACTTCGGGCGTATAGATGGGATATTCTCAAAAAAATCAACTGCCTGATTTATTGACATATTCAATACATCACTAATAGATTTACCCTTATACTTAACTTCAAGTGTTTCCTTGTTATATCGTTTGCCATTGCAATCTTTACAATGAACATGCACATCCGGCAGGAAATTCATCTCGATAGTCATCACACCTGCACCCTGGCAGGTATCGCATCTGCCACCCTTTACATTAAAGGAGAATCGTCCGGCTGTGTATCCCCTGATTTTTGCTTCCGGTATCTGTTCAAACAATTTCCTGATGTGGGAAAACATTCCTGTGTAAGTTGCCGGATTTGATCTGGGGGTCTTGCCCAAAGGTGACTGATTGACTTCAATAACCTTATCAATATATTCTACTCCGCTAATATTGTCATAAGGCAGAGGGTCTTTAACTGATCTGTATAACTTTTTTGCAAGAATAGGGTGCAGGGTCATATTAACGAGGCTTGATTTACCGCTTCCTGAGACACCGGTAACGCAAATAAATTTACCCAACGGGAAATTTACAGTAACAGATTTCAGGTTATTACCTCTTGCTCCAACTACTCTGAGAGAAACACCCTTCCCATTACGACGGCTCCCCGGGACTTCTATCTCCCTCTTGTTTTTAAGGTATTCCGAAGTAAGTGTTTTTTTCTTCAGGATATCTTCGGGTGTACCAACCGCCACAATCTCACCACCCAGGCGGCCGGCAAAAGGTCCCATGTCTATAACATAATCTGCTGATAATATAATTCCCCTGTCATGTTCAACAACAATAATCGAATTACCTGCATCCCTGAGTTTCTTTAATGCCTCAATAAGTTTATGATTATCACGCTGATGAAGTCCGATACTTGGTTCGTCAAGAATATACAGAACATTAACCAGTTGTGAACCGATTTGGGTTGCCAGTCTGATCCTCTGGCTTTCACCTCCCGAAAGGCTCCTCGAAGTTCTGTCAAGGGAGAGATAATCCAATCCAACATCAAGCAGGAATAATAACCTGGTTCTGATCTCTTTAAAAATTTCGGAAGCAATCAGTTTTTGTCTTCCGGTAAGATGATCTTCCACATGGTTAATCCAATGAGACAACTCCCTGATATCCATTCCAGCAAGCTCAGTAATATTTTTATCATGAATCCTGAAAAACCTCGCTTCCTTCTTAAGCCGTGTCCCTTTACATTCAGAACACATAATGTATTTAATATACTGATGTGACCATCTTTTTCTGTTTTTTGAATTATTCCCATTCTGGTACAGATTCGCAATATAGTTTACAACCCCCTCAAAGCTCAGAAAATAATTTGATGAGATTCCCAGGGGGGTGTTAGATAACTTAAACGACTCTTCTGAACCGTACAGAATAATGTGAAGCGCTTTTTTGGGGATTTTATTAATAGTAGTATCCAGTGTAAAGCCATATTTTTCAGCTATAGCTTCCAGTTGCCAAAAAACAAACATATTCTTATAATTTCCAATAGGCTCAATTCCTCCTTCACTAATACTTTTTGAGCGATCGGGAATGATCTTCTTAACATCCACCTCAGGAATAGTACCCAGTCCGTTACAAACCGGACAGGCTCCTTGTGGGGAATTAAAAGAGAAAGTATGTGGAGCAGGTTCATTATAAGAGATACCGGTTACCGGACACATAAGATGCCTGCTGAAGTAATGGATATCATCTGCATCATACAAGAGCACCATTAATATCCCATCCCCCTGTTCCAGAGCAATTTTAATAGATTCCCCGAGTCTATTGTATGAAGAAGGATCAACCTTGATCTTATCTACAACAGTTTCAATGTTATGTGTCTTGTACCGGTCAACCTTCATTCCAGGTAGGAGTTCTTTGATCTCTCCGTTTATCCTGACGTGAAGAAAGCCCTTTCTCCTTATCCCTTCAAAAAGCTCTTTGTAATGACCTTTTCTTCCTTTCACCACAGGTGCCAGGATCATTATCTTTTTGCCTTTATACCTATTGGAAATTAAGGTGATAATTTGCTCATCGGTGTGCTTCACCATTTTTTCACCTGTCTTCCACGAATAGGCAATTCCGGCCCTGGCATATAACAACCTTAAGAAATCATAAATTTCTGTTATGGTCCCGACAGTTGACCGTGGGTTCTTGTTTGTTGATTTTTGTTCAATAGATATCACAGGACTAAGCCCATGTATCATATCCACTTCCGGTCTTTCCATCCTTCCCAGGAATTGCCTGGCATAAGCTGAAAGGGTCTCCATATATCTTCTCTGGCCTTCAGCATAAATAGTATCAAAAGCCAGAGATGATTTTCCACTGCCACTGAGTCCTGTAATTACCGTAAGCTTATTCCTGGGAATAAAAACATCGATATTCTTAAGATTATGTTCCCGGGCACCCAAAACAACAATACCTGGAGTTTTCTCTGTTGTTTTCAATTTTTCCTTTAAACTTTTATGATTTTTCTTTCCAAAGCAGTATTGTTTCATGAAATTCTGCTGAAATTCACAAAAATACTTCTTTTTGCTCAGACCTGAAAAGGAATGAATAAAGAAATGAATAAAGAATTATGTAACGGTGTGAAAGGTTAGAACTTATAACTTACTCCGGAAAACAATCCTACAGAAAACGGATGAACATGAAGTCTGGTTCCGGATGAAAGTGAATTCAGATAATATTTAAAGGTAGGTTCAATACTAAATATTAAATGGTCTGTGAATCCATATTCAACTCCAAATCCAACAATGCTGCTATAACTAAATTTATAAATACCGGAGGTTTCTCCCAGGCTAATTCTTTTCCCGTCAAATTCAGTAAAAACATTATTACCCACAAGCAGGTTAGTACTTATACCTCCGAGAAGTTGAATATCTATTCCCCTATCAATTACTTTATAACTTAAAAGCAAGGGGACTTCAAGAAAATCGAAATTCTGTACTATTTCTGCATTATATCCTTTCAATCCAGCTTTTACCGGGTCAAAATCATCTATAGAATAACGGTTCTCCACCCTGGATACTGTTTTATCTTCGACATACAATTCTGTTTCCGATGTCATTACCGTACCAAAAGAGGTGTTAAGCACGATCCGGTTTGGTCCTTTCCCAGGCAATGTACTTGCGATATACGGGGGAACAATATAAGCTACAAAATCTGTAACCCTCTGACCCATTCTGGAATAGAATAAGCCGGTATGAAAACTCAGCCGACCGGCAGGATTGTACTTAAAATCAAACCCACCTGTAAAAGCAAATATTCCCTTTTCCACATCATTATACATCTCTATAAAATTACCAGGCTTGCTCATCGTGATATTCCTGGAAGCATAAACAGGAGAAAATTTGACTCCAAACGACCAATTACCCTGGCTTTTTAACTCATTTCCGGCTGGTTCTGTCACAAAGGCAGCAGATACAGGAAATTTCTTTTCTCTGTAAACAAGTTCGGAATTGACGGATGACGCGGTTTTCTCCAGGAAAGATGCAAGAAACCTGATTTCTAAAAGATCGTAATTCTCTTCCTGCAAAAGAACATTTGCATTATTCCGGATATCGACCGGTACTTCAGTTTGTAAAAGATTATCATCAGTGAAAAGGCTTTCTGACTCTGTTTTTACAAATTTTTTTGTTTGGATTGTTGCCGCAAGTATGCTTTCAGTAACTACACTTTCTTGTTCAACCGTCTCAGTAGTTATTATTTCAGACTTAATATTTGTAGTAATATTTCCTGATTTTACTATTACCTCTTTTTGAAGGTTTTTCTGCACACCTGTCTGTTCATCCCGGGTGTAACGTATCTCTGATTCACCAGGCTTCCGGTCGCTGATCACCAATGTATATAACGAACCTACTACTAACAACAGCGCTACTGCTGCAGCAGCATACCTGTAAAACAGGGATACTCTTTTCTTTTTCCGTGTAAAAGCCTCCATTACTCCTTCCCATACTTCGGGAGGTGGTGTGACCTCAAAATTCTTCAGCCCTTCCCTGAATATCCTGTCTGTATTTTCTCTTTTAAAATCCATTAACCAACCTGATTCTGTATATTTCTATAATAATTTGTTAATTTTCCCTGTAAAATTGCCCTGGCCCGGGATAAGTTCGATTTTGATGTTCCTTCTGATATTTCCAACAAAGCACTTATCTCCTTATGTGAATAACCTTCAATCGCAAACAAGTTAAACACCATACGGTACTTGGGTGTAAGTTCCTGAATAACTTTCATCAAATCCCTGGCTGACAATTCATCAATTATATTATGATCGGATTTTTCCGGTATCGCGGAAGCATCCTCATCAACCTCGTTCAAATAGTGCTTATCCCGGTATTTTTCCAGGGCAGTATTGACCATTATTTTTCTAATCCAGCCTTCTAACGATCCTTTGCTTTTGTATTGGTACAATCGGGTAAATACTTTTATGAAACCCTCTTGCAGAATATCCTTAGCATCGTCATAATTATCTGAATACTGAAGACATACTCCATACATCTTACCGGAATATTTATTATATAGCAACTCCTGTGCGTTTGCATCTCCGGCAAGACAATCCTGTACAATATCGGGTAAATTTTCTGCCAATTTTATTGAAATTCATAATTGATAAAATTATCAATAAAATTTAGTGCGCAAAAAGCTTACCATAATATTTTTTCAAAGAACTGCAATTTATAGATGATTTGATTCCCTGAAAGGTTGCGTTAATCGATAAAAGTTTTACAACCCGGTAAGCAACCTTTTAAATGATCAGTTCGTCATATAACATGAACCGGGAATTCAATATCAAGGGTTATCCCGAATTAATTTAGATTAGAAAAAATACCGGTATAGTTCGTGTGACAATAATCATGTTTAATTATCCTTAACAATGATCAAACTTTCAGTAGTAATCATTACATATAATGAAGAAAAAAATATCGGAAGATGCCTGGAATCGGTAAAAGGCCTGGCTGATGAGATACTGGTTGTAGATTCATTTTCAGAAGACCGCACCAGGAAAATTAGTCTTAAGCATGGCGCCAGAGTACTTAAACATCATTTCACCGGTCATATCGAGCAAAAGAACTGGGCTTTTGGCCGGGCATCATTTCATCATATCCTTTCTCTTGATGCAGATGAGGTCCTTTCTGACACACTGAAAAAATCTATCAGAAACACAAAACAAAACTGGAAATATGATGGTTACTTTTTCAACCGGATGAATAATTATTGCGGGAAATGGATAAAACATGGCAGTTGGCATCCCGATCCGAAATTACGGCTGATTGACCGGCGCAAAGGGCAATGGACAGGAATTAATCCCCATGACCGGTTTGAACTGGCTTCGGTTTCAAAAAAGCAGAAACTCACCGGCAGTCTTCTTCACTATTCATACTCGACTATCCCAGAGCATCTTAAACAGATCAACCGGTATACCGAGATTATTGCTATAAGCTATTTCCATGAAGGAATCAGATCAAATCTTCTGAAAATCATTTTTAATCCAACCTGGAAATTTTTCAGGAATTATTTTCTGAGATTAGGTTTCCTCGATGGCTTTCACGGAATCGTGCTGAATGCCAATGTTGCTTATGAGACGTTTCTGAAATATATCAAACTCTGGCAAATCAGACACCAATACAATAAAGGACTATTAGATCTTCGTTCTTTGAGAAAAAAGAGTGAATATCTTATTGAAAACGGCAAATTGCTTGATGCTATTCCCGGCTAAACAGAAAAAGAAAAAATAAGCAGACAGTAATCACTCTCCTTTAACCCTTAGTTTCAGCCAAAGGTTTAAAGAACCGGACGAATTTTTCATGAGGTACTGAAACACATATCCGTGCAAATTTTTTCATCTTTTCTTTGTCGATCTTTGTAAAAAAGCCAAGAGATACACTTCCAATATAATTATCGAGTAATTCCTCTTCAGATTTATTAACTATTACAAAAATCCCAATCGGGTCAGAGTGCAAATAAAACTCTTTGGTAAGGAGCCCTGTTTCCTTTAAATATTTTATGTTCTCTGCAATATCAATTCTGGTTTTTTCTCTGAAATCGTCAATTGCTTTTTTCCCTTCTCTTGAAGTAAGTAATTGATATACAAGCTGCTGAGAAAAAGCATTCACTCCATTACTTGCATACAATAGTCGTATTCTGAGTTCATCCATCAATTCTGAATTACGGGTATGTACAAATCCGATCCGCTGGCCGCTTAATCCTACCGACTTACTAAAACTTTCCACTATTATAACATTCTCAAATTGAAGCAGCTTCTGGTAAAAATCATCATCGTCATCATAAAATACTCTTCTGTACGGACTGTCAAATATCACAATGGTGCCATTGGCATTTAGTTTCTCAATCAATTCAAGTACTTTATTGTCTGGCAATTTATCTCCTACCGGGTTATTCGGATCGCAGATGATCACAGCAGAATCCTTCAGATCTTCAGTATTCTCCAGTAAATCCTCAAATCTTTCGTAATTGTAGTTAGTGATCCCCCTGATGGTCATAATATGTATATACGCACCCCAGTAAAATACCGGCAGATATATATCCTTTACATTTACCGACTGGAAAACCAGATCGAGAGCATTCATACCACCGGAAGTAATAATAATATTATCAGCTATTGATTTCTTACCAAAATAAATATCATTGATAGCTTCCTTTAGTTTTGTAAACCCTGGGATTGGCGGATAAACCTGGATGGTATCATCATTGAAATCAATATTCCCGATCACTTCCGAAAGGTCAATGTTACACACAGCATTGACTCCCTGGTTCAGGAAGAGGTATTCTTTGCCATTTTTCCTGCTTAATTCTTTAATTTTCTGACCTATTCCAACAATTTTTGAAAATTTTGCACCACTACGATTGATCTTCATTTTTCTTTGTTTTATTAATTACGTAATTTCCAGATGAATTAAAGATGAATTACTTCGCCATAGGCTGCTGCTGCTGCTTCCATTACAGCTTCAGACATTGTTGGATGAGGGTGTACGGATTTGATCAATTCAGGGCCTGTAATTTCCAGTTTCCGTGCCACAACAATTTCCGCTATCATTTCAGTAACATTGGCACCTATCATGTGCCCTCCCAGCAGCTCACCATATCTGGCATCAAATATCAATTTCACAAAACCTTCTTTCTCACCGGCTGCATTGGCTTTCCCTGATGCTGTGAATGGAAATTTTCCCACTTTAATTTCGTAACCGGCTTCTATGGCCTCTTTTTCAGTCATGCCAACCGAGGCTATCTCCGGCGATGTAAAAGTACATGCGGGAATATTTTTATAGTCCAGTGGGCCGGGCGTTTTCCCGGCAATCTTCTCAACACAAATTGTCCCCTCAGCAGATGCTGCATGAGCAAGTGCCGGTCCATGAACAATATCTCCAATAGCATAAACCCCTTTAATATTTGTCTGGTAATATTTATCCACTTTTATTTTGTCTTTATCCATCTCGATTCCGGTTTCCTCAAGACCAATATTTTCCAGGTTAGGGGTTACTCCAACCGCCAACAGAACTATTTCCGCTTCAATTTCTTCTTCACCCTTTTTGGTTTTCACGGTTGTTTTACATAATGCTCCATTTATATCAACCTTCTCAACGGATGAGCCGGTCATTACTTTTATACCAGCTTTCTTAAAAGAACGTCCAAGCTGTTTTGACACTTCTTCATCCTCAAGTGGCACAACATTCGGAAGAAACTCAACAAGTGTAACTTTTGTTCCCAGGGAATTATAAAAATATGCGAACTCACTTCCTATAGCCCCTGATCCCACAATAAGCATTGATTCAGGCACCTCATTCAGGGTTAACGCCTCACGGTATCCAATTATCTTTTTTCCATCCTGTTTCAGATCAGGCAATTCTTTGGACCTTGATCCGGTAGCCAGAATTATATGCTGTGCAGTATACTTTTCATTCTTGCCATTATCGCCTTCTACCAAAACCGTGTTTTTTCCGTCAAGTTTACCAAAGCCTTTTATTTGCTCGATATTATTCTTTTTGAAAAGATATTGTATCCCTTTGCTCATTCCTTCTGCAATTTCCCTGCTTCTTTTTATCATTCCCTTAATATCAGGACTAACATCACCTTTAATATTTACTCCATAATCTCCTGCATGCCGGACATATTCATATACTTTTGCACTTTTCAACAACGATTTGGCAGGGATACAACCCCAGTTAAGACAGATACCACCCAGTTCAGCCCTTTCTACAACAGCTACCTTTTTTCCCAGTTGTGAGGCTCTGATTGCAGCAACATATCCTCCGGGTCCACTACCTATGATAATCAAATCGTAATTCATAAAATCCTCTGTTTAATTATCTTACAAATGATTTATTGATACTTTTCTTGAAGTACAAATGTACAAAATAATTTTGAAATTCCGATACACGAGCATAGCATTGAAAATTTGATTCCTTTTACATAAGTTTGAAGTATATACAGATTCCAAATAAATTTTATTTAAATTCCATACTTTATCCTTATAAAAGATGCAGATATGGATATAAAAGACCGGGATAAAAATTTGATTAGTTTCCAGGAATTTGTTGGACTGGAAATTAATATGAGCAAATTCATCCACCAGACCCCTACAAAGGAGCTTGCTGAACGAATTATTAATGAAGGTCTTGAATTTGAGAATCACCTGATGCACACAACAGACCAGATATCCGGTTTTGATCTTGTGGAACTCAACTATTTTCTGATGATCAGGAGAAATTACGGACAATTTACAATTGTTATAGTTATAGCTGATGAACTTATTGAAGAGTTAATCCAAATAATAAAAGATTCAAATATTCATTTCTCGGAGATTCTAAGCAAAACTCCACCAAGATACAATACTGACAACACACCGGTTTATCTCCTGCCCGAACAATTTATTAAAGGCTGTTTTAATCAGAAAACACTTGAAAAAACCTTTAATCCAAAATTTAATCCCCATTACAGACCTCCCTTAATTACTGAAAACTTCGAGCTCCTTTCGAAGGATAATTAAGATTTTTCAGGACAATTTGCAGTTATCCGGATGAACCATAATTAATTGTAAATGAGTCAGGAATAAAAAGGGTGAAATCCGACAACTTTGAAAAATAAAAGTCCCGCCTGATGGCAGGACTTCTATTAGAATCGGCATAGGTTATACTTCTTGTTCGACCGGACTAATCCAGAAATTCAGCTATCTTTTTTCTCAGATCTTCACCACGCAGGTTCTTTTTAATAATTATTCCATCTTTATCAAGAAGGAGGTTTGAAGGGATAGAGTTAATGCCGTAAGCATTAGAAGCTTCATTATTCCAATAATTCAGATCGGAGACCTGTGTCCAGGTCAGGTTGTCATCTTCGATTGCCTTTAGCCAGTCTGCCTTTTTCCTGTCGAGAGATACACCCAGCACATCAAATCCTTTATCTTTATAATCGTTATACACAGCTACCACATTAGGATTTTCACTACGACATGGACCACACCATGCAGCCCAAAAGTCGATAAGCAGGTAGTTTTCTCCCACAAGCGAAGACAGGGTTACAGGATTTCCATCAGGATCATTCTGAGTAAAATCAAGAAACTTTTGTCCTATAGCAACTTTTTTCAATATCTCAGCTCTTTCAGTAAGTTCAATAACATAACCTGACTTGTTCAGTACTGCATCAAGTTTTTCCAGTTCTGCTTCAATTTCTGCGCCGGACATTTCATAAGATACACTTCGCAGGACATAAGGTGAAATATATGAAGCCGGATGGTCTGTTACATAGTCCTTGCTGAATTGTTGGCCATCTTCATAAATCTGATTCAGTTCAGTTTCTAATTCAGAAGCCTTAGCTTCGTCTCCCTCCTCTTTTAATTCGATCATTTCCTTTCTTACCTCACTATATTTTTCCCAATACTTATCTAACTCGTCAGAATAAGCAGTGTATTCGTCCTGCACTGATGAACCGGTGATTTTTACTTTATGAAGAGTATCGGCATAACCTGTAATAGTGATATCTGAGTTCTCGATAAAAATCGTCAATCTCCCGCGTTTGCCTTCCAGTGTTATATAATAATAGTCAGGCATATCAACTGCCCCGGTAAACATAAATGTTCCTTCAGTTACGTCAACCGAATCAACAGCCTGCCATTCAGCACCAACTCTTTTATTTAAATAAGCCATACCCTCTTCCAGACCATCGAGTTTTGCGGTGAGAGAATATTCAGTGACAGAAGAACATGATATTAACACAAGTCCGAATAAACAGAGAAAAAGGTTTTTCATCGTTTATGTTTCGGTTTATTAACAAAATTCCAGTAAACATATAAAAAATATATTTATAGCAGGAACCACCCTGAAGAAAATAATTTAAATACATGATTGACAGATTTTTTTTCAAAGGAAAACAGGGAAGTTATTTGTCAAAGTATTCATCCAGTAATTGTCGTGCGGCAACAAAAGAGCTTATTTTATCATTAAGAACCAATGCTTTATATTCATTTAGTTTCTCCGCAATTTCCGGATGTTTATAAAAATCATCTCGCAACTTCTCGCTGATGGTTTCAGCCATCCAGTAAAGAGCCTGGGTTTTCCTTTTTTGTTCCAGAAAGTTATTATCTCCTGTTACCCGGCAATACTTTTCTATTGTTTCCCACACGCGATCAATACCCGTTCCGTTTTTTGCCGAACATGTTAACACCTTGGGTATCCAGCCCGATTGTTCAGGAGGATAGAGGTGCAGAGCATTCTGGTATTCCGTCATAGCACGTTTAGTATGTGGTTCATTATCCCCATCGGCTTTGGTAATAACAACCACATCTGCCATTTCCATAATCCCGCGTTTCATGCCTTGTAGTTCATCACCCGCACCTGCCAGCATCATAAGCAGAAAAAAATCCACCATTGAATGAACTGCAGTTTCAGACTGTCCAACGCCAACCGTTTCGACAAAAATTGTATCAAACCCGGCTGCTTCGCATAAAATTATGGTTTCCCTGGTTTTTCGTGCAACTCCACCCAATGTTCCTGCAGATGGCGAAGGCCGGATATATGCATTAGTTTCAGTTGCCAACTTTTCCATCCGGGTTTTATCACCAAGAATACTTCCTTTCGAGCGTTTACTGCTTGGATCAATTGCCAGTACAGCAAGTTTTCGTTTCATCCTGATCAGTCTGGTGCCAAGAGCTTCGATAAAGGTACTTTTACCAACCCCGGGGACCCCGGTAATTCCGATGCGTATGGAATTTCCTGCATAGGTCAGACACTTCTCGATAACCTCCTGAGCTACTTTCTGATGTTTGTGCAGGTTGCTCTCCACCAAGGTAATAGCCTGACTCAGGATTGTCCTGTTGCCTGCCAGGATCCCTTCCACATATTCACTTGCAGCAAGTACCTTTCTTTTTGTTTTCCTGTGCTTATGTAAAGCATCCCCGCTTATATTCTCCGGCTGCTCCATACCATCTTTTACATTCAAAGCACTTTTAAATTTACGTGGCATATCCGGCAAGTTGAAAAACAGTTGAAAAAACAGTTCCTTTTTTATCCTATTATGTTCCGGATTTTTTTACTTCACCGGTTACCCGAAGGATTATTCTGGAATTTTTCGGATCGTTGGTAATAATAGTAATGGATTTGTTCTGCATTCCTTTGCGGGTTCCTGAGCTGAATATTGCTTTTATTGAACTGCTTTTTCCCGGCTTTATTACTTTATCTTTCGGACTAACAGCAGTACATCCACAACTTGATTTAATTTTCCTTATGATTAAGTCGCTTTTTCCAGCATTTTTAAACACGAAATCATGTTCAACTTTTGATTTCTGATCAATCTTACCAAAATTAAAAGTTTTCCCATCCACAAATTCAATTTTAGCAGCATTAGCCAGTTCCTCGGCTGTCATCGAAGAAAAATCCTCAACGATAGTAGCAGATATCGTCAACCTGTTGTCCCCTATTGCCCGATTATTGCAAAGGACCCTGATCCTGTCAATCACAAATCCCCAATCGTTTATAATACCGGCGTCATAAGTTGCTTCAATATAACCCTTTTGTTGCGGTTTAAGTGTTTCAGGAGTAGCTATTATATGAATATGTTCGGGAACCTGATCGAAACTCAAAGTCTGATTCTTTTTTGAAGTATTAATTATTTGCAACTGGATGGTTTTTTTCTCACCCTGGTTTATCCTGACAAAAGCTAAATGGTTTGATTTGAATCTGACATTACCTATCTGATATGGGTAAATATCTTTAACCGTACGCTCCCTGGGGGCAACCTCTCCCTGAATCTTCAGAACAACTGCCCTTTTTGCGGCATTGGAATAAACAGTGAGACTTTTACTAAATTTACCCGGCCGGTTTTTTGGATTGTAAGTTGCTTCAACATATCCTTTCCCTCCCGGAACCACCGGTTCTCTCGACCATGCAGGTGAAGTACAACCACAAGAAGCTGTTACACGATTAATAACCAGCGGTATGCTACCAGTATTTGTAAAACTAAACGTACAGGTAACAGATCCATTTTCTTCTTTAAAAGTTCCAAAATTATGGGTGAGCTCATCAAATGAGATAGTGGCGTATTTCTGCTGAGCCATTGCTCCGGGCAATATACTGCTCATAAATAACACCAGAAATAAACTCCGAATTATCTTTTTCATTACAATAATATTTTTATGCTGTAATAGTTCTTTTATCTTTAAACGTGTCAAAATTAAAAAAGTTTAAATGAATATGTGAATTTTAGTTTAATAATCATTTTATTTTTTACTCTAAACTTTATACATTTACACATGCTCATTACCGGATAGTGATATTACAAAAACTATTCCTTTTTTTAGTATTACTGTCAGGTTAACCAGGAATAATATGAATAAGACAAGATTGGTAAATATCCTCTGTTTTATATTTTCCCTGATCATGTTTGGTCAGGCACATGCCCAGTTTTACAATGGTCATCAGATGACATTTGGTAAAAACAGGATCCAATATTATGATTTTTACTGGTCATATTACCGGTTCGAGAATTTTGATATTTATTTCAATGAATTTGGAAAAGAAATTGCTGAATATACCGCCTCGGTGGCAGAGAAAAAGCTGATTGAGATTGAAGATTACTTTGATTATTACCTTAATAAAAGGCTTATTTTTATAGTGTACAACAAATTATCCGACTACAAACAAAGTAACTTAGGGCAGGTTACCGGCACTGAAGACTACAATACCGGAGGGTATACCAGGGTAATCCGCAACAAGGTAATGCTCTTTTTTGAGGGAAAACATCCGGAATTTGAAAAACAGATTGCCGAAGCAATAACTGAAGTATTAATTCATGAAATGATATACAGTGGAGATGTAAAAGACAAAGTCGCCAGTTCAGCTTTGATCAACCTTCCGGATTGGTATATTAAAGGATTGATATCTTATATAGCAGATCCATGGAATATTCAAATTGAGAACAGGGTGAAAGACGGTATCCTTTCAGGCAGATATAAAAAATTTAACTGGCTTGAAGGAACAGAAGCTGTTTACGCCGGACATTCTTTCTGGAGGTATATTGCAAAAACCTATGGCGATCCTATCATACCCAATATTGTTTATCTTACCAGAATAAACAAAAATGCAGGTAAAGGTTTTTTATATGTTCTGGGGAAAAAGGTCAGGCACCTTTCCAAAGACTGGCTTGCTTATTATCGTGATTATTTTGACGATCAGACCCATGACCAAATAATTCCTGAAAAGGGAATTATTCTGAAATGGCCCAAATGTACAAGAAGGTACCAGGAAATAAAAATAAATCCTGACAATCAGCTTGTTGCATACGTAACAAAAGAATTTGGCCAGTATAAAATATGGATATACGACAGCCATACCGAAAAACATAAGAAGATATTCAGCAAAGAGCCAAAGGTAGAACAATTGGCAGACAGGTCATATCCCATTCTCTCATGGCACCCAACCGGAAAACTACTGGCATTCATATCAGAAGAAAAAGGAGGGCTTGTACTTTACCTTTACAGACTTTCATCAGGGAATTTTGAAAGGATCAACCTCCTTTACTTTGATAAGATCCTCGATTTCTCATACTCGCCTGACGGAACAAAATTTGTTTTCTCGGCAGTCAAAGAAGGTTACACTGATATCTTTATTCATAATATTGCCTCAGGAACTAATGAACAAATCACCAAAGATCTGCCGGATGATCTCAACCCCAGATTCATTAACGGGGGAAAAGAAATAATTTTCAGTTCGAACAGATCCAGTGACACCCTCAACCTTCCTGAAAACGAACTGAACAGCACAGGTTTTACCTATGACCTGTTCATATATGATTACCAGAAAAAATCTGATTATCTAACCCGGTTATCCGAAGGAAAATTCTTCGATAAATTTGAGCCATACCAGGTAAAAGATAATAGTTTCCTTTACCTCAACGATAAAAACGGGATATTGAACCGTTATATAGGTAGGTTCGACAGCTTAATAAGTTTTATTGATACCACAACACATTACCGTTTTTTTACGCGATCGAAACCATTAACCAATTATTCAACGAACATTCTTGAATATAATTACTCGCCACAAACCGGAAAAATCGGGGAAATATTTTTTCATAACGGTAAATACAAGATGAGAATAGAGGAATTTGACAGTGAAAATGTGATCCCTGAAGAAAAAGTTATCATTACCAGTTATCAGAAAGAAAGATCGAAAGAATTACAGGAAAAAGATAGTCTGGAAACACTGAGAAAAGAAGTGGAAAAAAAATACAGAATGATGATGGATACTTTGAAGAAACCTCTTTCAGAATATTTTCAAACAGAAAAGATCATAGATATAAACAGCTATATTTTTGAAAAGGAAAAAGAGAATTACTTTCAGCAACAGTTATTAAAAGATTATCCTGATATTAGAATTGATACCGGTAGTTTCAGTCTGCCCAAAATCAGGATATATGAAACTTCTTTTTTTAACAATTATTTTGCCAGCCAGGTTGATTTCGGATTTCTAAACAACTCTTATCAAACTTTTTCAGGCGGAGGTGGATATTACAATCCAGGCATTAACATGTTATTCAAAATCGGTGTAAACGATCTTTTTGAAAATTACAAAATCATTGGGGGATTCCGGTTTTCCGGGAATTTTGACAGCAATGAATATCTGCTCAGTGTTGAAAATCTGATGGGGGATTTTGACAAGCAACTGATCTTCTATCGCAGGGCTATGAATGTACTATCAGATGATGCCTTGAGTAAAATATACACTCACGAGCTTTTCTATTCTATGAAGTATCCCTTTAACATGGTATCTGCATTGAAAAGCACATTCAGTTTAAGAAACGACATGAATGTATATCTTTCAACGGATATAAAAAACCTTAACAGAGAAAATGAAATGCGCACATGGGCAAGTTTCAAGCTCGAATACATATTTGATAATACACGTAGAAGAGGAATCAATATATATTACGGTACACGATTCAAGCTTTTTGGTGAGATCTACAAACAAATTGACAGAAAAAAGTCTGATCTGTTTGTGATCGGCGGAGATATAAGGCACTACCTGAAAATCCATCGCGATCTGATATGGGCTAATCGTTTGGCAGTAAGTACATCATTCGGTAGCAATAAACTTATTTACTACCTGGGAGGTGTAGATAACTGGATACCCTTCCTGAGTAAAATAGAGATTTTTGATCAATCTGTTCAGATTGATTATTCACAAAACTATGCTTTCCAGACACTGGCGACCAATATGCGGGGCTTTTCACAAAATATCCGTAACGGGAATAGTTTTGCTCTCATAAACAGCGAATTGAGATGGCCATTTATCAGGTACTTTGCCAATCATCCGATAAGTTCCGGTTTTCTTGATAACCTTCAGATTGTAGGTTTTGGAGATATTGGAACTGCATGGGCCGGACTTCACCCGTACCTGGGACAAAATGCTTATGACCGGGAAGTACATATCAACGGACCAATTACTGTTACAATTAATACTAACCGGGAGCCCATTGTAGCCGGCTTCGGTTTTGGTCTCCGAAGTCAGCTTTTTGGTTATTTCATAAGGGCCGACTGGGCATGGGGAATAGAAAACTATATTTTGTTACCCAGGGTGTTTTACATTTCTTTAAGCCTTGATTTTTGATTATGCCAACGGACAAAATTTTTATAGAAAAAATAATTAATCTGGCTGACAAGTACCATGATGAAATCGTACAGATCAGAAGAAACATTCATCAGAATCCTGAATTATCTTATCACGAATATAAAACATCTGCATTTGTTGAAGCAAAACTCCGGGAATATGGAATAAAATATAAGAAGGGTTTTGTTAAAACCGGGATCGTAGCATGGCTCCGGGGAGAAGAACATGGTCCTGTAATCGGTCTTCGGGCTGAACTGGACGCTCTACCCATTACTGAAAATACCGATGTCAGATACAGGTCAATACAGACCGGAATTATGCATGCATGCGGGCATGATGCACATTTAGCTATGTTACTGGGTACTGTAAAAATATTGAAAGAGTTAAAAAAATATCTGTATGGAACCGTATTGTTTATTTTTCAACCTGCTGAAGAACTGGTACCCGGTGGTGCAAAATTGATGATGGAAAATGGCGCATTTAATGAAATAAAACCCGATCTGATATTAGCCCAGCATGTTTATCCTGAGCTTGAAGCCGGAAAGGTCGGATATAAAGCAGGGGAATATATGGCCTCTTCAGACGAAATTTATGTTAAAATTCAGGGTAAAGGGGGGCATGCTGCCATTCCCGGTAAAAGAGATGATACAATACTGGCAGCTGCCAGATTGTTGATCCTGCTTCAGGAAAGAATCAATAAACCCTTACCCGGTAAGCCTCCAACCGTTTTTGTTTTTGGTAAAATTGACGGACCAGGAGCAACGAATGTGATTCCCGCCGAGGTAAAAATGGTTGGCACATTCAGAACATTTGATGAAAAATGGAGAAACACTGCCCACCGGGAAATGAAAAAGCTGATTACTGAATTTGCAGAAAAAGAAAACATTGGTGTAAAACTCAACATTAAGAAAGGGTATCCTGTTTTACGGAATGATGAAAAAATTACTAAATCTGCAATCCGTTTGTCCGTGGCTTTTCTTGGTGATGAAAATGTTGTCAGTCTTGAGCAAAGAATGACTTCTGAAGATTTTGCCAACTATTCACACGCTTGCCCTGTTTGCTTTTACCGTCTGGGAACCGGGATTAAAGGGAAAGAGTTTGCACTTCATACATCTGATTTCAATATTAATGAAAATGCATTGGTTACAGGAATGGGTAACCTTTCCTGGCTGGCATATTCTCTCCTGAAAGAGCTTGCTAAATCATAATGGCAAGAAACAGATTGTTTTAATGTACCGGAATTTACTCACTTCGTTCATGAGATCGCTACGCTAAGTTCAAAATTATTCGTTTATGAATAATAAGTTAAATCATTCTTATAAATTATTGTATTAAAGACTAAGGCTGAGGCAAAGGCTAAGGTTATTAACTGCACATATTTACCTTTTAGCCTTCATTTAGATATATTTTTTTGCTTTTTTCTTTGCATTTCAAAAAATGAAGATACTTTTGCAGAATAATAAAACTGATTTATTAATTCAAAACTTTATAGCAATGGCTTATATAATTAACGACGATTGTACAGCATGTGGCGCTTGCGTTGATGAATGTCCTGTTGAAGCAATCTCAGAAGGTGATATCTACAAAATTGACCCTGAACTTTGCACCGATTGTGAAGCATGTGTCGACGTTTGCCCGGTTGAGGCAATTCATCCGGAAGAGTAAAAGTTCTGCAAATCAGAAAAGCATTAAAGCACATGGCATTCCATGTGCTTTTTTTTTATTTATTACGGTCACGCGGATTATAGCCTGATCCTTCCAGAATAGTCAGATATTCAGTACTCATCATCATACTATCAAGAGTTATATCCGGATTATTCTCCATATACTGTTTTACGATCCTGTATCCCAACCATACAGCAGCTCTGCCCGGCGATTCACGAGGAAAATAACTGGTGAATGGTGCCTTGTCAATTAGTTTCTTTATGGTCATCCGTTCAGAACTGAAAAGCAATTTATTCTCAATTAAATAAGTCCATATTCTTTTTTCATTTCTGCGGCAAAACTTCATCTGGTCCGGAGAAAATCCCATAATTAAGCCGATATCTTCCCGTGGAACCATCGACTTTACAAAATATACCAATTTCCCCTCATGGATAATATTATTCAAAACATTATTTGCCAATTCTCTTGACCCCTGTTTATTGAAATACCATTCTGAAGATGCCCATACAAACATACAGTCAGTAACAATTTTTTCCTTACGCATATTTGCCTGTTGATATTCGGGTAAACCCAAACGATCATAGTATTCACATTCAGCGCCCAGGTAACGGTCGAGACCAATAGCCAGAACATTTGAATCAATTACAAGAGATGTATTGAACCCGGAAATAAAAGTATATATATCCGGAATTGGTTTTTCACTGAAATAATGCTTATAATGCTTAAATGCTTCTGATAATGCTTTTTCCAACTTGTCAATATCAGGAAACTCACTGATAACAGCCTGGTACACTTCACTATTAGTAGGGTCGACAATAAAAGTCGTCAGATATTGAGGATAATATGGAGCTGTAGTTTCTCCAATGTTTATCACATAACTAAATAACTCGTAAAAATGGCCATATTTATTTTTCAGGTAAGGAATTGAAGTAGTAATACTATCAACAGATAGTTCAAACAGTTCTTTTTCAAGTCTCAGAATTTTAATTTCCAAATCAATTTTATCAATATCTACTTTAACAGAACTCCGGTTACATGATAAAAGTAAAAGTAGTAATAGACCAAAAAGGTTTGTTTTCCCGTTCATAATAATCTTGTTTTGAAATAACTTAATATACGTTTAATTATGTTCATAATACCAGATTCCTTTCTGAGAGCTTTCTTCATTATTTCTTATCTTTATCTTTTCATAGTTATAAAAAAGAAGTTTATAAAATAATATTCTGATATGGAGAAAAATCGGAATGTAAAAATACGAAAACTGTCCGCGCTGACAAAGATTGTTTTCCTGATCATGTTGTTGTTTGTATTATTAACCGTCGGAGGGGTTTCGCAAGGGATTCGTTTCGGGATTTTTGCCAATCCACAGATTAGTTGGTTTAAGTCTGATATTAAAGAAGTTACCAGCGAGGGTTCACGACCGGGAGTTAACATTGGCATTTCCATGAACAACTATTTCACTAATAATTATGCTTTTTCAACGGGCATTTCAATTAATCGCCTGGGAGGCAAGATAAGCTATAATGATTCAATAGCTCTGCAACTGACAAACAGGGTAGATACTCTTTATCCAGGAAATATTCTTACCTACAAACTGCAATACATTATCATTCCGCTTGGCCTGAAATTTAATTCGGATGAAATCGGATATTTTACCTTTTTTGCAAAGGCAGGAATTGACCCTATGATCAATATTAGCGCAACCGGGTTAACATCCGATAAAAGGATCGATTCTGAGAGTATTTCTGACGAGATCAACCTGTTTAATCTCGGATATCACCTGGGTATAGGCATACAATATTCCCTGGGCGGTCAAACCGCGGTGCAATTTGGAATTGATTATCAAAATGGCATATTGGATATCACAACTGATAACGAAAATCAACTTACTGACAAGATTATCCTTAACAGTGTTGCCCTGCATTTAGGAATAATTTTCTAGGAACCGGTAAAAAACAGATCATGAAAATAGCCCTGGCGCAATTAAATACTCATATTGGAAATTTCGAAAAAAATATCAGCTCAATAACGGACAAAATTAAAGAAGCAAAAGAAAAAAATGCTGATCTGGTAATCTTTCCGGAATTTTCTGTTCCCGGGTATCCTCCGCTCGATCTTCTTGAGCACAAGTCGTTTATTGATCATTGCAAACAAGCGGTTATTGAAATCGCAAAGCATTGTAAAGACATTGCTGCCATTGTTGGCAGTCCGAGCCTGAATACCGGAAAAACCGGAAAGAATCTTTTCAATACAGCCTATTTCTTATCAGACGGACAAATATTCGCCAAAGTGAATAAAACTCTCCTTCCAACCTATGACATTTTTGATGAGTACCGGTATTTTGAGCCTAACACCAATTTTAATGTCATAGATTTCAACGGAAAAAAGATTGCTTTAACTATTTGTGAAGACTTGTGGGATCAACAGCCATTTGAAAATGACTTTGGAAGAAACCGTCTCTACAATATATCCCCCATTAAGAAATTAAGTTTACAAAAACCTGATTTTATTATTAACATTGCCGCTTCCCCTTTTGCATATTCAAAAATCAAAAATAAGCGGAATATTTTTACCAGCCAGGCAAGAAAAATCAAAATCCCTTTAATTTATGTAAACCAGGTTGGTGCACAAACTGAACTTATTTTCGATGGAGGATCATTGGTGGTAAACTCAAAAGGTGAGATAGTTGAACGTTTAAAATATTTTGAGGAAGATTTCAAAATAATAGATATTGAGAGAATAGAAACAAAAACACCTCTGTTAATTAATGCAGACAACATTACTGAGAATATATATAACGCACTTGTTATGGGGCTTAGTGACTACTTTTGTAAAATGAATTTTAAAAAAGCCACGCTGGGTCTGTCGGGAGGAATAGATTCGGCTGTGAGTCTTGCAATTGCCAGTGAAGCTTTAGGTAACAAAAACCTGAGAGTTCTATTGTTACCTTCCATGTATTCTTCAGAGCATTCCATCACGGATGCTGTTACCCTCGCTGAAAATCTGCAAGTTGACTACAATATTATTCCTATCGAACCGATGTTCAAGGGTTTTGAGCAATCACTTAAACCTCTTTTCAGGAACCTCACTCCTGATATTGCCGAAGAGAACATTCAGGCACGAATACGTGGAGTCTTATTGATGGCTGTTTCAAACAAATTTGGTCACATATTACTGAATACATCAAATAAAAGTGAAGCTGCAGTCGGCTATGGAACATTATATGGTGATATGGCAGGTGGGATTTCACTACTCGGAGATGTTTACAAAAGTGAGGTCTACCGGCTTGCACGCTACATTAACCGGGATGAAGAGATCATCCCGGAAAACAGTATTGCAAAGCCCCCTTCTGCAGAACTTAAACCAAACCAGAAAGACACTGATTCACTTCCTGATTATGAAACGCTTGACGATATCTTGTTTTTGTATATTGAAAAACAATTGTCAGCAGATGAGATTATTAAAAAGGGATTCAGCAAAAAGCTTGTAAAAAGAATTATTCATCTTGTAAACATAAATGAACATAAGCGATACCAGGCTCCTCCCATCCTCCGTATCTCCACGAAAGCATTTGGTGCAGGCAGAAAAATGCCGCTGGTTGCACGATACGATGAATAAAGCAAAATTGACAAACCTGATTTAATTTAAGTTTTTTAATTCTCAATATTTTTTTATCTTTGGCATACTTTGTAACATGCTGAAATTTTCGAAATGCAATATAGTAATCCACATTTTGAAGATGTTATTGAAAACAGCAAATCTGTTTTCAATATCATTTCTGAAGAAGAAAAAAAAATTCTTGACGAGAATCATACCTTAGCAAACTTCAAGAAGGGTGAGATCATTTATAAGGAGGGTGAAAAGCCCATGGGGTTAATATGTCTGGCACAAGGTAAAGTAAAAATATTCAAGGAAGGTGTTGGTGGAAGAGAACAGATTGTAAGGATGGCAAAACCATATGGCTTTATTGGATACAGGGCGCTTTTTGCAGGAGAAAATTATATCGCCTCATCTGTAGCTATTGAAAATTCCACGATTTGTGTGATGGATAAAGATGTTCTCTTCAAAATACTCGGAGCCAATGCAGCACTTTCCATCCGTTTTCTCAGGTCGTTAGCTACTGAACTGGGATTTTCTAACCGTCGTACCGTAACACTAACACAAAAACATATCAGGGGCAGACTAGCTGAATCTTTGATTTTTCTTAAGGACACTTATGATTTCGAGCAAGATGGGTCAACACTGAAAGTATATCTTTCCAGGGAAGATATTGCTAATTTATCTAATATGACCACCTCAAATGCTATCAGGACCTTATCAACATTTGCCAGCGAGAAAGTAATTTCACTGGAAGGGAGAAAGATAAAGATCCTCGACCTGCATAAACTTGAAAGAATAAGCACGTTGGGGTAATTTGACATCCAATCCAATCAAAAAAGCTGTAAACAGAATGCAGCAACCTGCAGTAACTCTCATAATTAAACATCAATGGCATAAAGATGAAGGATAACGGAAAAACAGTATACTGAAACAAACTATTGAAAAGAAAATTGTTTACACTACCTTTGCAGAAAATCTTCCATTGTTTTAAGAGTATATCTGATATCAAATTTTTCTTCTACACGTAACCTGCCTTTCTCTCCCATTTGCCTGGATAATACCGGATTGAGCATTAGTTCTTCCACATAGTTAGTAAAAGAGGTCATATTATTCCTTTCAGCCAGATATCCTGTTTCTCCATGCACAACAATTTCAGGATTGCTGCTTAAATTAAAGGCTACAACAGGTTTCCGGCAGACCATTGCTTCAGTCATAACATATCCGAATCCTTCCCATAATGAAGGAAGAAGAAAAATATCGATAGACTGCATAAACCCTTTTATATCATTAACAAACCCCAGGAAAACAACTTCATTTTCCACACCCATTTTTATTGAATAAGCAACGAGGTTTCTTCGCAGGGCGCCTTCACCGGCCACTAAAATTTTAAACTTATGTCCTTTATCTTTCAGTATCCGGGCCAGCCGGATAAGGCAATCCTGTCCTTTCTGTTTTACCAGTCGTCCTGCATTACCAAGAACAATCTCATCATTTTCTGATAAATATTTAAATGTTGTTTCCCCTTCATCATATTTATTAATTGAAATACCGTTGTAGATAACCTGTATCTTATCCTTGTCAAAGAGGTTCGGATTTCTGGCTAACAGGGTACGTTTTGTTTCTTCCGAATTGGCAATGATCCCGGTAAGCACCTTTCCAAAAAAGAACCGGTTAATAAAAGTATTCCTGACTGGAATTGCACTTCCTCTGCGATAAACGATATTTGGTACACCAGCAATCTTTGCAGCGAGACTTGCCACTTTCATATCAGATGAAAGGTTGGTAATAATAAAATCAACTTTTTCCTGTTTAATAATACGGGAGATATACAACACTTTAAACAGGTTTAAAAAACTCAGATTAGATATCCCAATGTTATAGGAAGGAATACCATAATCAGTTATTCTTGTTTTTAATTCACTCTTTTTGTTAGTAATCACTATAGGGTTTATCCCTTTTTCTGACAACCGGGTTGAAACATCAAAATGCCATTTTTCCCCACCACCCCATGATCTGGCACTATTAAAAAAACATACTCTGTTTTTTCCATAAAGTTTGTAATCCCTGTATAGATTTCTTAACTTAATATACTTAAGAAAAGTTTCATGGCTCGAATTCACAGTAATAATCAATCCGGTAAATCCGTCAAGAAAGCCGAATTTTATAAAGAAATCCCTGAAAAAACGCCAGAGTGGATGAACCAGAATAATCAGGAAACTAGCCCTTTTCCGGTTTTGATACATTGTTTCAGCAAGGATGTCTGAAAAGTAGTTTGTTTGTTCAATGTGGGCTTCAATTGAATAATAGGAATAGTGCAACAGATCTCCTTTTAGATGTTTAGTCCTGGATCCTTTTTCCATTATAAACTTATCATGGGGATTATTCCCTCTCCACATCCCTTTCCTGCTGTCCCACAACCGCAGTTTCTTTGCCGGATACCATGATCCGTGTCTTATCCACTTTCCGCAATAGCTTGTCAATCTGTTAAATTTATAACCATCCATTTCCCAGTTTTTTTTAACTGAAAGAATAGAATCACGGAGTTCTTCCGATAATGCCTCATCAGCATCAAGGGAAAGGATATGCGGATAACCTGCCTGGCTGATAGCCCAGTTTTTTTGTTGAATATGTCCTTCAAAAGGATGTTCAATAATGCGGGCTCCATAACGCAGACATATCTCAATGGTATTATCAGTTGAACCGGAATCCACTATAACGAGCTCGTCTGCAATTTCGCTTACCGATTCAAGGCATCGTCCGATGTTCTTTTCTTCATTAAGAGTTATTACAACTACTGATAGTTTTACCATGTTTAATCTATCCTGATTAACTTTTATATTTATGTCTTTTATCGTTCTCGTATAAAAGCCGTTTTAATGGCGTTTATTATTTATTTAACCATAGTTTTGTCGTTCATAAATATTAAAAACAAAAGTCTCCCCAAAAGAAGTTTTCTATGATTATGTATGTTATCAATTCTTTTAATTTTTTGATAAATATACATTGCTGGAAATAGAAAAAATTGCAACCATTGTGATGTTTTTTGTTTTCGATCTATCTCAAATTCTGCTGGTTTAAATTTATTTTTTACTGCAAGATAATTATACTGATCTAAGGTTAGTGATGCAACATGCTGCAAACCATCATAATTCCCTAATTCCAGTCGATTGAAGCTGTAAAGGAATCCGCTAAATAAAAATCTCATTCTCGACTTCATAGATACGATATTGGGTGTAGAAATGTAAAGTTTTCCTTTTGGTTTAAGTATTCTGCTTGTTTCACTAAAAAATGTCTCATGGTCTAATATATGCTCGCTTACCTCAATTGCTATTACTAAATCAAAAGTATTATCCGGATATGGGAATATATCCGTTATGTCCACCTTTTTGCATTCGACTTTTTCAAATTTGAATAATTCGGGAAATAAATCGCAAGCGTGCACATCATAGTCCATGTCAAATAACTTCTTAGTAAATGCTCCATGGCCAGCCCCCATATCTAAAACTTTCAGATTTGCAGGTTCTGATTTCTTTTTAAAAAACTCCAAAAATTTTTTATGGGTTTCGGGCATGGTAATTGGTTTAATTTCTTCCATTTTATTTCCTCATTATATTATGGTTAACTTCTGTATAAAATGCAAACTCTCTATTCATAAAAATAAATTCTTTTTACCCTTTCAGAGATGCCTGTAAGTATCTCATATGGTATTGTGTTAATTTTTTTTGCAAGGGTGGTAACCGGGTTATGTTTTCCGAATATTTCCACCTCGTCACCCACTTTAGAACCAATCCCTGTTACATCGATCATACACATGTCCATACAGATATTTCCTACAACAGGCACCAATTTCCTGTTAATGTAACACTTACCCAGTCCATTGCCAAACCTGCGGTCTAAACCATCAGCATAACCAACCGGCAGAATTGCTATTTCTCTGGTGTATGGTTCAATACCTTTCCGTCCGTACCCAACCGAGTGATCGGCAGGTATTTGTTTTACCTGGGAAATAGTTGTTTTAAACGTTCCTGTATTCATAAGTTCTCCGGGACTATGTGAACTGATACCGTATAGTCCTATACCCAACCGTACCATATCAAACATATGCCGGGAGTGTCTTTCTATACCGGCTGAATTCAAGACATGCCTTAATACCGGATAATCAAAATTGTTAATAATCCTTTCCGAAAGCTCTTCGAACAAGCTTATCTGTTTATCTGTAAAGCTATCATGTTCAGGCTCATCGCTGGCGGCAAGGTGAGTGAAGACTGATTTAACATAAAGTTCCGGATTCCTCAACAGTTTCCTTATCAGCGCCCGCACTTCACCAGGCAGAAAGCCAAGTCTGTGCATCCCTGTATCGAGTTTAATATGAAAAGGGAAAGAGGTGAATCCGCTTCTCTTCAGATTTTCAAGAAATTCCTCCAGGATACTGAAACTATATATCTCAGGCTCAAGGTTGTACCTGAACATGCCTTCAAAGCTATTTTTCCGGGGATTCATCACCATAATTGGCAAGGAAATCCCGGCCTTACGCAATTCAACACCTTCATCAGAACAGGCAACAGCCAGATAATCAATATTCTGATATTGAAGCATATTGGCAATCTCATAAGAGCCACTTCCATATGAAAACGCCTTAACCATTACCATGATCCTGGTATCCGGTTTTATTTTTGATCTGAAATAATTCAGGTTATGCACAATTGCATTCAGGTCGATTTCCAGAACAGTTTGATGTGATTGCTTTTCCAATATTTCCGAGATATCTTCAAACCTGAAATCACGTGCGCCTTTCAACAGAATTGCCTCATCCATGAAATTTTCAGGTTTAAATCCGGAAATGAATTCAGAAGTTGATCTGAAGAAATATTTTTCATCCGAAAAAAGTTCTTCATATTTGCTGATTGTTTCTCCAATTCCTATTAACCTGTCAACCCCTTTGGCCTGTATCAGATTTGACACTTCGCGGTATAACTCCTCCTGCACTCTTCCTGTTTGGACAATATCAGAAAGGATAAGGGTTTTTTTCCTGTTCTGGTTTTGAAGATTCAGGAAATCCAGTGCAATACTTAATGAACCCAGATCAGAATTATAGGCATCATTTACAAGAGTGCAATTATTTATCCCTTTTTTCTGCTCAAGCCTCATGGCTACATGATCAAGCGAGGCCATTGCTTTAACTATAGATGCCTCTTCCTGACCGAGATGAAGTGCAAGGCACCATACATGACAAGCATTTTCGATTGAGGCATCATCAACAAAGGGAATTGTAATTTCTTTGCTCGCACCTCTGAATTCAGCTTTAATATCCGTTTTCTTCTTTCTAACTGCTATCCGGGTTATTCTGAGATCAGCATTTTTATCCTTTGACCAGGTAATAATCTCTTTTTCATTTCCAGGGTAGCTTGCTTTGATTCGTTCATCAATAAGCTTATGATCGCTGCAATATATTATAACCGGTGTATCCTTAAACAACAGTAGTTTTTCATCTACTTTTTGTTCCAGACTTGAAAAATTTTGTTGATGAGCTTCTCCAATATTTGTAATGATACCAATATCCGGTTTAATAATTTTTTCAAGTTTTTTCATTTCCCCCGGTTTGGAAATACCGGCTTCAATAATTCCAATTTCAGTTTTTTGCTCCAGTAACCAGAGCGACAGAGGAACACCTATCTGGGAATTGAAGCTTCGTGGACTTCGTACTATATTATACTTCCCGGATAAAATTTGAAATGCCCATTCCTTAGTTATTGTCTTTCCATTACTCCCCGTTATGGATATTAATTTCCCTGTAAAAAGATTGCGGTTATACTCTGCCAGTTTTTGCAAAGCAGACAGTGTATTGCTTACCAGAATAAAACCGGCGCCTTTAAATTTTTTTATCCCGGCAGGGAGCTGATTAACCACAAAGCTTCTTACATTATTCCTGTACAGTTCATCGATATGATAATGCCCATTATGCCTCTCCCCAACCAGGGCAAAGAAAAGAGATAATGACGGCGAGATTATCCTTCGACTATCATACAATAAATCACTGACTATAGCCTCTCCATTCCCATAAATTTTCCCCCCAACAATCCCGGCTATTTTTTTCAACAAAATTCCTGGCATAATATAATTTCCTGTCATGAACAGATTTCGTATAATGTTCTTTTCCGTTTATTATTTATTTTTTCTCATTGCACTAACAAAACAGCTCCTGCAAAGCGGTTCATAGATATCCTTTTCACCAAGAAGCACAACCTTATCAGCATCGGATTTCCGATATGAGTAATGCGCAAGGTTACCACATTTCATGCAAATAGCATGTACTTTGGTCACATATTCAGCAATTGAAATCAAAGCAGGAATCGGACCAAAAGGATTTCCTTTAAAATCCATATCCAAACCGGCAACAATCACTCTTATGCCACTATTTGCCAGATTATTACAAACTTCAACCAATCCGTTATCAAAAAACTGTGCCTCGTCAATTCCTACTACATCCACATCATTGGCCATAAGCATAATATTTGAAGCGGATTCTACCGTAGTTGAAAAAATTGCATTTGAATCATGAGAAACCACTTCCCTTTCAGAATACCGGGTATCAATAACCGGCTTAAAAATTTCAACTTTAAGATTGGCGAAATTGGCTCGTTTTAATCTCCTGATAAGTTCCTCGGTCTTACCTGAAAACATGCTGCCTGTGATAACCTCAATCCAACCTGACCGGCCTTTGTTATTTATGAAATTTTCAAGAAACATTACATAACAATTTCTGGATAATAATCGTTACTTTTGCAAAAGTAAAGAAAATGTAAGTGGAATCAATTAAACAATGAGATTATGAATTCTGAATCACTCATTGAAACGATTAATAAAGATATACAAGATATCGGTAAATTAGTAAAGAATTTCAAGAATCGTTCAAATCTCCGGCTGGTAGAGATCGATTTGTCCCTGGAAAAAGTACGTAAATTATACGACTCGCTTCATGAGCTCCACGAAAAAAGAGCAGCGAAAAAAAATGCCCCCCCGGAAGATAAACCTGAAGACCCGAATGCATTTGAGATGGAAGAGAGCTTTTCGGTTGCTGATAAGCAAAATTCTGATACAAATGCTGAATTAACAAAAGAATCCGGTAAACAGGATACAAAAAAGTTCCAGGCGAAGATTGTGGAACAAAAGAATGACAAGTATGAGATTGTTGCTGATCGTTTGCAAAACGGACATAACTACAGAAATGAATCCCTTGGACAGCAAGTATCTTCAAAAGACTTATCATCCAAGTTTCAATCACAACCCATTACGGATATTGGAGCTGCCATGGGACTTAATGAAAAATTTTCGTTTATACAGGGACTTTTTAATAATGATCCTGATAAATTCACTGAAACAATAAATATATTGAACAATGCTTCCAACTTTAACGAAGCTTACAGCTATCTAAGTGATAAATTCAGCTGGGATATGAATGATCCCGAGGTACAAAAACTGCTTGATCTTACCCGTAGAAAACTTATTATCAGGGAAAATGAGTAGATTATACATTGTACCTACGCCTATCGGCAATCTTGGGGATATAACTTTCAGGGCAATTACAGTACTTAAGAATACAGATATTATCCTTGCAGAGGATACCAGGAAAACCGGTATCTTACTTAACCACTATAATATTAAGAAGAAGATTGAATCTCATCATAAGTTCAACGAACATAAGTCGGTTAAGAGAATCCCGAAAAGGATTGAAAAAGGTGAAACTTTCGCACTTGTAACGGATTCCGGAACACCTTCAATCTCTGATCCGGGGTTTCTTCTTGTAAGGGAATGTATAAACAAGGGGATCACCGTCGAAACCCTGCCCGGTCCGTCTGCATTCATCCCCGCTTTGATTAATTCAGGTTTGCCATCCGACAGGTTTTGTTTTGAAGGTTTTCTTCCTCAGAAAAAAGGCCGCATCAAAAGACTGAAAGCTCTAACCAATGAAGAGAGGACCATTATTCTTTACGAATCGCCTTACCGTCTCCAAAAAACCCTCGGACAGCTTTCTGAAAATTTTGGACCAGAAAGAAAAGCTTCTGTTTCAAGAGAGCTGACAAAGATCCATGAAGAAACTGTTCGCGGAACTCTTTCAGAATTGCATAACCACTACACTGAAAAAACAGTTAAAGGTGAAATTGTTATCGTTATTCAAGGGAAAAAATAGTCGCTGTTTTATTCTCCCCGGTCAAGCAGGATCTGAGGAATGTCTTTCTTTGTGCTTGCTCCAAGTTCTTTAATATCCTGTACTTTCTTAATCAAATTACCTTTCCCTGCAGACAGTTTATTCATTGAAGCGTTATATGCTTTTCGTGTATCATCCAGTTTTTTCCCAATTTCCGTCAGGTCTTCCAAAAGCCCAACAAATTTATCATATAAAGCCCCCCCCTGCCTGGCAATTTCCTGTACGTTCCTGTTCTGATATTCCTGGCGCCAGATACTTGAAATTGTTCTTAGCGTTGCAATCAATGTTGAAGGGCTTACAATAACAATATTTTTTTTATAAGCATACATAAAAAGCGCTTCTTCAGCCTGAATAGCAAGGCTAAAAGCCGGCTCTACCGGCATGAACAATAATACAAAGTCAAGCCCGGCAATATCATACAGACTCTGATAATTCTTTGCACTTAGCGAATCAATATGTCTGCGCAGTGAAGCGAGATGCATTTTAAGATAATGATCCTCTTTATCTTTATCATCAGTATTTACATATTTCTCATAGTCCACCAATGATACCTTCGAGTCGATAACAATATTCTTCCTCTCAGGCAATTTAATAACAATATCCGGTTGCATTAGATTTCCTTCTTCCGATCTAAAAGATTTCTGTATCTCATATTCCCTCCCTTTCACCAGGCCTGATTTTTCCAATATGCTTTCCAGGATAAACTCACCCCAGCTCCCCATGGTTTTAGCATCGCCTTTCAGAGCCTTTGTAAGGTTTTTTGCCTCTACAGACATTTTAAGGTTCAATTCTTTTAAACTATTTAGCTGCTCACGCAAAGCAGCATTCCGATCAATACTCTCCTTGTTTGACTGCTCAACTTTCTTTTCAAAATCAGTGATCTTTTCCTTCAAAGGGTCAAGTATACTGGATAAGTTACTCTTGTTCTGCTCGGTAAACTTTTTGGTTTTCTCCTCCAGGATTTCATTAGCCAGGTTCTTAAATTCCAGCCTGAACTTATCCTGTATTTTCTCCAATTCACTTTTTTGTTCCTGTAACCGCTCACGGATGTTTTTAAAGTCAGCCTCTTTTGTTGAAAGATCACGATTCAATTTAATGATCTCCTCATCTTTTGTTTCAAGACGCTTACGACTGGTTTCAAGTTCCTGATTCAGGTATTTAAGTTTTTCATCTGATGATGTTTGCCTTACTTCATGCCTGAACCGCAACACTACCCAAACAGCACCTGCACCAAAGATCAGTCCGAGGGGAAAAAATATAAATTCCATGATTTAATCCTTTCCTGTTTATTTTTTCATTGGAATATATTCATTCTATGGATCTTGTACCCGATAAGTGTTTCGATCCGGTTTAGTATATTCCCATCCTTTTTGGTCACAAAAGTAAGAGCCACTCCTGTTGATTCAGCCCTTGCCGTTCTTCCAACCCTGTGGACATAATCTTCAGGATCATTTGGAATATCAAAATTAATTACCAGGTCAATATCTGTAATATCTATTCCCCTGGAAATAATATCTGTCGCTACCAACATTTGTATTTTCCTGTTCCTGAACTTTAGCAGGACATCTTCCCTCTCTTTTTGTTCAAGATCTGAATGTATTGCCCTGACTTTGAACCCCAAATTCCTCATTTCTCTTTCAAGAGTTTTCACTTTTATTTTTGTTGAGCCAAAAACCAGGATACTTTTCAGCTTTTTTCCTTGAAGAAGTTGTTTTACCAGTGGTAATTTCTGATTCTCACTAAGTAAATAGAGCCCCTGGATTATACCCTCTGCCGGTTTAGCAATGCCGAGATCAATTTGTACGGGGTCAATCATGATTCTCTTCGCCAGTTGCCGGATTTCATGTGGCATAGTTGCTGAGAACATTAACGTTTGTCTCTGCCTGGGGAGAAGAGTAACTATTTTCATAATATCATCATAAAACCCCATATCCAGCATTCTGTCAGCTTCATCAAGCACCAGGCAACGTACCGAACTGAAATCAACGTATTTCATTTGAATATGTGCCAGTAATCTGCCTGGTGTAGCTATGATCATGTCGGCTCCTTTTATAAGAGCTGTTTTTTGCTGATCCCATGTTAAGCCATCACCACCTCCGTAAACAGGGATACTGCTAACCGGAACAAAATATGAAAATCCTTCAAAGTGCTGATCAATCTGCATAGCCAGTTCACGCGTTGGAGCCAGAACAAGTGTATGTATTTTTCCTTTTCCGGATGTTTCGTTTGAAATATGCTCAAGAAGAGGAAGGATATAGGCTGCTGTTTTACCGGTACCGGTTTGAGCACAACCTATCAAATCCTGCTTTTTCAGGATTGGAGGTATTGCTTTTTCCTGGATAGGTGTTGGATTGTCAAAACCCATTGCATCCAAACCTTCATTAATTCCCTTACTAAATTTAAAATCTCCAAATGTCAAAATAAAGTTATTTACTATGCTGTATTACTTCAGCTGTCAGTATCCTCCTTGCTTTAATGTCCACGTTTCGCATCAGAATGGGGGTTCATCCCTGATACCGGTTTCTTTGTCCTGGGCATTCTTACCTGTCTGACTGGAATAGTTATTCATTTTAGAACTAACCGTATAAGTTTTTGATTCTTTGTTTAATGATATGTCTCCAACAGGCATATCCTCCAACTCTGTAAATTTAGCAAATTCATCACGGAACCGTAAATAAATATCGCCTATTGGTCCATTACGGTTCTTAGCCAGAATTATTTCTGCCAGGCCCACCAGAGAGTTTCCATTATCATCCTCAAGAAACCCATATTTCTCCGGACGGTGAATAAATAGCACCATATCAGCATCCTGTTCAATAGCGCCTGACTCACGAAGGTCAGAAAGTTGCGGTCTTTTGCTACCCGACCGCAGTTCAACCGACCGGTTCATCTGTGATAAGGCAATAATCGGAATATTCAGTTCTTTTGCGATGCTCTTCAAGGATCTTGAAATTGAGCTAACCTCTTGTTCGCGGCTTCCTGCATCAGGTGGTCCGGTCATCAGCTGAAGATAATCCACGACAATAAGCTGGATATCATGTTGAAGCTTCAGCCTTCTGCATTTTGCCCTCAATTCAAAAATTGAAATTGCAGGACTATCATCGATATAGATGGGTGATTCTACAAGCTGTTTAATCTTGGTTTCAAGCTGTTTCCATTCATGTTCATCCAGGTTCCCGTTCCTGATCCGGTTAGAAGGTAATTCGGTTTCACTGACAATAAAACGGTTCACCAGTTGAACAGAAGACATTTCGAGTGAAAAGAAGGCGACTGGCCGGTTGTGTTCAACGCCAATGGTTCTTGTCATTGACAGGGCAAAAGCAGTTTTTCCCATAGACGGACGGCCGGCAATAATGATAAGGTCTGATTTTTGCCATCCGGATGTAAGTCTGTCAAGCTTAGTGAATCCGGAAGGAACACCAACCAGGCTATCCTCATGCTTCCCTGCCTCCTCTATTTGTTCAATTGCTTTCTTAATCAATATATTGATTTTTGCCGTCTCCCTTTTGATATTTCCCTCAGCCACATTAAACAATTCTCTTTCAGAAAAATCAAGCAGGTCATCAACATCAATGCTATCGTCAAATGCCCTGTTCTGTATCTCGGATGAAATCCTGATCAGCTCACGTTGAATATACTTCTGAGCAATGATACGTGAATGATATTCAATATGAGCAGATGAAGCGACACGACTGGTAAGCTGTGTAATATAGAAAGGCCCGCCAATACTCTCAAGCTCATCATTCGACCTCAACTCTTCTGTCACAGTAAGTATGTCAATGGGCTTTTCTTTAGTCGACAATTCTACTATTGCATTGTATATTTTCTGATGAGCAACCTTATAGAAACTTTCGGGTTTTAAAATATCTAAAACCGAGATCACAGCATCTTTTTCCAGCATAATTGCTCCAAGCACTGCTTCTTCAATGTCAATTGCCTGAGGTGGCACCTTCCCAACATCAAGATTTATAGGAGACAATTTCTTCTTTACGGGGTTATTTTTTACTGCCATAATAGTATAATGTATTGGAATTATCAGATTGTTTGTTAATATAGCGTTGCTTTTAATGTTATGATGTGCTTTTCCCTTATCATTTAATAAACAATATCCATTCCACAGATTGATCAGTTAAAACTATCTGTTTTGCAAATTCAAAGATATTAAATTGAATCTTTCGGATAGCAAAAAAAACGAGGTTCTTATAAACAAAAAATGTTCATAAAAACATGAGATTTGTTGAAAATTATTCTATCTATAAAGTTCATTGAGAGTTGGTGTCTTTCCGAGTACAATCCTTGAAATAATTTATACTTTTACCAATAAAATCAGAGTCAATGATCTGTTTCCCTAACGCAAAAATAAATATAGGATTAAAAGTAATTGAAAAACGGTCGGACGGATATCATAATACTGAAAGTATATTTTACCCTATTAGTTTGTCAGACGTGCTTGAATTCTCTGAACGGGACAAAACCTCCGGCAGGGGAATTTCGCTGGTTACAACAGGTATCAATATTGATTCACCCGTTGAAGAGAACCTGGTTTTTCTCGCCGCTGAATTATTGAGAAAAGAATATTCACTCCCCCCGCTGGATATTCATCTGCATAAGTTAATACCAACCGGATCGGGTTTGGGAGGCGGTTCTTCTGATGCAGCATTTTCACTACGTTCACTAAACTATTATTTCAATATCGGAATCACTGAGGAAAAACTTCTAAAAATGGCATATGTTTTAGGTAGTGATTGTCCGTTTTTTATAAAGAACAGCAGTGCATTTATTTCAGGACGAGGGGAAAAGTTTCAACGAATCGAACTTGACCTGAGCCGGTTCCATCTTGTAGTAGTATATCCTGACATTCATATTGACACAGGTACAGCTTACTCCCGTGTTATTCCTGCCAAACCTGATATACCGGTGCACGAACTTATAAAACATCCTGTCCGGCAATGGAGAAAATCTATTACAAATGATTTTGAGAAACCTGTTTTTTCAGAATTTCCACAAATAAAAAGTATAAAAGAAAAACTATACCAAATGGGAGCAGTTTACAGTTCTTTGACCGGTAGTGGTTCTGCAGTGTATGGCCTGTTCGATAAAAAAACAGAAACAGCGGGACAATTTGGCAATTACACAGTATGGCAGGAAAAGTTAAAAAAGAAGCAGGCATAAGAACCGGCTTAAACCGGAAAATTCACAGAACTCTTCCTGTCTCCGGCAGTAATTTTACTCTAATTCCAACATTATTATCCCTTTAGTTATTTTCTCACCTTCTTTAACTTTTATACTTTTTATAACACCGGTGCCGGAAGATTTAATCCGGTTCTGTATTTTCATCGCTTCAAGTATCATAATGTTATCACCCATTTTAATTTTTTGTCCTTCTTTTACAAAAACTTTTATAACTGTCCCCGGAAGAAAAGAGATCATCTTTTTATCATCCGGACTAGTATATATCTTCCTGTTTTCAAATTTCTTAGTTAGATTTGTTTTATACCGGGTTCCGTCAATATTTAAAGTCTTGTAATTGGGTTTGAATTCTTTTTTTTCTTTTTTTCTTTTTCCTATTTTCATCCTTTAACGGTTGATTTATTTTTAATCACAAGTTGTCATAAGAGAAATCTGTCAGGAGGGCTCTCCCATTGGGATTCTTTGGGGGCTCCTGAAAAATTAAAAATTAAAACGGGGGAATACCATGCTTCTTTTTAGGTCCGCCAACAGATTTATTTTGAGAAACCTCAATGGCATGCAGCAGCAGATTCCGTGTTTCCTGTGGTTCGATTACCGAATCGATATATCCTTTTGCTGCAGCCACATACGGATTAGCAAATTTATCTTTGTATTCCTTCACTTTTTGTTTTCTAACCTTATCCGGGTCATCGGCTGCCATAATTTCACGGCGGAAAATAATATTTGCAGCACCTTCGGGACCCATAACAGCAATCTCAGCTCCCGGCCATGCAAATACAAAATCGGCACGTAAATGCCTGGAATTCATAGCAATATATCCACCACCATAAGCTTTTCGCAGGATAACGGTTATTTTCGGAACGGTTGCTTCGCTGTATGCATAAAGCAGTTTAGCGCCATGCCTTATCACTCCTGCATGTTCCTGATCCACTCCCGGCAGGTATCCGGGCAGGTCAACGAAAGTAACCATAGGGATATTAAAAGCATCGCAGTACCTTATAAATCTTGCCGCTTTATCAGAAGAATCAACATCGAGGACACCGGCCAGAACAAGAGGCTGGTTTGCAATAAAACCGATTGTTTTTCCATCCATACGACCAAACCCGATGACAATATTAGCTGCCCAGCGTTCCTGTACCTCAAAAAAATCCGAATCGTCACTAATACTTCTTATCACATCCCGGACATCATAAGGTTGTTTTGGATTATCCGGAACAATATCATCGATTTTATATTCTTTTTTCCTGGGCTCTTTCGGTTCAACTGCTTTAGCCTTTCTTGAATTATTCCATGGAATGAAGGTGATAAGCCTTTTTATCTGTTCGAAGCATTGTAATTCACTTTCAGCGAAAAAGTGAGCATTCCCCGTAATCTCGCTGTGCACTTTTGCCCCGCCAAGATCTTCCATTGAAATTTCCTCACCCAGAACGGTTTTAATTACCTCAGGACCTGTAATAAACATCTTCGATATCTTATCTACAACAAAAACAAAGTCGGTTAATGCTGGAGAATACACGGCTCCACCTGCACACGGACCCAGAATAACAGATATTTGAGGAATTACTCCCGAAGCGAGGGTATTCCTGAAAAATATCTCTCCGTAACCGGCAAGTGAATTAACACCTTCCTGTATCCTGGCACCACCTGAATCATTGATACCAATTAATGGCATCCTCATCTTCAAGGCATGGTCCATGATCTTGGTAATCTTTCTGGAATGCATGAGGCCAAGAGATCCGCCGGCGACAGTAAAGTCCTGGGCAAAAATACAAATCGGAGCACCGTATATAGTGCCGGTACCAATGACCACCCCATCGCCATGCAAGGTTTTTTTGTCCATATCAAAATCCCGGGAATCATGTTCCACAAAAAGATCATATTCGTTGAAAGAATCTTCATCCAGAAGGACGATGATCCTTTCACGGGCAGTAAGTTTGCCCATCGAAACCTGTTTCTCAATTGCTTTATCACCTCCACCCTTCCGTGCCTTTTCACGTCTTTTTTGTAACTCTCTGATTTTTCTTTTTAAAGACATCGTAAATTATTTGGTTAGTAATTATTCCGTATTTTAATCAATATGTAATCCGTTACTCCAAATTCAGGGTACAACATTACAAAAACATCATAATTTAAAAAAATATATTCGTCATATTTAGCCTGATTAATTCATAAAATTCTAATTAAACAGAAAGGCAAAAGTTCACCCTGTGAAATGCAGGTCAGGTAATTAGAAAAATCAATAACCTACCTTGGAGAATAATAATACAAAACCGCCCCGATGATCGAATAGAGTATATTTGGGATCCAAACAGCAACAACGGGGTTTAATGATCCGCTAATGGCAAATTGTTGTGAGAACTGCATAAAAAATATGTATGAGAAGCTGAGAAACAGTCCGAACCCCAAGTGCACCCCAATTCCTCCTTTAACCTTTCTGGCAGATAAGGTCAGACCGATAACGGTTAGGATAAATGTTGAAAACGGGTTAGCAAACCTTCCATACCATTCCACGAGGAAAAAATTCAGGTTGTCATTCCCTTGTAATCTTTGTAATTCAATAAACTCATCAAGCTCTTTCAGATTCAGGGAAGATACTGCCAGATCTCTTCTCGAAAAATCATCCGGGTGAATGGTTAGTGTTGTATCCAGAAATTTTCCCGTTGTTATTGTTTCTTCAATTCCATTAAACTCTCTGATGTAATAATTTCTAATAACCCATTTTCTTTTTGTTGTATCCCATTTAATAAAATCGGCCATTAACTTCGACTTAAGGTTTCCTTCCTCATCAAACTCCTCGATAGAAAATTTATCGCCTGTCATGGTAAAATTCCGGTAATCTTCCATGTAAATATAAATATTCGGGAACACCTGTATATGAATATTCTGTTCATTGAATCGTACCGGATTGTCGCGGTAATACATCTCTTCAAATTCCAGTCTTGCCCGGTTGGCATGTGGAATAACAAAATTATTTAAGACAAAGGAAAAAGATGCTATAATAGAAGCTGCAATAAAATAAGGAACAAAAAGGCGTTTGAGGCTCATTCCGTTGCTCAGTATGGCAATGATCTCACTATTATAAGCCATTTTTGATGTGAAAAGTATTACTGAAATAAAAGTAAAAAGCGGACTGAAAAGAACAGCAAAATATGGAATGAAATTAAGGTAATAGTCAAAAATAATTGCCCTGATAGGCGCTTTATGCTCAATAAAATCATCCAGTTTCTCGGCAAAGTCAAAAACTACTGCAATAGTCAGTATCAATAAAAGAGCAAAAAAGAAAGTCCCGAGGAATTTCCGGATAATATAATAATCGATAATTTTTAAACCCGGCAACTTCATAATCTTTGAGATATATTTTTTACCATATTTTTTTTCCATGCAGAAAATTCACCACTTATAATCCGGTCGCGGGATTCTTTTACAAGCCAAAGATAAAAACTCAGGTTATGAATACTTGCAATTTCCACACCAGTTATCTCTTTGGCAATAATTAAATGCCTCAGATATGCTTTTGAATATTGCCTGCTCACCTCAGAAGGTCCGTCATGATCAATGGGGGAAAAATCATTTTTCCATTTATTGTTTTTGATATTAATAATACCATTCCGCGTAAATAACATTCCGTTCCTGCCATTACGGGTGGGCATCACACAATCGAACATATCAACACCCAGGGCTATTGACTCAAGGATATTAGCAGGGGTACCCACTCCCATCAAATAACGTGGTTTACTTTCCGGAAGTATCTTATTAATAATTTCAATCATAGCATACATCTCTTCAGCAGGTTCCCCCACAGACAGTCCCCCAATGGCATTCCCGGGCAAACCTGTCTGTGCAATTTTTTCAGCCGACCTTTTCCTCAGATCTTTGTAAGTGCTTCCCTGAACAATTGGGAAAAATATTTGTTCTGACCCGTACCGTGAGGTGGTTTCATAGTATCTTTTCACTCCCCTGTCAAGCCAGCGGTGGGTCAGTTCCATAGAATCCTCTGCATATTTATGCTCACAGGGATAAGGCGTGCATTCATCCAGCGCCATCATAATATCCGAACCCAGGATTCTCTGAATATCAACCACATTCTCAGGTGTAAAAATATGTCTCGAACCATCAATATGTGAGTGAAAATCTACTCCGTTTTCTGAAATCTTCCGGTTATCTGCCAGTGAGAAGACCTGGTACCCACCACTATCAGTAAGTATCGGACGGCTCCAATTCATAAAGCTGTGCAGCCCTCCCGCTTTCTCAAGTGTTTCGACCCCCGGCCTTAAATAAAGATGATATGTGTTTCCCAGAATTATCCTTGCCCCTATTTCTTCCTCAAGATCCTTCTTCATTACACCTTTCACGGCTCCTGCAGTACCAACAGGCATGAATATCGGGGTAAATATCTCTCCATGCCCGGTAACAATATTGCCGGCTCGTGCTGAAGATCCGGGATCTCTCGATTTTATTTCAAACTCCATGTATGGTATCTTTCGGTGGCAAAGATAAAAACATAGCTTCTCAAAGTAATTAAAAAGAATAATAATTAACTTAATTTGTAAGTATTGTTTAAAAAAAATTATAATAACAGGGTTCAGGTATTTGCCTAACACTAAAATCTTTAATAAAATTGCCCTTTAGTAAACCGCGTGTGTGATAATCATGGCAAAAATAAATCAACTGATTAGAAACTTTGGAATAATAGCTTATGATTAATATTTTTAATCTCGATTTAAAACTTCTCGAACTTATAATCCTGGTTCTTTTCGGATTATGCTTCTTTTTTCAATTATTTTACTATTTCTTTTTTTATGGCCGGTTAGCATACTACAAACCGGACAGGGGCAGTGTCCGGAAAAAACCTGTATCTGTAATAATCTGTGCCAGGGATGAAGCGCCCAATCTGAGAAAGTATTTACCTTCCATTCTCAATCAGGATTATATCGATTATGAAGTGATCGTTGTAAACGACTGTTCTGAAGATGAAACAAAACAGGTACTGGAAAGTTTCAGTAAAAAACACAAACACCTGAAAGTTTCAACCATAAAAAAGGATAAAAAGTTCAGTCACGGAAAGAAGTTTGCCCTTTTTATCGGGATAAAAGCAGCAAAAAATGAATGGTTGCTTTTAACAGATGCCGATTGTTCTGCCGTGTCGGACCAATGGCTTTCCACGATGCAAAAAAACTTCAGAAAAAGCATTTCTTTTGTTCTTGGTTATGGTGGATATAAAAAAGAAAAAGGGATCCTTAACCGGATGATTCGTTATGATACCGTTTTTATTGCAATGCAATATTTCGGGTTTGCTCTTGCAGGAATACCGTACATGGGAGTTGGACGGAACCTTGCATACCGCCGGTCTCTGTTTTTCGATAACAGGGGATTCTCAAAACATATGCATTTGAATTCAGGCGATGATGATCTTTTTGTAAATGCAAACGCCAATAAATCGAACACCCTGATTGAAGTCGGCAAAAAAAGCCATATTTGTTCAGTTCCAAAAAGTACATTTTCCGAATGGGCAAAACAAAAACAGAGACATCTTACAACCGCGGTATATTACAAAAACAAGGATAAATTTTTGCTTTTCATTGAACCTTTCAGCAGAGTAATATTCTATACAACCCTTATATTGCTTCTTATCCAATGGTTTATTCCTGAGGTGGTTATTGGCGCCTTCCTGTTCAGGACCATTTTTCAGTTGACTTTCTTCAAATTTGCAATGGTTCGTTTGAACGAAAAGGATTTATTATTATCTTCGTTCCTATTCGATATACTGGCACCATTTTATAACCTTTATTTCACACTATTAAAAAAAACAGCCCCTAATTAAATCAATGAATACAAATTCCAATCTTTCAGAAAAAGCACGGTTCGATATAAGGCTTGTGGAGAGAGCCAAAAATGGGGATCAGTCTGCATACGCTGAACTTATGAACCGGTACAGGGAAGCTATATATCATATGTTGCTTAAAATGGTGAATAATGCAAATGATTCTGAAGATCTCACTATCGAGGCATTTAGTAAGGCTTTTAAAAATCTTGACCAGTATACTCCAAATTTTGCATTCAGTACCTGGCTGTTTAAGATCGCTACGAATAATTGCATCGATTTTATAAGAAAGAAAAGGATCGACCATATCTCCCTCGACAGGGAAAATGGTGAGAAAGACAATATTTCCTATACCATCCAGGCCGAGATTCCTGATCCGGAAGAGGACCTTATTAAGAAACAAAAAGCCAGGATTCTGCGGTCGGTTGTCAATACGCTTAAACCACGGTACAGGAAACTTGTTGAACTGCGTTATTTTAACGAGTTTTCGTACGATGAAATTGCAAAAGAACTGGATCTCCCTTTAGGAACTGTTAAAGCCCAGTTGTTCAGGGCCCGAGAGCTTCTGTACAATATTCTGAAACATAAGAATCCCACCAGTAAAGATATCTAAGGATGACCGGGATATATCTGTTAGAAAAATACTTCAAAAACCTTAATACCCGCCAGCGACAACAATTCAGCGAATTGTCGGAATTATACGAATTCTGGAACCGGAAAATAAATGTAATCTCCAGGAAAGATATCGGCCGGCTTTACGAGAGGCATGTACTTCCTTCTTTAAGCGTTGCTAAAGCTATCAGATTCAAACCCGGCACAAAAGTTCTCGACGTAGGCACCGGCGGAGGCTTTCCGGGCATACCACTTGCTATCATGTTTCCGGAAACAGATTTTGTACTGCTCGATTCAACAGAAAAAAAGATCAGGGTCGTGAGCACTATCGCCGGTGAGCTGGAACTAAACAATGTAAAAACCATACAGGTAAGAGCAGAATTGTACTCTAAGAAATTTGACTTCGTCGTTTCAAGAGCTTTAACTACATTCCCGGAATTTGTTGCTCTTGTTAAAAACAATTTTCATACGAAAAACATTAATGAACTTTCCAACGGGATATTTTACCTTACAGGAGGAGATATTAAGAAGGAGGTTAAAAGTTTCAGTACAAATTTCAGGATATTTAATCTTAAAGATTTTTTCGAAGAGCCCTTTTTCGAAACAAAGAAGATTATTTATTTGCCTTTTAGGTAAAACTTGTCGTGCTCCGGCTTCAGATCGGAGTACGACTTTTCCCGGTTATCAGCAACTCGTAGCCCGAGCCGGAGTCGGACTCCGAGGGGAAACGATCACTTACACAACATATTACACACATTCCTGTAATCTTGAAATACCTATTTAATTACCTATTTAATTACCTATTTAAATACCTATTTAATCTAAAATTTCTGTTTTTCCGGGACTGGTTGCTTGTTTTCAGGAAATCAAATAGTTAGGAAAACGATTAATTTTTGAATTGTAAACATACAATGATTTTATAAACAATCGGAATTTTATATATTTACATATAAAATGCGCAACAAACCTGAAATAAAGCTCGATTATGGTCATCACCGGGATCAGGAGGTGGTAAAAACACTATCACTATCTACACATCATATTTCAGGCAGTTTGTAGATTATTTATCCGGACAATCACTGGAAAAAATCGATTTTGAACAAATCAAAGGGATGATATTTGTAAGGGGTGCAAAAGGCAAAAAGGATAGAACCACTATTTTATCAGATATGATAGTTGGTTTTCCCGACACCTATTTTAATGAATACAAGCCTAATTACCGGGTTATTGAAGGACCGGCCAGGAAACAGTATTCAGAAACGAGTGTACTTAATATCATTAAAAACACAGCAAAAAAAGCAGATATATCAAGAACAGTAACACCACATATGTTACGTCATTCATTTGCGACACATTTGTTGGAACAGGGAGTTGATTTAAGACACATTCAAATGCTTTTGGGACATTCCAGCAGCAAAACCACAGAAATATATACTCATGTTTCAAAAAAATCCCTTGCAAATATAAAAAGCCCGTTAGACCGTTTCATAGAGTCTAAGGTGGTGAATAGCAATAAGTTAAAAAAATGACGCTAAATATAAATATAAGCAATATAACTATACACATACGTTGTGGCGCATGGCAAAAATTGCATTTTGGAAGGGAATCACATATTTCGTAGATTTGTATAAAAAAGAAAAATGCCAAAGATATTCGAATATTTAGGAATTTTAATTTTCTTCTACTCAAATGAGCATGAACCAATTCATGTTCATGCGAAAAAGGGTGAATATGAAAGCAAAGCAGAATTTTATTTAGCTAACGGACTGATTACAGAAATAAAAATTACTAATATAAAAGGATCAAAACCATTAAAGGACAGTGAATTGGAAAATTTTAAAATCTTTATAGAGCATTATGCTGACAAAATTGTAAAAAAGTGGATTGACTATTTTGTTTATCATAAAAACATTGAATTTGAAAGAATAAATAAAAAAATAAAATGAGAATATTTGAAGAATATATGAATTACGGTTCAGAATTGATAAAAATTGATTCCGCTAAATATATTGGAGACTATGCGATTCGAATTCAATTCAATGATGGGAAGGAAAAATTAGTTGATTTTAAACCATTTCTATCAAAATCATTACATCCTTCGATTAATAAATATCTAACAGAAAAATTATTCACTAAATATCAAATAATTGACGGGAATCTAAATTGGAATGATTATGATTTAATTTTTCCGATACAGGATTTGTATAATGGACGAATTGAAGCATAGACAGAGCAGCCACGACGCCACAATCGAGTAGGCGGCTGACGGGATTGTAGCCCCGCCAGTGCACCTCTCACACCACCGTACGTACGGGTCTCGTATACGGCGGTTCATCAAACATGTGAAATTTTACGGTAGAAATCTTCGAAAGGTATATAACCACGTTGTTTAAGTCGGTTAATGGTTACAGTAGTTCCCAAAATGGGACTACAAGCCACTCTCCAGCCACCCATACGTGAACGTGACCATGCATAGGCTTCTCCGGGAGATTTCCCCAAACGAATAAGACTTCTCATTCGTTTATTTGGCTTCTTCCAGTGATGCCAGATACAGTAGCGCAGGCGATTCCGTATCCACCAGTCAAGGTCGCTGAGTTTCCCCGTCATGTGAGCATATTTGAAGTAATTTATCCAGCCTTTCATAAAGCGGTTTAATTCATCTATGCGTTCAGAAAAGCTCTTTGGGTTCGTTTTACGTGTGATTTCCTTTACTTTTACCTTCATACGGGCAAAAGTTTTCGGGCTGACCCGTAAACGGTACTTTCCCCTTTCTCCCTTAACGTAGGTACTAACAAAATTATATCCCAGTATGCAGTAGCTTACCGGACGGCAGATTTTCGTTTTCTGTCTGTTGACTTTTAACTTTAAATCCTGCTCAATAAACTTTGTTATACCTTTAAGTACCCTTCGGGCAGAACGTTTACTCTTGACAAAAATGCTACAATCATCCGCATAACGAATAAATCGTAGCCCCCTTCTGTTAAGCTCATTATCGAGTTCATTCAAAAGGATGTTCGACAACAAAGGACTTAAAGGGCTACCTTGCGGTGTCCCTTCTTCCCTGTTGATTTCTGCATCATAGAGCGTCATTCCCGCCTTAAGGTATTTACGGATTAAACGCAACAATCGCTCATCCTTTACCTTTCGATACAGGATACTCATCAGGTAGTCGTGGTTGACTACATCAAAAAAACTTTTCAGGTCCAGGTCTATGATGTCCTGATAACCCGAATTGATGTAGTCAAGTGCTTGGTGTATCGCTTGATGGGCATTCTTTCCCGGTCTAAATCCATAGCTATATGTTGAAAATTCAACATTATACACCGGGCTTAACACCTGATGTATCATTTGCTGGATTACACGGTCGATTGCCGTTGGTATACCCAAAAGGCGTTTGCCGCCATCTGGTTTATCAATCTCTACACCCAACACTTTTGATGGTTGAAATGTGCCGTTCTCAATGGCTGATTCTATTTCAGTCCAATTGGCTCTGAAATACCCATCGAGTTCGTCTACTTCCATACCATCCACTCCACAGCTTCCTTTGTTACGTTTCACCTGCTTTTTTGCTCTTTGCAGGTTCTGTGGCGTTAATACCTGTCTTAAATAGTTCATACTCCATAAATTTTCAGTGCTTCCGTACATGTGACCGTGTTGCCCTGCTAAGCCCACTGCTATTATTGCAGGAGCAATTGCATCACATGATTTCAGCGTTTAATGTTCAGTCCTTCTTGCCGGCAGTTTCTGTATTTCTCATTGTTGGGTAGGCTAACTCATCACTCGCTCGTAATAGTTACGATTCTACCTTTCTGTTATTACCAAATACAGACTTACAAAACAATACTATGACCTCGGCTGACTTCTCACCATAACCAACCCGTGGTTGATGAGACCTCCCTTGGTAAGGTAAATGTCCTTTAATCTAATCCTGCGGAATCTACATGCTTATCCTTTTGGTATACGTAGGGCTTTGCAATGATGTGCTTACTTACCCAAATAAACATGCCTCATATCCCGTTCCTGTTCGTCAGTTCAGACTTTTGCCGGTTGGCTTACTTCAGTGTATGGGTCACCCCAAACCACCTTGCCACTTGCTAATGCTTCCAGGCGTTACCCCAGCGCATAAGGGACTTGCACCCTC
>JADFQJ010000038.1 GCA_022561875.1 Bacteroidota bacterium | reverse complement strand
TCAGAAATCAGGATCGTTGATCTGCTAAGACACACTTCCGGATTAGGATATGGTTGGGGTCCGGGGGGATATGTCGATTCTTTGTATAACGCAAAAAAAATCTGGGGCAGTAAAGATTTAACAGAGTACCTTAACAGAGTAAAGGAGATACCATTATATTTTCAGCCGGGAACCAAATGGAGATATGGAATTTCAACTGATATTACAGGGATATTAATTGAAAGAATATCCGGTCAGCCACTCGATAAATACCTGGAAGAAAATATTCTTTTACCACTGAAAATGAATGATACCGGCTTTGAAGTACCGGATGAAAAAAAGGACAGATTCACTACAAATTACGCGCCAAAAAAGGATGGGGGCTTGCGTGTGATCGATCATCCTTCGGATAGTCAATATACAAAAGAGGTCACTTTTTTCTCAGGTGGTGGCGGATTGTTATCTACAACAACCGACTACCTCCGGTTCTGCCAGATGCTGCTTAATGGTGGTGAGCTGGATGGGGTGAGGATACTTGGTGCGAAAACAGTGGAAATGATGACCATGGATCATACGGATGGTATTCCATATGGTGGAGGACCTGTTGTCTATCCTCGTAAAGGCGCCGGTTTTGGACTCGGTTTCCAGGTAACTACAGATACTGCACCAAACCTGTTCCTTACTACGGAGGGACAATATGGTTGGTCCGGGGCAGCCGGTACTTACTTCAGAATTGATCCAAAGGAGGAAATGATCATTATTTTGATGTTACAGATAATGCCAAATAATCATCTTCCTATACGTGTGGAGTTCAATAATCTTTCGTACCAGGCAATAATTGATTGATAGCTTATTTATTAACTCTCTTATTATACACGTTCAATAATCACGGCGATGCCCTGGCCAATGCCGACACACATTGTTACAAGGGCATATCGTCCTTGCCTTCGCTGAAGTTCCCGTGTTGCGGTCAGGAGAAGACGTGCCCCGGATGCTCCCAGAGGGTGTCCGATGGTAATTGCTCCACCGTTAGGATTAATACGGGGATCATCGATGGGGAGTTTGAGTTCCTTAAGGCATGCCAGCACCTGTGCTGCAAAGGCTTCATTGATCTCTATAACATCCATGTCATCGAGATTGAGACCGGACCGTGCCATTACCTTGCGGGTTGCAGGGACAGGACCTAAACCCATGATCCTGGGCTCAACACCTGCCACTGAGCTTGCCACAATACGTACCTGGGGACGAAGACCGAAACGACCGGCGGTATCGGAACTGCCGATAAGAAGAGCTGCTGCTCCATCATTGATCCCGGAAGCATTACCGGCTGTTACAGTGCCTCCTGACTGCAAAGGTTTAAGAGCTGCGAGTTTTTTAAGGCTTGTATCTGGGCGTGGATGCTCATCGGTATTGATAATCTCCGGGGGTGCTTTGCGTTTTGCGGGTGGTACTTCGACCGACATAATTTCATCGTCATAGAATCCTGCCTTACGGGCGGCTTCATATTTAGTCTGCGATGCAAGTGCAAAAACATCACTTTCTTCGCGGGAGATATCATATTGCGTTGCCAGATTCTCCGCTGTTCCCGGCAGGCTGTCTGTTCCATACTGAGAGGTTATGCGTTCATTCGGAAAGCGCCAGCCGATGGTTGAATCGAACAGGGGCGCTGACCGTGTAAATGCAGCCTCGGGTTTTGCAAGGATGAAAGGAGCCCGGCTCATACTTTCAACACCGCCGGCGATGAACAGGTTGCCTTCGCTGCATCGTATAGCACGGGAGGCATCAATAGCAGCAGAAAGACCACTTGCACACAGGCGGTTAAGTGTAATGCCGCTGACGCTTGAAGGTAATCCGGCAATAAGGGCAGCATTACGGCCGACATTACGCGAATCCTCCCCCGACTGGTTGGAGTCTCCAACAATAACATCTTCTATTTCTGTCCTGATCTCCGGATAGCGGTGAAGTAATTCAGCAATGGTTACAGCCATCATATCATCAGGTCTTAAACGCGAAAGCACTCCACCATACCGGCCGAAAGGTGTTCGAACACCATCGAAAACAAATGCATTTTTCATTTATAATCCCATTTTTTTTTGATCTGCCATCACTTCATCATTTTTTCAAGCGTTCTCAGCACCATGAGTTCTTCCTTATTTGGAACGCTTGTTATATTGATCGGTTCCGCTATTTTAAGAGGCCACCCGGTGGATTTCCGAACCTTTTCTATGCTCACTCCCGGATAGAGATATGTCATGATGAGCTCTTTGGTATCGGGTGAAGGCTCCAGTATACCTAAATCGGTAATGACTGCCTGTGGTCCTTCGCCTGTAAAACCAAGACCGGAACGGCTATCACTTCCTTTTCCAAATCCGACAGAAGTGAGGAAGTCAAGTGTTTTTACAAAATTGCGGGGAGTTTGACGCAGCATGATCAGGGTATGGGTACAAAAACCGGAAATCTCGCATGCACCCCCGGCTCCCGGCAAGCGGACCATCGGATGACTGTAATTTCCAATAACGGTAGTATTAATATTGGCAAACCGGTCGATTTGAGCTGCACCGAGGAAACCAATATCAATCTTGCCTCCCTGCAGCCAGTAGCAGAACATTTCCGGTACCGAAACAATAGAAAGCGCCTTGCGGCTGAGTTCATCGTCACCTATGGATAATGGAGGACGGTCGGGTTTTGTATCAAGTGTCCCGCTCTCATATATCATTGAGATGTCAGGTGCATGCAGCCTTCGGGCAAGATTGGCGGCTAAACTGGGCAGACCGATGCCGATGAAAACAACTGCATCATTTTTCAGGAAACGTGATGCTGTTATAACCATCATTTCACTGGAAGTATAGCCGGTTTTAGACATATCCTTGCTTTTCGAGTTTAAACATAAATTCGGAAAAGTCATTTGTAGACAGAACGAATTTATCCATCCAATCCAGGAATCGTTGACGGTCACGGCTTATCTCATCCCAACGGACGTAAAAATCGTTTGAACGGTTGTAATATCCTTCCGTATAGGATGGAAACGCCCCTTTTGGCACGCAGCAGACTGCGTTTACAACCCAGCGTGGTATAACGATCCCACCCTGCTTTTCATCAACCTGATCGACTATTTCCTCTACAGTGACAATGCTTTGCCGGGCCGCGAGGATAGCCTCTTTCTGTATACCGATAATACCTCTCATCCAGATATTGCCCTGTTTGTCAGCTCGTTGTGCATGAATAATAGCAAGGTCTGGTTTTATTGCCGGTACAACTGTCAATGTTTCCCCCGTAAACGGACACTGGATAAAACGGATATTGGGATTTACTTCAGGATAACTTGTGTCTCTGTATCCTTTAAATATTGCACATGGCATATTTGAGGCTCCGGCTACATAGGCATTAGCCATAGCTGCATGTGCATGTTCATTAATTTCAATATGATGTGGGTAATCATGTTCAGCAACATCCCGTAAACGGTGGAGCGACCCGACTCCGGGATTGCCTCCCCATGAAAACATAAGTTTGTCAGCACAGCCCATACCTATCATCTGGTCGTAAACAATATCAGTAGTCATGCGAATGAGTGACAGGTGACGGATTTTTTGCCGGATAATTTCAAGTCCGGCTGCATGAGGAATAAGATGTGTGAATCCCTCCATAGCCAGGCTAATACCAGGCTTAACATATTTCTGAACCGCTTCCCTGAGACTTAAGAATTCAGTCATGAAATCTTATTAGTTAATTAATAGTTCGGTAATCGCACAAGAGTACTATAATCGAAACATGCAATATAATAATTCCCGGTTATAAATGCAACTCTTTTTCATTCCATTTATTATTGCATTCATTTGAATAATTATTACATTTGATTGTACACTAAGTGTACGGATGTGCGTAATTCGCACAGTAAATATAAAAACTCGTTTATGGCTTTTGTTGAGTGATAGAATAATAAAAGAGAGTACCGATAATGAAAGATAATAGTGTGTTAATAACCGGAGGATCTCAGGGTATTGGCGCCGGTATTGCCAAGCGGTTATCGGCTGATGGCTATAAGATAATCGTCGTGGATATTGTTGAACCGGAAAATGAATTTAAAGGAGACTATTTCAAAGTTGATCTTACGGATACCAAAGCAGCAGGAAGAATATTGAAAGAAATTAATAAACGTTATTCTGTAACACGGCTTGTGAACAATGTTGGAATTGTGAAACCGGCACTTCTTGAAGATACAAGCCTGGAGGATTTTTCAGATGTGATCAACCTTAATGCCCGAACCGCGCTGATGTGCATGCAGGCTGTCCTGCCTGTAATGCGTAAATTACATTTTGGCCGTATCGTTTCAATTACCAGCAGGGCTGTTCTCGGCAAGGTATTACGTACTGCCTACTCGGCAAGCAAAGGAGCGATTGCCGCTATGAGCCGTACCTGGGCTCTTGAACTTGCTGGCGATGGTATAACAGTCAACGCTGTGGCACCAGGGCCAATCGAAACGGATACCTTCAGGAAAAATAATCCTTCTGAAGATCTGCGCACCAGGTCTATCGTGAGTAGTGTGCCGGTAAAACGTCTTGGCACACCGGCAGATGTGGCTCAGGCAGTAAGTTTTTTTCTGGATGAACGCACCGGTTTTATTACGGGTCAGACACTCTATGTTTGTGGCGGGATAACTGTCGGTTTTACAGGATGACCCTGGAATTAAACAATGTAATTATAAATAGGAGTATGTTATGCCTGAATTTGGTTTAAAAAACACGAATCTCTTTCGTACAAATGGTTTTATTGGAGACTGGTGTGACGCTTCCAGTGGTAAAACGTATAATGTAGTTAATCCGGCAACAGGTAAAGACCTGGCAACTATGCCCGATATGGACGCAGAAGATGCTACCAGGGCTGTAAATCCTGCCACGGATACTTTGCAATCATGGAAGCAGATTGATACCACCCCATAACAATGAGCAAAGGATAATGATAACACGTGAACCGCTTGGTGTTGGTGCTACTATTACACCATGGCATTTTCAAGCGCCCGTGCTCCTTTTGGCGGATATAAGCAGTCAGGCATCGGCCGGGATGGCGGATACGAAGGTCCCGAGGAATGACAGGAAATTAAATATCGGTGCATAGGTGGAATAAAATAATAAAGGTGATACTATGAACGATTTTCATTTTAACACTCCGGGTACAATTATCTTCCGGACCGGAAGTTCCGGGGATACTGAAACCTATAAAAGTCTGATAAAAGCGGGCCGGACTCTGCTTGTAACCGATTCAACGCTTCAGAAATTGGGGATTGCGGATAAAGTGCAAACGGCCCTGGAAGGCTCCGGTGCTGATGTTTTAGTTTACGATAAGGTTGAACCCGAGCCAAATGCCGCCACTGTTAGGGACATTGCTGAAACAGCTAAAGGAGAAAATGTAATACAGGTAATTGGACTGGGAGGCGGTAGTCCGATGGATGTTGCAAAAATCGCATCACTTATGATCCCACATCCCCAGCCAATAGAATCAATGTATGGTGTGGGACAGGCAGAAGGTGTACGGCTCCCTTTGATACTTATTCCAACAACAGCCGGAACCGGATCGGAGGGAACACCCGTTGCTGTTGTAACAGGCGATGACGGAGAAAAAAGCCCTGTTATTGGACCACAGTTTATTTGTGATTCGGTTATTCTGGATGCAGAACTGACTCTTGCACTTCCTCCTGGTGTTACTGCAGCAACAGGGATTGATGCAATGGTACATTCTATTGAGGCCTATACATCCGGGACACGTAAAAACCCGGTATCAGACCAATTGGCTATAAAAGCACTTAAACTTCTCCATGGAAACATTCGCACTGCTGTAATGCAGGGAAACAACATTGACGCCCGCGGAAACATGCTCGTTGGTTCTATGATGGCAGGGCTTGCTTTTGCAAACGCATCTGTTGGAGCTGTTCATGCACTTGCCTATCCTGTGGGATCTCAATTTCACCTATCACACGGGGAAAGCAATTCGGTTATTTTAGTACCTGTTATGCGCTTTAACTTATCAAAAGCTGTTTCTCTTTATGCAGATCTTGGCCGGGAAATAATACCGGAGTGTATGGAAGTTAGCAATATGGATGCAGCAGGGCGATTGATAGAAGAAATGAACCGGATAGTGCCGGAAATAGGTTTAAAGGATAGATTATCTGACTACGGAATTGATGAGAAAAACCTTGATACACTGGTGGATGGAGCGCTTAAACAAGAGAGAATTCTGTCCTATAATATCAAATCAATTGATCGTGAAGATATTTTGAATGTTTACCAAAGTATACTTTGAGTTTGTGGAATCATAAAGGCAGGAATTTTGAAAAAACTGTGTGATGTTAAAGAGAAATAATGGACGGTACGAATAAAAATAACGACAAGGACTTTCTGAAGACACTGGCAAGGGGTATTGATCTTATCAAATCGTTTGATACGGATGACCCTCGTATGACTCTTACAGAAGTTGCACGCAAAAATGACATGAGCCGGGCTTCAACCCGACGTTTTTTGTTAACGTTAAAAAGTCTCGGTTTTATCATGCAGGAGGATAACCGTTTTCAGCTTACGGCAAAGATCCTGGAGATAGGATATCAGTATTTAGCCAACCTGGATTTCATTGAGGTCATTATTCCGTTTATGCGGGAAGTGAGTCGAATACTGGGCAAAGCTTGTTCTGCTGCTGTTCTGGATGATACGGATATCGTCTATGTAGCCCGGATTCCTTCTCAGCAACAGATTTTATCTGTAAACCTGCATATTGGTTCCCGTCTACCTGCTTACTGTACATCAATGGGGCGTGTATTGCTTGTGTCTCTTTCCGATCCGGAACTTGAATCTTATTTCGATAGAGCTGAGCTGATATCACGTACACAACAGACTGTTACAAGCGAAAAAAAATTGCGTGAGATCATTATGCATGTCAGGCATGATGGATATGCCGTTGTTGATCAGGAACTTGAGGAAAGCCTGCATTCCATTGCCGTTCCTGTTCATAATCGCAGAGGTGATGTGTTATGTGCAATGAATGTAGCAATGCCGGTTGGCCGGTTAGAAATGACAAAAGCTGTTTCAGCCTTGCCGGTATTGAAAGAAGCGGCGGAAAAAGCAGAAATAGTGCTTGCTCATCTTCCTTGATAAAGAGCATCTGTCTCTGTGATGCTGGAATATGAAAACAGTTGGAAAATAATTGTAAAAATATGCGAAAAACATTCATCGTCTTTCTTTTAATACTGATCTCTCTTATTCTTGTGCTGACAGGATTGATAATAGTACCTGCAAACAGCATTCGGGTACACGCTCAACATGATCTGTTTCCGACAATGTTAAAAAGTGACGATGCATCACAATCCGAATTAATACTCTGGCTGGCCTTTTTCTTCGGTGTTTTTTCTATTTGTCTTTTTACTCTATTCTTGTACATCGGAATATCCGGCAAGAATTTTCATCGGAAGAAACTGGTAGTAATTGTAACAGGACTTATAGTATATGTTGGAATATTTTCGTTCGGGTTTGCAAGTTATTTAGAATACATACAAAATGATTCCTTCAGGGTTTTTCTGGGATTTCCGGCTCCTACCGCCTGGATGCTTTACGGGATCTGGTTTTTCCCCCTGTTTTTTACATTCTTATATGTAGTAAAGTTTAATGATTGGGTTTTGAAACCGGATGATTATCAACGTCTGCAAAGTATTATTAAGAGCAGAGAGCAGAGAACGAAGAGGAGAAAAGGTGAAAAGGAGAAGAGGCGGGAAGGCGATTGAGCGACTGGGCGAGGGGGCAAAGAGGCAAAGAATTTATTGCTTAAAACTTAATATGAATCTCGTAACTCGAAACTCGTAACAGCTTGATGTAAAGAAAAATGCGAATGATAACATTTAACTTATAACAGATAACAATACAATTAATGGAAGCACTTCGTAACCCTATCATTCTGGTATCATTGATAATATATATGCTTCTGTGCATTGGGATTGGGATATGGGCATTACGGCGAACAAAGTCAACCTCTGATTTTTTTATTGCCGGCCGGAATCTGGGTGTAATGGTAACCGCGTTTGCTGTCTTTTCATGCACAATGAGTGGTTTTGGTTTTGTTGGTGGTCCGGGTCTCGTTTATAAAATGGGAATGAGTTCTGTATGGATGGTAATTGCATCACTCATAGGTTTTAATATTTCATTTTTTCTTTTAGGGAAGCGATTACGGCTTTTCTCTGAACTGGGCGGATCTATTTCACTACCTGATGCGGTTGCTTTACGCTATGGTAATAAAACAACCGGCTTTTTTGTAGCTGTTGCAATAATTATGGGCGTAATGGGTTATCTGGCAACGCAAATACTTGCTATGTCTATAGTTCTTAGAGATATCCTTTTACAAACGGGAATTGTGGAATCCATTAGCCTTGGAACCACAATGATCATATCCGGCTCTATACTTGTATTTTATAGTGTAACAGGCGGAATTATTGCTTCAGTGTATACAGATATAATTCAGGGCAGTATTATGATCATTGGTGCGATTCTTATTTTTATAACAGTTATTATCCTGTATGACGGAGGCCTTGTTTCCATTAGTCAAACAATATTTGAAGATGATAGAGAAGCTATTGGTCCGTGGGGAACCCTGGGGATGGTAGGATGCCTGTCATGGCTTTTTGTCTTTGGATTGGGAGCATCCGGGCAGCCTCATGTAATAACCAAAATGATGATGAATAAAAAGGTAAGCGATGCAAGACATATATTACCGATCTCAATATTCGGTTATTTTTTTTCTGCCCTGTTATGGATCAGTGTTGGATTAATAATGAGAGCTTTGGTGCTTAAAGGAATACATCCTGAGCTAACATCAGCAGATACTGCAGCTTCACAATTCCTCCAATACTATGCACATCCCATTCTTGCAGGTGTGGTTTTTTCAGGATTGTTTGCTGCTATTATGTCAACATCTGATTCATTTCTTAATATTGGAGCAGCTGCAATAATGCACGATATTCCCAAAGCTTTGGGGATAGAGATAAAAAACGAATTGTACTGGGCCAGGATAATAACTTTTTTATTAACCCTGTTAGCAGGCGCTTTTGCTCTTTATAGCGGTGATCTTATTGCAATTTTAGGCGCCTTTGGCTGGGGAACATTTGCTGCCGCTATTGTTCCTGTTGTGGCTATTGGCTTCAACTGGAAAAGAGCAACACCTTTGGCGGCAAACACCGCTATAATCGCAAGTCTGGGAATTAATTTTTTGGTAAAACTTTTTAAAATTACTATACCGTTTGGGATCGATATAGGTGCTATCTCTCTTATAACCTCATTAACTCTTTTTATCTCAATATCCCTGTTGTCTGCTCCTCCTAAGCTTGATAAGGATGTTGAAGCAATTATGGATATTTAAATTTCATTACCCGCTTAACCAGGTTATGTTGTGTCTGATCAATGATATTCCCTTTATCCTTTGTGTTTGCCCGAAACTGGAATTAAATAAAATTACCCCAATCGTTCAACATATCCAGCCCCGATTAATTTATGAACCGGAGCGGAGTGAAGCTCACCGCAGGTAATTGATCAGGTTAAACAGCTTATTTTTATCAACCTGACAATTAAAAAAATCCGTTAAGAAAAAATCAAATTTCACCTTACGATTTCTCGAAGAATGATAAGATCTTCGATAGAACCTAAATCTTTGATCTTCAGGTTCCTGAAAAAGATCGGCGCTCCGGCGTGTTTTCCCTGGAATCCGATATGACCATGTGTAGGCAATTCAGCTACCGGTTTGTCTAACCATGAAGGTATTTCACTTCCATCAGGGTTCTTTTTTGCATCTGTCCATAATTTCATATCCATCTCAATTATCTGTTCACCGTTCAGCAGAACATAAACCATTTTATCCACACAGGTTATTGTGAAACGGTTCCATTCACCGGGATGTTTTACCATACTTTTAGTAGCGGGCAAATGACCAAAAACAGCGCCGCATTGCCATGTAGAGGGACTGTTTGCCCACTTCTCCGCATAGTCATCCGCTATCTGGATCTCAATCGAGTTTGGGATCCAGTTATCAATATCTGTACAGTAGAGAATAACCCCGCTGTTTGTACCGGTATCTGTTTTAAACTCAAGGTCGAGCATAAAGTTATTATAATCATATTCTGTCCAGATAGCCTGATCCTCACTTGCTGTAAGGATACCTTTTTCGAAAGTCCATACGCCTTCAGGAAATTTAGCGTCAGACAGATCATCAGCAAACAGATCCTGCCAGTTTGTAACATCCGGGTGAGTTGTTGGTGGGATCTCAACCCCTGGTTTACAGGATTGTACACAAAGAATAAGCGTTAAAATAATTGGAATTAAAGTTTTCATAAGATAATGATATATTAATTAATAATTAAGCCTTTTTTCTTGAAAACAAGATAACAAAATTAATTGAGTTTGGATGTATCCTGAATATTTATTAGTTTTATTTTTATATATCAGAAATTCAAAATTCTTCGTTGATTAATAAAATGAAAATAGTTGTAATAGGCAGTACAAATACCGATATGGTAATAAAAACCGGACATTTACCCACACCGGGTGAAACCATCCTGGGGGGGGAATTTTTCATGAACCCGGGAGGCAAAGGAGCAAACCAGGCTGTAGCAGCTTCAAGGCTTGGGGGTGATGTTGATTTTATTTCAAAAACAGGGAATGATATTTTCGGAGAGCAGTCTGTTGAAAATCTCAGGAGGGAAGGTGTAAATACCGAAAATATGATTGTCGATCCTGAAAACCCATCTGGTGTTGCCCTGATTACTGTCGATTCAAAGGCAGAGAATTGTATAGTGGTTGCTCCAGGAGCCAACACGACCCTTAAACCTGATGATATCGACAAAGCCATTAAGCAAATCGGGATTGCAGAGATTGTATTATTGCAGCTTGAAATTCCAATTGAAACAGTTGAATATGCAGCCCAAATTGCTTACAGGAACAATAAGAAAGTGATTCTAAACCCTGCTCCGGCCCAAAAACTTTCTGATTCAATACTTAAAACAATACATATCCTGACTCCAAATGAAACAGAGGCAGAAATTCTTACAGGAATTAAAGTAACGAATTCAGATACAGCTGAAAAAGCGGCACAAATCTTAAAGAAAAAAGGCGTTGAAATTGTGATAATTACAATGGGTGCGAATGGCGCTTTTATTCGTACAGACAGTTTGTCTGAATTAATACCTGCACCTGAAGTTAAAGCTGTTGATACAACTGCAGCCGGCGATGCATTCAATGGAGCACTTGCAGTTGCTGTTTCCGAAGGGTTCAATATCAGGGAAGCCGTACAATTTGCGAATAAAGCAGGTTCAATTGCCGTGACAAGACCAGGAGCACAGGCTTCTACACCATACAGGAGGGAGGTTGGGGAGAAGAGAGTAAGAAGTAAATAGTATGTAGTAAGTAGGCAGAGAGCGAAGAGCGACGGGGCGAGGGGGCGAAAAAGCGAAGAGCAGAGTGCAGAGAACTGAGAGTGAAGAGAGGATAAGACAGAGAAGAATAGAAAATGAGAAAAGTAAAAGAAGAGATGAGAGATAAGACAATGTAGAGCCGAATTGCATTCGGCTGGAAAAGGTATAAAATCGATATTAATTATGAAAGCAAAAAATTTACAAATGTTTGTCCTTGGGATTGTAGTTTTAATGGCTGGTTGCGGAGATAGTCAGAAAAACATTACGGAAAAACCCGATACACCCATACCGGTAATATTCGACACCGATTGCGGACCGGATTATGACGATGTTGGAGCATTAGCTATACTGCATGCGTTTGCAGATAGTGGATATATTAACATCCTTGCCACTATGGCATCGAATAAACATGAACTGGTTGCCCCTTCAATTGATGTTATTAATACCTATTTCGGGCGTCCGGATATTCCAATAGGCGCACCTAAATCTGATGGGGTAAATATTGGCGCATCACAAAAATGGCCTGACTCACTCATTGCAAAATACCCTCACGATCTGATGTCGACCGGTGAAGCTCCCGATGCAGTAAAATTATATCGCAAAATCCTGAGCGAACAGGAAGATACTTCAGTAACAATTATTTCCGTAGGTTTTCTTACCAACCTTGGAAATCTTATTATGTCAGAACCTGATGAACAATGTCCATTATCAGGCAAAGAACTTGTTGAACAAAAAGTCAGAAAATGGGTTTGTATGGGTGGAAAGTTTCCTGAAGGAATGGAATTTAATGTGTTCATGGATTCCTTAAAATCAATAACAGCAATAGAGCAATGGCCGACTGAAATTTTATTCTCAGGATTCGAAATAGGAGAGCAGATAAAAACAGGATTAAGACTAATTGAAATGCCATGTGAAAATAACCCGGTAAAAGATGTATTTGCCATATCGATTCAGCAGAGTGAAGATGATAAAAACGGAAGGATGAGCTGGGACCAGACCGCGGTTCTGATAGCAGTAAAAGGGTATGAAAAATATTTTGACATTAACACAGGCAGATTCATAGCTTTTGAAGATGGACATAACGAATGGAAAGATTCCGAAAACGGACCTCATGCGTATGTTGTAAACAAAATGCCGGTTCCGCAAATAACTAAATTAATTGAAGATCTTATGATGCATGAATCTATTGTGTTGAAATAATTCAATATTACATTAATAAGTTACTATTAAAATTAACAGGCTATGATAAAATTATTGCATTTCGTATGGGTCATAATACTAATAGGTTATGGCTGTTCCGATGAGAAAACAGGCCAAAAAACTACAAAAACACTTGTCGATGGTGAAGAAATTACCATTTCCAAAGCAGAGCTTAAAGACAAAATAAAAGGAGGATGGGCAGGACAGGTAATTGGTTGTACTTACGGAGGTCCGACAGAATTCAGATTTAAAGGAACAATGATACAGGAGTACCAGCCAATTCCATGGTATGACGGATATATTAAAAGCTGGTATGATAATGCTCCCGGTCTGTATGATGATGTTTATATGGACCTGACTTTTGTTGAGGTTTTTGAAAACGAAGGATTGGATGCTCCGGCACTATCGCATGCAAAAGCATTTGCCAATGCCGACTATATGCTGTGGCATGCAAATCAGGCAGCACGATATAATATTCTTAACGGGATTAATCCTCCGGAATCAGGAAACTGGATAAACAATCCGCATGCCGATGATATCGACTTCCAGATTGAAGCTGATTTTGCCGGTTTAATGTCGCCCGGAATGATAAATTCCGCAACGGAAATTTGCGATAAGATTGGACATATAATGAACTACGGTGATGGATGGTATGGTGGTGTGTATGTTGCAGCAATGTATTCTCTTGCATTTATCTCTGATGATGTTGAATTTATAGTTAGGGAAGCATTGAAAACAATTCCTGAACAAAGTCAGTTTTATCAGTGTGTTAATGATGTAATTAGCTGGTATGATAAATATCCTGATGACTGGAAAGCAACATGGTTTGAAGTGGAAAAAAAGTGGTCTTCCGATATCGGATGCCCTGATGGAGTATTCAGGGCTTTTAATATTGATGCAAAAATTAACGCTGCCTATATAGTGACCGGACTTCTTTACGGAGAAGGAGATTTTGGAAAAACTGTTGATATCAGTACACGTTGCGGACAGGATTCTGACTGCAACCCTGCAAGCGCCGGAGGTATTCTTGGAGTTGTATTGGGATATGATAATATTCCGGAATATTGGAAAATGGGACTTGCAGAAGTTGAAGATATCGATTTTAAATATACCTCAATTTCCCTTAACGATGTTTACCGGATGGGTTATAAACATGCCCTTCAGATGGTTGAACAAAACAGGGGGACTGTTGATGAAGATAATCTGGTAATCAGATTTCAGACACCGGAAGCTGTAAAATTCGAACAGGCATTTGAAGGACATTTTCCGGTTGAAAGAAAACAGGTAGATTGGGGAAAGAAAACAATGAACGAAGAAAATCCTGAATATGTTTTTGAGTTTGAAGGAACAGGATTTGTATTAACCGGCAGTTCACAGAAAGAAAACAATGTAATTGAAGATTATGTTCATATTGCAGAGGTTTATATTAATGAAGAACTTACAGAATCGGTAAAGCTCCCTACCAGTTTCACTATTAGAAGACATGATATCTGCTGGAAATATAACCTGCCGAAACAAAAGCATAAAATAATGGTGAAGCTTGTCAACCCAAAACCGGGATATAAGCTTTGGTTAGGAGATATTATTGTTTACTCAGACAAGCAAAAAACCTATTAAAAATGAATTCATAAACTAAAATCAACTTACCATGTATATAGTACCTTCTTACACTCTGGCAATAGTTTTTACAGTAATAACAATGCTATGCTGGGGATCGTGGGCAAACACCCAGAAACTTGCCGGTAAAACATGGCGCTTTGAACTTTTCTATTGGGACTATGTTATTGGAATTCTGTTCCTTTCTCTGGTATCTGCCTTTTTGTTTGGAAGTTTTGGAGAGAATGGGAGAAGTTTTATTGATGATCTTAAACAGGCAGAATGGAATAACCTGTCCAATGCATTTCTGGGAGGTGTGATTTTTAACCTGGCTAATATACTTCTGGTTGCAGCTATTGCCATTGCCGGAATGTCTGTTGCATTTCCTGTGGGGATTGGAATCGCCCTGGTTTTCGGTGTGTTAATCAACTATATCGCTGCACCGTATGGCGATGCCGTTATCCTTTTTTCCGGGATAGGAATGATAACTATAGCAATTATTCTTGATGCTGTTGCTTATAATAAGTTAACTAAAACTACAAAGAAGGTATCAACAAAAGGGATTCTTTTGTCCATTTGTGCAGGGGTTTTGATGGCATTGTTTTACAGATTTGTCGCCAGTTCTATGTCAACTGATTTTGTGAATCCTGCTTCAGGAAAACTTACTCCATATACCGCTGTATTCATTTTTACAATTGGCATATTAGCAAGCAATTTTATTTTTAATACTGTTTTTATGAAGAAACCTGTTGAAGGCGAACCTGTAACATATAAGCAATACTTCAGTGGAAGTATTAAAGTTCATTCAACAGGTTTTCTTGGTGGTATTATCTGGTGCATCGGAATGTCTTTGAGTATTATTGCAGCAGGTAAAGCCGGATATGCTATTTCTTATGGATTAGGACAGGGAGCTACACTAATAGCAGCTCTTTGGGGTGTATTTATATGGAAAGAGTTTAAGGATGCTCCTAAGGGAACAAATATATTATTAGTTCTGATGTTTGCATGTTTTGTGATCGGATTAGGATTGATAGTATATGCAGGTACTTAATCCTGTATCAGTTCTTCTAATATATTTACAATTGCAGTTGCCCCAAACCGGGTGTACCCCGGAACTTTAACCGCGAAATTATTCCAGCATTTTTCGAGATCAGACTTTAATAAAGATTTTTTTCCGGTACAGAATATATGTCGGGATATAAATTATAAGCATGTATATTACTGCATACATCATTGAAGCCAGTTTTGCATCAATTCCTATGCCGGTCATAGCATCCATAAATAAATCATTAAGTGAGGCTCCTCCAAAAATGCTGCTGTAAAAAACAAGGGTAAGCATCCCTGCAAGTACATAAGCAGTGATCGCATTGGCTCCGTATACCCTGCCGAGTTGTGTCCATTTTGTATAACCCATGATGTCTACTATAAGGATACAGGCAGCCAAACCCAAAGTTGCAAATCCTGAAGAGTAGAGAACATATGAACTGGACCAGATATTTTTGTTTATAGGGAAGAACCAGTTCCAGACACCACCAGCAAGTAACATGGCAAATCCAATAAAGAAAAGCCAGACTAATTTTTTATTTTCTTCTTTTACAGTCAGGATCAGCTTTCCTATAAGCATTCCGGTGATCCCCGATACAATAGCAGGTAGAGTACTCAGAATCCCCTCGGGGTCCCATGTTTTTTCCCACATTACACCTGGCAGTAAAACACTGTCGAGCCAGTGTGCCCAGTTCTTTTCAGGTCCTGCAAGATCGGGTGTTCCGATACCGGGAACGGGAATATAAGCCATTACAATCCAGTAGGATACAAGAATAACACCTGCGATTTTTATCTGGGTTTTCCAGTTGGTATTCAGGTACAATAAAGCACAAACAAAGAACACTACTGAAATTCGCTGCAGAACACCGGTCCACCGGATGGCTCCAAAATCGAAATCAGGCCATAACCATAAAAACAGTCCCAGCAGATATATTTTAATAGTACGTGAAATAATTTTTTTGTAGATATCTTTTTTAGGCAGGTTATCTTCCAGTCGTTTTGAATAAGCTAAAGCAATAGAAACACCAATGATAAAAAGAAAGAAAGGGAAAATTACATCGGTTAATGTGAATCCATTCCATTCTGCATGTTCCAAAGGGGCATAAACATGGTTCCATGAACCCGGATCATTTACTATTACCATCGCTGCAATAGTAAAACCACGTAATGCATCCAGTGATATAATGCGTTTTGACAGGATAGGGTAAGCTGAAGATGGGTTGTTCATAAATACAATTATTAACTGAAGTTTAAGAAAAAAATATTAAGTAACATTTATTAAATTTGTTGCTCTCCTATGTTAATTAAGGATTACTCAAATATTATTTATATCGCTAAAAATAATGAAAACAATTAAATTTACTCTGGCAGGATTGGTTTTTATTTTATTTATCTGGCAATGTAAAAACATGACGAAAAAGGGAAAAGATTTTCCTGATGTAGATGAAATAGCAGTAAGCTGGGAACTTATAAGTAATGATGTTTCAGAACGATCAACTTACAGTGCTGAATTTGTAATTAAAAACAGGAGTGAATTTGAAATGGGAGGTTCGGGATGGTGTATGTATTTCAACCAGATGGCAGGCAATATTATCCCGGAATCTGTAAGCAGGGAAGTACGGTTTGAACATATAAATGGTGATTTATACCGGATGTTTCCTACAAAGCATTTTAACCTGGAACCCGGAGATAGTATTACAATCAATTACAATGGCAGGGGATGGTTTATAAAAAAAGCATTTGTTCCTTTAGGATTATATTTTGTTTTTTCTGATTCTATAAACAAGAAACAGGCAGCAATAGCTGTGCAAAATTATATAATAAAACCTTTTCCAAATCCGGATAAAATTTTCCCGTCAGAAACTGGTGTCCCGGTACCTAATGCAGGTTGGCAATATGATAAAAACAGAGGTATAAAACTTCTGAGTAAAGATGAATTACAAAGAATTGTGCCAACTCCGGTTAGATTAACTGTTAAGGATCAAAAAGTTTCTCTGGTTGCCGGATTAATTATTCATTACGGAGAAGGTTTGGATAAAGAGGCAGAGCATTTGGCAGCTTCGTTAGAAAAAGCAATGGGGGGAAAGCCCCGGGTTATGAAAAGTACCGTGGGGGGAACTAATATAGTAACCCTGAAAACAGGACCCGTACAAATCAATAATAAGAACGAAGAAGCTTATTTACTGGAAGCGTCTCCTGATCAGGGAGTTATCATTACGGGTAGTGATGAAGCCGGTGTTTTTTATGGTATTCAAAGTCTGCTTGCCCTGGTGCCTGTTAAATTATATGAATCGCCCGGAACAACAATAGAAATAGATGCTGTTTCTATATCTGATGCTCCGGCATTTGCTTACCGGGGAATGCATCTTGACCTGGCCCGGAATTTTATTAATAAAAGCAGCATTTTGAAGCTATTGGAGATCATGTCTTTTTATAAAATGAACCGTTTACATTTACACCTTTCTGACGATGAAGGATGGAGACTGGAAATTGAAGAATTACCCGAGCTTACAGAAATAGGAGGTTACAGGGGGCATACAACCGGAAGCAAAGAATATCTTCTTCCTGCTTACGGTTCAGGTCCTTATCCTGACCCGGCAAAATCCTGTGGTAGCGGATTCCTCACCCGTCAGGAATTTAAGGAAATAATCCGCTTTGCCCGGGATCGGCATATTGAAGTTATCCCTGAGATTAACATGCCGGGCCATGCAAGAGCAGCTATCAAGTCTATGGAGGTCAGATATAATCGTTTACTGGCTGAAGGTAAAGTTAATGAAGCAGAAGAATACTTATTAAATGACTTAAATGATTCTTCAAAATATTTATCAGCACAAAATTTCACCGATAATGTAGTGTGTGTATGTAAAGATGCAGTATATAATTTTTATGAAACGGTTGTGGACGATATTATTGAGATGTATCGGGAAGCAGAAATTCCTCTTACAACCATTCATACCGGTGGTGACGAAGTTCCGCAGGGAGCGTGGAAAAAATCCCCTGTATGTATCCGGTTTCTTAAAGAAAATCCATCAATTGGTAATGTAAGAAATCTTCAATCCTATTTTTTTGGACGTATAGTGGACTTATTAAAGGAACGTAACCTGGATATAGCCGGTTGGGAAGAAGTGGCAATGGAATTTGAAGGACCGGGGGAATGGTCACCTAATCCGGATTTTATCGGCCAAAATGTAATTCCCTATGTATGGAATAGTGTTTGGGGGAACCAGGATCTGGGATACAAACTTGCCAACGGGGGATATCCCGTAATTCTTTGTAATGTTAATAATTTCTATTTCGATCTGGCTTATAATCATCATCCTGATGAACCGGGACTCTATTGGGGAGGGTTTGTCAATACCCGGAAAGCTTTTGAATTTGTTCCATTTGATCTGTATAAATCTACTTTTGAAGATCCGATGGGACATCCTTTTGATCCTGATAGTGATTTTAAAGATATGGAGCGGTTAAAGCCGGAAGCAAGGAAAAATATTATTGGGCTTCAGGGAGAGCTGTGGAGTGAAACTATCAAGAATCAGGAGATGCTTGAATATTACTATTTACCTAAAATGCTGGGATTAGCTGAGAGAGCATGGGTTGGTCAGCCGGCATGGGGATCTGTCGAAAAAACAGAAGAAAGAAAAAATACTATCCTGGATGCCTGGAATGTTTTTGCCAATACACTGGGTCAAAGCGAATTTCCACGGCTTGACTATATTTTTGGAGGTTTTAATTATCGTATCCCGCCTCCCGGAGCTGTAATCCGTGATGGAACTTTATATGCTAATAACACATATCCCGGACTAACCATCAGATATACAACAGATGGTAATGCACCTGATGAAAAATCGACCCTTTACGACAAACCGGTTCAGGTATCAGGTACAGTAATACTTAAAGCTTTTAATTCCCGGGGAAGATTTAGCAGAAGCTCAGAGGTGAAAGGGGAATGATTATTCAGTACTTTCTTCTTTTTTAAAATAAAGGGATGTTTCATATAAGAAATTATGCATTAATCTTTTACTCTGTTGAACCGCAGGGCTTTAAGCACCCAATTCGGAAGGGCTTTTTCAGGATGGCGTTTACTTAAGTTCAGGTACAAGCCAAGTTTCTTAATAATAGGTATTTTATGTGTTTCAACAAATTCAATCAATGTACCGTCAGGATCTTCAACATATGCAAAATGTCCGCTTGCCTCGCCCATATCAAAAACGCCGTTTTCATGGTCTGTTTCACTGTCAACGGTAAAAGGGAATCCATCTTGCTCACACATATTTTTCATCTCACGCATTCCTCTGATATCATAACAAAGATGAATAAACCCCAGATCGCCCCACAGGCGTCCCTGGAAAATTTTTCTCGGCTTCCGGTTTGCCGATTCTATCAATTCAATATAGCTGGCGCCAAACAGCCTGCTAAAAGCACCCATCCGTTCTTTACTGTGATATAGCAAAACCCGGCGAACTTTCTGGTCACCCCCGTTAATTCCTGCAAAATCATTAAAAATACCGGTCTCATCATAAACTACCTGATCGTATCCGAGAATGTTAGAATAGAATTTTTTGGCAAGCTCAATATTGGAAGTGCCGAGCATTACTCCGTCGGCTGCACCGGTTAGTTTCTTTTCTTTTCTGAAAAAGTTATTACTACTCACCACCTGAAATAGATTACCGTAAGGGTCTTTAACAAAAAAATACTCCTCCCCCCTCGGATCTTTCTGAACTTTATCCAGCAGGTCAAGATTTCGTAATTTGAACTGATCATAAGTTCTCTTTATGTTTTTGCTTCTGATCTTCACAGCAAAAATACCCAGGTCACCAAGATGAATATCAAATTCGGGCGCTTCGGGAACCCTGTCGGTATACTGCCATATCTCAAATCCGCCACCGCCCTGAAGATTCAGAGCTAACGCTGCATGTCGACTGCGTGCTTTTCCGCCCGTATATGATTTCATCAGACTGGCTTCCGCTTTTTCTTCAAAGATCCTTATATCCATACCAAAGTTTTCCCTGTACCATTTCCAGGCCTCTTTAAGATTGGAAACTCCAATACCGACTTGCTGTATTCCGCTTATAACTACCTTGTTCATAATAGAAATAATTTCGTTAAAGCTAATAACTTATTTTTAAAATCCATCAGGTTGGATTAATACGGTGTACTATTTTCCAGAAAATGCCCGGGAAAAAACGCTTCAGATGCACCATTATCAGATCCTTACCTCCAACTAAGACCTCTTTTTTCTTTTTCCTGATGGATTTTAGAATATTTTTTGAAGCTTTTTCAGCCGGGAAACCACCCGCTTGCCCGGCATCCCTTTTTCCCCAACGTTTACCATCACCCGTGAGAGCATTGTCTGATATGGCTGTATTTACCCTCCCGGGTATAATAATAGTAATTGAAATGTTCTTTCCATGAAGTTCAGCCCGCAAGGTTTCAAAATATCCGTGTAAGGCATGTTTTGAAGCGGAATAGGCAGACCTCATTGGGAATCCGAATTTTCCAACAATACTGCTCGTAACTGCAATGTGTCCATACCCTTGTGCCTTCATATAGGGTAAAACAGCTTTCGTCAATGCTACTGTGCCGAAGAAATTTATTTCAAAAATTCTCCTGATTGTTTCAAGAGAGATATCTTCATCTGACGATCGCTGGCTCACTCCTGCCACATGAAGCAATATGTCGATCTTTTTATAGGTTTGAATAATTTTTTCTGCCAGTTCCGGATAGTTATCCTGTTGCTCCATATCCAGCGCCAGAATATGACAGGAATTTTCGTTCTCGCCACAGTTTTTCTTTACCTGTTGAAGCTTTTTTTCATTACGTGATGAAGCTATTACTGTTGCTCCCTGCTTAACAAGATCATATACCAGAGCCTCACCTATTCCTGATGATGCACCGGTAATCCAGACAATTTTTTTCGAAAAGGGCATAATAAAATTTTTATTGTTTATGAGAATTTAGAAAAATTGCGGATTGCAAATTACAAAAAATCAAATTGCCTGAACTATTTGGATTCATTTTAATTTAGGCATCAAATCATATTTTTTATTTATTTTTTATTTAATTAGTTGTTCAAATCAGGTAAGAAAATCATTGTTCAATTACATATTATCCCTCCACTCAATTCATCTTTAGATATATGCATCTTTTGATTTTTTCTGTTTTCAAGTATTAATAAAATTTATTGAGTTATGAGCCAGAAATTAATTATCATGATCATCTTTTTTGTGATTGCTCCTGTAATAATATTGTATCTGGAAACAAAGTTTTCCATTATGAAAAAAGTCGGGGCTGTTTTAATTTGTTATGCAATCGGACTGATACTGGGAAATATTGGAATTTTACCAGAAGGCGCCGAAAAATATCAAAACCTTTTGACAAATCTTACGATCCCAATTGCACTACCACTTATTTTGTTCTCTATGGATGTAAAAAAATGGTTCAAAATGGCTGGTTCTGCCATGACTTCGTTGATAATTGGCCTGTTTACAGTGGTTCTTATGATCTTTGTCGGATTTTTTATTTTCAGGGGAAGTATCGATGAAATATGGAAAGTGTCCGGTATGCTTGTGGGGATATATACCGGGGGTACACCTAATCTTGCCGCTATGAAAACTGCTCTGGATGTGGATCAGGAATTGTATATAATGACTCATACCTATGAACTTTCCCTGGGCGCTTTGTACCTGGTTTTTATTCTTTCTGTCGGACAAAGGGTTTTCCTTACTATTCTCCCGCCTTTTAAAAGCCCGGACAGTAGTAAAATGAATTCAGCACAAGTAAACCCTGAAGAAGATTTTGATAATTACAGCGGAATGTTTAAAAAAGGCACATTTTTGCCTTTATTGGGAGCAATTGGTTTATCTCTTGTAATTGTTGGTGTTAGCAAGGCAATAAGCATGCTGTTGCCGGAAGATTTTTCCACCGCCGCAATAATACTGTTTATTACAACTTTTGGAATAGCATTTTCATTTGTGCCTAAGATAAAACAGATCAAAAAGACTTTTCAGACCGGAATGTATATCATCCTGGTCTTTTGCCTGGTTGTTTCTTCAATGGCAGATCTTGCCAAACTGGCTAATATTTCATTTTCCCTGTTTTGGTATGTCGCTCTGGCAATGTTCGGATCTCATATATTGCACGTTTTCATAGCCAAACTGTTTAAGATTGATGCAGATACGGTCATTATCTCAGGAAGTGCATTGATCTGTTCTCCTCCTTTTGTACCGGTTATTGCAGCTGCATTGAAGAACAGGGAGATTATCCTCACAGGCTTAATGATTGGGATTGCAGGTTATGCTGTTGGTAACTACCTGGGTGTGTTGATCGCATTTATTTTGAAATAAAAAACCTGATTTCAACTTTTTCACCATCAAAAACGCCATAACTGAAATTGTTAATCCAGTCGCCAAGATGAATAAACCGGGATTTGTCTGTTAACTGATAATTTACAGGGATATGCCGGTGGCCGAAAATGAAATAATCAAAATGTTCTCTCTTCAGCAGTTCTTTTGCATAAAGGACCAATAATTCTTTGTCTTCACCCTTGAATGGTTCATTCACTTTTGAAAATCTGCTGCTTTGAGACCATTTATGAGCAAACCAGATTGAAAAGTTAGGATGTAGCCTGGCAAAGAGCCATTGAAGAATTCTGCTGGTAAATACCTTCTTTAATAAATCGTATTTCCTGTCACCGGGCCCTAGTCCGTCGCCATGTGCGAGATAAAATTTCAATCCGTTAAATTCTTTGATTACCGGTTCACGGTGCAGAATTATCCCGGTTTCCAGAGGTAAATAATCGAAAACCCAGATATCATGATTTCCGGTAAAAAAATGAACAGGAATGCCTGAGTCAACAATCCCGGAGATCTTTCCAAGAAACCGTGTAAACCCTCTGGGAACTACTTTTTTATACTCAAACCAGTAATCGAAAATATCACCTAACAGATAGATCTCACTGGCATCGGAACAGATGCTGTCAAGCCACCTGACAACCTTTTTTTCCCTCTCTAAACTTTTTTCATGAGAAGGGAATCCAAGATGGAAGTCAGAAGCAAAATATATTTTTTCCCCGGGATTCACTATTGGTCTGGTCCTTATTCAAAAAGTTGATTCATTTTTATATTCAAAGCCCTTCCATGAAGATCCTTGCCAATAATATTTCCTTCTTTGTCAAACAGGTAGTTAACAGGAACATACCTGACATTGAACATGCGGGTTACACCTGAACCTGCAGGTTCCTTATCAATAACAGATATCCATGGCAGCTGGTCAAATTTAATTGCTTTCTTCCAGGTTTCCTCATCACCACCAATGCACACCTGATATATTTCAAATCCCTTTGCGTGATATGTTTTGTATAATGATTTGAATGTTAAATTTTCTTTTATGCATGCATCAGAAGCTGTTGACCAGAAGCTTAGAAGGACATATGTGCCCCGCAGTGATAACAAGCTGATAGTATCACCTTTTGTGTCGGGTAATTGAATATCCAGTTCGGTTTTAGGCGTATCTTTCAATAACTGATTAATACGTAACTGGTTATACCGGTTCATGCCCTGTTCAAGGTCTGCAACAAGTGCTTTTGTATGCTTCGATTCAGGATATGCTTTCTGCAGGGAATCGGCCACAATCTTAAGATATTGCAGGTCACGGTTCTTATACAAAACATAAGTATTCTCATCAAACTTTTGATATAAAGCTTTAATGGATGCCAGGGAGTTAAGGTTTTCCAGAATAAACCCGATATTGAAATTTCTCTGTTCATTTACCACCTGCTGGTATTTTTCATCAAGCCCGGTGCTGATTGTATCAAACCCGGGTTTATCATTGAATTCTCTATAAACATTGGTCAGTGAATCGAGCTTTTTCTGGGTTTCCAGCAAGTGAGTGTCAAGGAGTCTCACTTTTCGTGAACCTTCCGATCCTGTTAATTCATAGTTTGTTGGCAAATAGTTTTTTTTCGAAGATACAATGATCTTTTCACCGGGCGCGGTAAGTAAAGTCACAAAATTGTTGTCTGACAATCTTAACCGGTAAAAATTTAGTCCTGAGGCCTTGGTTTTCAGGTTAAATTTCCCTTGTTTGCTTATCCTGGATGAATCAACGATAACAATTTCATCGACACCTAGTTTATCAAGGTAGATCATGGTTTTCTCCGTATCTTTGATAACCCCGTTTACTATAATATGATTTCGTCCGCAGGCAAACAATACAAACAGTGGTATAATCAGAATGATTTTTTTCATCTGAAATGTATTTTTATAGCTAATTCATCTTAAAGGCTTATTTGAAAATATCCTCCAGTTTCTCACCCAGAGCCTCACCTCTTAAATTTCTTTCAATAATTTTTCCTTCCCTGTCAAGCAGGAAGCTTGTAGGGATACCCTCAATATAATATACAGGGACAACCACCGAATTCCAGAATTTAAGATCACTCACATGGATCCATTCTCCCAAACCGTCATCTTCTATTCCTTTGAGCCATTGATCACGTGTGCGATCGAGGGAAACCTGGAATATCTCAAAACCCTTATCATGATACTTTTTATAATTTGCAACCAGGTTGGGGTTTTCCATGCGGCACGGTTTGCACCAGGCAGCCCAGAAATCGAGAAGTACTACCTTACCCCGGGTTGAATAGAGGCTTATTGTATCTCCTTCAGGAGTTGGAAGGGCTATCTCAGGAGTAACAGATCCCGGATTCAGCAATTTTCCCCGTTTCCTTACATTTTCAAGTCGCTGCTTTAGATCGGTGACATGAGTATGTAATGATGAGACTGCATCTGATTGACTGTATTTATCAAA
>JADFQJ010000037.1 GCA_022561875.1 Bacteroidota bacterium | reverse complement strand
TTTAGCTCTTCAAAAGGAACAATTACAAATTTTATGCACCTTACACCTAACAACTATTTTATCGGACATGAAAGTGGTAAATCAATAACCACCGGTGAGTACAATTCATACATGGGTTACAAAGCCGGTTCATCTAACAGCGAGGGAAGCAGAGGTGTATTTCTTGGTTACCTTGCAGGATTTTCCAATACAAATGGCGAATCCAATACCTTTATTGGCAGCAATTCAGGGTATTTGAATACTACCGGCACGGCAAATGTGTTTATCGGTGATTCATGCGGATTCAATAATCTTACAGGTGAATGGAATATTTTTATCGGCAACAATTCAGGGTTCTCTAATACTACAGGGTATGCTAATGTAAGTCTGGGTGATATGTCAGGGTATTCCATAACAACCGGTTATCAGAATGTATTCCTGGGAGATCTTGCCGGATATTCAAATTCAAAGGGTTTTTCAAATGTTTTTATAGGTGCAGATTGCGGACAATCAAATGATACCGGAAGTTATAATGTGTTCCTTGGAGAGAGTGCCGGCTATAGTAATATTGGTGGCAATTATAATGTATTTCTTGGCGAAAGTTCAGGATTGAGTAATACCCAGGGTGAGTCAAACGTGTTTATAGGAACCGATTGCGGGTCATCAAATACACTGGGCAGTTATAATGTATTCCTTGGAGATATGGCAGGCTATTTTAATACTACCGGAGAGGATAATGTTTTTATAGGGAATAATGCAGCGGAAAATAATACCGAGGGTAGTTATAATGTTTTTATGGGATCGAATTCGGGTGTGAATAATACAACCGGAAATTATAATGTTTTCATGGGTGAGGAAAGTGGTTATACAAATTCAACAGGCATGTCAAATGTGTTTATCGGATTGGGAGCCGGTAATATGACCGATACTGGAAGTTATAATGTTTTTCTCGGCACAATGAGCGGATACAGCAATGTTAACGGTTTAGGCAATGTTTACCTTGGACAAGAGGCAGGATACTCGAACCAGAATGGAAGCTTAAATGTCGCTATCGGTCCGGAAGCAGGATATAACAACATTGGAGAGAGTAATATTTTCATCGGTACCGGAGCAGGATATTTTGAAACCGGGAGTAATAAATTATATATTGATAATTCATGGTCAACCGCTGATGATGCCCTGATCTACGGGAATTTTTCGACTGGTTATCTGAGTTTTAATGCTGATGTAGATATTACCTGGGATCTTGATGTTGGTGGTGATATTGCTGCTGTTGGTACCGTTACTCCCTCAGATATCAGGTGGAAAGAAAATATTTCAACCATAGAAAATGCACTGGATAAAATAATGCAGATCCGCGGGGTGAATTTTGAATGGAAAAGTAAAGAAAGCGGGCATTGGAAATTCCCAGATGGTAATCAGTTAGGAGTTATCGCCCAGGAGATTGAAAAAGTTATTCCCGAACTGGTTAAAACCAACGAGGAGGAATATAAATTGGTAGACTATACAAAACTATCAGTAGTCTTGATAGAGGCGGTTAAGGAACAACAGAAAATGATAGAAGAGCTGCAGGAGGAAAACAAAAGTTTACAGAATATTGAGCGGCGTCTGTATGAGCTGGAGGAAAAACTGAAATAGCTTTAGCAACAGAATTCTTTATCAAAGATTATTCAAAATATTGACCTAGAAAAACAATACAACATGAAAACAAAACTCCTCTTCACCACAGTGAAATATGCTCCTTCACTATTGAAATGTTTTCGTACCTCAAATGTCACCCCGAAACGGTCATTCTTCTCTGCGGGGCAGGCACGACAAGCGTTGCATTTCACGTGGCAAGCTTTTGCCCACAGTAAAATATGCTCCTTCACTGGTAAAATTTTTTCGTACCTCAATTTTCGCCCCGGTACAGTCATTCTTCCTTACAGGGCAGGCATCGCATTTCACGTGGCATGCTTCTGCCTTCTGCCTTTTGCCTTATTTTCCCAGGCACCCCAGGGTTTCAACTACCAGGCAGTTGCCCGTGATGGTGATAATACTATTCTGGCTAATACTGCTATTGATATCAAGATCGGTCTTCTCCAGGGCAGTGAATCAGGAACCCTTATATGGGAAGAGATCCATTTGGTAACAACAAATGATATGGGACTCTTTACCCTTAAGATCGGAGATACAGAAGCCACAAACAGTGGCGGCACTGCTGCAGCTTTTGCAGATATCGACTGGACTCTTGGTTCATATTATATGAAGGTGCAGGTGAAAGATGGAGGAGGATATGTTGATATGGGAACAGCAGAACTGCTCTCGGTGCCATATGCAATGTTTGCAAAAACTACAGACGATTCTGACTCTGATCCTTTCAATGAAATACAGGATCTACAACTGGCTGCGAATAATTTAACAATAACTAATAATCCATCAGCCACCAATATTAACCTCACACCATATCTTGACAATACAAACTGGTGGACAAAAAATGGTGATTCGGTTTATGTTACAGGTATCAATGTAGGTATTGGCACTTCAAGTCCCGGAGGCAGGTTACAGGTTTTAGGGGCGACAACTAATGATGAAGAGCCACTGTTCGAGGTAAAGAACAAGGACGGGCAGACTGTTTTTGCAGTGTACAATAACGGTGTACGAGTATATGTCGACGATTCAGGCGCCAAGGGGTTGAAGGGTGGATTTGCTGTTGGAGGATTCAGCTCATCAAAAGGAGCAGGAAACTATATGATGATCTCACCGGATAGTGTCAGGTTTTATATCGATACATCATCGGTAAAAGGTCTCAAGGGAGGTTTTGCGGTAGGCGGATTCAGCTCCGGTAAAGGAGCTGGTCAGGAATACCTGCGTGTCACGGGTGACAGTGTAAGAATTTACGTAGATAGAGATATTGGTAAAGGCCCAAAGGGTGGTTTCGCTGTTGGTGGATACAGCTCAAGTAAAGGAACAGGCAACGAATATTTCAGGGTAACACCCGATAGTGTAAGGGTTTACCTTGATACAACCAACGCGAAAGGCCCCAAAGGCGGTTTTGCGGTAGGTGGCTTCAGTGCTGCTAAAGGCGCCGGTGACGAATATTTGCGTGTTACCGGAGACAGTGTAAGGGTATATATACCTGAAGAAGGTGGAAAGGGCAGTAAAGGTGGTTTTGCAGTTGGAGGATATAGTGCAGGTAAAGGTTTGACAAATGATTATTTTAATATTTCAGGTAAAGGTGCTGCTGAAATTATGGATCCAAGTGAATCCAGGATACTTTGGTATCCTAAAAAAGAAGCTTTCTTAACTGGCAGGGTTTTAATAGAAAGTCCCGATAGTGTAGGTACCAATTCCATAGCCACAGGGTATGAGTCCAAAGCTATAGGAAATTGGTCGCAGGCATTGGGATACCAGACTATTGCCAGAGGAGATTATTCAACCTCAATTGGTAAAAATTCTGTCACTCAAGGAATAAATACATTCGCTTTCGGAAATCAGGCACAAGCAATCGGAGATGATTCATATGCATTGGGTACAGGTGCACAAGCTTTAGGAAATAAAAGCTTTGCTTTCGGGTCGGTGGGTTTAGATTCAGCGGGAATTGCAACAGGACAAACCAGGGCAAGCAGTGAATATGCTTTTGCATTGGGATTTGGTTCTCAGGCTATAGCACAGGGAGCTTTTGCAATTGGATTTAATGATACGGCTTCAGGTCCATATTCCCTGGCAATGGGCTATCAAACTAAGGCAAGTGGATATTTTTCAACTGCTATAGGAGATCGAACTACAGCCAGCGGATGGATTTCAACCGCAATGGGATTTGAGACTACAGCCAGCGGACCTGTTTCAACTGCCATAGGAAATAGAACCACGGCAAGCGAACATAGTTCAACAGCGATGGGATTTGAAACTACAGCCAGTGGATTTGCTTCAACCGCTATGGGAAGTAGTACCATGGCAAGTGGAAATAGTTCAACAGCAATGGGATCTGGAACTACATCCAGCGCATTGAATTCAACCGCTATGGGAGGAGGCACTGTAGCCAGCGGAAATATGTCAACCGCCATGGGAAATAATACCCTGGCGAATGAGCAAAGTTCAACAGCAATGGGAGATTTTACCACGGCAAGTGGACATAGTTCAACAGCAATGGGGTGGAAAACATTAGCCAGCGGAGTTGCTTCAACTGCGTTGGGAGCTCAAACTACAGCCAGTGGAAGTAATTCAACCGCAATGGGAGACTCAACAACAGCCAGCTCATGGGCTTCAACAGCAATGGGTTATAGAACCACAGCAAGTGGAGATATTTCAACAGCAATGGGGAGTAATGCATCAACCAATAATAAAACAGGTTCATTTGTATATGGGGATAATTCAACCAGTGATTCGGTTTATGCCATACTTGATAATCAATTTGTTGTCCGGGCTGTGGGGGGTACTGTTTTTTATTCCAGTTCTGATTTATCAACAGGCGTTAGTCTTGCTGCAGGTGGAGGATCATGGTCTTCTGTTTCAGATCGGAATAAGAAAGAAAACTATCAGGATATTGAGAAAGAGAAGGTTCTTGAAAAACTATCAAACATAAATATCCAGAGCTGGAATTATAAAAGCCAAAGTCCGGATATCAAACATATTGGTATTGTAGCACAGGATTTCTACTATAATTTTGGTTTTGGGGAGAGTGATACAACAATTACTTCAATAGATCTTGCAGGAGTTAATATGGTTGCTGTTCAAGGATTGATTAACAGAACAGAGAAACTTAATGAACAGAACCGGGAGCTTCTCATTCAAGTGAGTAATCAACAATCCGAAATTGATCAACTTAAAGAAATAGTGAACAAGTTACTTAAAGTAGTAGAGCCGGAACCATAGAACGACTCTCGGAGTCGTTTTGCTAAAGCACTAGCAAGGAAATAATGTTTTGTATTAGTACCCCCTCTAAATCTCCCCCAAGGGGGAGACATCCTTGTTTAATGCTTTGCGTAATTATCTATTAATGTGCTAGTTGTATTCATTTCCTAAAAGTTGATTTATCTAAAAGAGAGACAACTCGTAACCCGCTTCGTCCACCTATTCGCCAGTTGGCAGAGAAGGTGGATAACCCGTAACTTATTAACTTAATATTCGATATTCGTTAACTTAGCGAACTAAGCGAAGCGTTCTCACGAACGAAGTGAGTAACAGATCTCACGAACATAATTGAAATTTATTTATTTTGTGAGTAATCGATATTAATTATTTTCTTCTTCTCTTCACCTAATTATCTCTGCGTCTCTGCGTCTCTGCGGTTAGTTTTTCTTCACCTCATCTCCTCATTACCTCATTACCACATCACAGTTCTTCCGCCTTATTCCATCAATGCCGTAAAATCGAACTCCTCGCCATGATCAACTTCAAAAATTTTCCCGTTTTCACATTTCAGGGTACGGGCAGTGAATTTTTTTAATAGAGTGTAGTTATGTGTTGCCATAATAACTGCCCTTCCTGCCTTGCTGATCTCCATAAGTGTCCGGATGATCCCTTCTGAGGTTTCCGGATCAAGGTTCCCGGTGGGCTCATCGGCAAGAATGATCTCCGGGTCATTCAACAGCGCACGTGCAATAACCACTCTCTGTTGTTCGCCCCCGGATAATTGATGGGGCATTTTGAAACTTTTGTACCCAAGTCCTGCTTTTTCAAGCACGTTTTTGATCCTTTCAGTGATCATTTTTTTGTCTTTCCACCCGGTTGACCTGAGCACAAAAGAGAGGTTATTTTCCACCGACCTGTCGGTTAATAACTGAAAATCCTGGAACACGATTCCAAGTTTCCTTCTGAGGTAGGGTATTTGTTTCCTTTTCAGCATTGTAAGGTCATAACCTGCTACCCTGGCTTCACCCTTTTTTAAAGGTAATTGTGCATTTATTGTCTTAATAAGACTTGTCTTGCCACTTCCCACTTTACCGATCAGGTAGAGAAATTCTCCGGGGTTTACCGTGAAACTAACATTTGATAAAATCAGATTATCCGTTTGAAAAATAGAACAATCCTTGAATTCTATTATTGCTTCTTCTGTCATGATAGGTGTTTAGGTCCAATGTTTATAGCTTGGTAATGACATTTTAAATACTTTACTTTTTTGTCGACTGCCTACTGTGGACTGCAGACTATGTTTTATTTTATTCTTTCTCAAAAATACAATTTTCCATTGAACGGGGAGAAAAATGGCTAATTAGTAATTAACAGGCAATTGTTAATTAAATTGAATAATAATCTGAGATCTGTTTCGTTTTTTAGTTAATTTTAACCGAAATTCAAATCCCTGTTGTATGCGAATTGCAAGAAGTATTTTTCTTTTTTTTATTATTACCGGGCTGCCGCTGATTGCCCAGAAACCCGCATCGTTTGATTATCATCTTAGTGAATATTCCAGGGCGTTTGAGCTTTTTGAGAGAGAGAAATATGGTGCGGCTCAGCGATACTTCACTAAAGCTATTTCAGATTTCGGTGATTCGGATAGTGAACAAAAAACAAAAGCTGAGTATTATTCAGCCATTTGTGCTATCAGGTTATTCAATGAAGATGCTGAATATTTAATGGCTTCATTTATTGGCAGGTACCCCAAAACTCTGTTGGCAAAAAAAGCAATATTTGAACTGGCAAGATATAAATACAGGAATAAAAAATATCATGATGCTGTTGATTATTTTGAAAGGGTTGATCGTTTGTACCTCGATGATGATGAGTTGGCTGAATTCTATTTTCTGTCAGGTTATTGTTATTTCAGAACCCGTGATTTTGAAAAAGCCAGACTTGCTTTTTATGAGATCAAGGATATTAAATCAAAATATACAAGTCCGGCTATTTATTATTACGGGCATATAGCTTATGAAGATGAGAATTGGGAGACAGCCAGGGGGGAGTTCTTACGACTTGAAGAGGATGAAACATTTGGTCCTGTCGTTCCATATTATATCGTACAGATACTTTATATCCAGAAGAAATATGATGAAATAATTGAATATGCTCCCCCATTGCTGGCTGAAGCAATACCGCGCAGAGCTGCTGAGGTAGCCAAGTTTCTTGGAGATGCTTATTTCAGAAAAGCAAGATACAGCGAAGCAATATCTCCCCTGGAGACATTTATGAAAGAGAAAAAGAATATTTCGCGGCAGGACAGGTATGAACTGGGTTTTTGTTATTTTGAAACTAAGGAATATGATAAAGCTATTAGCCAGCTTGAGAAAACAATTGGACCAAAGGATGCATTAAGCCAGAATTCTTACTATGTTTTAGCCGATTGTTACTTACGCAAGGATCAGGAAAATAAGGCCAGAATGGCTTTTTCTTTCGCTTCACAACTGGACTTCGATCCTGTGATAAAGGAAGATGCCCTGTTTAATTATGCCAAGATCACATATAAACTTTCATATTCGCCTTTTAACGAAGCTATTAATTCTTTTAATACTTACATTAAGCTTTACCCATACTCATCCAGGTTAGATGAGGCTTATGATTACCTGGTAATGGCATACATGAATACAAGAAATTACCGGGATGCCCTTGCTTCTCTGGAAAAGATACAGGAAAAAAGCGACAGGATAAAGAGAGCTTATCAAAAAGTTGCTTTTTACCGTGGCCTTGAATTTTACAGCAACCTGAAGTTTGAAGAATCGATTGGTCTTTTTGATAAATCGTTGCAATTCGACCGGTTTGACAGCAGGGTTAAAGCCAGAACATATTATTGGAGGGGCGAAGCATATTACCGTATTAAAGAATATGAGCCGGCTAAGGATGATTATAACCAGTTTATGCTTATCCCCCGGGCTTTTGGGCTTAATGAGTATCAACTGGCGCATTATAACCTGGGTTATGCATGTTTCAACCTGAAAGACTATACAAGTGCATCCCGCTGGTTCAGAAAATATATCGGGTTAGAAAGCAGAAAACCCCGAAGGATAGAAGGTGACGCCTATAACAGAATAGCAGATTGTTACTTTGTCGGTACCGATTATGTAAAGGCATCTGAGTATTATCAGAAGGCAATTGAACTGGATATACCGACTTCAGACTATGCTCTTTTTCAGAAAGCTTTTTCCCAGGGTCTCCTGAAAAAGCAAAAGAATAAAATCGACATACTGTCACATTTATTGGAAAAATTCCCAGAATCATCCTACCTCGATGATGCCCTGTTTGAAAAAGGCAGAGCTTATGTTGTATTAAATGATCCGGATAAAGCCCTGGTTAATTACCAGTTGATACTTGATAACCATTCTTTCAGTAGTTACGTTCCTAAAGCTATGATACAGATGGGACTTGTTTACTATAATCTTGACAATAACAACGAAGCGATCAGGTACTACCGGAAGGTCATAGAGAACTATACCGGCAGCAAGGAATCAAAAAATGCCCTGACCGGGTTAAAGTATGTTTATGTGGAGATGAATGATGTCGAAGCATATTTTGATTACACAAAAAGTCTGGGTGATTTTGCCAGGATCAGCCCGACTGAAAAAGATTCGCTTATTTATGTGTCGGGCGAGAACCTGTATATGTCCGGCAACTGCGAGAGAGCTGTGGAAGTTTTCGGTAATTATATCAATGAATTTGAGAATGGAAGTTTTCTTTTAAGCGCTCATTTTTATAAGGCTGAATGCGAAATAAAATTGGGAAATGTGGATAGTGCACTTGTTTCATATAAGTATCTTATTGAAAGCCCGGTAAATGTTTTTACTATTCCTTCATTGAAGTCTGCCGGCAACATAACTTTTAATATGAAGGATTTTGCCGTTGCAACTGAATATTATATTCTCCTCGAAAATATGGCCGATAATGAAAATGATCTGCTTGAAGCAAGAATAGGCCAAATGCGTTGCTTTTATGATCTTCATGACTACAACAATACCAAAGAGGCAGCTGAAAAAGTGATTATCTCCGACATTGTTTCCGAAGAATTGGTCAGGGAGGCTTTTTTCAAGAAGGCGGTTTCACATTACACCCTTGGAGAATTGGAAGAAGCAAGAAATAATTTCGAACGGGTATCCCCGGAAATAAAAAGTGAGGTGGGAGCGGAATCAAAGTATCATATTGCAGAAATAAGTTTTATGATGGGTGAGTATGAAGAAGCCGAAAAAGAGGTGTTTGAGTTTATTGATCAAAATTCGCCTCACGCCTACTGGATGGCTAAAATATTTCTTCTCCTTGCAGATATTAACCTGAAGAAAAACGATCTTTTCCAGGCAAGACATACATTAATGAGTTTACTTGAGTATTATACGGTGAAAGACGACGGGATTATTGAATTAGTTGAGGAGAAACTGAAAATAGTTGAGGGACTTGAAGGAAACGGAATGGAGGAAGATAGTCTGAAGCCGGGAGCAGGAAGAGGTGAGCGGTGAGAGGTGAGGACAAAGGAGCAAAGGGCAAAGAGCGAAAAGAAGGCTCAACCCGTAACCACAGTGAAATATGCTCCTTCGTCGCATTTCACCCCGATGAAATAAAAAGAATTTCATGGGGTAAACATGGCAAGCCCGTAACACGTAACATTGGAAGGTTTGAAGAATGAGGTTAAAGTTGAGACATTCTGAAACCTTAAATATTCAGGTTTAACGTAAGTAAAAATAAGAGGCATATGTTCAACATGTCAATAATAAAGAGAGCAACTGGAATTATTCTGCTATTGATGATTCTTTTCAACGGATTTTCCCAGGAAAGAATAAAGAAGGAGGTAAGGGTTGTACAACCTTACGCACCGGAATTATCTGATGCTTTCAAAATAAGCCTTCTTCCTTCGATTGAAGATACCGTGAAGTTATCTCCCGATTTTGTATATAAGACAGATCCCAGACCATACAGTTCCGAATACAGTGTAAAACCAATTAAAGCCGCACGATTGTTAGCAGATCCGTTAACCAGGCTTTATGGAAGTTACCTGAAACTGGGAATTGGAAATTATCTAACCCCGTTAGCTGAACTTAGTATCTATAAGAAAAGATCGAAAGATTATTCCCTGGGAGTTTACGCAAGACATATTTCATCGCATGGTAAGGTGAAACTGAAAAATAATGAAAAAGTTTTTGCCGGTTATGGGAATGATGAGCTTGATTTATATGGCAAAAGGATTTACGATAATTCTGTTCTCTCAATCAGTACCGGCATAAATGATCAGTCAATATATTATTACGGATATGACCCTGCGATAGGGGATACAGTACTTGAGAAGGAGGATATAAAGCAAAATTTCCTGAATCTGAACGTTCAACTCGGATACCACACAAGTTATGTTGATTCCGGTCATTTAAACTATAATATTCAGGTGAAATACAATTATTTTGCCGATAAATTCAGTTATACAGAAAACAATGTTTTGGCTTACGGTGAGTTCAGTCTGTTCCGGGAAAACACATTGTTTGGTATCGATCTTTCGTATAATTATATTGATGAAACAGGAATTGTTGCTGCACGCAAAAATGACATTATTCAGGTAAGCCCATGGTTTAAGAAAAAAACAAGTGAATGGGATCTTAAAGGAGGACTGGATATTCTGTTTGATGTCGTTAATGATGATGTATCAACATATTTTTATCCGCATACCCGTTTACAGTTTAATGTGGCAGAACACATATTCAATGCTTATTTTGGTATTTCCGGTAAGCTGGAAGTAAATAATTTTCAAAAGATTGCCTTGGAAAATCCCTTTATAAAATCAGGGTTACAAGTAAAAAACAGTAACCACAAACTTAATATTTACGGAGGGTTGCTTGGAAATATCAGTACTTCATTATCGTATGGGCTGATAGTATCCTACAAACTGGTTGACGATATGTATTTTTATGTGAATGATACTTCAGATAATCTTGGAAATCAGTTTTATACCGAATATGATGATGTACAGCTAACCACTGTATATGGTGAAATCATGACCCGCCCATTAGATCAGTTATCACTGACCATAAGCGGGAACTACTATAAGTACACAATGACTTCTCAGGACAGACCCTGGCATAAGCCGGCGTGGGATTTAACTGTCTCTGCAAGGTATAATCTCCGGGACAAAATACTGGTCAATGTTGATATAATTGGTTCAGGGAAAAGATATGTAAAATCGTATGACCTTTTTGGAGCGAATGAATCCTCACTCAACGGAATAATTGATATCAACTTTGGAATGGAGTACAGATATACAAAAAATTTATCTGCATTTCTCAGGTTTTATAACCTGACATCTTCAAGATATCAGAAGTGGAACCAGTATCCGGGGCATGGACTTACGATAATGGGAGGGATCACCTATTCGTTGTAGTAAAGGCAGAAGGCAGAAGGTAAAAGTGAAGAGAGAGATGAGAAATGAGAGGTGAGATTCTCAACTCGTAACACGTAACCCGCAACCCGTAACCCTTTGGAACGATGAACGATGAAGTTATGAAAATGTGAACAATAGCTAGCCCGTACCTTGTAATCAGTAACAATTTCTTAATCCTAAACTTCTAAACTCCTCAACTTAAACTTATAAACTTTTCAACACTGCAACACGATTTTTCAGCTCATTATCAGCGATTTCCATAAAAAATCAGTAATATATAATCTGCCAAAGTGAAAGTGTTGATCTTTTGTTGAAAAAACAATGATTTTGTGTATTTAATAGTCTGAGAATCATTAAAATTTGCTATATTTGTCAAGTTAAAAATAGAACAGGAATGCTATTATAATAATGTGATAATCAGTTAATTAATAATTTAGTTTTTATTCCTGAATTTACAATCAAGACTTCACGATTATTGATGATATTGACAAGAAACGCAGTTGATCATTTATCCTTTGTAAGGTATTGAAAATGAATTTTTTATAGGAACCCTTTAAAAATTCAGGGTTTTATTTATTTATGTAGTTATTTATGATAATCAAATGAAAATGGAAAAGAAAAAAGATAATTCTGAACAAAAAGAATATTCGGCAGAGAATATACATGTACTTGAGGGGCTTGAAGCGGTACGAAAACGTCCTGCAATGTTTATTGGCGATGTGAGCGTGAGGGGTTTACATCACCTGGTGCATGAGGTGATTGATAACTCGATTGACGAAGCGCTGGTCGGGTATTGTAAAAATATAGAAGTGTTTCTTAACGATGACGGATCTGTTACGGTTCGGGATGACGGTCGTGGTATTCCAATAGACTATCATGAAAAAGAGGGGAAATCAGCCCTTGAAGTGGTAATGACTGTGCTTCATGCAGGAGGTAAATTTGATAAGGATTCGTATAAAGTTTCCGGAGGGTTACATGGAGTAGGTGTTTCCTGTGTGAATGCTTTATCTGCAGCGCTGAAAGCTGAAATACATCGTGATGGAAAGGTATACGTCCAGGAGTATAACAGGGGGGAACCATTATCGGAAGTCAGGAATACAGGTAAAACAGATACTACAGGTACGATAATAACATTTAAGCCTGATAATACAATATTCACTACCACTTCATTTAATTTTGAAATATTATCCACCAGACTTCGTGAACTGGCTTTTCTGAATAAAGGCATACGTTTGTCGATTACTGATATGCGGAAAACGGATGAGAATGAAAACGAGAATGATAATGATAATGGCAACGGGGGATTCAGGAAAGAAGAGTTTTATTCTGAAGAAGGATTGAAGGAATTTGTCTGCTTCCTTGATGAATCACGGGAACCTCTGGTTAAAGAACCCATTTATATCGAAACAATTAAAAATGACACACCGGTAGAAATTGCACTTCAGTACAATACTTCATATGCTGAGAATATTCATTCATATATAAACAATATAAATACGATTGAGGGGGGTACTCATCTTGCAGGTTTCAGACGAGGATTGACGAGAACACTGAAAGCTTATGCCGAAAAATCAGGAATGCTTGCCAAGCTGAAATTTGATATTTCAGGTGATGATTTCAGGGAAGGACTTACCGCAATAATATCATGTATGGTACAGGAACCCCAGTTTGAGGGGCAGACCAAAACCAAATTAGGTAATTCTGAAGTTATGGGTGCGGTTGACCAGGCTGTTAGTGAACTGCTTACAAATTATCTTGAGGAGAACCCCAAGGATGCCAGGATCATTGTTCAAAAAGTGATCCTTGCTGCTACAGCACGGCAGGCTGCAAAAAAGGCAAGGGAACTGGTTCAGAGAAAATCAGTTTTATCCGGCGCCGGTTTGCCAGGGAAACTGGCCGATTGTGCTGATAAAGACCCGGCAAAAAGTGAGATATATCTTGTCGAGGGTGATTCAGCCGGTGGTACTGCAAAGCAGGGAAGAGACAGGAAATTTCAGGCTATTTTACCATTAAAAGGAAAAATACTTAATGTTGAGAAAGCTATGCAGAACAAGGTGTTTGAGAATGAAGAGATCAGAAATATGTTCACTGCTCTTGGCGTTACCATCGGGACGGAAGAGGATAGTAAAGCGCTTAACATTGATGGATTAAGGTATCATAAGATCATAATTATGACGGATGCTGATGTTGATGGAAGCCATATTACCACCCTTATCATGACATTCTTTTTCAGATATATGCAGGAATTGATCAAGCTGGGAAACCTGTACATTGCAACCCCTCCGCTTTATCTTGTTAAAAAAGGGAAAGAGGAAAGATATTGCTGGTCTGAAGAGGAGAGAAAGACTGTTGTACAGGAACTGGGACGGGGCAAAGAGGGTGCTGTCACTATTCAGCGTTACAAAGGTCTGGGTGAGATGAATGCCCAGCAACTATGGGATACTACTATGAATCCCGAATACAGAACTCTTCGCCAGGTGACTATTACCAGTGCGGCAGAGGCAGACCGGATATTCTCTATTCTGATGGGTGATGAGGTTCCTCCACGGCGTGCCTTTATTGAGTCACATGCCAAATATGCCAATATTGATGTCTGATCTGAAGGATGTTACGGGTTACAGGCTTGCCACGTTTACCCCATGAAATTCTTTTTATTTCATCGGGGTGAAATGCGACGCCTGCCCCGTGAAATTTGAGGCACGAAAGTATTTCACTGGGGAAGGAGCATATTTCACTGTGGTTTCGTGTTACGGGTTGATGCTAGTTCTTTTCTTCCTTACTCTCTGCTCTTTACACTGCAACACAACTCTTAAACTTTAGACATACTTGCCTTAGCTTTTTCTGTATTGAATTTTAATTCACCCATTGAAACTGTAAACCACAGAGAACTGCAACTGGGAAGTGCAGCAATCGCTTCACTTATTTACCTGATTGACCTGTATGATTTGTAAGGCAAAAGCTATTTCAATACACATAAGCAGCTTTATGCAGATCTATTATCGTTTTGAGCTTTTTTGGCGGATCAAGATAACGGTCAAGAAAATCATAAATCTCCAGCCGGATCTGCTTAGCGATTTTTGTATCCATTCGGTTAAATGAATGTCCTCCGGGAATGTCCTGGTATATTTTATATTCAAATTTTTTGCCTTCCGCTTTCAGCGATTTTATCAGATGCTCGACTTCAAGTACATTTACATCAGCATCATTTGTATTGGTATGAATGAGCAGAGGAGTTTGTAATTTATGCGCCTGCCAGGCAGGTGATCTGCGTTTATATTCTTCCACGTTCTCATAGGCCGTTTGACCAATATGAAAATCAACAGAATATAAGTCACGATATTCCTGTGTTTTATATCCCATCCGGGCAATAAGATCGCTAACCGGAACACCCACGTAAGCAACTTTGTAATTATCAGGATGATCAAAAATATTGTGAAGTGCTATCAGTCCACCGTGGCTCCAGCCAATTATCCCTATTCTGGTAGCATCCACAAAATTATAATTTTCAATCATGTAAGCCCTGCTTGCATCTACATCTTCAACCTCAAGTCCACCATAATCAATCTTACGGTAATGACTTTTTCCATAACCTGTACTCCCGCGGTATTCGGCAGCAACCACAATATATTGCTGTGCCATCAATTCCCTGATGATATGTGCATAATAAGTAGTAAAGTTGCTATGAACACCACCATGGGGGAAGACAATGAGAGGGTATTTTCTTTCCGGGTCAATATCTTTAGGGATAAATACATATGACCGGAATTTAACAGGATTCCCGGCGCCCTGGGCTGAAGGGTTTTTCTCTTTCCATAAGGGTGGACCATACATGTACACTTTGTCAATAAATGCCACGTCACCGACTTTGTTATACCAGTAAATATCATCAATGGCTTTTTCAATCTCATTCAGCCTGTGGAAAAGATTATCCATCTGATAGTTCAGCTTATCAAGCTTTTTGCTGAGTTCCCCCTGTTTCTCCTGTGCTATTGCAGAAGCACTAAAAATAATACCAAGGATAGAAAACAGGATAATAGTTTTTGTAGAAATTCTTTTCATTTCTTTTTCATTTTAATTCATTTTTATATCTTATTGTAAACCGCAATACTGTGACACCGCATCACTGCAACACAACTCTTAATACGTTATAATTTATACGCTAAACATTATTTTTCTCTTCTCTTCACCTCTTCACACCCCTCTTCGTCTCTCCATCTCTCAGTCACAATCCGCAACCCGTAACCACAGTGAAATATGCTCCTTCCCTGGTGAAATATTTTCGTACCTCAAATTTCACAGGGTAAACGTCGCATTTCACGTGGCAAGCCCGTAACCCGCACCCTATATTTTAATCTCTCCTTCAAATACTAAAGTTGCAGGACCTTCCAGTACAATATCTGAAAAGTATTCTTTGCCGGTCATGGTGAAACTCACATTCAGTATTCCTCCTCCTGTTTGAACAGTAATATTGTCACTGTCAATTTGTCCGCTATAAACCGAAACAATGGCTGCTGCAATAGTTCCTGTCCCGCACGACAAAGTTTCATTTTCCACACCCCGTTCATATGTTCTTAGTAACAATCGCTTTTTTTGGACCTCGACAAAATTCACGTTGGTGCCGTCAGGTTTGAATGTTTGATTATTCCTCAGTTTCCTGCCTTCATTAAATACATCGATATTTTTTATCTCATTCCTGAAGGTGATATAATGGGGTGAGCCGGTATCAAGAAAATAGCCATCCAACAATTTTCTGATCGTTTTAACATCATTCATTTTCAGGCTTATGGATGTGTCATTTATCATTGCCGTGTGTACTCCGTCATTAGTCATAAACCGGGCTCTGTTTACTACCAGTCTGAGTTTTTTTGCGAACATAACAATACAACGACCGCCATTACCACACATAGTTCCTTCGATCCCGTCAGCATTGAAATATTTCATTTCAAAATCAAGCTCCTGATGATCATAAAGCATCATCAGTCCATCAGCTCCAATACCAAACCTTCTGTTGCACAGGTGCTTGATTGTTTTCCGGTCTCCTGGTTCCACTGTTTTTCTCCTGTTATCAATAATTATAAAATCATTTCCGGTACCGTGATATTTTACAAATGGCAGGATCATAAACAATTTGGTTAAATTATGTTAAATTTGAGAATAAGTATAACAAAGCATGAGCCGCAGCGTTTCATGAATTGTAAAGTTAAGAAACTTGAATAAAAGGCATAGAATTTGATCAGAAAAAATAACAGATTTGTTAAATAAAAAAAATAGACATGAAAGGAAAAAGAATATTTGGTTCGGTATTAATAGCTATAATTGGTGGAATGATTGCATTATTCGCATACTCGCTTATTATCGGAAAGCCGGAAATTAAGTCTGATACGGATACTGTTAGTTCGGAATTCGTAAGTTTTAACAATTTGCCCGGTGATTTTAAAGGTGAGACCCTGAATTTTAATTATGCAGCTGAGCATACAGTTCGTGCGGTTGTTCACGTAAAAACCATTACCGAGCGGAGAAGTCATAACCAAAACCCGTTATATGAATTCTTTTACGGGGATCAATATCAAAGGAGACTTCAGCCGCTGCTGGGTTTTGGTTCCGGAGTGATTATTTCACCCGATGGTTATATTGTTACCAACAACCATGTGATTGAAAATTCTGACGAGATTGAAGTTGTACTGAATGATAAACGGACTTTCAAGGCCAGGGTAGTTGGGGCTGATCCCAGTACCGACCTTGCTTTATTAAAGATCAAAGCAGAAAACCTGACATTTGTGCCATATGGAAATTCAGATGATCTCCGACTTGGAGACTGGGTTTTGGCTATAGGAAACCCGTTTAATTTAACTTCAACCGTTACAGCAGGAATAGTAAGTGCCAAAGGCAGAAACCTGAGGATACTTCCTGGTCAGTACAGGATTGAATCATACATACAAACAGATGCAGCCCTTAACAGAGGGAATAGCGGTGGAGCACTGGTAAATACAAGAGGCGAACTGGTAGGTATAAATTCTGCCATTATTTCGCCCACCGGAGGATATGCTGGAAATTCATTTGCTATTCCGGTTACCATAGTAAAGAAATTCGTGGAAGACATTAAAGAATTCGGAGAGGTACAAAGAGCTGTTCTCGGTGTTATAATTCAGGATGTAACTGATAAACTGACCAAAGAGCATAATCTGAAAAAAATCGAAGGAGTTTTTATTAATGGTTTACGCGAGAATGGTGCTGCCATTGAAGCAGGTATTAAGGTTGGTGATGTAATAATTAGTATTAACGGTGTGGAGGTAAATTCTACGGCTGAGTTACAGGAAGAGATTACAAAATTCCGGCCAAAAGATAAAGTGGAAGTAATAATAAAAAGGAAGGGCAAAACGAAACAATTTGATATTATCTTACGTAATATGCAAGGCAATACCAGTATCATACGGTCGACCGATCTTATTCTTGGTGCGAAATTTGAGGAGCTTACCAAAGATGTAAAGGATAAATACAGGATTAGTGATGGTGTGAAGATTGTTAAAGTTGGTGATGGACTGCTTAAAGAGCTTGGGTTACGGAAAGGATATATCATTACCCGGATAAATGATAAAAGGGTAGATAGCGTAACTGATTTAAAAAACAATCTTGGGAGCGAAAGAGCGATATATTCAATAGAGGGTGTCCAGCCAAATGGTACGTTTTTTAGTTATAAATTCAGAGATTAACAGCAATATATTTTTATAGGTTAACCCAAAAAAGAGACTTGCCGTTGCAGGTTTCTTTTTATTGTTAAAATTGTTTTGGGGTTAACCTTGACTTGTTTGATAAAAAGACATACATTTGCAAAAAAATTTTCTAAACGGAGGGAGAATGAGACAATTAAAAATCACAAAATCGATAACCAACAGGGAAAGTGCTTCATTAGATAAGTATTTACAGGAAATTGGCAAAGAGGATCTTATTTCGGTTGAAGAAGAAGTTGAACTGGCACAACGAATTAAAAAAGGAGACCGTGATGCCCTTGAGAAACTGACACGGGCCAATCTTAGGTTTGTAGTTTCTGTTTCCAAACAATACCAGAATCAGGGGCTTAGTCTGCCCGACCTTATTAATGAAGGGAATCTGGGTCTGATTAAGGCAGCGGAAAAATTTGATGAAACCAGGGGTTTTAAATTTATTTCTTATGCTGTTTGGTGGATCAGGCAATCCATTCTGCAAGCATTAGCTGAGCAGTCACGGATAGTCAGATTGCCATTGAATCAGGTTGGGTCACTGAATAAAATAAACAAAGCTTTTTCGAAGTTTGAACAGAAATACGAACGAAAACCATCACCTGAAGAATTGGCTGAGACCCTGGAATTGCCAAGTGAGAAAGTTACTGATACACTGAAAGTATCCGGGAGGCACATTTCGATGGATGCTCCATTTATTGAGGGCGAAGACAATAGCTTGCTCGATGTTCTGCCAAATAACGATTCCCCAAAGGCAGATAAAACATTGCTTATTGAATCACTTGTACGGGAAATTGACCGTACACTGGCAACCCTTACTGAACGGGAGAGTGATATCATAAAGTTATTCTTCGGAATAGGGAAACAGGAAATGACACTTGAAGAGATCGGAGAGAGATTTGGACTGACACGGGAACGCGTGCGGCAAATCAAAGAAAAAGCTATCAGAAAGTTACGGCATACTTCCAGGAGTAAGTTACTAAAAACATACCTTGGTTAGTACAGGGTGGAAGAGAAGGCAGAAGGCAAAAGCTTGCCACGTGAAATGCGACGCTTGCCCTGCCTGCCCTGTAAGGAAGAATGACTGAGCATATTTCACTGTGGGCAAAAGTAAAGAGAGAAGAATGAAGAAAAAGGTTGATGTACTTTCACCGTGCAACCTTGTACTTTGAGCCCTTGAACAGTGAACCCAAGCACCCAGTGACCAGTAACTAGCGCCCAGTAACCAGTAACAATTTTTTATTCCTCAACTCCTCAACTACTCAACTACTCACCCTACTCAACTAACTTAACTAGCTCAACATTTTCTGCAGTTCATACATCTCATCCCTGCAGCGTGCTGCTTCGATAAAGTCCAGTTTTTCAGCAGCTTTTTCCATGGATCTCTTACTCTTTTCGATAGCTTTTTTCAGAGCTTCTTTATTCATATAGCGGACTATCGGGTCTGCAGCGATATCCTTTGTTTTAGGACCGGCATAGAATTTTTCATCGGCTTTTTTCCCCTGGATATCACCCATAAATGATTTGGATGCTTTAATGATTTGTTTAGGTGTTATCCCCATTTCTACGTTGTACTTTAACTGTTTCTCTCTCCTTCTGTTTGTTTCATCTATGGTTTTCTGCATTGACCCGGTAACTTTATCAGCGTACATTATAACCTTCCCATTAATATTCCGGGCTGCTCTGCCGGCGGTTTGGGTAAGTGATCGTTCCGATCTGAGAAATCCTTCTTTGTCTGCATCCAGAATGGCAACAAGTGAAACTTCAGGCAGGTCGAGTCCTTCGCGCAGCAGGTTCACACCCACTATCACATCTATCCTGCCAAACCTGAGATTTTCCATGATCCCGACCCTTTCAAGTGTAGGAATATCTGAATGGATATATTGACATTTTATTGAAAGTTTCAGAAGGTAGTCTGTCAGTTCTTCAGCCATTCGTTTGGTGAGGGTGGTAACAAGAATACGTTCATTTTTTTCTACACACACGTTTATTTCCGAAACCAGGTTATCGATCTGGTTTAGACTGGGGTGTATATTAACAGGCGGATCCAGAAGCCCGGTTGGCCGGATTACCTGATCGATAAAAACTCCTTCGCTTTTCTGAAGTTCATAATCTGCAGGAGTGGCGCTTACAAAAATAGTCTGTCCGGTTAAATTTTCAAATTCATCGATCCTAAGTGGCCGGTTATCCATCGCAGCAGATAACCTGAACCCATATTCCACCAGGGTTTGCTTTCTTGAATGATCTCCGCCTTGCATGGCTCTTACCTGGGGTATTGTAACATGGCTTTCGTCGATGATTGTTAAAAAATTATCCGGAAAATAATCCAGCAGGCAGAATGGACGGGTGCCCGGCTTGCGTCCGTCAAAATACCTGGAGTAGTTTTCAATACCGCTGCAGTATCCCAACTCTTTAATCATCTCAAGATCGTAGCTGACTTTTTGCCGGAGTCTTTTCGCTTCGATCTCTTTGCCAATATCTTTGAAATACTGAACCTGTTCAAACATGTCATCTTCAATCTGTCTGATTGCCTTTTGCATTCTGTCCCTTGTTGTGACAAAAATATTACCAGGGTAAATAACTACCTGTTCAAGTATTTCAATAGTATTTCCGTTAACAGGGTCGATGGTTTCTATTTCTTCAATTTCATCTGCCCAAAATACAATTCGGATTGCATAATCGCCATAGGCAACAAATATATCAACTGTATCACCCTGAACCCTGAATGTTCCACGCTTAAAATCAACCTCATTTCTGGAATAAAGACTGTCAACCAATTTCCTGAGTAAGGCATTCCGGCTGGTTTTATCACCTGTGGTTATCCGGATAGTATTACTGTGAAAATCTTCAGGATTCCCAATTCCATACAAACAGGATACTGAAGATACAACGATAACATCTTTTCGACCTGAGAGGAGGGAAGATGTTGTACTGAGCCTTAGTTTTTCTATCTCATCATTTATTGAGAGGTCTTTTTCAATGTAAGTGTCTGTAACAGGCAGGTATGCTTCGGGTTGGTAATAATCGTAGTAGGATACAAAATATTCCACCGCACTTTTGGGGAAAAATTGCCGGAATTCCCCGTATAGTTGTGCTGCAAGGGTTTTATTATGACTAAGTACCAATACTGGGCGCTGCATCTGCTCAATTACGTTTGCAATAGTGAACGTTTTTCCTGAACCGGTAACTCCCAGTAATGTTTGGAATTGACTATTATTGCGCAACCCTTCAACAAGTTCTTTGATAGCTTTCGGCTGATCACCGGTTGGTGAATAATCAGAGATTAATTCAAATTGCATGTTAAGAAGTTAAAAGTGCCTAAAGTGCCTAAAGTGCCTAAAGTGCCTAAAGTTAAAAGTTAAAAGTTATACGTTAAAAGTTAAATGCTTGCCACGTGAAATGCGACAAAGGAGCATATTTCACTGTGGTTAAAAGTTATATGTTATAAATAATATGTTTGTATATCCTCATATTTATTGAATTGTCGATTTTTCTAATCACTTCATCATTCGATATTCATTATTCTCTTTTTCTTCTTAACCCGTAACCCGCAACTCGTAACCCGTAAGTTCTTCACTCTTTTCTTAAAACCACAAATACCGGAAGGTGGTCACTTACACCGCCAAAATACATATCCCCACCATATGTACGATTCGGAGTAAGCATTCCAACTTTTGGATTATCATACATCATCCAATCATCCTGGTATATCACAGCAGATGAAAAATCACAATGATATCCTTTTTTGTCATTTATTACTTTTTGGGAAACAATGATCTGGTCAAGCATAATCCAGTCGCCTTTATAACTATATGTGCCCCTATTTCCAATGTTGTGCATATTGTACATCAGGTTGTACAGTTCTCGTAAATTGGCATTTTTCTCCTTATTATTAGCCTGTAAAATGGAATGTATGCTTATGTTAGTGGGTTCATCATTAAAATCACCCATGATAATTATTTTAGCATCCGGTTCAATATTAAATATCGAATCCACTACTTTTCTCAGAGTTACTGCAGTAAATATCCTTTTTGGTTCGGTGGCTTGTTGTCCGCCGGACCTTGATTTCCAGTGATTCACAAAAAAATGGAATATTTCATTTTTTCCGGTCTTTCCCTTAACATACAGAATACTTCTTACGCGGGCTGCTGTATCAAACCTGAAATGAACAGGAATTGATCTGTGGGAGAGATATTGGAATTCTTCTTTGCGGTAAAGCAGCGCTACATCAATTCCACGGATATCCGGACTGTTTTCATGAACAATTCCATAGTTCCCCCTCGCCAGTTTTCCGGTGGTAGTCAGATCTTTCAGTACCTGTTTGTTTTCAACCTCACACAGTCCGATAATCTCCGGTAATTCCACGGAATTTAAAGAGTGAAAAACTTTGGAGAGATCCTTTAATTTTTTCTTGTACTTATCATTATCCCATTTTTTGTTACTCTCAGGTGTAAACTCATCATCTTCAGTTTCAGGATCATTCTCTGTATCATAGAGATTCTCAACATTATAAAAAGCCACTGTAAACATTTTATCAGGAGATGTGCGCTGTGGATACAGGCAATAAGTAACAAATGAGAGTATCAGGAAACTAATTAATAATCGCATAGCTGTGTTCTTATATTTACCCAAGGTTTTATTTTTACAAATATAGTTTTAGAAAATTAAACTTCCTGTATGAATGAAAAAAAACAGGCGAACCTGCAACAAATAACCGGGAACTAATTCAGGTTGGATATCTGCATGGTCTGCTGCACAACATAAATTGATCAGAGGAACATCTAATTTCCAATTAAATAATTTAAATATTTGAAAAAATGCTAATAATTATATATGTTTATGCAAATGTCAATTAATTTTAATATATCATTTTTACACTGGGTTTTCAGTATTAATAAATTTCTTCAATTCCCTTTCTTTTAAATAGTCATTTAGAAACAATATGTTATGGATAAATTTAAAACAATAAAATATGAAGTAAGAAATGGTATTGCCATACTGACATTGAACCGGCCCGAAGCTTTGAATGCATTAAATAATGATTTCTTTCAGGATATGGAGGTGTTGCTGTCCGATATCCGGAATGATAAAGAGGTAAGAATACTGATTATTACCGGTAAGGGGAAAGCATTTGTTGCCGGTGCAGATATTTCAGAAATGGTAGGTATGGATAAATCGATGGCTGAAAAATTCTCCCGAAGAGGTCAGGCAGTTTTTCTCAGGTTGGAAAAGCTGGATATTCCGGTTATTGCTGCAGTTAACGGATATGCCCTGGGTGGTGGTTGTGAATTAGCGATGGCTTGTGATATAAGAATTGCCAGTAGCAAGGCAAAGTTTGGCCAGCCGGAAGTAAGTCTTGGTCTGATCCCCGGTTTTGCAGGAACACAGCGGTTACCACGCCTTATTGGCATAGGTAATGCGCTTAACTTGCTTCTCACTGCAGATCAGATCTCTGCTGATGAAGCTTTCAGGATAGGCCTGGTTCAGAAATTGACTGAACCGGAGCAGCTAATGGATGAAGTATATAAATTAGCTGAAAAAATAATCTCAAAAGGACCTCGCGCAGTATCTGTAATTAAGAGTGTGTCGCATATTGGACTCAGACTTGACTTTGCCAATGCTACCAAACTTGAAAGTCGTGAATTCGGCTTATTATTTGGGAACGAAGGTACTGAAGGAATGAAGGCATTTCTTGAAAAGAGAAAACCTGAATGGTAAATTTAACGAAGAAGTACTTAAAGTGAACTAAAGTTACGAGTGCCTAAAGTTATTTTAAATTTGCAAGTAACTAAAACTTTAGGCACTCTAAGTACTTTAGGCACTTTAGGCACTTTAGGCACTTCTTTTATACTGAATAGCTACGTTTAAATTTTATTAATTAACATATTGCATATGGCTTACGAAAACCAATTTAAAAAAGTTGCTGTTCTTGGAGCAGCCGGTAAAATGGGCAGTGGTATTTTGTTGCTGGCAGCCATAGAAATGGCTAAAATTAAATTTCAACAGTGTGATTCCGATACTGATTATATTTTGTATGCAATGGATGTTTCTGAAGAAGGATTGGAGGGAGTAATGACGTATATAAACAAGCAGGTTAGAAAGAACGGGGAGAGGTATCCTGAACTGGTAAAAGGTTATTACACCGGAAATGATCAGGGATTGACTGACGATGCCCTCCTTGAAAAGTATGTATCTGATGTAACAAAGTTGATCAAACCTGTAACACAGTTAAGATCGTTGGTAGATGTTGATACTGTTTTTGAAGCAGTTAGCGAAGACAAGGGGTTAAAAGTTAAGATATTAGCAGAAATTGAAAATAATAATCCCGGTCAAACCTGGTATTTTACAAACACCTCATCCATTCCCATTCATGAGCTTGATAAAGCTGCCGGTCTTCACGGCAGGATTATTGGGTTTCATTTTTATAATCCACCGGCTATTCAAAAACTTGTTGAAGTTATTGAATCGGAAGTTACTGTTTCCGGTTTAAAAGAGTTTGCACACAGTTTGATCGAACGGATGGGTAAGATCATGGTGCCTGCCAATGATATTGCCGGTTTTATTGGCAATGGTCATTTTATGCGTGATTCCTTGTTCGGGATACAACAGGCAGAAATCTTTTACAGGGATATACCTTTTTCTCTGGCTGTTTATATGGTTAATAGAATCAGCAGCCGCCTTTTACTACGCCCAATGGGAATTTTCCAGTTGATTGATTATGTTGGGATTGATGTTGTCAGACTCATTATGAAAGTAATGAATGAAAGGATTGTGGGAGAGAATATCCATAGTCCATTACTGGATAAGCTGATGGAACAGGGTGTGAGAGGCGGACAAAATCCGGATGGTTCCCGGAAAAACGGGTTTTTTAAGTATGATGGTGGCAAAATATCTGGTGTTTATGATCTTGAAAGTAAAAGCTACAAACCGGTTTCCGGTCTGAAAGAAGAAGCTGACAAAAACCTTGGGGCAAAACCATCAGATATACCTGTCTGGAAAGAGATTATCAAAGATCCTGAAAAAGAACAAAAAATACGGAATTATTTTATTGAATTGGCTGAAACAGACAGTACTGGAGCTAAACTCGCGATGGAATTCGGAAAGAATTCAAAAGAGATTAAAATGAAATTCATTTTCAGCGAACAGTATCTAACTTCTCAAGCCGGGGTTAATCCTGCCGACAATCCGATAAGAGTATTTGATCTGGAGGGATTGAACCTCAAAAAGAGGGCAATACTTGATCTTTACAAACCTGTTTTCGTCGATATTCCATTTGATCAATATGATGTTAGGCGTATGCAAGGAGACTTTCTTAAAAGTCGGTTGCCAAAAAAATGCGACATTCCAGACAGTATTCTTACCGATTATCACAAGGGTGTCATACCCTGGGATGAAATCGTCAATTATATAAAGCTAATGAACGATGAGTCGCAAGAGAAAATTCGATCCATCTTACCATATCGTCGT
>JADFQJ010000008.1 GCA_022561875.1 Bacteroidota bacterium | reverse complement strand
ATGATTAAAGCTTATCTGATAAATTTAGTGGCTCCGGCAGTTATGATCAACAATTTTGTAAATGCATATCAGCAATCACCAGCCGATAAAATAGTGCTCAATATCAGTTCGGGGGCAGGCAAGCGACCTGTTGATGGTTGGATGGCATATTGTAGTACTAAAGCAGGTTTGGATCTGTTTGCTGAAGTGGTGGCAAAAGAACAAGACATAGCTGGTCATTCTGATCCCATAAGAATATTATCGGTAGCGCCAGGAATTGTGGACACTCAAATGCAATCGGAAATAAGAGATAGCAAGGAGCATGATTTCAGCCGGGTGGCCGAATTTATCGATTTTAAAGAGCAGGACCATTTATCAACTCCCGAAGCAGTCGCATTAAAGTTATATAAAGCGATCAAAGATCCAGATGTCTTCAAAGAGGTGATAGCTGATGTCAGAAATATGTCTTGAGCATATCAATTTGTGTTTAAAATTGTTGTTTTGTGGTGATTATCTAAAATTAAAAGCGGTCATTTGACCGCTTTATAATTTTTTATTAACTGTATTCTGGAAATAACGGCGTCTCTTTTCCATTAATCGGGATCACAAGATCTTTTTTCATCAGTTTACCACCGCAGATAACAGTATCAGCGCCTCCCCCGTAAATATAAATAGAATCTCCTCCAGTATCAACAGTGGCGCAACTAAAGACAACATTAGGTACAGTACCAACAATTTCGTGTCTCTCCTCTGGCTCGAGTATTGGTTCTGGGTGAATATAGAGAATTTTTGTAGGATTTTTTAAATCAAGTACTACAAACCCAAGTGAATATAACCTGTTAAGAAGATAAGAATATCTTGTTTTTTTCTTGTCCCATTGATGAACAATATGCGTAATTAACAGCCAGCCCTCGGGGGTTTTTATTGGTGGTCCGGCAATGCCTATCTTTCTGGGAAGAACATTGTGTTCGGGGTGTCGATAAAATTGATCTCTATTGATCAAAATCTGGCTATCCTGCCAACCGCTCCTTAGTGTTAAATCTTTTGTCCGAGAAATCCAGATATGGGGAGCCTTTCGGTGAATCAGATATACCCAACCATTAATCGGCTCTGGAAAAATAGACGCGTCTTTATCCTCTTGGTCAAAGGGGATACCAACCCATTCATATTCAAAAAAATTTTTCGTCTTCCAGATACCTACTCTTCCGCCTGCGGATGAAGAGGCAGTGGCAAAAATATATTTCCACCCATCAATCCATTTTACAATTCGCGGATCTTCAATTCCTCTTATACAATGGTCGTTAAATCCAGACTTCAATACTGGTTTATCTATTGGATACCACTCTATCCCTTCCGTACTTAAAGCTAGTCCGCAACTAGACATTGATTGATCTTCTGTGGAAGCACCGCGAAATAGCATTTTATATAAGCCGTCTTCATCAATTATAACTCCACAATTAAATATATTTTTGTTCATCCAGCTACTCTCTGGGTTTGGCTGCAATAGCGGGTTATTTTTAAACCTTATAATCGATATTTCTTTTTTCATGGTCAACCTCCTCTTGTTAAGGTTTATTATCAAATAAACTAAATATAGCATGACACAATTTTAGAATTTTGTCAATGCAACTTTCTTTAACCCAAAAAGCGAGGGATTACCTCGCCTTTTAGTCAAAAACTCCCCCTAATCGGACGTTGTTCGAACCGCTCTGGTAGGAATAAAAATAACTTATATCTAATTTTTTAAGAAAAAACCAGGCATTTAAGCCTGGTTTAGGATGCTATAAAGTAAATATCCCATAGTAATAAAAATAGGAATAGTATAAATAACTAAAAAAATCGCTAAAGAAACAGTCGTTATTTTTCTACTCTTACTGTTGGAAAGGATGGCAATTGTTAAAGGTACTGCTAGTATACTTACGCCTACTATACCTGGTAGTATTTCACTGCTGCCATAAACACTGATCAAGATTAGTTCGCTGATTATAATTCCAAGCATAAATCCAAAAATTCCAAAAACTATTATCTGTCTTTTATTGTCCAATGACATTTTTTCCTCCTTTTTGCAAGAACTATTTTTTACCTTTATTATTATATAATATAAAGTCTATTTTGTCAATGCCACTTTACCATAAACCCAAAAAGCGAGGTATTACCTCGCTCTTTAGTCAAAAACTCCCCCAGTCGGACGTTGTTCGAACCGCTCTTATGAGTTTAGAGGGTTGATTTATGTTTAAAATTGTTTGTAAAAAACTATAAAGCTTTAGTAGAAGATTATGAAAATCTTATAAAAATATATAATAATGATTCTAATGATCCTTCTGAAGATCATCTTGGTGAGCATTATTTAGTTCAACAAGATAAGGATAATGATGTTAATGATAATGATGCTAAGGATAAGAATACTACTGAATAAAATTATGTTAAAAATTTATTTAATAGTTGTTATTTGTATGCAATTATTAGGAACAGTTTCTTTATTTGATAAGAGTAGTGAAAAATTAGAAGTTTCTAATTTAGCTTTAAATATTACAAGAATTATAACTTTATCACTAATTTTTTGGACTTTTTATTTATTGGTTTTTTGTGATTTTGAACTGATTAAAACTATTGACCCATTTTTAAATGATTTATAGTTCGTTAATTAATTTCTTTATTTTTCCAATTTGAATTGCAAAGTAACTACTTTTTTCCGGAAATTTCAAACCTAATTTCTCATAAGCAAAAATAGCTTTCGAATAATAACCCTGGTTGATATATATTTTTGCAAGGGTTTCGGTAATAAAACCTTCATTCTCTTCTACACTCGATTCTGAAATATCTGTTTGTTCCTCATCCGGGATATTTTCCTTTTGGGGTAAAATACGAGGGCTGTTTTCAATGAACTTGTTGATAAGTTCATCGTTTGCTATTTTTTCGTCAGGTGTATCCTGAAAATTCTCCGGCATGCTTTCCTCTTCCAACTCAAGTAATTCATCACTGCCTGCCATTTCTTTCAGTTCACCCTGATCTCCTTGTTCCGTTTGTCCGATATTATCTTCGATAACCTCATTCTCATTCCCTATTTCCAGGATCTGGCTTTCTTTTCCCTCTTTTTTTTGATCTTCCGTTTTTTTTTTCGCTGTTTTTTTTACATATTCCTTAGCATCCGCACTTTTGGCTTCACCAGACTTCTTTTCTGCTAATTCCTTCAGGATTTCATCAGCAACGCTCCTTTCACCTGTACTCGCTTGCTTTTCAAGGGAAGCTGTTTTTGAAGTATAAAGCTTCCCGGCTTTATATGCATCCCGTCTCTGCTTAATTTCTTCAATCCTCTTTAGAATCACGTCAGCCAGGACTTCTTTTTCCTGTTTCTTATCCCGTTCAGCTTTCTCTTTTTCAACCTTAATTTCAGGTTCCTTTTTCTTCGTGATTTTATCTTTCGGTTTTTCTGTTACCGGTCTTTCAGTTTTTTGGTCAGGTTCACTTTCTTTGGGTTTGTCCTCCCCGTTAATCCCCGGCTGATGCAAAAGATAATAAAGCACACTTCTGTCGCCTATATAAGCTGCTGACTTTCTTAACTGCCTGTCAAATTTAATATTCCCAAGGATATAAAGATTTTTCAACAACATCATATGTGCAGTCTGGAAATAGGGAAATTCATTAAGAAGTTCATGTATTTCCAGAATACTTCTCTTGTCAAGTTGTCCGGGGTGCTCTAAATATTTCAGGAATTCATCCCTGTTCATAGATTAATTTACTAATACTTAACAAATACATATGTTACCGTAATTCATAAAGACAAAATATAAAGGTAATAATTATATTTCTACCAATTTACAAATGCCTGGTTAAAAATATCTTCTGTCAGTTGTTCAAGTATTTTTTCTGAAAGGTCCTGCTCCACAGACTGCAGATCCTTTGAACTTTCATAATCTTCATATCTTGAGAATTTTGTATCAAAGCTTTCATCAGGATTAAAGGTATTAGTATACTTTACCCGCACTGTAATAGTAAACCTGTTTAATTCGGCAATTTCCCGTCCTGTAACTGCAAGGGGGGCAGTTTTATACATTGTTATTTCCCCTTCGAAATTCACATCCCCAAAATCTTCACCAAAATTGAGCCTGGTCTGTTCTTTGATCTTATCTTTTAAAGCATCAGTAAAAACCTGACTGAAATCCGGATTTACAAAACCGTTTCCCGGGGTTACCCTGTTTGGGAAATACTGAACCGACACTGTATTTATTTCCGGTGAAATATTGGCTCCGGAAAATGAGTAGTTTATCTTACATCCCTGGAGTAAGACCCCAAAAAAAAACAGTGTTATATATATGAAATATTTCATTGTTTTGTGCTTTAATTCTCAATGTCGTACTCTTTTATTTTCCGGTAAAGTGTTCGTTCAGAAATTCCGAGCTCTTTTGCTGCCCGTTTCCTTTTTCCATTATGCTTGTCCAGGGCTTTACTGATCAATTCAATTTCTTTATCAACCAGAGAAAATGATTCCTCGACCACTTCTTCAGTGTCCTGAATATCTGCCTCTTCCCTTTTCTTTTTCATCTCCCTGGGTTGATAAGTTATTTCCCTGCTTGCCGAATCAACGCTATGATACAGTTTTTGCACCAGATATTCGTTACCTTCGCTAATGTCAATTTTACCATCCCCCTTCTCCATTATCTCTATAACCAGTTTTTTCAGATCATTCATATCATTCTTCATATCGAAAAGGATTTTATACAGTATCTCCCGTTCGGAAGAGAAAATTTTTCGCTCCTCCCTCTTTATGATTGCAGGAAGTTTTTCTCCATGATAACCTGGCAAATAGCCTTTCAGTGTTTCCTCATCAATTTCCCTGTCTCGTTCGATAACAGATATCTGTTCCGTGATATTTTTTAACTGCCTTATATTGCCATGCCAGGAATAATTAATAAGAATATTCAACGCTTCATCTGTTAACCAGATAGCCGGCATTCGGTATTTTTCGGCAAAATCAGTAGCAAATTTTCTGAAAAGCAGATGGATATCTTCTCTCCGGCTTCTTAAAGGAGGTATATTTATAGGCACAGTATTAAGGCGGTAGTACAGGTCTTCCCTGAATTTTCCCTCCTGGATAGCCTGGATAATATTAACATTTGTGGCAGCAATAACCCGGACATCTGTTTTTTGTACTTTTGATAAACCAACCCTGATAAACTCACCGCTCTCGAGCACTCTTAACAATCTTACCTGTGTGGCTTGTGGTAATTCAGAAATTTCATCAAGAAAAATAGTCCCCCTGTTGGCAACTTCAAAGTAACCTTTCCGGCTATCTATTGCCCCGGTAAACGCCCCTTTTTCATGCCCGAATAACTCAGAGTCAATCGTTCCTTCAGGAATGGCGCCACAATTTACAGCTATATATTGTCCGTGTTTCCTTGAACTGAACTGGTGTATGATCTGCGGGAATACTTCTTTGCCGGTACCACTTTCGCCGGTAATCAACACCGACAGATCGGTTGACGCTACCTGTAAAGCAATGCCAATTGCCCTGTTCAGATCTGAATAATTTCCAACAATTCCAAATCTCCGTTTAATTTTCTGAACATCACTCATACTGTTTTACAAATAAATATAAATTTCATGCAAAATTAGAGATTTTTTAACAATTTAGCATTAATACCCATATTTTCTGTAAATTAGCATATTCTTTTAATTGAAAGAAAAATGAATACATTAGGAATTATCCCTGCACGATACCAGTCAGTAAGATTTCCAGGAAAACCGTTGGTTATTATTGGCGGTAAAACTATGATCAGGAGGGTTTACGATAGATGTTCGTTATCCCTCAATAATGTTATTGTAGCAACAGACGACAAAAGGATCAGCAAAGAAGTTGAAAGTTTCGGGGGGCATGTAATTATGACTTTCCAAAATCACCAGAGTGGTACAGACCGCTGCGCAGAAGCTGTAACACTTTACCAGAAATCACACAATGAACCTGTTGATATTGTTATCAATATTCAGGGTGATGAACCATTCCTCGATCCAGTGATGCTTTCCCATTTATCCAAAAGTTTCAATGATCCTGAGATACAAATTTCCACACTCATTAAAAAAATTTCCAGTGAAGAAGAAATCTTCAACCCTCACCTGCCAAAAGTAGTCGCAGATAAAAACGGTATGGCACTTTATTTCAGCCGGTCTCCTATTCCCTATGTCAGGAACATTGAAAAAACAAAGTGGGCCGGCGAATATCCTTTCTATAAACATATTGGAATATATGCTTTTCGTACAGAAATCCTGATGGAAATTACTCAATTGTCTCCCTCTTCTCTTGAAAAAGCAGAATCACTTGAACAAAACCGCTGGCTCGAAAACGGTTACACAATACATGTTGTAGAAACCCGGCATGAAAGCATCTCTATCGACACACCTGAAGATCTGGAGAAAATCAACAGCATGGAGATAATGTAAGAACAAGACAAAGGATAAAGTAAAAAGGCAAAAAGCTTAAAGCAGAAAAGAAAATTGGTAAAATAATGAAAAAATATTTACTTTTTTTCTCTCCCCTGTTGTTTATTTCCTTTTATGGTAAAACCCAATCCACTATTGCCGGTGCCAGACAGGCATCACTTGGCTCCACCGTTACAATTACAGGCATCGCTACCAATGGTGCAGAGCTTGGCGTAATCAGGTTTATCCAGGATGCAACAGGAGCAATTCCCGTGTATGGAACCAGTTTTGTAAACAATGTGAACCGTGGCGACAGTATTACCGTTACCGGCACTCTTTATGATTATAACAACCTGCTGGAAATAAGCCCCATAACTTCATTAACAAACCATTCATCAGGACATGATCTGCCCGACCCGGTTGTTCTGACACCTTCTGAACTGAACGAAACCTATGAAGCACAACTGGTACAGATCGAACATGCCGTGTTTGATGACGCCGGTCAGGTTTTTGCTGCAAAAAGCAATTATCCATATACCTCCAATGGCCAGAGTGGTGAAATAAGAATTTACGATGAGAACTCCCCCCTGGCAGGAACAGTGATCCCCTCCGGGGAAGTTGCCATCATAGGTGTTTTAGGACAGTACTATAGCACTTACCAGGCGCTGCCCCGTGATGAGAATGATATTATCCCGGCAAGCAGTATCAATGTCACTTCTCCCCTGATAATCAGCAGTATAACTACATCAGGTTTCTTCCTTCACTGGAGCACCGATAAGGCCGGCTCAACCGGGATCTTTTATGGAAATACACCGGCTCTTGAACTTGGCCAACTAACCGGCCTTGGAAATGTTATGGATCACACCATTAACATAACCGGCGCTGACCCATCAGAAGTGTTTTATGTGCAGGCTTTCTCAGTTCTTGACACCGATACAGCAAAAACAGCCCTGCAAACATTTATAACCCAATCGGAATCAACCGGAGAAATAAAAGTCTATTTTAACCGAAGTGTGGATAACAGTGTTTCAACCGGCACAGATGCTGTTTATCTTGATCATGCCATTGACGATACTCTAATCAGGTACATTGAGAGAGCAAAATATACAATAGATTTTACAATTTATAATGTTAATAACTCAGGTATCTCAAACATAACTGCTGCTTTGAATGTAGCCTATTCACGCGGTGTTGAGGTGAGGATTGTGTACGACAGCAATACCGGTAATTCCGGCATCAATACGGTGGATGCAGGTATCGGAAAAATAGCAAGCCCCACCAGCGATTATCCGGTTTATGGGATCATGCACAACAAATTTGTAGTGTTTGATGCATTTTCAGCCGACGCAAATGATCCTTTAGTATGGACCGGTTCGACAAATTTCACCGCCGGTCAGATCAATACCGATCCGAATAATGTGATCATCATTCAGGATCAGAGCCTTGCAATAGCATACAGGCTTGAATTCAACGAGATGTTCGGCTCGGAAGGGCTGACCCCTGATAATGTCAATTCCAGGTTTGGCCCTGATAAAACAGATAATACTCCGCATGAGTTTGTTATCGGCGGGAACCGGGTAGAATCATGGTTTTCCCCATCTGACGGTACTAATTCACGCATTATAGGCAGTATCAAATCTGCAGAAAGTGAACTTTGTGTTGCCACCATGCTGATCACCCGGACCGATATCGGATATGCTATCAGCGATATGGCTGCTGCCGGAACCACAGCAAAAGTGATTGTAAATACCGAAGCAAACTGTAATGAAACCGTTGTAAATACTTTGAAAAGTGCATTAGGCGGAAATTTCCGGGAAACGGGCGAATCAGGTATCATGCACCACAAATATATGATCGCCGATCCCTCAGGAACCGACCCGCAGGTACTCACCGGCTGCCATAACTGGAGCTCATCAGCCGAATACCGTAACGATGAGAACACCCTTATCATTCATAATGCTACGATAGCCAATATCTATTACCAGGAATTCACTGAACGTTTTGGAAACGGAAATTACATTGTTAATACCCCGGTTACCGGTAACGATTATGTTTCTATGCCGGAAAATGATACAATTACTCTTAATGTTATTGAAGATGATGATGTACCAGGAGGCTTCAACCTGACAATTATTCAATACCCAAACAATGGTTCTGCAGAAATTGAAGGTGACAGTGCTATAACTTACATCCCCGATACTGGTTTTACAGGTCCTGATACAGTCATGTACAAGGTATGTATGATTGCTAACCCGTCACTATGCGACTCTTCCATTATGGTGATTCTGGTGGAGGAAGCTACCGGTGTTATTACTCGTGACCTTAGTGCCGGTATGCATGTTTATCCGAATCCTAATAATGGTATCTTCACACTCAGACTGAATCTTCCGGAGATTGAAAACACTATACAGATCAGGTTGGTGAACATTCCCGGGAAAACCGTATTTGAAAAGAAGATCGAAACCGGAGGAAAGCATAAAATAAATATTGATACAGGAAATATTCCGGCCGGGCTTTACTTTATGAATATTACCGTTAACGGAATAAACATAAACCGCAAAGTGATTATTAATAAATAGAAAAGGTTTGCAGATATTTTTTCACTAATTCCTCTATAAATTTAAATCAACAGGAGGAACAATCATTGAACACAGCGTATATTATGACAAAAAACACCGGTTCATAAATGGACTGAGATTTGGAGGATGGATCATATCAGGTGTGGGAGCAGCAGTACTTTTCGCTTTTTTATTCGGCTACTTTGTTATGCTTCTCTGGACCTGGCTTATACCTGAACTGTTCGGTCCGGGTGTAATCAATTACTGGAAAGAAGAAGGCGAAGAGGCATTCAATAAGTATGTCGAACAAAAAAGATCTGAAAAACAGGATAAGCAGGGATAAGAAAAATAACTTTGAAGCACTTTCTGATCAATTTATAAGGCCTGTGGTGATGCAGGCCTTTTTTATTGAAGCTGTTGTTTTTCCTTTGAAAAGTCAATGGAAGGAAAGGCCGATTCCACCTGCCTGATCTTTTGCAGGGTTTTTTCAACAAATGCCAAATGATCCTCCGAACCGGGGCGGAAAGGTTTATGAGCAACTGCCCTGTTTATTTCATCTACCTTCTTCAACACCTTGCGTGTTTCATCATTAAAAAACCGCTGATCGAATTTTTGCCATATATAATTTACTGCCGTGGTATTGAGATGGAGCATGTCTTCACTATAAAACCGGTAATCGCGCAGGTCATCCATCATTATTTCATATGAGGAAAAATAATCCGTATCAGGAAATTTTTTCCGGAGCAGATGAATAGCATAAAGCAATACCGATTTGCTTACCATATTCCCTTCGGCGCCATCCTTCCAATGGCGAACCGGACTCACGGTAAATATTATTTTCAACCCGGGCAGTTGTGTATGTAGCTTTTCAATAATCTCTCCCCATGCCTGTAAAATTTCTTCGGGATTAAGCATCCTGCGATTAAATTCTCTTTCCGGGATCTTATGACAATTGGATACAACCTTTCCGGTTTCTTTCCATTCGTAAACCCATGCCGTACCAAAAGTGATAAAAAGAAAATTTGTCCTCTCAATAAAATCTGCCCCCTTTTTTATCCTGTTGTTGATCTTTTTCAGTACTTCATCCCGATCAGGAGATGAGAATTTTGAATGATGATAAAAACTAACCCATTGGTTATTAAATTCATACAGATCATCCTTTTGAAATTCTTTCCTCTCAAGAAGGATATTCAATGATTGCTTTACTGACAAAGGATTATAGATCACCCCGAACGGATTGATACTCACCTCGAATTTCTTTTCAGCAACCATTTTCCCTATATTATCTGCAAAGCAAGAGCCGAGGAACATTACAGGGGTTTTGTGGTTTATTTTATATATAGAGGGTTTAACCTCAACTTCAGTTCTGAAAACATCATTTTTTTTCATCTTATTCTACAATTAAGCCAAACCCTGTTTTTTTAACCAATCAATAATATACCCGAAAACCTCATTCTTTATTTCTTCGTTATGCAGCTCATGGTACATTTCTTCCCATATTTTCAATTCGTTTCATTTTTTAATATTTATCTGGTAACTTTGGAATTAAATTACTAATCAACCGAAAAGTAGCAAAATGAGAGAAGTAATACAAATAGGAACAGACAAACACAACGGACTTTATGATATTACTCCTGAAGTACGTCGTGTGGTAAAAGGCAGCAATGTATCTGACGGAATAGTAAATATTTATGTCCAGGGTGCTACTGCGGGTATTATGATCCAGGAAAACTGGGATCAGTCGGTTCAGAATGATGTGGTAAACTTATTGAAAAAACTTATCCCTGCCGGGGTTTGGGAACATGATATGCAGGATAATAACGGAGATGCACACCTGAAAGCAGGTATAGTGGGACCCAGCGAAGCTATTCCCCTGATAGATGGAGAATTGGGACTTTCAACCTGGCAGAATATTTTTTTATGCGAATTTGACGGCCCGCGGACTAAAAGGACTATCGTTGTAACTGTTATAAAAGATTCCTGATTACCCGGTTTACTTGAGATGAAACTCTACTGTTACAGTCATCTTCTTTGCTGTTTTTTTCCCATTCATTTCAGCAGCTATCCATCGTGGAGATGATGACACGACACGTACAGCTTCATTATCAAGGCGCTCATCAATACTTTCAACAACCTTTACATCTGTTACTTTCCCTCTTTTGTTAATATTAAACTCCACCCACACAATACCTTCAGTTCCTTCCTTAATGGCCGATTCAGGATATTGAATATTCTGCATTATATAATCATCAAAATCTTCATACCCTTCAACCTCGAATTGAGGCTGGGGCTCTGTACTGTCTCCATTATTTGCTGCTTTGGGAATGGTGCGTTTTTCTGAGGCTGATTCTGTTGTGCCTCGTGCAACTCCTGCAACTGCAGATTTTTTTTGTCTTGTTTCTTCCGGTGCTTCAACCCCTGATATCTCATATAAATGAACTTCATCTGTTAAACCATCTCCTTTACCTGTATCATCGCTTTCCGTGCCACTGATGCGGATTGCTGAAACCTGCCTGCTTATTTTTTCCTTCATATCCAATTTCACCTCTTCTGCCAGAACTTCCGGTTCTTTAATCTCTTCCTGCTTATCAATCGTAACTATTTCGCTTTTTTTTGTATCAATTCTCCTTCCCTTTCTTTTTGGCTGTTGAACAGGAGTGACAGCCGGGGTAATTATTTCCTTTTCCCGGCCGGGTTGAAGCTGCTTTTCAGATATTGTTTCAGGAATTGCTTTTTCAGCTTCGATATTATCAGCAATCATATTATTATCTTGCCTTAACAAGAAATGATAAATTGAAAATATTCCCACAATAAGGATCACTGATGCAGCAGCGGCAACGTATCTGTAAGTTTTTGCGATTTTCAAGTGTCTCCGGGACGATTCACTTCTCTCTTCCAGTCTCCGGAACAGACCCTTTCTGATATCCTGAACAGATTCTTTCTGCTCTTTATGACCAGGCACTAATTTCAACCCTTCAGCCGCGTCACTGCACAAAGGACATTCTTCCATGTGCTGTCTGACTTCCATCAGCTCTTCACCGGTTAGCGTGCTATTATTATAGAACCGGATAGCTTCTTGTGTCAGACAACCTGAATGTAAAAACAAATTATTTCCCTGTTTCTGTCTCATTTTCAATTAAATATTTACGCAGGTTTCTTTTTCCGTTTTGAATATGGCTTTTAACTTTATTCAAGCTGTAGCCTGTTTCGTTGGCTATTTCATCGTATGATCTTTTTTCAAGATAAAATAACTTTATGCACTGTTTCTGTTCAGCATTCAGACTTGCAATTGCTTTACCCAATTGGTCAAGTTGTGCTTCCTTCTCAATTTTTAGATGCAAATCTTCTCCGGATTCCACAAGTATCTGTTCACTTTTTCTCTCATCGATCCCAATAAAAAGGTCCTCTTTCCTGTTTCTGATCTTCATCAGGCAATGGTTCCTGCTTACAGTATGAAGCCAGGAAGGGAAATTGCTAATTTCATGCTGCAGCAGCTTATCCATAAGACTTTCCATGATTTCCATAGCAGCATCTTTAGCCTCCTCTTTGTTTTTCAGGTATTTCAAACATACACCAAACACCAGGTGGATATACCTGTCAAACAGGGGCGCCAACACCTCTGCATCACTCAGTTTTTTATACCGGCTGATAATATCAATATCAGAAAGCATGTTCGCTTTCCCAATCTTTTTATAATTCCTGTTTATACTTCTTAAAAACAAAATATTTGTTACTGGTTACTGGCTTGCCACGTGAAATGCGACGCTTGCCCCGTGAAATTTGAGGTACGAAAGTATTTCACTGGGGAAGGAGCATATTTCACTGTGGTTACTGGTCACTAAGACAAGGCATGCCTTGTCTCTTCAAATCGTTAATCATTATTCATTAGTCTCTTCCTTCGTCCGCCGTAGCCTTGGCGAAGGCGGATACTCTTCTCCTTTTCTCAGCGTCTCTGCGTCTTAGCGTCTCTGCGATTAATTCTTCTTCCTTTTTTTTATGGAATTTCGTCTCTTCCTGCATCCAATAAATGAAACCGGACAATTTCGGTCAGATCAATTTGTTTAACCAAAATTACTAAAAAATGAAAACTTTATATCAAAACAAAAAGCAAATCAGGAATCGCATGATCCTGCTTGTCACTTTGATAATTGGATTGTTCAATTTAAATGCCCAGCGCGCTGTTTCACCTGCGATCTTTCCCCCGGATGATCAGAACCAGTCGCCCTATTTTTTTGTTCAAAGTGAAAATCCTGAAACAGACCGGTTACCACTGAAAAAAACTTTTGCAAATGTAAATATTGCAGGAGTTATAGCTGATGTAACCATTAACCAGGTTTACCAGAACACAGGGAAAAACACTCTTGAAGCAATTTATGTTTTTCCCGCTTCAACCAGGTCGGCAGTATATTCAATGAAAATGAAGATCGGGGAAAGGGAGATAATTGCTGTGATCCAGGAAAGGGAAAAAGCCCGGCAAAACTATGAAGCGGCTAAAGCCAACGGACAGACAGTATCTTTGCTTGAACAGGAAAGACCAAATGTTTTCAGGATGAACGTGGCTAATATCCTGCCCGGTGATATTATCGAGGTAGAAATGAAATACACCGAATTGCTCATACCGGAATCTGCAATATATAAATTTGTCTTCCCTGCCGTGGTTGGTCCGAGATATGCAGGAGATTCAGACCGTACTAATCCACAGGATGACAATTGGGTAAGCAATCCATACCTGGAAGAGGGCAAATCGCCCAATTATTCATTTGATATAGAAGTTAATATTTCAGCAGGATTACCAATCCGGTCATTATCCTCGCTTTCGCATGATGTTACAGTGACTTACCAGGGTAAAAACAAAGCACAGATACTGCTGAATGATCCCGAAACCTTTCAGGGTGATAAAGATTTTATTCTTGATTACCGTCTTTCCGGTGACAGGATTGAATCGGGACTTATTTTATATGAAGGAGAAACGGAGAATTTCTTCCTTGCAATGGTACAGCCGCCCAAACGGGTTCTCCGGAAAGAAATACCTCCACGTGAATTTATTTTCATTGTAGATGTTTCTGGCTCAATGCACGGATTTCCACTGGATGTTTCCAAACAACTGATGAAAAACCTGCTTAATGATCTCAGACCTGATGACAGGTTCAATGTTATGCTTTTTGCCGGTTGTTCAAACCTGTTTTCTGAAGAATCGGTTCCGGCAAAAAAGGAAAATATCGCGAATGCGATTGGTTTTATCAACAGGCAATCAGGCGGCGGAGGTACGGAATTGCTCTCTGCTCTGAAAAGGGCAATGACCCTGCCGCAAACCGAAGGTTACTCCAGGAGTTTCATTATTGCCACCGATGGTTATATCCGTGTTGAGAAAGAAACTTTTGATTTTATGGATAGGAATCTTGGTGAAGCAAACTTTTTCACTTTTGGTATCGGCTCTTCGGTGAACAGGTATCTGATTGAAGGCATGGCACATATTGGAAGAGGCAAACCTTTTATTGTCATCAATGAAAAAGAGGCAGAGAAAAAAGCTGCCGGTTTCAGAAAATATGTTTCAACCCCTGTATTAACTAATATTGAGGTATCATATAATGGTTTTAATGCATATGATATCGAACCGTTGAATGTGCCGGATCTGCTGGCTGAACGCCCGGTAATTTTGTTTGGAAAATGGAAAGGATCACGCACAGGTTCAATTAAGATAACCGGTACGTCTGGCGGGGAAAAATATAATAAAACATTAAAAGTAAGTCCGGTAAGTTCTTCAAATAAAAACTCAGCCATTAAATATCTGTGGGCCAGGGAAAAGATCCGTTTTTTAGACGACTATCAGCGGGTATCAGGTTCTGATGATGATATAAAAGAGAAGGTTACCGCACTTGGTTTAAAATATAATCTTTTGACGAAATATACATCTTTTATTGCGCTGGATTCTGAAATAAGGAATGAGAACGGAAAGGTAACTACTATAAAACAACCCCTTCCGCTTCCTGACGGGGCGACCAATTACGCGATCGGAGGAATCGCAAAAAAATCGGCAATGTTCTTAAGAGGTTCATCAGGAATAAAAGGATATAATCCGGCTCTTCAGGTTTCGGGTGAAGCAATTGAAGTTGAAGATGAAATGGCCTTCTCTCCTGATAACGATGTATTGCCTGAATTTACAGGTGGTGCCGATGGTCTAAAAGCATTTATTAAGAAGAACTTAACAATTCCTGAATCACTGAAAAAGGCCGTACTTAAAGGTGTTGTTTTTGTTCAGTTCATTGTAGATAAATATGGTAATGTAAAAGCGATTAAAGTTATAAAAGGGTTACATCCTGATGCGGACCGTGAGGCGATCAGGTTAATTAAACTGACAAACGGAAAATGGAAACCCGGAACACGAAACGGCAAGGCTGTAAAGATGCAGATGATTATCCCTGTTAAGTTTTAATTCATTTTTTTTATTTAGTGCTTGTCCATAAACTCAAAATATTTAATAGAACACAGATGACACGGATTTAACGAATTTTCACTGATATTTTATTATTTTATCCGTGATTATCTGTTATATCAGTGTCATCCGTGTTCCATTTAACCTAATTGTAAGTAAGTAGTAACTTAGGTTAATTAGTGTGTCATACTTACCGATTAATTAACTTTTATAGTAAATTGCAGTTAGTAACTAAAAAACAACTTGTAATTGTAAATGTCTGACGAAAATCATATAAATGGACTAGAAAGAAAGTTAGGACTCTTCCCCGTTACCAATATTGTAATTGCCAATATGATCGGTACAGGGATATTTGTCACTTCAGGTCTGCTAATGGCCGGTCTGAACAACCCCCTGATAATGATAATGCTATGGGTAGCCGGAGGAATAATGGCATTGTTAGGGGCAATGTGCTATGGTGAACTTGGAGCAGCATACCCCAGTGCCGGTGGTGAGTATATTTTTCTTTCAAAATTGTTCCATCCTTTGGTTGGTTTTTTGAGTGGATGGGTTTCATTTATTGTCGGGTTCTCGGCTCCAATTGCAGCAGCTTCGATAGGATTCAGTGAATATTTTGTACGCGCTGCTCCGCAGGTCATCTTATGGGGAGAAGCCATAGGTATTCCTGATCCGCAACTCATTAAGAGAATATTATCTGCACTGGTTATCTTATTGTTCACCCTGGTTCATCTCAGGGGTCTTAAATTTGGGACAGCAATCCAAAACGGTCTGACCATATATAAAATTATTTTACTAGCCGGTTTTTTAATTATTGGATTTTTGTTTGGGAAGGGAGATATTGGCCACATGGTTCAGGGTTTGGAATATTCATTCGATTTCGGAGGGTGGAAGACCATCGGACTGTCTTTTCTGTGGATAACCTTTGCCTATAGCGGATGGAATGCATCCACCTATATCGGGTCGGAAATCCGTAACCCGGTAAAAAATATTCCTTATTCTTTGTTATTGGGTACAGGCCTGGTGATGGTATTGTATGTTGCTTTAAACATCCTGTTTGTTTATGCAATTCCTCCGGAGGAGATGAAAGGAGTGCTCTCCATTGGCGGGCTTGCAGTTGGTAATTTATTTGGCAAGTCGTGGGAACAAATATTTTCTTTACTCGTTTCCTTTGCACTGTTCTCATCCATCAGCGCTTTTATAATCCTCGGGCCCAGGGTCTATTTTGCCATGGCTAAAAGGGGTCATTTTTTCAGATTTGCCTCTAAAGTTCACCCCAGGACACAGGCACCTTACCTGTCAATAATAATACAATCAGTTATTGCAATTATTATGGTCATGTCCGGAACATTCGACCAGATATTGACCTTTATGGGTTTCTCGCTGGGAATATTTCCCATAATAGCTGTAATAGGTGTTTTTAAATTAAGATCTACCGGTAAAAGTAAAATTAAAATGCCGGGCTTTCCGTATGTTCCGGGCTTATACATATCTATCGCCTTTGTCATATTGCTGCTGGCAATTTTTGAACGACCGGTTGAGTCTTTCATTGCCATTGGTACTGTATTAGTTGGTATACCTGCTTATTACCTGTTTTCAGGAACAATTAAAAACAAAAACATATTGCCTTAAACTCTTCGAAAAGCCCGGACGAGGCAATCCGTTATCGTATATCATGGAAAACCAGGATGAAAACCGGAGGTTCGATCACCTTATAGGTCCTTATAAGCCGTCCCTTTTGAGACAACGCTCTTGTAGAAAAAAAGGTTATTTTTAACCGATGATAATATCAATGTTTTTTGTAAATGAGCAAACATAGAAGTTATTTTGTTGAAAGACTGAAAAAGGGAGATGTTCGTGCATTTGAGCAGGTTTTTAATACCCATTATGCTGATCTTTGCAGGTTTGCTCAAAAATTTGTCATTGAGTTGGACGACGCCAGGGAGATTGTCCAGGATACTTTTGTTAAGCTTTGGGAAATAAAACATTCACTGTCACAGGATACTTCCGTTAAATCCTATTTATATAAAGCGGTTCGAAACAATTGTTTAGACTACCTGAAGCATATAAGAATAAGCAATGAGTATAAGGAAGATCTCCTGCGGAAAATCATGGATTCAGGTTTTAAATCAATTGCTTCACCGGAAAACTGTCTGGACGGTTTAATTGAAAAAGAACTTGAAGATCGCATTAATGATGCCATTGCTTCTTTACCGGACAGATGCAGGGAAATATTCGAATTAAGCCGTTTTAAAGGATTAAAATACCGTGAAATTGCTGAAGAATTGAACATTTCAATAAAAACTGTCGAAACCCAAATGTCACGTGCTATTCACTCTTTACATAAGAAATTAGCCGATTATTTCGAATGAATCATAACTTTTCGGACAAAATATTTTAGTTCATTTTACAATTTGTTTGTATCTATAGCAGTACTATGAATAAACCAGGTAATAACTAAAAGCAAAATCCTAAAAAAAACAATCCCCTTGTCAGGGTAAATTCACACATAGTAGTTATAATAAATGTAAGGCATAAAATGAAAACGAATAGAATGGTAAACAAAGAAAAAATCATTAAGTATTTACTTGGTGAAACAAGTGAAAAAGAAAGCACTTTGGTAAATCAATGGCTTAATGAAAATGAGAAAAACAGAAAATATTTTAGTGAAATTGAATTTGTATGGAAAACGTCCGGGATAGCACAAAATATTGAACAAAACGATGTTGAAAAAGACAGGAAAATTTTTATTCAAAAAATTGGTGAGTTACCGGATAAAGAGACAACAAAATCATCTGAGCCGGTAAGAAGGAGCCTGCAATTATTCAGAAGCAGTGAGGGACTAAATTATTATCATTGGCTGCGGATTGCAGCAATATTTATTCTTGCATTTTGCCTCTCATGGACAGTTTTTTACTTTATGAACAGGAAACCTTATACCGGTTCCCTTGCATACAATCAGATTATTACTGCCAAAGGACAGAAATCCCAGATCATCTTGTCTGACGGCACAAAGGTTTGGCTGAACTCCGAAACCACTTTGAAATACCCTTCAGCATTCAATGAGATGAAACGTGAAGTTTTTCTTGAAGGGGAAGCTTTTTTCGAAGTTAAAAAAAAAGGTAATAAAATTCCTTTCGTAGTTAAAACATCCGAGATCGATATTAAAGTTCTGGGAACCAGTTTTAATGTTATGGCTTATCCTGATGAAGAAACCATTGAAACTACGGTGGTAAAAGGATCTGTTTGTATAATCAGGAAAGGCTTAAAATCGTCACCGGATCAAAATATTATTTTGAAACCAAATCAAAAAGTCACATTATTAAAGAAAGGATCACGGGTCATTCTTTCGGAAATTGAAACAGAAAAGCCAACCCTGATTAAAAGCACGAAAGCAATACAACCCATATCACCCTCCGAAAAAGTACAAATTTTAATTTCCCGAAAAGTTGATATTGAACTGCATACAGCATGGAAAGACGACCGGTTAATCTTCCAAAGTGAAACCTTTGAAAATATTTGTTATAAACTGGAAAGATGGTATGATGTGAAAATCCATGTTCGGAACGAAGAATTAAAGAAATACCGGTACACCGGAAAATTCGTACACAAAGAAACCATAAACCAGGTGTTGGAAATCCTTAATCTTACCACACCGATTAATTACACGTTTAAACAGAATGATTTATTTATAGATAAAGTTACCGAATAATTTTTAAATATCAGAAAACCATTGAAAAACATAACCATTTAGCTTGATGTTGTACAATTTTATAAAGCATATTTAGAATGATTCTTTCATCCATAGTTTAGGTTAATAATTAGGGTTAATAATTCTAAATATTTCGGATCATTCAAGTTAAATACATAAAATCTTTGCAACGGATAGCTAAATGGTTTTTATAGAATATGAAGGCTATATTTATTAATTAGAGTCCGTCTATAAAGTTAGAAAGTTTAAATAAATAGTGAAAATCATAAATGACAAGCACCAAAATACAAATAAATCTCAATGACAAAAATCTCAATATTCAAAGCTGTTTCGGTCATTTGATAATTGATATTTGGAATTTATTTGTTATTTGTTTTTTGAGATTTGTTATTTATTTATAAACGAAATATAGAGTTTATAAACAGACTTTGATTAGTATTTGTCTATAAAATAATTGTTATATGCAACGCATTAAAAACAAATTGCCTATGATAAAAACCCTGGAAAAATTAACCTGAAAAAATCGGGAAATGCTGTTAACATTTCCCGAAAAACGCCTTTAATTAAAACCAATGTTTCCGTACACTAACTGGAACATTAGGGTATTATTAACTAAAAACATACAAATTTATGAAAAATAATGGTAGAAAATGTATGTTTTCTATTAATATCAATAGGAACATACTAAAAATCTTAATGATTATGAAACTGACAACCTTCTTCTTTCTGATAAGCATCGTGAGTATAGCAGCAAGGGGGTATTCTCAGCATGCACGTCTGAATTTATCCCTTCAAAATGCTTCCATTCAGAAACTCTTCCAGGAAATTGAAAAACAGAGCGAATTCAATTTCTTTTATAAGGACGACCAGATAGATGTTAACAAGATGGTCAGCATCGAAGCCGATAACAGTTTAATCGGGGAAGTTTTGAATGAAATATTTGAAAATACCAATGTTTCTTATACTGTGGTTAACAAAGTAATTGTAATTACGCCAAGAAAAGAACAACAAAACTTAGAGGTTACCGGAACCGTAACAGCTTCAACAGGTGAAACTCTCCCGGGTGTTTCTATTCTGGTAAAAGGTACCGAAACAGGAACCATCACAGGAATGGATGGTAAATACTCTATTGAAATCCCGGATGCCAATTCGGTTTTGGTATTTTCCTATATTGGTTACATAACACAGGAAGTAAATATTAACGGCAGATCTGTTGTGGATGTGATCCTGGAAGTAGGTTTTGAAGCATTGGAGGAGGTAATTGTTGTAGCCTATGGTGTTACAACGAAAAAATCGTTTACAGGTTCAGCTGCAATAGTAAATCCTGAACTAATCAACAAAATAGCTGTCACCTCATTTGAGAAGGCCATTGTTGGTCTTATTGCAGGAGTCCAGGTCTCAAATCTCACCGGACAACCCGGATCAGGGACCGAGATAAGGATCAGGGGTATGGGTTCATTCTCGGCTTCGAACGAACCTCTTTATGTTATCGATGGTGTACCTGTAATGGCCGGAGACATGCATAGTTCCCAAGGTGGTTTGCCGGTTGGAAATGTCATGTCGACGATTCCATCTGGTGATATCGAGACTATCACTGTTTTGAAAGATGCGGCCGCATCTTCGCTGTATGGTTCCAGAGCTGCAAACGGAGTTATCCTGATCACAACCAAACATGGTCGCGAAGGAGTTACCAAGTATAGCTTTAAGTCAGTTTACGGTATTTCAGACTTTGCTGTTGATAACCTTAAACCTGTATCTGGTGAAGATTTCCTTATTCTGCACAGGGAAGAAATGGTAAACTTTCTGGCATCAGGAAACGCACCTCCTGGTTTCGATGTTGATCAAACAATGTTAGACAACGATTGGGTTAAGCCGGCAGAAGGATTCACCGACTGGTATGAACACCTGTTCAGAAAAGGAAAAACAAGAAACATTGAACTTTCAGCTACAGGAGGTACAGAAAAAACACAATTTTATATTTCAGGAAGTATCTTTGACCAGGAGGGAGTAGCTTATAAATCTGATTATACAAGATATTCAGGGAGAGTAAATATAACTCATAAGATGAATGAAATGCTCACGGTTGGTCTGAATGTGTTAAATTCCTTCGCAGACCAGGAAGTCGTCGATGGTGGTTCAAGGTATTACGATCCCTTTTACAATGTTAGCAGAAACACCTTCCCTACTGAAGGACCTTATCTTCCGGATGGTAGCTACAGGCCTAAATTACAAAGCGGATACTATAATATTGTTAGGGAGCGCGATCTGAATGAAAGAAGTTCAAAGCTATTCAGAAGTATGAATACTGGTTTTATAGAATTCAAACCTCTCGAATTTTTAACATTCAGGTCAACCAACAGCGTCGACTGGATAAATAATGATGATACGAATTATGCATCACCACTTTCAAGATCCGGTGATGATGAGCAAGGTCGCGTATATTTAACTAACCGAAAAAGAATTACAATAACTTCATCAAACCTTCTGACATTTGATAAAACCTTTAACGACCTTCACCATGTAAACATTATCGCAGCACAGGAAGCAGAGACAAGACGAGCCATAAGGTATTCTGTTGAGGGGAATGTACTTCCAAATGAAACGCTACGCAGTTTAGGTGCAACAGCTAAACCCGTTTATGCATATGGATATGATCAAGGTTCATCATTGCTCTCTTTTTTGTCAAGGGTAAATTATGATTACAGAAACAGGTACTATATCTCAGCAAGTATCCGTAGCGATGGCAGTTCAAAACTGGGAAACGATGAAAGATGGGCAAACTTCTGGTCTGTTTCAGGTGCATGGAGACTAAGAAGCGAAGGTTTTATGCAAAGCTTATCAATTGTCGATGACTTGAAAATCAGGGCATCATATGGAACAAACGGGACTCTTCCTCCTGGCTATTATGATCATTTAGCTCTATATTCATATGCAAGTACATATGATGGTCAGGTTGCCGCATATGAAAGCTCGATGGCAAATCCAGATCTTACCTGGGAGCAAAATACCAACTTCAATGTGGGCATTGATTTTACCCTGTTGAAAAATTTCAGTGGTACCATTGAATACTTCTCAAGACATACATCCGATCTTCTTATGAACCTTCCACTGGCTCCGACCATAGGTGCCGGAAATACCTGGGTAAATGTCGGAGAGATGGAGAATAAAGGATGGGAAATTGATCTTAGAACCATTAATATTTCCACTAATAACTTTAAATGGTCTTCCACCTTTAACATAACTACTGTCGATAATAAAATTGTTAAACTCAATAAGAATGAAGATATTTTTTCTAGCAGATATATCAGAAGAGAAGGAGAAGCATATAATACATTCTGGTTACCGTTATGGGCCGGTGTTAACCCTGCAAATGGTGCACCAGAGTGGTATATTGTCGATGAAAACGGTAATAAAACCGGAGAAGTAACGGGAGATATTGGAGAAGCGCAAAAGGCTATTGCCGGTAAAGCAGATCCTGATTTCTTTGGTGCTTTTGGCAATAATTTGTCATATAAGGGATTTAATTTGTCCTTCCTTTTCAATTTCGCAGTTGGAGGCCTGCTCTATCTTGATACAGGATATAAATCCTGGAATGACGGTAATAAAGTAAAGTACGTTATCCCGGCAACTCAGATTGACAGATGGCAAAAGCCCGGTGATATTGCTATGCATCCTCAAAGAATTTGGGGAGGAAATAATGACTCAGACGTAAGGTCTTCCCGGTTCGTGTTGGAAAATAATTTTTTGCGGCTTAAAGATATTTCATTGTCTTATAGTTTGCCAAAATCTCTCGTGAAAAGGTTAAATATCAGTAATATAACTGTTTATACCCAGGCGACCAATTATCTTACATGGAGTTCGCAGGACATTGTTGATCCGGAACAAAGGGCTAATGGAATGACAAATTTCGAGATGCCAAATGTTAAAACCTTGACTTTCGGTCTTGAGATTGGCTTTTAGATTATTAAATTTTAAAATTTATTAAAATGAAAAAAATAAAATATATAGTTAAACTAATTATGATTGTATTGCTGATTGCAGCACAGTCATGTTCGGAAGATTTTCTTGATGAGTTTCCAAGCAATTCTCAATCTCCCGATAATATACAAACTATTCCTGACGCCCAGATTGTATTGAATGGAGCATATAATCTTATACAAAATAACAATTATTACAATTCAAAAATGATCACCTATCACGGTGTCAAGGCTGATGACATGCAGACTGCCGAGTATGGTAGGATATATATTCAGTATTCCTATACATATACTGCTGAGGATATGGAATATTCTTCTAATGGTGCGATTTGGTCGCATCCCTATGCGCTGCTAAGGCATGTAAATTCCATATTATCATTTATTAAAGATATCAAGACTGTCACGGAAGCTGAAGCCGAAGAGAAATTGGACATTGAGGGTCAGGCTTTAGCTATCAGAGCTCTTGTCCATTTTGACCTTTGCAGGATGTTCGGTCGGCAATATTCCCATGATAATGGAGCATCATTGGGAGTTCCGATTGTAACCATGGTATTAGATCCTTATGAAAAGTTACCCAGAAATACTGTAGCTGAAGTGTATACACAAGTTTTAGCCGATTTAAATGCAGCAATTCCTTTGCTCTCCAAAAATAAGAGATTAGGTAAAATAAACTACTGGGCTGCAAAAACTCTGTTGGCACGGGTATACTTATATATGGAGGATAATTTAAACGCATATGCTACGGCAGTTGATGTAATAAGCAATGGCCCATATACTCTTATGGACAGAGACGAATATGTTGACTCCTGGTCCAACGAAAGCGGATCTTCTGAGGCAATATTTTCAGTTTTAAATAACGCATCTGATAATGGTGGGGGGGGTAGTGTAAATAACCTTGCCGACCCGGATGGCTATGGTCAGTTTATCGCAACTCAGGATCTTATCGATTTAATCAGATCTGATCCAGGTGATATCCGTACAGAGATGCTATATATAGATCAGGTAAGTAATCCTGCAGATCCAAATACATGGGGCAGGGTTCTGAAACATCCTGGCAATGGCAACACTAAAGCAATAATAGTGGCTCACCAGGAAACCGGAAGTCCTCTGGTAGTATCTGCATATGCAGGTAATGTATCTGTTTTTCGTCTTTCTGAAGTTTACCTGATAGCTGCCGAGGCTGCGATAAAGATCCCAAATGCCGCAAACGCTACATTCTATCTTAATGAAATTGTTGAACGTGCTAATCCAGCAGCTACAGTAGCACAGGTGGATGTTGACCTTGACAGAATTCTAACCGAAAGAAGAAAAGAACTTGTTGCCGAAGGTCACCGGTTCTTTGACCTGATAAGAAATAAGAGGGATATTGTAAGGTCGAATTCTGCCAGAATTTTTGAAGTACATACACCTCTGCTAATTGAATGGGATCATTACATGGTTATTTTACCTATACCTACAGATGAACTCAATATTAACCCCTTGATACAAAATGAGGGTTATTATTAAGAAGCTAAATAATTTGTTGCCAATGGTCGGTTAACATTAACCGATATATTTATTATCAATTTTTAATTCTATAAAAATTATGAAGTTATGAAGAAATTAGTGACAATTGCAAATAAGTCGTTCATGTTCTATATGAGCATTATAGCGACCATTGGATTATTATGGTCGTGCGCAGAAAAAGAATATGATCCAGGGATACGTCCACCTACTATTACTGAAATAGGACCAAATGTTGCTTTTGAAGGCATGGAGGTTATCATTTATGGTTCAAACTTTAGTTCTGCAATTGCGGAAAATGCAGTCAGTTTTAATGGAACAGCAGCTATTGTGACTGCAACTACAACTTTGGAAATTACCACTACTGTGCCTGCGGGTGCAACTACAGGTAACGTTACAGTAACAACAAATAGTCTAACATCATCTGGCTATCCATTTACAGTCACAATACCTATTATCCCAACAATTACTTCTGTTGATCCAATTAGTGGTGAAATTGGAGATACAGTAACCATTACCGGTACAAACTTCAGCACTACACCTGCAGATAATGTAGTAAGCTTTAACGGAGGAATAGCAACAGTGACTGCATCCACAGAAACAACTATTACGACTACTGTGCCTCCTACGGCTGTTACGGGTAATGTTACCGTAACCAGAGATGCTGTATCAAATGGCGTTTTGTTTACTGTAACTACTCCCATATTTACTATAATTGTTACAATTTCTGCGGATGAAGACGATGTGGAAGAAGGAGAAATAAATGGAGCTATGGCGCTATATAGCAGTGACCTGGAGTTGGGGGAATATGATACATGGACACAAAATGGTATAGAGCAAGGATTACAAACAATTGGTATTAGGTTTAATAATATTACCATTCCGGCATCTGCCACTATTTTGTCAGCCATTATCCAGTTTACCTGCGATAACACAGGTGCAGATCCGGTAGAGTTAACTATTTTCGGAGAAAATGTTGGAAATGCAGCAGCTTATGAAGAGGTTTTCTATAATGTAACAAGCAGGGTGAAAACTACTTCGAGTGCAGTTTGGGCTATTCCTGAATGGGTTGATGTAGGAGATGCAGGTGATGCTCAAAAAACTGTTGATTTAAGCAGTATTATACAAGAGATTGTGGGTCATGCAAATTGGGCCTCAGGAAATAGTTTAAGTTTTATTTTGGAGCATAGTGGCCCTAGTATCGGCGTAACAAGTAGTTCCGGAGGAAGGGAAGCTGAAGCAGGTGTTGGAAGTGATGCCGCTACAATAACAATTATTTATCAAGAGTAAATTGTAAATAGCTTATAGTAAAACTAATTGTTAACCCATTAGTTCAAAATCCTGGCTATGATGGAAATTAATAAATATTTACCTGTGGTCGGTTAACATAAGTTTAGGTTATGTATAGTTTTACGTTAGAGGTGTCAGGTTAATTACTGGCACCTCTTTCTATTTGTCATACACCAGATGAAACCAATACAACTGTCGGGTTTTAACCCTCCACAGAACGGAAAAAAAACTCAATCTCTTTCTTCCATATCTCCTCGTTTGGTGTCTCCGGAATCGATAGCATATCATCAATACGGGGATCATTCATCAACCCGACAAAGATTTCCTCACCAATAAATCCATCCACAATACTGTCATGACGATCAACTTAACGAATTATGAATTGAAAAAAACAAATAGCAGAGTTACAGAGACGCAGAGAAAACTTTTAAGTCAGGAAAGCAGGAATTGTTTGCCTCTTTTCAACAGTATGACCAATATATCACTCTTCAAGAAAAGCAATATTCCTCTTAAGACCCGAGAATCCGGCTCTTTTTACCGCAGTACCGGAAAACAATTCGTTATATCTCTTTTCATCCAGTTTATTCCAGTCATCCCGGTTCATTTCCAGCATTTCTTTACGTGATATAAAATCAGGTTCACCGGCAGGATTTATCTCTATGTTCCATGGACAGACATCCTGACAAATATCACAGCCAAATATCCAATTCCTCATTTTCCCTTTGAGTTTATTGTCAATTTCTCCTTTATTCTCGATGGTATGATATGATATACACCGGCGGGCATCTATCACCCTGTCTGCAATAATAGCATTGGTTGGACAAGCATCAATACACTTTGTGCAATTGGCACAATAATCTTTTGCAGGATTGTCGTACTCCAGGTCAAGATCAATTATCAATTCACCAATAAAAACAAATGATCCATATTTCCTGCTGATCAGGTTTGAATTTTTCCCGATCCATCCCAGGCCGCTCCGGGCAGCCCATGCCCTTTCCAAAACAGGAGCTGAATCAACGAAAAACCGTCCTGTTACAGTTTCATCAAATTCCCGGATAATTTCAAGTAATTTTTTCAGTTTTCTCTTAATAACCTCATGATAATCACGACCGCAGGCATACTTTGAAATTTGTAGATTTTTATTACCCTTCTTAACTTCAGTCGGATAATAATTAAGGATAACGGAAATAACCGATCTGGCCCCGGGAATCAATTCCACAGGATCTACCCTTTTCTTAAAATTATCCTTCATGTAATTCATTCCGGCGTGCATACCACTATTTAACCAGTCAGAAAGGTGTGCAGCATCTTTATCGAGATAACCTGCAGGAGCAATACCGCAAACCTGAAAGCCGAGTTTTTTTGCCTCAGCTTTTATAAAAAAAGCGATCTCTTCCTTGCGGTTCATTTTATCTTGATTTACTGGAAACACAGGAATAACAAAGCATTTACTTATCCTATAAAAACCCCAGTTCCAGCTGAGCCTCTTCAGACATCATGCTTTTATCCCAGGGAGGATCGAAAGTAAGGGTAATATTTACATCCTTTACACCTTTAATACTACCGACCATATTTCGTACATCTGCAATCAAATCATCTGCCATCGGACAGTTTGGTGCAGTCAGTGTCATGGTTATCCGGGCAACTTTATTTTCATCAACTGCTATTTCATATATCAGTCCGAGATCATAAACATTTACAGGTATCTCCGGATCAAAAACAGTCTTGAGTGCTTTTAATATTTGAGCTTCCACAATCAGGAAATCATTTTCTTCAGCCATAAATTCAAAATTAATTATTTTTTACTTTTCTCTTCTTCGCCTCTTCGCCCCCTCGCTCAGTCGCCCCGTCGCTCTTTGCTCTCAGCACCCTGCTCCTTTTCTACTTACTACATACTATTTACTTCTTACTCTCCCCTTGTTTTGCATAATAAGCCAGACCATACAATTTCATTTGCTTCATCATTGCCAGTAGTCCGTTCGAGCGGGTGGGTGACAGGTTTTCCTTTAATCCGATCCGGTCGATGAAATAGAGGTCAGCATCTTTGATCTCCTCCGGCTTCCGTCCTGACAGTACTTTTACCAGCAAAGCTACAATCCCCTTAGTAATGATCGCATCGCTATCTGCAGTGAACCTGACTTTCCCCTGGTCCAGTTCGGTACGAAGCCATACTTTCGATTGGCATCCTTCGATAAGATATCCATTATTCTTATATTTCGGATCTATTGGTTCAAGCTTATTCCCCAATTCGATCAGGTAGTTATACTTATCCATCCATTCATCGAAAAACTCAAAGTCTTCAATAATTTCATCCTGAATTTCGTTTAGTGTCATTTTTAGGTATATAAATCTGCTATTTATCTAAATATTTCTTTCAAATTCAGCTCTTTGCTTCAAGCCCCCTGCTTTCTCCTTACTCCCGACTCCTTATTTTTTCTCTCATCTCTCATCTCTCATCTCTCATCTTCTCTCTTCTCATCTCTCACCTCTCATCTCTCATCTTCTCATCTCTCACCTCTTCCTACTTCTTCTCAGCTTCCCAGCATTTGTTTAACTTTCAACAGAGCCTCATATAATCGGTCAATCTCATCCTTTGTATTATAGAACGCCAGTGAAGCCCTGAGGGTTCCGTCAATGCCGAAATGATCCATGACCGGCTGGGCACAGTGGGTGCCTGTCCTGACTGCTATACCAAGTTTGTCAATGATCATGCCGGCATCATACTGGTGTATTCCGTCAAGTAAAAACGACAGGATACATATCTTATTCGTTGATGTCCCAAAGAATTTCAGGCCTTCGACCTGACCTAACTTTCTGTGGGCATATCCGGTTAACTCACTCTCGTACTCTTTTATCTCCTCTCTCCCGGTTTCTGTAAGGTAATTGAGTGCTGTAGCCAGTCCCATAGCCCCAACATAGTTTGTGGTACCGGCTTCAAACTTAAATGGAAGATCGTTATAGGTTGTTTTTTCAAAGGTTACATTTCTGACCATATCGCCACCTCCCTGGTATGGTGGCATTTCTTCAAGCCATTTCTCTTTTCCATAAAGAACTCCTATTCCGGTAGGTCCATATATCTTATGTCCTGAGAAGACGAAGAAATCACAATCAAGATCCCTGACATCAACTACTCCATGCTGAATTGACTGTGCTCCGTCAATCAGGACAGGGACATTATATGCATGGGCTTTTTTGATCATTTCCTTAACGGGATTAATGGTGCCCAGTGCATTTGAAACATGTGTCACAGCCAGGATCCTGGTTTTCGGAGTAAACATTTTTTCAAGATCCTCAAGAATCAGCTCTCCGTTATCATCGAAAGGAATGATTTTCAACTTACATCCTTTCCTGTCACAGAGCATTTGCCAGGGAACAATATTAGCGTGATGTTCCATCTCTGTGAGGATGATCTCGTCTCCTGCTTTTATATATTTTTCGCCAAATGAAAAAGCCACATTGTTAATTGAAGCTGTCGTGCCGGCGGTAAAAACAACTTCATGAACATGTTTTGCATTGATGAATTCTTTTACTGTAATCCTGGCAGACTCATATTTGGCAGTGGCCTGTTCGCTGAAGAAATGTACACCTCTATGAATACTGCTGTTGCTTTGTGAGTAAAAACTGCTTATTTTCTCAATTACCACCCGGGGTTTTTGCGACGTAGCCCCGTTATCCAGGTATATCAAAGGATTTCCGTAAATTTTCTGTTGCAGAACAGGGAAATCTTTTCTTATTTTTTCTACGTCAAACATATTAATTTAATAACATTTCACAGCACAATTATCACAGGCAGACAGTTCACCCCTGAGCCTTTTCTCAACCAGTTCGTTAATCCTTGTGCGTAAAGGGTCGGTTTTTATATTTGAAATGATCTCATGAGTAAATGCGGACATCATTATAAGTCTGGCTTCCTTTTCCGGAATACCCCTTGAACGCATATAGAACAAAGCCTCATCATCCAGTTGCCCGACAGTTGCACCGTGACTGCATTTCACATCATCTGCATATATTTCCAATTGTGGCTTGGAATTTATTTTTGCCTCATCAGTAAGCAGTATATTGTTATTCGCCTGGTAGGCATGTGTTTTTTGCGAATCTTTTCTGACAAGTATTCTTCCATTGAAAGCTCCCGTGGCAGAATCATCCAATACTCCTTTATAAAGTTGGTTGCTAATGCAATTTGGCCTGGCATGATCAATAAAAGTGTAATTATCCACATGTTGTTCCTGATCGACCAGGTAGAGACCATACGAATTGTTCTCCGCTCCCTCACCATTAAGCAATACATTGACATTATTCCTCACAACTCCTCCATGAAGTGTCAAAATATTTGAAGTCATATTGCTGTTCGCTTCCTGGTTTACGAAAATATGTGAAAACTGCACTGCATTATTATGCTCATTCTGCACCTTGACATAATCGAAAAAAGTGTTTTCGGCAGTATATATTTCAGTAACTGAATTTGTCAGGAAACTATGAGGTGTCAGGGCATGATCACAGATAATTACACCGGCCTGCGCATTATCGTCAACGATGATCAGATTCCGGTGCTGTACCATAATATCTTCCTTAGCCACTAAAAGATTAACAATCTGTATGAATTTTTTATAAATGGTTCCTTTCGGAACATAAAGAAAGAACCCATCCTGAGCAAACGCCGAATTAAGCGCCACCAGGCCATCCTGGTGGGATGCATATTTACCATAATGTTTTTCAAAAAGCTCAGGATATTCATGTGATGCAGCAGCAAGACTTCCGATGATAATTCCTGACGGCAGTTCTCTTAAAAGTTCTCCATTCTTTTTATCAAAAAATCCGTTAACTATAAGAACCAGATGAGTGTCGAGTGTAGGAATATCACAACGGAATACATGGGCCAGATTAAACTCCACTTTTTTCGGTTCCAGGTATTTCCGGTAGCCATTTCTGAAAAGGGGCTGCAAAGGTGTATATTTATAATCTTCATTCTTCTTTCCCGGGATCCCGAGTCTTTCAAAATCCCTGATACCTGACTTCCTGACCTTATTTACCTGAGCAGAAGCTTTTGCCTCAAACATATTCCTGTTTTCCCTATAGAGGTCAATGAATTCGCGTTCAATATCCGATATGACTATTTCGTTTTGCATTTCGTCCTTTTCTCTTCAGCATTAAACCAAATCAGTTGCCATTTACCTGGTTTTTAATCCATTGATAACCTTTCTCCTCTAGCTCGAATGCCAGTTCCTTACCGCCGGATTTTACTATTCTCCCGTCAAACAATACATGCACGAAATCGGGAATAATATAATCCAGTAAGCGTTGATAGTGTGTAATAATTATTGTTGCATTGTCTTTTCTCTTCAGTTTATTAACCCCATTGGCAACAATTTTCAACGCATCAATATCCAGACCCGAATCTGTTTCATCCAGTATAGCCAGTTTTGGTTCAAGCATAGCCATCTGGAATATTTCATTTTTCTTTTTTTCACCCCCTGAGAACCCTGCATTTACCGAACGGCTTGTAAGTTTCGAGTCAATCTCGACCAGATCCTTTTTCTCCCTCAGCAATTTCAGAAAATCCTTTGCTGAAAGTGGTTCCAGTCCTTTATGTTTCCTGTGTTCGTTAACAGCTGTCTTAAGGAAATTCACCATTGTCACTCCGGGAATTTCGATTGGGTACTGGAACCCCAGAAAGATCCCTGCTTTTGACCTCTCTTCAGGATTAAGGTCGAACAGGTTTTTCCCAAGATAAGTAATACTGCCACTTGTAACATCAGCAAAATTTTTTCCCGCCACGAGGGATGCCAGGGTACTTTTCCCCGAACCATTAGGTCCCATTATGGCATGTACTTCTCCTTCTCTGACTTCCAGGTTTATCCCCTTCAGAATTTCCTTACCTTCTATTGATGCTCTAAGATCTTTTATATTTAACATAGATTTCATTATGTTATATGTTACTGGTTACTGGTTACTGGTTACTGGTTACTGGTTACTGGTTCAAACTTAACACATTACATTTTACATTCTAAATTCATTATTCTACATTCATTATTTTCTTCTTCTCCTCTTCGCCCTCTGCCCTCTGCCTACTTACTACCTACTATTTACTTCTTTATTCTCCTCTTCTCCCCTTCTCTTTGTCGCCCCCTCGCCCCCTCGCCCCCTCGCTCTTTCGCCTCTTCTCCCCCTTATCCCACACTTCCCTCCAAACTTATCTGCAACAGCTTTTGGGCTTCAACAGCAAATTCCATAGGAAGCTTATTAAAAACCTCTTTTGCATACCCGTTAACTATCAACCCAATAGCATCTTCTGTTGAGATACCCCGCTGGTTACAGTAAAATATCTGGTCCTCCCCGATTTTCGAAGTGGTTGCTTCATGCTCAACAATAGAATTATGATTATCAACCTCGATGTACGGGAATGTATGGGCGCCACATTTATCTCCCAGTAACAGGGAATCGCATTGTGAGAAATTCCTGGAATTTTCAGCATTCTTTGTCATTTTTACCAGTCCCCGGTAGCTATTGTTACTGAATCCTGCAGAAATACCTTTTGAGATGATGGTACTTTTTGTATTCTTTCCAATATGGATCATTTTGGTACCCGTATCTGCCTGCTGGTGGTTATTTGTAACTGCTACAGAATAAAACTCTCCAACAGAATTGTTCCCTTTCAGAATACAGCTCGGGTATTTCCATGTAATTGCCGAGCCTGTTTCCACCTGTGTCCAGGATATTTTCGATCGTTCACCACGGCATATGCCTCGTTTTGTCACGAAATTAAAAATTCCACCTTTCCCGTTCTTATCACCGGGATACCAGTTTTGCACAGTAGAATATTTCACATATGCATCTTTTTCTACAATAATCTCTACCACGGCAGCATGTAACTGATTCTCATCTCTCATTGGCGCCGTACAACCTTCAAGATAGCTGACATAACTCCCCTCTTCTGCTACAATCAGGGTACGTTCAAACTGACCTGTATTGGCAGCATTTATCCGAAAATAGGTTGACAGTTCCATAGGCGACCTAACCCCTTTTGGGATATAGCAAAATGAACCATCGCTGAATACCGCTGCATTCAATGCTGCAAAAAAGTTATCACTATAAGGAACAACAGATCCAAGATGTTTTTCAATCAGATCGGGATGTTCTTTAATTGCTTCGCTCATTGAACCAAAAATAATTCCATGTTCAGCCAGTGTTTCCTGAAAGGTAGTTTTCACAGATACACTATCTATAATTGCATCTACAGCCACCCCTGTTAGCCGTTTCTGCTCATCGAGGGATATTCCAAGTTTTTCAAAGGTTTTTCTTAGTTCAGGATCTACTTCCTCCAGACTTCCTGGTCCTTTATTCTTTTTAGGAGCCGCGTAATAACTTATTTTCTGGTAATTAATTTCAGGTATCTTCAGATGTGCCCAGTTGGGCATTTCCATTTTCAGCCATTGACGATAGGCTTTCAGTCGGAATTCAAGCATAAAATCAGGCTCCTCTTTCTTTGCTGAGATAGCACGGACAACATCTTCATTCAATCCGGGTGGAAAGATTTCAATATCAATATCAGTATAAAAGCCGTATTTATATTCGTTTTCAGTAACTTCGTTTAATATTTTGTCCTGATCATTCTTCATATTTTCCTGTCTTTCAGCAATTTAAGATATTGGCATTCATAGCTATTTTATCTTATATAGAATAACTCTAAATAAGCGCAAATATAACAAACTATATAACAATACCTATTCGTATGTTATTAAAAATTCAATAAAAGTAAATATTCTTATAATTTTGAAAAATAAAAAATGCATTAAAAGCAGACATCTTGCTAAATGTCAAAAAACAATGTTGAAATAAGAATAACAAACACTATCTTATTATGCCGGATAGAGAGAAAAAAACACCCATCTCAAAATTGGGAGAGTTCGGTTTGATCGACCACCTGACAGGAAAAATCCGGATCAGGAATAAAAGCACCAGGAAAGGTGTGGGAGATGATGCTGCTGTAATTGATCATGGTAAAGACCAGACAGTTGTCACTACAGACATTCTGCTGGAGGGAATTCATTTTAACTTGATTTACACGCCTCTCAAGCATCTTGGATACAAGGCAGCAGTTATAAACTTTTCCGATATATATGCTATGAATGCCGATCCGACCCAAATGGTTATTTCGTTAGGTATTTCCAGCAAATTTGCTGTTGAAGATATTGATCTTATATATGAGGGAATATATTTAGCTTGTGACAAATACGGAGTTGATCTGGTTGGGGGCGACACTTCATCTTCACTTACCGGTCTGACGATCAGCATCACTGCCATAGGACAGGCATCTGAGAAAGATATTGTTTTCAGGGATTCTGCCCGCATAAATGATATTATATGTGTTACCGGCGATCTTGGCGCTGCGTATTTAGGTCTGCAACTGCTTGAAAGGGAAAAAAAGATATTCAGTGAAGTCCCCGGTACTCAGCCTGATCTTGGTGGTTATGAATATGTTTTGCGCCGGCAGTTAAAACCCGAGCCCAGGGCTGATCTGATTGAAAAACTAAAAGAGAAAAAAGTAAAGCCTACATCAATGATTGACATTTCCGACGGACTCTCTTCAGAGATCCTTCATATTTGCAAAAGCTCAGGTTTGGGCTGTAATATATACTATGAGAAAATACCTGTTGATAAAGAAACCACAAAACTTGCCGGGGAATTTCATCTTGATCCTATGACAGCAGCTCTTAACGGTGGTGAAGATTACGAATTACTTTTCACTGTGTCGCTGGATGATTTTGAAAAAATAAAAGAAACAGACTTTATTCATCCAATAGGACATATTACTGAAAAAATCCAGGGATGTAACCTTATCACCCCGGATGGGATTCAGGTTAAGATTAAAGCCCAGGGCTGGAACGGATTGGAAGGAAAGAGGTGAAGAAGGCAGTAGGCAGAGGGCAGATCGTTCATATCGTTCTATCGTTCTATCGTTCTATCGTTCTATCGTTCCATCATTCCATTATTCCACTCTTACCCTCGTATTATACCTCTTTTCGATTTTTTTATGAAGGAAAATATATAATCCCGCTCAGGGGTTGCCGGCATTTCATTTTCAATTTTCTCCATTGCCTGGGTGTTATTAAAGCCCTTCTTATAAATCCATCTATAAATATTATGTATCTCCTCTATTTTTTCCTTGCTGAAATTTCTGCGGGACAATCCAATAGAATTAATTCCGAGATATATCAATGGTTCGCGACCGGTTTTGACATAAGGCGGGATATCTTTGCTCACTTTTGACCCTCCTGAGATCATCACATGTCCTCCTATATTGACAAACTGGTGTACTACAGTGGCTCCTCCCAGAATGGCCCAGTCGTCGATTATCACCTCACCGGCAAGTCCGACACTGTTTACCAGCACACAATTATTACCCACAACACAATCATGAGCTACATGTACATAAGCCATTAACAGGGTATTGTTTCCCACCACGGTTTTTTCAAAAGTTTTTGTACCACGGTTCACTGTAACACATTCTCTGATAGTTGTATTGTCTCCTATCTCTGCCGTACTTTTTTCTCCGGCATACTTCATGTCCTGGGGAATAGCTGAAATCACCGCACCGGGGAATATCCGGCATTTCCTGCCAATCCTGGCACCATCCATTATGGTAACATTCGGACCGATCCATGTACCGTTACCTATTTCCACATCACCTGCGATATATGAAAAAGGTTCAATTACAACATCATTTCCGATTCTGGCATCAGAATGGATATGTGCTGATTCTGATCTCATTTTCCTTTTGTTTTTATTACCTGTGCCATAAACTCACCTTCAGTAACAAGTTTATCACCCACATAAGCTCTTCCATACATAGTTGCAATACTATGCCGGATGGGGTCTGTCAATTCGAGTTTTAGAATCAGGGTATCACCAGGGCCAACCATTCGTTTGAATTTAACTTTATCAATTTTAAGGAAGTAGGTGGAATAATTCTCGGGATCCGGAATAGTATTCAGTATCAGTATTCCTCCTACCTGGGCTAAAGCTTCAATTTGCAGTACACCGGGCATTATTGGTTCACCCGGAAAATGACCCTGGAAAAAAGCTTCATTGAATGTTAAGTTCTTAACGCCCACTATAGAATGATCATCCATATGAATAATCTTGTCAACCATCAGAAACGGATAACGATGCGGCAGCTTTGTGCGGATCTCATTAATATCCATTACCGGAGATTGATTGGGGTCATAAACAGGAATAGATTTTCTTGAACTTTCTTTTTTCATCTCCTGTTTAACACGTTTTGCCAGTTCGGTGTTGGCAAAATGACCCGGACGTGTGGCTACTATCCTTCCTTTAACAGGTTTCCCGACCAAAGCCAGATCACCAATGATATCCAGCAATTTGTGGCGGGCAGGTTCATTACTGAAATGGAGATCGATATTATTTAAAATCCCTTCAGAATTAGCCTGTATATGAGGTTTATTGAACAGATCAGCAATCCTGTCAATTTCCGATTGCTTCACTTTCCGGTCGAGAATGACAATTGCATTGTCCAGATCCCCGCCTTTTATCATATTCATTTTTGCAAGGCCTTCCAGTTCATGGAAAAACACGAAGGTTCTGCACATTGATATTTCTTTTTCGAAATTGGATATCCGGTCTAGTATAGCATACTGGTTACCCAGTACTTTAGAATTGTAATCGATCAACACATTAATACTCAGATGGTCATCAGGATAAATGATCATATCCACTCCGGTTTCCTCGTTTGAATAGATAATTCTTTCCTTTACCACAAAGTAATCTCTCTCGACATCCTGTTCAACTATCCCTGCTTTTTTTATTGCTTCAACAAATTTATAAGAACTACCTCCCATTATCGGAGCTTCAGGACCTTTAATTTCAATCAGAGCATTGTCTACCTGCTTTCCAAAAAAAGCAGCGAGAACATGTTCAATTGTAGCTACTTTAATACCATTTTCTTCAAGTGTGGTACCTCTCGACGTATCCACTACATTTTCAGGCATTGCCCTGATAACAGGTTTATCGGGCAGGTCAGTGCGGCAAAATTTATAACCATGGTTCGCCGGGGCTGGTTTGAAAGTAATTGTAACGTCAATACCTGAATGGAGCCCTTTACCCTCAAGGGTTACCGGTCTTTTTAAGGTCCTTTGTTTTTCGATCATTGGAAAGTGAAAAGTTATTTACTTCATAATTGGTGGGCAAGATACTAAAAATGATTCAAATTATTATTGTGTTAAAGGCTAAGGCTGAGGCTAAGGCTAAGGTTTTTAACGGCATATATTAACCATTTAGACTTATTTTTTTAATTTTATAACATCCCTTTCCTGTTTTTTTTTGTTTATTTAAATAACAATTTCCTTTTGATATTTTGTAAAATCGTGTTTTATTATTTATGCCCTAAACTTCTAAAACCTCTTACCTCCCTCAGCCTTAGCCTTAGCCTCAGCCTTTTTAATTACTTTGCGAAGCTATGTTCTTTCTTTCAACTCATCTATCTCTTTTCTGAGGGCTTCAATTTCTGCATTCAGCTCCGGAAGTTTCCTGAAATAAACATAGGATCTTTGATAATCAGTAAAACCGAATGCGGGGGAGCCCAGTACCACTTTCCCTTTATCCTTGACACTGGCAAGAAGTCCTGCCTGAGCGCCAACCTTCACACCGTCAGCGATAGAAATATGGCCAATAAACCCAACCTGTCCACCAATCATACATTCACTCCCCAGTTTTGTTGATCCTGAAATTCCTGTCAGGGCAGCCATTACCGTGTTTTTACCAATTTCGACATTATGGGCAACTTGTATTAAATTATCAAGCTTAACACCTTTCCTTATAATGGTTGAACCCATAGTTGCCCGGTCGATTGAACAATTTGCACCAATCTCAACATCATCCTCCAGTATCACGTTACCAACCTGGGGAATTTTCTTATAATCCTTACTGGATTTGGGAGCAAACCCAAAACCGTCAGATCCGATAACAGTTCCTGCATGTATTATACATCCTGATCCAATCCTGCAATCGTGGTAAATTTTTACTCCAGAATAAATAACAGACTTCTCGCCAACTACAACCTGGTCGCCAACATAAACATGTGGATATATTCTGGCCCGGTCTTTAACAACTACATTTTCGCCAATATAAGCAAATGGCCCAATATAGATATCTTTCCCCACCGTTGCTGATTTCTCAACGAAAGCCATTTTATGAATGCCTTTTTTTACAGGTTTTTGCTGCTCGTACAAATCAAGCAGAGATGCCAGGGCCTGGTAAGCATCTTCGACCCTTATCAGGGTGCAGCTCACCTCCTTCTCAAGGTTAAAGTTTTTATTTATCAACACAACAGAGGCTTTGGTTGTATATAAATATTTAGCATATTTGGGATTAGCAATAAATGCTATTGTTCCTTTTTTCCCTTCTTCAATTCCTGATACATTATTTACCTTAACATCAGGATCTCCTTCGATCACACCCTCCAGGAACTGTGCGATAATTTTTGCTGTAAATTCCATTGGTTGTTGTTATATGTTAATTATTATTTTTTATTTTTTTCAAACATTTTTCAAATCTCAAAGACAAGGCATGCCTTGTCTCTGCATCACATTCTTCCCTGCGGGGCAGGCAGGGAAGGCGCCATTCCATTATTCCATCATTCCATATCTTTAAAATGACACAAAATATATTTTTTTTCCGTTTTGTTCAGCGCTGATATTTTCAGCATCTCAGAAACATCAGACAGATTTTCCAGCCGCCCCGATTTATTCATTATTCTTATCTCCTTCTCTTCCGGACTATATGTGTTAGCACTAATTGATCGCGTAAAAACTAAATAATTCATTACATCTTCAGTAATGGAATAACGGGATTTTATTCTCTTTCTTAACCCTTCAACCCTGTCCTCCGGAAAAGGTTCATTACTGATCTCAACCTTGTATAGCCTCCTGTTAATTATCCCTTTACAAAGAAATGACAAAATAAAATCAGGATGATCCGCCCACACTTTGGCACAAGATATTATATCATTATCATCCAGATTTGAAAAATGATCAAGAACTTCTTCTTTAGAGAACAGGGGATTTGCAGAAAAAAGATTTTCCCTGTTCACATGATTATACAAGAAAAATTTCAAGGAAGGTGTTGCAAACAGTTCTACTCCATCATCAGCCAGAGTTTTGGCTCTTTTCAAAACATTAACCAGTATCTGCTCACCTGCTATGACAGTCTTATGCATGTAAACCTGCCAGTACATGAATCTTCTTGCAATCAGAAATTTCTCGATTGAATAGATCCCTTTGGCTTCAACCACCAGATTACCCTCCGCCACATTCAACATTTTAATTATCCTGTCATAACTCACAGTGCCTTCAACCACACCACTAAAAAAGCTATCCCGGTGAAGATAATCAAGCCGGTCCATATCAAGCTGTCCTGAAACAAGTTGATGCAGAAATTTCTTTTTATAATCATCCCTGAATATTCTGATTGCCAGGTCCAGTTTTCCATTGAAATGTTTATTCAGGAATTCCAAATAAATACCGGAAATATCTTCATGTGTAATACGTTCAACAATACTGTGTTCAAGTGCATGCGAGAACGGACCATGCCCGATATCATGTAAAAGTATTGCTGCCAACACCGCTTCAGCTTCCTTTTCCGTAATATCATTGCCTTTTGCCTGTATGGTTTTTATCGCCAGGTTCATCAGGTATAGCGAACCCAGGGCATGCTGAAAACGGGTATGGGTTGCCCCGGGATATACATAATTTGTTAATCCTAGCTGCTTAATTCTTCTCAACCGCTGAAAATAGGGATGCTCAACTAAATCATAGATCAGATCAAAGGGTATGCTGATAAACCCATAGACCGGATCATTAATAATTTTACACTTACTCTGGCCTGTCACTTTCAACCTTATTGATAATGCTAATCCAATTAAGAAATACTAATATTTTCGATGCATAAAAATGAGTATTGCAAAGTTGTCATAACTTATGGGAATTTCAAAAATCCTGTCGTATTTCTTGTTTTGTTAATTTAATAAAAATAATTAACTTTGTGCACTGAAAAGCGCAGAGTTTGTATTAAGGGGACGGAAAGTCCCCTATTTTTATGTCATTTTTATGATTGACAGAGAGAAAATAGAAAAAATTGTAAAGAAATGGATAGCCGGTAAGGATATCTTTTTTGTAGATCTTTCGGTAGGTTCTGATAATTCCATTAAAGTATTGCTGGACAAGCCCGAAGGGATTACAATCAAGGAATGTGTGCTAATCAGCAGGTTTATAGAAGCTAAGCTCGACCGTAACGAAGAAGATTATGAGTTACAGGTTTCCTCACCCGGTCTTGACATGCCATTTCGGGTTATTGAACAATATCATAAAAATGTGGGCAGGAAAATTGAGGTTTTAACCCTGGATGAGACAAAACAAATAGGATTTCTGAACAAGGTGAATGAAAAAGGAATTGAACTTGGTATTAAAGAACGGGTTAAAGAAGGAAAGAAAAAGAAAGTTGTTCATAAAGATCTCTTTTTCGATTTTAACCAAATAAAATCAGCTATAGCAGTAATCGCTTTTAAATAGAAGAACGAATGGGAATCATGAATTTAATCGAAACATTTTCCGAATTCAAGGAATTAAAAAACATTGATCGTACAACTATGATGAGTGTTCTGGAAGATGTTTTCCGAAATATTTTACAGAAGCAATTCGGTACGGATAATAATTTCGACATCATCATCAACATCGACAAAGGTGACTTTGAGATTTGGAGAAACAGGGAAGTTGTTGAAGATGATAAAATTGAAGATGAAAATTTACAAATAAGTCTTTCTGAAGCTATTAAAATTGATGAAGACTATGAGGTAGGAGAAGAGGTAACCGATGAAGTGAAACTAGAAGATTTTGGAAGAAGGATCATTTTATCATTAAGACAAAATCTGACTTCCAGAATACTTGATCTGGAGAAAAATTATGTTTTTAACAAATATAAAGACAGGACCGGTGATGTTGTTACCGGGGAGGTATACCAGATTTGGAAGCGCGAGATACTGATATTGGATGATGAGGGAAATGAACTGATAATGCCTAAGGAAGAACAGATTCCGTCAGACTTCTTCAGGAAAGGAGATACTTTGCGGGCGGTTGTTATAAGGGTTGAGATGAGAAATAACAATCCGCTGATTATCGTTTCCCGCTCATCACCTGTTTTTCTGGAAAGATTGTTTGAGCTTGAAGTCCCTGAAATTTTCGATGGTTTGATAACAATTAAAAAAATAGTCAGGATACCCGGTGAAAGGGCAAAAGTTGCAGTTGAATCTTATGATGAGCGAATAGATCCGGTAGGAGCATGTGTTGGAATGAAGGGTTCCAGGATACATGGTATAGTGAGAGAGTTGAAGAATGAAAACATTGATGTTATTAATTACACGACAAATATAAAATTATATATTACCAGATCTCTTAGCCCTGCAAAGGTAGTATCAATAAAGCTATTTGAGGAAGAGAAACGTGCTGAAGTATACCTGCAGCCTGAGGAGGTTTCATTGGCTATCGGTAAAGGCGGGCTAAACATCAGGCTTGCCAGCCAGCTTACCGACTACGAGATTGACGTTTACCGGGAAACTGATACCGAAGATGCTGAAGATGTCAGTCTTGAAGAATTTGCCGATGAAATTGAAAGCTGGGTACTTGACGAACTAAAGGCAATTGGATGTGATACAGCTAAAAGTGTCCTGGAATTGTCATTAAACGATCTGGTTAAAAGAACCGATCTCGAAGAAGAAACCATCAAAGAGGTTTTGAAAATTTTAAATGAAGAATTTGAATAATTTATTCAATATATTATATATTAGCGAATTGCTTTTAAATTAAAAGCTCATAAGGAAATTTCTATGATACAAGGGGAAAAAGGAATAAGACTTAGCAAAGCAGCAAGGGAATTTAATGTAGGGATTAACACTATTGTTGAATTCCTGCACAAGAAGAATATTGATATTGAAGTTAATCCAAATACTAAGATTTCCCATGAAGCATATGAATTTCTCGGTTCGGAATTTAGTTCTGACTCTACAGTTAAAAAAGAATCAGAAAAATTAAGTATGCGAAACCTGCAAGAAACCAGTGAGGATGTTGCTTTAATCAATGATAAAGATACGGAAACCGAATCCATGGATATTACTGAAACCGCTGAAGAAGAAGTACTAATCACTGACGTAAGCGGTACTATCTCTGAAATAGGAAAACCGGATGATAAGATAGAGGAAAAAGAAATTGAACCCGTCAGCGAAAAGGAACCTGAAGAAATAGAACCAGAGGAAAAGGCGGTTGAAGAAAAAAAATCTGACCTGCAAAAAGAACCTGACAAAGAAAAGGATATTAAAGTTGCAGGTAAAATTGATATCGATCCAATTAATCAAAAAACCAGACCTGAAAAGGAATCGAAAAAGAAGAAAAAAGAATCTGCTCCTGAAAAAGAAGCTGAAACAGAAGAAACCAAACCTTCAAAAGAGGAAATTAAGGAAATTTATAAATCGGATTTTAAAAAACTATCAGGACCTACAGTTGTCGGTAAGATAGATCTTCCGGTAAAAGAAGAGAAGAAAAAGCCGGTCACTTCATCCGATAAGCAACCAAAGAAGAAAAAGAAACGAAGGAGAATTAAAAAGGATCATGGCAAGGTTGACCTTGAGGACAAGGAAAGGAAAAAAGGTAAACAGAAAGCTTTAAAGGAAAAAGTAAAAAAGATTCGTCCTCATGTGGATAAGGAGGATGTACAAAAGCAAATAAAAGAAACCCTTGCTAAACTTACTTCAAAAGGCAGATCAAAAGGATCTAAATACAGACGTGAAAAACGTGATGCAATAAGTAAAAGGCAAGCAGAAAAAGAAAAGAAGCAGGAAAAGGAAAAGAACGTCATCAAAGTAACTGAATTTGTATCTGTAAGCGAATTGTCTTCTATGATGGATGTCGAGAGTAATGATATTATTTCAACGTGCATGAATCTCGGACTCTTAGTTTCAATAAATCAAAGACTTGATGCTGAAATTATTACTCTTGTAGCTGATGAATTCGGGTATGAAGTTGAATTTATCAGTGTGGATGTTCAGGAAGCAATTAAAAAAGTGGAAGATCGTGAAGAAGATTTGAAACCTCGTCCGCCTATTGTAACAGTTATGGGGCATGTTGACCATGGAAAAACCAAGTTACTGGATAATATACGGAAATCAAATGTAATTGCAGGAGAAGCAGGTGGAATAACCCAGCATATTGGCGCCTATGGTGTGGATCTTGGTGACGGCCGGAGGATAACTTTTCTTGACACTCCGGGGCATGAAGCGTTTACCGCAATGCGCGCCAGAGGTGCTCAAATTACAGATATTGTCATTATTGTTATAGCAGCTGACGATGGCGTTAGACCTCAAACTGTTGAAGCCATTAATCATGCTCATGCTGCAGGCGTGCCAATAGTTTTTGCAATCAACAAAATCGACAAACCGACAGCAAATGTCGAAAAAGTGAAAGAAGAGTTGTCGAAAATAAATTTCCTTGTTGAAGATTGGGGAGGAAAATATCAATCGCAGGAAATCTCAGCTAAGAGTGGAATTAACATTGATGAGCTTTTGGAAAAAGTGTTACTCGAAGCAGAAATGCTTGAACTAAAAGCAAACCCGGACAGAAATGCAAATGGAACAATTCTTGAATCATCCCTTGATAAAGGAAGAGGTTATTTAGCAACGGTACTGGTAGATGGCGGAAGTCTGAAGGTTGGTGACATAATGCTTGCAGGAAGCTACTATGGCCACATTAAAGCAATGTCCAACGAAAGAGAAAAAACCATTGAGGAAGCCGGACCTGCTTCACCTGCTCTTGTCCTTGGTCTGAACGGGGCTCCACAGGCAGGTGATACTTTCAACATAATGAACAGTAATCGCGAAGCCAGAGATATTGCAACCCGAAGAAGTCAATTACAACGTGAGCAAGGTATCCGTACTCAGAAACATATTACCCTGGATGAAATAGGACGTCGAATTGCTATCGGTAACTTCCAGGAGTTAAACATTATTATTAAGGGTGATGTGGATGGTTCGATTGAAGCACTCAGCGATTCTCTGATTAAACTTTCTGCTGAGGAGATACAAGTAAATATTATTCATAAAGCAGTAGGACAAATATCAGAGTCAGATATTCTGCTTGCTGCAGCTTCAAATGCCTTGATTATCGGATTCCAGGTTCGCCCGTCTATGGCAGCAAGAAAACTGGCAGAAAAAGAAGAAATTGAGATCAGACTTTATTCCATAATCTATGATGCTATTGAAGAAATCAAATCAGCTATGGAAGGGATGCTTTCGCCTGAAATAAAAGAAAAAACAGTTGCCACACTCGAGATCCTTGAAATATTTAAGATCACCAAAACAGGAACAATTGCAGGATGTATGGTGAAAGAAGGGAAGATCCTTCGTGTTTCGAAAGTCAGGGTGATCAGGGACGGGATCGTTGTGTATTCCGGAGAACTAGGATCCCTGAAACGATTCAAAGATGATGTAAAAGAAGTGGTTTCAGGTCTGGAATGCGGACTTAATGTAACTAATTTCAACGATATAAAAGTGGGTGATACTATTGAAGCTTATACGGAATTTGAAGTTAAGAAAACCCTCTGATACCATCCAAATGTGTTAAAGTTCTGCTTATAATCAATTATTTATGCCTCCCGATCATGTTGAGAAAAAATGTTCCGAAAAGGGTCTCTGCAGAATCAACCGGCATAGATTCATATTTAACAAAAAAAGAATCATCTTCACCGGCATCAACAATCCCTCTCCGCGACAGCACTTCAGGATATCCAATACAATCAGTATAAATTTGCCCCCCCCGGTCAATACACTTGTCCAGTTTATTGTAAAGATCTTCAATATTCCCGCCTCGCCGGATGAGTGAGGAAGGAGATTTTATTATTTGCGGATAATCTTCAATCCCCGACTGATAGTATAATCTGCTAATAGTTTGCTGATCAGCTTTCAATACAAACAAAGCATCCGGATTTTTCTTTATCCAGGATTCAATCATTGCGTTATGAGCGAACTCAAATTTATTGCAGGGAATTAAACCATAAAAAACATTCCAAACCAATAATGCAATCCCAAAAAGTATCATTGTTCTATCCCTTATTTTTATCTTTGAGAATAATAATAAGAATCCCAGGAAAGGAACCATTACCATAAACTCAGCATTCCCCTCGGAAATGAATGCAAATAGAAGATAAAACACCAGTATCATTAAATGAATGATAAAATGGGAACGGTTCATCAATATTACTTTTTCTATTAATGCCCTCCTTTTTAGAAAAGCAACAGATACTAAAAACAGAGAAACCAGTGCAGGCAGGACCCAGAGGATATTTTTCACGATCATAATAAATATATATCCATGTATCTGTATGAAACTTCTGATCAAATTTACCGGCGTAAATAAGAAATTCTCCCATCCCGGAGTTTTATCAAATCCTGAAGCCAAATAATCTCTTAATGCAAATTGGAATACTCCTGTTAAATTCTTTTCATATCCCGGAAGCTTGAAAGCCACAATACTATAAACCAGAATTACAGGTATCAAAGTAATTACGAATACAAATATTGATCTCCTGTTAAAGTGAAAAATGATCAACCCCATAAATAAGCCAAACCACCAGAAGATACCAATCTGGTGGTAAAGGATAGCAATTGAGGCAAGTAAACCACTGATCAGGAGCTTTGACAAACTTCTGCTATTCAAATAATAATGAAAAAAAACAGATGCAGCCAGTGAAAAAACAAGTGTAAAAAGATATACTTCGTTTTCTGTCGAGTATCGCATAACTGTAAAAGAAGATCCTGTCAGGAACATAATCCGGAAGATTTCCCCGGTTGAGCGGCCCGTTCCTTTTAAAAGTAAAGAAAACAGGTACAGGCACAAACCTCCGACCAGAGAGTTGATCATTTTCATGCCCGATAGAATATCAATTCTTCCATTATTGAAAAACGGCAAATTAAAAAAGAGACGGAATGTTACATTGTACAACAGGTGGTGGGGATGGAACAATTCATCACCATACCTGACCGATGCTGCATAATAATATGCATCAATGGAAGAATTGTTCGTGGGAAATACCAGGTAAAGTAAGATAAAAGCAACTGTTAATAAAGGAATCAAATAACTTTCCGGTATTTTCTTTTGTTTTTTCACTACTTTTCTTCTTCTTCCTTACTCAACTACTCAACTTACTCACCTTTCTTATTTCATCATTCTAAATTAAACTAAAAAAAAGGTTCACCCAATTTTACGGGTAAACCTGTTACTTTATTTTTATCAATTTTAATACTTAAGGATTAACCAGGTTTTTATACTGCTCAGGGGTCAGGAGATCATCCAGCTCTGATGAATCGGCTATTGAGATTTTGATCATCCAGCCATCGCCATAAGGATCCTTGTTGACCAGCTCAGGTTCGTCTTCAATCTTTTGATTTGCCTCAAGAATTTCTCCCGATAAAGGCATAAACATATCCGAAACTGTTTTAACAGCTTCAATAGTGCCAAAAACTTCTTCCCTGTTAAGATTTTCACCTTCTGTTTCAATCTCGACAAAAACCACATCTCCCAACTCACCCTGGGCAAAATCTGTAACACCCACATAAACAACATCATTTTCAACCCGTATCCATTCATGGTCCTTGGTATACTTTAAATTTTCAGGTATGTTCATAATTAGTGATTTTAGTAATTAATTTTTTACCAAGGCTAAAATTAAACAAAAAAAATTATTTGTTTAATAAACCTGTCAATTTTTTTTGTCCATTTATGGTTCATCCGGAAAATGAATAGGTGTCACAGGGCAGGCAACATTCCATTATTCCAATGTTCCAAAATAACTACTCATTTATTCAAAAGAATTTATTTTATTGTGCAAGTGTAAACCGAATACTAAACCCAAAATTGGTATTGGCTGTCGGGTAGGATGAAGCAACAAAAGGATTATTTACTACTCTGTCAAAGAAAAGACTCAGGTTAAACCTGTCGCTGAGCACATAATCAGCAGTGGTCTTAATACTAACAATACGTTGCCCTGCAGTAGGTTGATCCACATCCTCAATCAGTTTTCTGATAATTGTTTTATTATCACGAATAGAGAGATCGGCTCTAAGATTCAGATCACTTTTCAGTTCTCTTTCACTTCCGCCAAGCCGGATAATAAGCTGGACTTCATCAAAACGATACCCAAGCCCTATAATTAATTCATCACTTTTAACTTCGGTAATCTGATTGTTTGATAAACTCAGAGCCAGTGTTCTGGATTTCTTTATTTCCACACGTGCTGTAAGACTGTTCTTGAAATTCAAATCGATATTAACCAGCGGGCTGAACTGCTCATTTATTGTAGCTGTTGCAACTTCATCTCTGGTAATAAAATTATCCTGTACATCCCTTATATGGTTCAGACCATCCTCATCCTCAAGATACAAAAGGTTAGTGCTGTATGCACCGATATTGAATGAAGAGCGGTAAGCATGGCTAATGCTGACAGAACGAAAATATTTCTGTACGAAATCAAGTCTTGATAACCCGTCATAAGTTATTCTCCAGTTGGGCATTATTCCCCAGATAGAGGGAAATGCAGTGAGGGGTATTTTCGCAGGGTCCTTTCCTGAATAGGCAGCAAGAAAAGCAGGGATCAGCACTTCCTGGGATGTAATATCATAGCCATTCATATATTCGTTATCACCGGGCGCATAGCTATTATCAGCCTCTTCTCTTCTCTCAGCCAGCCGTCTTGAGATGATCCTGGTATATTCCTTAAACCGGTTAAAATTTTCTGAGTTATATTGGTTATTACTTTTTATCTTCTCAAATGCAGTACCCCACGTTAATGTTGTCATACTAAAGTTCCCGGTTGTCATTATATTTCTTGTACTCTCCGGGAAATTCCCATATCTGTTGGCAATAAAATAGGCATTTTCATTCCGGGAAAATCTTCTGTTTGCTGTCAGGTCTATCCTTAGTCCGTTAAATGGTTCAATTGTGCTGCGGATATTCAAATTATCGGTGTGTGTAAGCACAAATGGTGTATTTAGTAAAGTATCCGTTGTCAGCCATTCTTTCCTGACAGCTTTTTCTGCAAACCCCCGGTCCTGGAATCCCATAATAAACAACCAGCCCGGCGCCAGTTGACCCTTATATTGGTTCATCCCCATATAATTTGCATGCGGCATAAATCCGGGCAATAATGTGCCCTTGTTACCTGAATATGAGATCGAAACATTTCTTACTCCCATTAAGAATCTCGTTGCATTTTCAGCAATGATCAACAGGGGATTCTCTGTTTTCTCAACCTTACCCTCAATCACAAATCGTACATCATTATAATCATCACCGGCTGTAAAAGTAATCTTCCTGTTGTTTTCCACTTCGACCTTACCTGTAATTTCCTGGTTCCGGTTATCATAAGCTTTGACATCTACCTCTTCAGTCATCAGTTTGTGATAGATCGATCTGGGTTCATTAGCTTTTAGTTTTACATGCTCTCTCCTGTATACAACAGTTTCATATTTTATTTCTTTTTTGGGGCGGCTCCTGCCGCTATACTTCCGATTAATTTTTTTAAGCAATTCCACTTTATTATAGAGGTTCACCATATTTAACTGACCATTAAGCTGAGTTGTGTTAGAATTACGGATCGTATTACCCAGTTCAATATTAAATGTATCAGGAAATACCGGGCCAATATCCCAGTTATATGTGGCATTATACCTTGCTGTTGCCGACACCCAGTTTAAAAAAGGTAATTTATTGATCGGGATACGGTAGGTTGCATTGATAACATGATTATACCGGGTTGTTCTTCCAAAATCTTTCAGGTTTGTAAGCACTGAATCTTTCCATATCTCGTATCGGTCTTTGTACCTGTTTCTATCCACTCCACCCTCAGGTTCATCAATCCTCGCTGTGGCGTTGGCTGAGAAGTCCACTCTAAGTGATTTCGTTATGTCGTACTTAACATCATAAAAGCGATTCCACTCAAAATCTTTTTTGAATGTGGGTTTAATTCTGAGCATAGGATTGTTGATATTCCTTGTTTTTACCTCATTATAATGCCGGTACAGATCTGTTCTGAAAGATATATAATTGGGGAAAAGGTTAAAGTTAAAATCTCTGATTAGCCTTAATGCCGGAGATCTTAAAAATTTAACTTTTTTTAAAGGTGCAATATTTTTCTGGCTTTTATTGTAAACATAGTTTATTCCACCACGGTAATTACGTTCAAGGTCAATTTCAGTGTTAATACTACTGGAATAATATTCATTGAATGAATAACTGACTGACCAGTTGGAAATATTCCACAGATGGGGTTTTCCTCCTGTCTTACCAATACTCACATTTGTAAGATTAATGCTTTTCCGCCGTGTATAGTCTTGTGAGATATTAATAATCGAATCTCTTTCCTTTTGGGTTTCTGCATTTTCAATAGCATCTATTAACAGTATATCCGGATCGAGCGGGTTGTATTGTGGATTTATCACTCCTTCAGAATATCCAATATAAAGAGGTATCCTGATATTAGCTTTTTCAGGGAAGAATTTTCCCAACTCAAGATTGGATGATATATCATACCTCAGTTCCTCTTCCTTACTCCTCTCATTCACCTTCTTCTCAATACTTCCCCAACCCGGTTTACTTGTTGATCCTGCTAAATCAATAGTTCCAAAATCAGCAAGTCTGGCCTGCAGCCGGGCATTAGCCGCCCATCCACCCTCTTCATTAAAATCTGTTAATCGTAACTCATTCAGCCATACCTCTCCGGATTTAGGTTGTCCGTCATCGTTCTGAAGGTCTCTGCTGCGCTTTGGATTCCTCACCCCTATCATGATAGTCCTGATATTACTCATATTTGGATTACCTGACACTTTCACCCTGTTATTCCCATGATAATACTCAAACACATCAGAATATTTAAGATTGGAACCATCACGTCTCAACTCCCTGTTTCTTGCCTGTTTTGCATCCTGGAATATTTCAAGAGGTATATCAAACTTATTTTCTTCGGGCCAGACAATTCTCCTGTCAGATTCCAAGTCGTTATTGTATCTCCCGCTGGCCGGAGGGGTAAGTTTTAAGGGTATTTCATATTCATAAAAATTGTCCTTATAATCAGATCCCAGTCTCATAAAGACAGTCAGTTCGCCATCATACAAAGGATCATCAATAAAAGCCTCACCATGAACAAACATTTGAATTCTCCGGTATTGCCTTATATCAAGACTCACATTTTTAAATGCTGCTTTCGCGTCTCCATCTTCAAGGTCGTGAACCTTAAGCACAATTGATTGTTCGTTTAATTGCCTGAGTTGCGGGTTGGTAGGATCTATTACCCGGCTGATTCCGGGTGGTAATACATAATTTACAGGTTTCTTATGCGCATTTTCTTCAATGTTTACAGATGATATTTCAAATCTTGCCTCTGCCGGTTCAGGAATGGTGATCCTCTCTCCGCCACCAAGAAGAGACAAATTATACTTTCTCCATTCTCCTCTAACAAGATCGAGATTAGCAAATCGCAGAATCACCTCTTCTTCAAATCCGCGAAGAAACATCCTTAAGAACCTTATGGATTTGAAGTCCTGGATATTTCCTATAACTTTCTGATAATTATTCAACGGTATCCTGAACTGATACCAATTCACTTCAGACTTTTCTCCATTGGCAAAAGTAACTGAAGCAGATATAACGTCAATAATATGGTTTTTTCCGATTTCCATGTCCTGTGGGCTAAGACTGACACGGTACTGAAAATAACTTTCAGACTCACTGAGAGTGTTGTCCCGGTTAATATCTTCCACATTAGGCAATATGGAGCCTGTTGTTGGATATGATTCCTCTGATTGTTCAGAGGTTGGAGAGTTTCCTTCAAGTCCGTTATAGTTTTTATATCTATCAAGAATACCCAGTCTGGCAGCATCGTAATTTCTTCCTCTGAAATAATTAAAATTATCGCGCGACGGATCTGCAGAGATTTCAGTGAATACCTCAGGATTAACTATGGTTTGCAGTGAATCCAGGTAATCCTTAAAAAAACTGAATTCATCCTCATCCCCAAGTCCATCAAGCCCCACATCCTGATACCTGCGTGAAGTAGGATCATTATCAAAAGCATTTACCAGAGATTGTGTTATAGGAATCCTTCCCCAGACGGTGGTATCTACCAGAATTACCACAGGAGATGTAGGTAATCCGTTTTCAAAGCTTTTCCTGGAATCCTTTAAAATATCTTCCGAAATATTTCCAAGATTGAAGTACAACTCTCCTCCTGTGTGTCCTTCCTTCTCCTTATAGGGATCCATCAACCAGAATTCAATAAACTGGATATTGGCAGCCTCAAAATCATTCGTTGGTACTTCGCGCATTATCCCGCCCCATCGTGATCTGGGATTTTTAAGTTTTCCATTGATATTTATCCCTGTTGAAATTCCTGATGCTCCAAGGTCAAAATTATAGGGGCCTTTTTCGTCAGGGTAAAATGCCAGGTTCAATACCGCCAGATTGGTTGGTATGCCTGTAATACTTTCCTTGTAAGGGAAAATCTCCTTTTCAAATACCTCTCTTACATAGTGACTCGACTGCAGGTCGGGATCCTTCTTGATATGTTCAGGAGTGATAGATGTGTTTCTCAGAAACAGGGGATCAATTACATACCAGGCAAGTTTTGCCCTGTTGTATCCATAAGCGAGATTATTATTTAATATTGCTTCCGGAAATAACGTATTCTGTCCCTGTGGGGTACTTGCCAGTACCCAGGCACTCATTGATTTCAAATCCAGCGAGATCTCACTACCCTCAAAATCATCAATATACGAAATTCCTTGTTTTTCTATTGCCCTTGAATGACCCGGAATAAGGTGTGCAAACTCACCGGTGAAAGTAATGCTGGATCGTTCTTTTGTTTCGAGAAAAGGGATCTTATCAATTAAACTTGTTAGAAACCTGGATTCAGTATAGTAAGAGGTATTAATTCCCCATATAGTATTAGATATCGGCTCATCACCAAAGCTCACCTTCTGTGTCAGAGGTCTTTCAATAAGATTCAACATTGTTGCCCCGATATTGAAATTTTCTGAAAAACGATAATCCAAATGTGTTCCCAGTAAAGTTTTTGTCTGGATACTAAAAAGCTGGTTACTCTCAAGAGAAATTCTTATCGGGGTTTGTGATTCAAGTAGTCCATCGTTAATGATCTTTACACGGCCAAGATTATAATCCACCGTATAATCCACATTTTCCTGTAACAGTATACCTCCCGCCGTAACTTTTACCGATCCCTGGGACACATTCATAGCATTGAGCTGGATATCTGAACTTGATGAAGAAGAGTAGGTGCCGACAATTTTGAACTTATTTTTATCTGCAATCTGTTGTGCTATTACTTGTGTAGAATCGTACAGCTCTTCAAAAACATACTTGTCGGCAATGGCATCATCCCCGATCTTTTGCCGCAGATACTGTCCGAACGGTTCAAGTACCGGAAAGATGATCCTCCCGGAGGCAGGCAGGATAGTTATACCACTTATGAAATCAAATTTCCCGTCGGGTAAAGGTTCAAGGTGTGAATCTATATTATCAAGGTTCAGAACCTGCAACAAAATCTGGTCACTCAGCTTACCTTCAGGAAGGTAATTTATTGCATTACCGGTTTCATCATCCTGATACAGAATATTCAATTCAAAGTCCTGCTCTTTCACCTGGTAGGCACCAATTGCGTAAACATTTTTCATCATCAGATCCCAGGAAGGAAGTCGTGGTGTTAAAATAGTGCCTTTTATTAGTTTTATAATCAGAGTGTTAGGAGCTCCCACCTCGGCAGAAAATTCACCAACCCTGTAAACCTTTCCATTCAAGGTATATTCGTAAGCAACAGCCAGAATCTGGTCAGCATTAAGTGCTGCATTCAGTGAGATATATCCAAGTTGTTTATTAAGGTTATATTCACGTGTAGTAAGTTTCCGGGCATTTTCGATCTTCTCATAGTCCTGTCCAATTGAAAAACCAGGGGCGAAAGGCGCAAGAGTATTAGTTACCTGGTTAATATCCCTGACCTCCTGGTAGTTATTTACCATTTCCTGGTATATCCCATTTAAATCATTATTTGGATATGGACCCGGGCCGGTTTGTCCGAATGCAGGAATTGTATTGTAAATATTTACTTGTGATTCCGCAAGATCTAAAAAGGCCAAAACATTCCGTGAGTCTTCAAACCTGTTTGACTTGTTAGTTACCCATATCTCTATCCGCTCAATATTTACACCTGAGTTAATCACAGGCAGGTTTTTCATAGCACTATTATAAACATCCCGGAAATATTGTGACAGGAAAAAGTGTTTATTGGCCTCGTATTCATCAGAATTTATTTCAAAAGTATTGAGTTGGGCACCCCCCTTCACTTCGATAACCGAAGTTTCCCCTCTCTGCTGCGAAAAGACATTAGTAACGGTAAGTTTTCCGAATTGAAGTTCAGTCTTCAGTCCAAACAAGCTTTGGCTACCTGTAATAAGAGACCCGCTAAGCGGTAAAGTAACATTACCGGCTTCAATTTTTTTGATGATTTCATCTTCTTTCCCTGAGTATTCAAGTTTGGTTTCATTCTCAAAATCAAAGGTAGCTTCTGTATTATAATTCACACCCAATCGCATCTTATCGCCAATGGTTCCTGTAACATTCATTTGTATCTTCTCCTGGAAATCGAAAGTAGTTACCTTTCTAAGCCGTTCAGAAAGGGAGGGGTTATCAATTCTTGAAGTATTAATCCCAAATATCAGCTCTGCTGATCCCTGGGGAATGATGTTAATGGTGTTGCTGCCAAACACTTTATCAATACCCTCAACTCCAAACTGGAGTTTTGGCAGGAATGATGGATGATAATCAGTACCCTCACCACTGGACCGTTCCTGCCAGTATTTTCTCACTGATTGTTCAAACTTGAATTTTTTATATTCCTCCAGGGTCATGTAAACAGGCGTCCGGTAATTGAAATCACCGATCTTGTCCTGAAGAATATACTCATTCTTTTCAGGATCATAGGTTACTATTGAACTAATATTTGAAGGAAGTTTCAGGTATAATCCCGATTGTGCTTCCTGGATGTAGGGGTTGCCGGAATAGTCGTTAAATGGAAAACGCAGATCAACTGCCGTAGTATCCTTTCTTGTTGTATCCTGAGGCAGTGCTTTCCAAAGAAAGAAATTGGGGTTGCCCGTGTAAAATGAGTTAATAGTCCTGGTAAAGACCTGAGAAAGCCCAAACCATAACATTATTATCCCAACAATAATATATCTCAGAATGTTTTTCAAGTGCCAACGGAAGTATTTTTAGAGCTTTATAATCTTTTCAATGCTTCTTTCACAAGCTCCTCAACTGTAATATCCCCTTCTTCTCTAAGGATCTTTTCCAGTACTTTTTGAACAGAGGCTTTTGAGAATCCCAGCATTACTAAAGCAGATAACGATTCTTCTTTCAAAGTATTGCTTTCTTCTTTGAAAATTTCACTTGCATCACCTGACGTTCCAACCTTATCTTTAAGATCAACAACCACTCTTTGGGCTGATTTGACACCTATTCCTTTTATACTTTTCAAAAGATTAACATCCGCTTCCATAATGGCTTTGCTTAGTTCGGTGGGAGAAAGTGTCGAAAGCATCATCCGGGCTGTGTTTGCTCCAATTCCCGACACTGATATCAGCATCCTGAATATTTCCCGCTCATGCTTATCAGCAAATCCGAAAAAGAGACGGGCATCATCACGAACAATTTGATGGATAAGCAGTTTAACTTCCTTTTTGCCGGAAATATTTGAAAAAGTATGAAGAGAGATATTGATGAAATAACCAATATTACCGGTTTCAACAATAGCATAAGCCGGGTTTACCTCCGCTAAAGTTCCCTGAATATATTCATACATAAATAGCAGGATTAATGAACAGGACTAAATTTAAATGTATCAGAATTTCAAAAATAATTGTTTATTAATGAGTAATAAAGGCTATGGCTAAGGTTTCTAACTACACATACTAAACTTTTAGTAGAAGCTATGTTTATTCCCCGTTTCTGCCCTGGGCATCCACACATGCTATCGCAGCCATATTAACGATCTCTCTCTCTGAACTCTCAAGCTGGAGGATATGGATGGATTTCCGGATACCCATTAAAACAGGTCCGATAATCTGAGCATTACCTATCTCCTGCATCATTTTGTATGCAATATTTCCTGAATTCAGGTCGGGGAAAATAATTGTATTAACATCTGTTTCGGCTAATTTACTGAATGGGAACTTGCTCTTTCTCAATTCTTTATTAAAAGCAAAGTTGGCTTGCATTTCTCCGTCAACGATCAAATCAGGATAATCACGGTGGAGTATTTCCACAGCCTCACGAACCATCCCCGGACTCCCATCCCTGAATGCTCCAAAGTTTGAATATGAAACGAGAGCTATTCGTGGCTCAATACCAAACTGCCGGACTTTTTCAGCAGTAAGCAGAGTGGTATCAACCAATGTTTGTGCTGTTTGTTTGAAATTAATTGTTGTATCTGAAAAGAAAAAGGTTTTCTTTTTGGTATTCACAATGTACATTCCTGCAATATGTTCCAATTCGCTGTCTGTACCAACCAGCTGAAGTGCAGGACGGATTGTGTCAGCATATTTACTTGAAAAACCTGAAATAAATGCGTCAGCTTCTCCGCTTTCAACCATCATAACCCCAAAATAATTGCGGTTTTGAACACTCTCCAAAGCTTCATCGAATGTAAATCCTTTTCTTTGTCTTTTCTTAAATATCAACTCAGCGAATTTTTCTCTCCTTCCTGATTCCTCCATAGACTGGTAATCAATAACCGTGACATTATTCAATTCCAGGGCGTTTTCATCAATAAGATCAGCAATTTTCTTTTTGTTTCCTAAAAGAACAGGCTTTGCAATGCCTTCATTTACAACTGTCTGCACAGCCTTCAGTATCCTCGGGTTATCACCTTCAGCAAATACTATCTGTTTCGGATCGTGTCTTGCTAAATTCTGAATATTTCTAAGAAGAACATTCTCATGTCCCAGCCGTTTATCAAGTTCGTGGCAATAGGCATCCCAATCGGTAATCTTTATCCTGGCAACACCTGTTTCAATCGCAGCTTTTGCTACAGCAGGCGCAACCGTGGTTATCAGCCGTGGATCAAGTGGTTTTGGTATGATATATTCTTTTCCGAAAACTATACTTTTTGCATCATAAGCTTTGATAACCGTTTCCGGAACCGGCTCCTTGGCCAGTGCAGCAAGTGCACGAGAGGCAGCTATTTTCATCTCTTCATTGATTACAGTAGCCCGTACATCAAGAGCTCCTCTGAAAATAAACGGGAAACCCAGTACATTGTTCACCTGGTTTGGATAATCCGACCGCCCGGTGGCCATAATTATATCATCCCTGGCTTCAATAGCATCTTCATAAGATATTTCAGGATCAGGGTTGGCCATAGCAAAGACTATAGGGTTGGGAGCCATTGTTTTTACCATTTCTTTGGTCAACACACCACCAATCGATAATCCGAGAAAAACATCAGAATCTTTAACAGCTTCTTCAAGAGTGTTAATATTTCTCTCTGTAATAAATTCTTTTTTGTATTTATTCAGATCTTTCCTGTCTTTATTCAGAACACCCTTACTATCAAGCATTACTATATTCTCGCGCTTTGCTCCAAGAGATAGATAAAGCCTGGAACAAGATATTGCAGATGCCCCTGCTCCATTTACAACAATTCTTACATCTTCAATTTTCTTTCCAGCCAGCTCCAGAGCGTTCACTAAACCGGCTCCTGATATAATTGCTGTTCCATGCTGATCATCATGGAAAACAGGAATATCCAATTCTTCTATCAATCTTTTTTCAATTTCAAAGCACTCAGGAGCTTTAATATCTTCCAGGTTGATCCCTCCGAAGGTGGGAGAAATTGCCTTCACAATATCAACAATTTTATCAATGTCTTTTTCATTCACCTCGATATCAAACACATCCACGTCTGAGAATACTTTAAACAGGAGTCCCTTTCCTTCCATAACTGGTTTACCGGCCAGAGCGCCAATATCGCCAAGACCAAGAACAGCTGTTCCGTTGGAAATTACAGCAACCAGATTTCCCTTCATAGTATATTTGTAAGCTTCTTCAGGATTAGATTCTATTTCCAGGCAAGGTTCAGCTACGCCGGGTGTATAAGCCAGGGACAGATCGGTTTGTGTACTGTAAGGTGTAGTTGGGATCACTTCAAGTTTCCCCGGTCTGCCTTTTGAATGATAATCTAGTGCTTCTTGACGTGTAATTTTAGCCATGATATTTGATTCTTATAAATACTTAATTATTGTTATTATTTGACTCCAAAGGGTTCGATGTTATTTCTGCATATGTTTTCCTGTTCCTATAAATATCACAGGCCAGGTACAGCGCATTCCTGAACGAGTCGGGTGAAGCAACTCCCTGCCCGGCAAGCTCATATGCCGTGCCATGAGCCGGTGATGTGCGAATTATTGGAAGACCGGCCGTGAAATTTACACCCGATTCAAAAACAAGAGCTTTAAAGGGAGCGAGTCCCTGATCATGGTACATAGCCAAAACAGCATCAAATTTCGAATATTTATCTGATCCAAAAAAACCATCTGCCGGATAAGGACCAAATGCAAGAATTTTTTCTTCTTTAGCTGCTTCAATAGCCGGTGTGATAATCTCAATTTCTTCTGATCCTAAAACGCCCTCGTCACCGGCATGTGGATTCAGTCCCAATACGGCAATTGTCGGTTTATGAACACCAAAATCCTGAATTAGTGATTGTTCAAGAAGTATCAACTTATCAAGAACACTATCCATCGTAATATGTTCAGGTATCTTTGCAACAGGAATATGACCGGTAACAATTCCCACTCTTAACAGGTCGCTTACCATAATCATCAAAGCTTTCTTTTCTTCATAAAAACTTTCAAGATATTCCGTATGTCCCGGGAAATTAAAATCGTCCGACCGGATATTATTTTTATTAATAGGGGCTGTTACCAGAACATCAATCTTTTCCTCCCTCAAATCACTAACTGCCCTATTCATGCTTATGAATGAGGCTTGTCCCGCTTCACTGGTTGATTTTCCAAATTCAACCCTTACAGAATCATCAAGGACATTAATAATATTTGGTCTTTTCAAATTGGCATCTTCAGGTGAATTAATGTGATTAAAACTAAATTTGGGTATATTGATAGCTTTCCGGTGATATGCTGCCACTTTGGGAGAACCATACAAAATTGGTGTACACATCTCACTTATCCTGTTATCTTCCAATGTTTTAATGATAACTTCATAGCTAATACCATTAATATCTCCCTGGGTAATTCCAACCTTTATCTTTTCATATTCCATAATACTGGTCTTTCTTAAAATTAACCCGGAAAGTTAGTAATTTCAATCAATGATCACATATCCTGATCAAAAAGATTCGGAAAATTGCGTATGAAATCAAACAATAATCTGACACCAATGCCTGTTGCTCCTTTACCCTGGTAAGAATTTGCTTTTGTAAGGAAGGCCGCTCCGGCTATATCGAGATGAATAAACGGATAGTCGGTAAACTTTTCAAGGAATTTTCCTGCAGTTATTGCTCCTGCTTCACGTCCGGCAGTGTTTTTTAAATCAGCAATATCCGATTCCAGCAATTTTTCATATTCTTCCCAAAAGGGAAATTCCACAATTCGTTCATGAACCCGGTTTCCACTGTGAATAAGAGCTTTCAAATAAATTTCACCGGCATTCCCCATGCCAACTATTCCGTATTTCCCTAATGCCATTGCTGCTGATCCTGTCAGTGTAGCAATATCAATGATTAGCCCTGGCTTATACTTATCCGCGTAACTAATAGCATCAGCCATAATCAGCCTACCCTCGGCATCAGTGTTTAAAACCTCCACAGACATACCATTATACATAGTAATAACATCTCCCGGCGCCATGGCATTTCCATCGGGTCTGTTATCTGTAGCAGGTAATAACCCTACAACCTTTACCGGGATTCTTGATCGGGCAACTGCATAGATCGCCCCTGCAACAGCTGCTGCACCACTCATATCTGATTTCATCGTATCCATACTGTTTTTAGTTTGTTTTAAACTCAATCCTCCTGTATCAAATACCACTCCTTTCCCAACTAAAACCAGCGGATTTTTATTTACTGCATTATCAGGCATCCACTCCATTACTGTAAATGTAGGCGGATCAATACTACCTTTGTTCACGCCAAGCAGCCCGCCCATTTTCAAAGACTCAATTTTTTTCTTATTAAAAACCTCAACCGAAAAACCGGCGCGTTCTCCCAATTGCCTTACAGCTTTCGAAAATTGAACAGCATTCATAAAGGAAGATGGCTCGTTGATCATATCCCGGACAAAATAAACTGCTTCGTTTAAATTTTGTAAAATATTAAGTTCTTGCTTATCAAGTTTTTCTGACACCAGAATTATGGTTTTTAACGGATGTTTCTTCTCCTTTTTGTCTCCGAAATACCTTAGAAAACGATAGCTGCCCAGTACCAATCCCTCCACAAAGGCGAGAAGTAAACCAGGCTCTCCTGTCACATCTGCCAGAACAATTTCACTATGCTTATGTTTTTTTAGCAACGAAGAATATTCATTACCTGCTCTTCTGCATTTTTCATACTGTTTATCGAGGTCCGTTTCATTTTCAACAACCTGTATGTAATTCCACTTATCATAAGAATTGATGGAAATCTGTTTTTCTTTATCTTTTATCTGCCCCATAATATATTTAAGCTCCTGCCTGGTAAAAGCAAAACGGCTGAGGTTGTTATCTTTACGAATAAGATATATTACAGATTTATTACCAGGTATATCTTTTCTTAATGAATATTTTAAATCCATGTGCTATTTTTGTAAAAGCAAAATTAATAAAATTTTATATGTGATTTTTATTATAATTTTGTTTGTTTCAATTATTGATCAACTAAATTTATATATTGGATCAAACAGAGCAGATATATTAAACCAAAACAATTAATCGACTTGAACTTTGAAACAATATATTCCAAAGCCCTGGCTCTTAAGTTTCTTACTCCGGATGAAGGTCTGAAACTTTACACATCAGCTCCTACTGATGAACTTATTTTTGTTGCCAGCCAGATAAGACAGAAACTTGTACCGGGTAATAAAGTAACATGGATCATTGACAGAAATGTCAATATTACAAACATCTGTTATTCACAATGCAAATTCTGTAATTTCTACAGGAAAAAAAATGCCTCAGACGGTTACATCACTTCCATTGAAGAATACCAGAAAAAGATCAAAACGCTTTTCAATCAAGGTGGTAATCAATTACTATTACAGGGAGGGCTTCATCCTAAACTCGGTTTGGGATTTTATACCGGGTTATTCAGCAGATTGAAGGAATTATTCCCGGAACTAAGGCTTCATGCATTAAGTCCGCCGGAAATTGTACATATTGCCCGCAAAGAGAAGCTTTCATTCCGTAAAGTGCTTGAAGAGCTGGTCAGTGCCGGACTTGATAGTCTGCCCGGTGCCGGAGCCGAAATACTTTGTGACCATATACGAAAGGAGCTTTCTCCGTTAAAAGCAAACACCGGGGAATGGCTCGATGTGATGAGGGAAGCTCACAAAATGAACCTTGTAACTTCTGCAACCATGATGTTCGGGCATATTGAATCAAAGAAAGACCGGATTGCTCATTTAAAAGTATTGCGTGATTTGCAATCTGAAAAGCCGGATACCAGTCCGGGATTTATTGCCTTTATTCCCTGGACTTTCCAGGACCAGGGAACAGTTCTAAAAAGTAAGCTGGGTATAGAAAACGCTATCAGCTCTGAAGAATATATACGAACTATTGCATTAAGCAGAATATTCCTGCCAAATATAAAAAACATTCAGGCGTCATGGCTTACTGTCGGAAAATCAACGGGTCAGCTTTGCCTGCATGCCGGCGCAAATGATTTTGGTTCCATAATGATCGAAGAAAATGTAGTTTCTGCAGCCGGCGCTTCGCATAAATTTGATGCTGAAAGTATCCAGGCAGCTATCAGGGAAGCCGGATTTATACCACAGCTGAGGAACCAGGCATACGTGGAAGAATGGAATGATGGAAGATTGAAGAAGTCGAAGAGTCGAAAGGTCTGAGGGTCGAAAAGGTGAAGAGGAGAAAATGAGAAAATGAGAAGAGAATAGAGCCAAAGAAACATGCGTTTACCCGTAACACGAAACTCGAAACTCGTAACAGCTTGATGTAAAGCAAAATGCGAATAGCTTAACTTATAACTTTTAACTTATAACTCTTAAGAAGGATACTGTGTTCCATATTATTCCTGAAGCTTAAGAGTATACAGGATGGTTTCAAGCTGGCGCAGAAATTCTCTTTTTTCATCCCCTGGAGCATACACAAAGCCTTCAACTGTTACAACCCTGTTAAGTTTCTCATCAACAGTTGACAAACTGATGAATGGTCCACCCATGAATCCATTCTCCAACTTCCATAATCCACGCAGCTGCGCAAAATACCGTTTCCCTATTTCGAATTCTTTAAATTCAGGTTTTAATAAATCTTCAGTTGTCATGTATGTGCCCGGATTGGGGCCTGGAACATATTTTTTCAAATAGTAATTTCTCTTCCTGATCAGGTATTCAGGTGTAAATGTATTAGTATCTGTATAAGGATAGTGATAAATCAGAATACCCTGACTAATGAAGTGAGGCTCATTAGCGACCCATGCGAAATCTTTTTTATTAACATCCAGGCTGTAACCCACCGGGATCACCAGATGTACTTGATGATCTTTCTCAATATTCTTCGCAATGTCCGGGTCCATCAACCCCTTGTAATAAGTAGTCAACCTGGCCCGTTCTTTCCCGTTTATCCAAGTAACGATCTTATCTCCGTTTTGTTCAAGCAAATCTATTACAGTTAAATCATCAGGTCCCTCAATATTAATAACCAGTTGGGGGTAAGCCCATCTGTTTTTTCGGAAAGTGATTTTCGGCTCCTTAAAATCCTTACCTGTTTTAACAAAAATGATATTTCTGTGCGGCTGATGAAGCTTTGAAAAACCACCAGGAGTAATATTCACAAAATCAAAAATGGGTTCAGGCTGGGGAAGCCCATACTGGTCATAAGCTAAAATATCTCTAAATGCCTGTCCCATATCTCCCTCCCATTTTTTCTTGCTAATGACCAGTAAAATTTCACCGGTTTTCCCGGATATTTTAGGCAGCAATGTTGCATCTCTTTTGTAATCGCTGTTACAGGAAAACAGAAACGAAATAATAATAATTATCAGAATGCTTTTATGGTATTTCCAGGTTTTCATGGTATGCTTTTTTATATAAAGATAAGTTTCTAAATCCAGTTGCCATTGTGTTATAATTATTTTATTGTTATTTGCTTTCTTGTCGACTGTGGGCTGCCGACTATTAACTAATTATTTATGAAACCTGAAAACTAAGCTTGTTTTTTTACCGTAAGGTAATAATTGTCCTCGAAAATTCATAAAAAAACCTGCCGGTATTTTTTAAAAAACTCCGGCAGGTATAAAAACTATCCTTGAAAGGAAGATGTTCAGCCTTTTGACTCGATTTTCCCCTTTTCTTTTTCCTCATTATCATCCGAACTATCATCCCTCGTGGCTTTCTTGAATTCTTTCAAACCCTGTCCTATTCCTTTCATCAGTTCAGGTATTTTTCTTCCGCCAAACAGAATAATAACAACGATAACTATGATAATGATCTCAGGAGGACCTAAAAAGCCGGCAATGATAAATGATGTCATGTTTCTTTACTTTTTGTTTTTAGTGATACAAAAATAATATATTTTCATTGTTAAACCTAATACAAAGTTTTTTTTTAATGACCATACAAAAAAAAGGATTATTTCACGTGTTTGAAATTTCTTTCGCCCCCTCTTATCATTTACTCATTTACTTACCTACTCACCTACTCACCTACTCACCTACTCACCTATTAAAATACCTTATAATATCGTTCCCGTTAGCAAATAACAGCAGCGATAACAGGATGATCATACCTGTCGTCTGGGCATATTCCAAAAATTTATCACTGGGTTTTCTACCGGAAATCACTTCGTATAACAGGAACATTACATGGCCGCCATCTAAAGCCGGGATGGGCAAAATATTCATTATGGCAAGAATGATAGACAAAAATGCTGTAAGATTCCAGAAAGCCTGCCAATCCCATGTTCCGGGGAAGAGGCTTCCTATAGTAATAAAACCTCCCAGGGATTTATAAGCTTGGGTATCTTTGGAAAAAATAAGTTTAAACTGTTTCAGATAATTCTGCAGTGTTTTTATTCCTTTTGCTATACCAGCCGGTATCGATTCAAAGAAACCATATTCCACCTTTTTAAATTCAAAAAATTCCTCAATATTCCTTCTTATCCCTATCATCCCCTGGTTGTTCACCGTTACGGGGATAACCAGGTTTTCACCATTTCTTTTAACCTGCAGGGTGATTTCCGCCTCTTTATTTTCACCCAGTTTCTTTTTAAACTCATCATAATACTCAAAAGTCATATTGCCAAGACCCAATATCTCATCACCTGTTTTCAATCCTGCTTTTTTACTTGGTGATTCTTTAATGAAACCCTCAACAATCAAGGGGGAGAACGGGATTCTTACATCAATTCTTCCTCTGCCATTAATAAGAGCCGGAATGACTTCTTTAGGTATTTTTACCTCAAGTAATCTGCCATCCCTTTTTATCTGTATCGATTTTCTTTCATTTAAAACTATATCAGGAATAATCTGATAAAACTTTTCAATCTCCTGGTTATCAACGCTAATAATCCTATCCCCATTCATTAATCCCATTTCAACACCAACAGAATCTACCAGTATTCCGTATTTTACATTTTCCGTGGGCAGATACTCTTCGCCCCATGCAAAAAGGATCAGAATATAGATTATTATAGCGAGTAAAAAATTCACCATTACACCACCCAGCATTATGATAAGTCGCTGCCATGAAGGTTTTGACCTGAATTCCCAGGGTTGGGGAGGTTTTTTCATTTGCTCCTTATCCATAGATTCATCTATCATCCCTGATATCTTAATATAACCACCAAGTGGCAGCCAACCTATTCCGTATTCCGTTTCCCCCTTTTTAAACTTAAATAATGAAAACCACGGATTGAAAAACAAATAGAACTTCTCAACACGGGTCTTAAACAGTTTAGCAAACATAAAATGTCCAAACTCATGAAGGATAACCAGTATTGATAAGCTTAAAAGTAACTGTGCTATTTTGACAAAAACTTCCATTCGGATTAATTTCTATTTAAATGTATGTGCGATTCGGCGAGCCTGTGGCTTTCATAATTTGTTTGCTCAAGATCCTCAATTCCGGGTTTCTCAATAAATGAAATAGTGTTTATAACTTTCTCAATAATATCCGGCATCTCCATAAATTTAACTTTTTTATAAAGAAATGCCTGAACAACAGCTTCATTAGCAGCATTTAAGGCACATGGGATATTCCCTCCCCTGTGTAAAGCTTCGAATGAGAGTGCAAGGTTACGAAATTTTTTCGTATCTACCTGTTCAAATGTCAAATTTGGATAATCAGTAAAACTGAATCTGGGAAAGTCTGATTCCACTCTTTTTGGATAGCCAAGGGCATAAAGAATGGGGAGTTTCATATCGGGTACTCCCATTTGTGCTTTTAATGACCCGTCACAAAACTGAACGAGTGAATGGATCACTGATTGTGGATGAATAACAATCTCTATCTGCCCGGGATCGACACCAAAAAGCCACCTGGCTTCAATAGCTTCAAGCCCTTTATTCATCATTGATGCAGAATCAATTGATATTTTTTCGCCCATATCCCAGTTAGGATGATTCAGTGCATCTCTGAAACCGGCGTTCTTTAATTCCTCTATGGAATAATTTCTGAACGGTCCGCCGGAAGCAGTAAGATAGATCTTTTCAATTTTATTACCTGCCTCACCCACAAGACACTGAAAAATTGCAGAGTGTTCAGAGTCAACCGGAAGTATTTGCACCTTTTTTTCCTGAACCATTTTAATAATAAGTTCACCTGCCACAACCAGGGTCTCTTTATTTGCAAGGGCTACATCTTTTCCTGCATTAATAGCCCGGATGGTTGGTTTAAGACCCGAATAACCTACCATAGCGGTTAGCACCATGTCAACCGGTTCCATTTCAACCACCTGGTTTATTGCATCCCCGCCTGCAAAAACTTTAACAGGGTAATTCTTCAGGGCTTCAGTAACATATTTATACTTAGATTCATTCCCGATAACAACAACATCAGGTTGAAATTCTATGGATTGTTTTATCAACAGATCTGCATTGTTATTTGCAGTCAGAACCTCCACACTGAACTCCTCATGATGGGCAGCAATTACCTGAAGAGCCTGAGTTCCTATAGACCCGGTCGATCCTAATATGGCAATTCCTTTTTGCATCTGTTTACGGGGTTTGGCTTAAAAGATTTAATTTTCTGGTTGCTGGGTGCGGGTTATACGGGTTACGGGTTACGGGTTAAGAGTTAGTTTTAGGTTCAGGTTTCAAACATTCTTCAAACTTGAAACTAATACTCACCTTACTTACCTACTCACCAACTCTCTTTCTTCCGTCTTCCTACTTCTTACTTCCTGCTTCCTTGCCATAAGTGTGTTTTTCAGAAGATTATATATTGCTCGGGGTCAATAGGGGTGCCATTATGCCAGATTTCAATATGCAGATGCGGTCCGGAAGTATACAGTTCGCCTGAATCTCCGATAATTGAAATGGTTTCACCTGCCTTAACAACAGTCCCTACATCTTTCAATAATTCAGCGTTATGTTTATAAACCGAGATAAGGTTATTCTTATGTTGAATTTCAATAATATACCCTGTTTCAAGTGTCCATCCTGTTAAAACCACAGTACCGTCGAGAACTGCCGATACAATTGTATTGGATTCTCCAACAATATCGGTACCGAAATGATTATCAACAGGATTGAAACTATTTGTGACCATTCCTTTCAACGGGGTGAAAAAATGCTGATTGATTATATTTTTCTCCTTGTTATTCTCTTCAAGATTAGAAATAGAAAGATTATACTGCTCTTCCTGTTCTATTTGGATACGTAGCAGAGAATCTTCAGCAGATTTATTAAACGTAATATTTTCATAGCTTATTAAAGTATCCTGTATGCTTTGAAAATCATTTGGTTCCTCCCCTGAAATAATTGCATTGATATTATTAAAATACTGATCTCTTATCTGTAGTTCTTTTTCAAGCGAGTCGAGTCTGTAAGCTGTCATAATAATATTACGCCGCATATTTCCATCGGGATAGCCCGGAATAAATTCCCTAAGGTTTGTAAAAGCTATCAAAATGGTTGTCAGGGCTATAAGAGAAATAATAACAGAGCCAATCAGGATAAAAGTACCCCATTTCGTGAATCTCGCCTGCCAGATCTCTTCAAAAGTATGATCATTGTAGATTGTTATCCTGAATTTGTGTCTCCAGGTAGTTTTATTGCTATTTAATGCCATTATTCCCCGTTTAATAATAAACCGGTACAAAGATACAAAGATATACGGTAAAGTATTACAGTCATAATTGATTATTGATAAACTCATTACTATCAGCCGGAAGTAAATTTTTTCATAGTTTTACCTTTATCTTCTACAGCTAATAACAACAAAATGCAGATTATATTTTGAGAAATAGAAATCATACTATACATTTGCAGACGCAAATATAGAATATTGTGTTCTTAAAATATAGTGCGGGGTGGAGCAGTGGCAGCTCGTTGGGCTCATAACCCAAAGGTCGCAAGTTCGAGTCTTGCCCCCGCTACAAGATAATAAGCGTTTTTCCCTATGTATAAAGGATTGACGCTTATTTTATTTATAGCCTACTGAAACATTACTGAAACAATTTGTCAATCATCTAACACATTTAAAGAATATTTGATTTAAGCTGATTTGCAGATAGTATGTGTGTTGTAATGCTCTGATATCTTAAATTCCTAAAAAACGGTCTGTAGTTGCTACGAATGAGCATTGATTGCGCTGGCCTCCCCGTAGCTTTGGATTTGTTGGATAGCGGTAATGGCGTTTTTGCCCTTGTTCCAGCTAACCTCTACCATGTTGCCATGCGGGTCTATCTTTTCACACATTAGCAGTTGGTGGTCCCATTCTACCAGTGTTGGCCCTACCTGAGTGGTGATATTTCTTTCTTTCCATTTGTTTTCAATGTATTTGCTTAACCACAGGCTGAGGTAGCACAGATGAATGTGGGCTTGTATCCTTCGTTTTTTCCAATGGCGTATGGGATGTTTTAACACTACTTGCAGTGAACTGATCAATGACCTGAATGCCGGAGTTTATGAAAAGACCCTGGAAAAAAGAATGAAAAAATACATCAACCCGGAATTATTGCTGATCGATGTTAGATGGTACTGTTAATAATCGGTGTTAAAACGAGATAAAAGAAACAATATAAATGGCCTTCAATTAGCAGATTTAATCGCGTACCCTATTGCCCGGTATGTTATGGATACGACGAGAGCAAACCCTGCATTTGATATTTTTAAATCTAAAATTTATTCAAGGGGAAATCGAAGGTTTGGGTTAAAAATATTCCCTTAAAAAACAAAAACTCAGATAAATCTGAGCTTATGCCGACCGGGGGGACACCCCAATCCAATAGTTTTTAAACTATTGTAAATATACTACATACTTTTTTAATAATCAAGAAATAAGTGATGTTCTTTCAAGCTGGGAATAACAAACCGGGATGCAACACAGCTCCGACAAGCCAACCTGCTGCCAAAGCTGTTGCATAGCCGCGAATAGATATGTGATTTGGCAGAATTGAAATTATACCCGCTAAGCAGTTCTAAACTGCTAAGCGGGTATAAGCGTTGTCATATTTAAAAATATAGCTATTCCGATTCTCCTCTATTAATGTTCCGGTTAAAATACCGTTCCTGTAAACTTCGGCCTTTCTCATTCTTTAATGGTTATTAACTTTTACAACTAATTTAATCTCCAACCCTAAAACATCCAATATTTTTGACAGAACATTTAAAGTCAGATTCCCTTCTCCATGTTCCAAATTATATATGGTATTTACGTTTACTCCAGCCAATTCTGCAAGGTGAAGCTGTGTAACTCCCAGTTCTTTTCTTCGGGCTTTTACAATTGTTCCTGCTCGGTTATTTCCCATTTTAATGTGGATTTTTTGTAAAATTAATTGCATTTTCACTAATAACCAATAAAATCCATATTACAGTATGGATTCTATGTAAAATTAATTTCGAAGATTTCCTGTCCAAGGCTGGCATAAAAGCCAAATATATTGGTTATAGCCCCAACGATTCCGAGGTTAGATATTTCACTGCTCTCCGCTACAAAGAAAAAGCCTTACCGATAAAATCGGGATGAGTAATCACTTGCCCCTGCAAGGATTGAAACAATGAACAAATATGTCTGGTTCCTGGTTACGGTTTACCGGTTGTTCGAATTAATCATCCTTTCTTCGGTTCCCAGTCACGGATTATAAGTCCGCTGCCATAACGCTTTACAACCAGTTTTTGCTTTGACCGCCAGCCAAGCTCTTGAATAAATTCCTTCGGGAGACTTATACCATAACTGCTGCCACCTCCCAGTTTTAATAAACTACGTATGTGCCTGTTTTTTAACTCTCTGCGTGACATAATAAATTAATTTTATACCTATTTAAATACCTATTTAAATAGGTACAAGATGTAATTTTTTTTTGATAATCCCTTGCTTGATTATTTATTTTTTATCTTTATCCTGATAAAAACAAATTAGACATCTTGTACCGTTGGAAAACAGCATTTTTAATGAGAGAAAAACCTGATTTGTATTGTAAGCAAAACATATCATGGAAAATGAACTGCAAGGTGATATTTCTGTTGCTCTTTGTCACACTCTTTCCTGTCCGCAATACAATGGCTCAGCAAGACCGGGATTTTAAACAGATCTTTAAAGAAGCTGAATCTATACTGCTTTACAGCAACGCCTATGATATTGCCTTGCCAATGTATCTTATGCTGGAGCAAATAGACCCCGGCAATTCAAATATCCAGTACAAGATAGGAGTTTGTTATCTTAACATCCCGGGAAGGAAAACAACATCTATTCCATATTTTGAAAAAGCCGTACAGGGTATAACCACCAATTACTCATACAGCTATAAGGAAAGAAAAGCCCCCAAGGATGCATTGTATTATCTGGGTAATGTTTATCACCTCGCGTCCAGATTTGATGATGCAATTCAGTACTATAACAAGTTCAAAAAAGCGCTGGATAAGTCCGAATTTTATGAATTGGACTTTATTAACCAGGGGATCAAAAGTTGCAAAAATGCAATTCAACTTATGACCACTCCTGTCTTATTTAACATTGAAAAATTAGGGGATAATATAAACCGTTTTCAGATAAACGTGAATCCCGCTGTATCAGGAAACCGTAAAGTGCTTGCCTATACTGCAAAGCTCGGCTCAAACTACCGTATCCTGTGTTCAAGAAAAGAAGATGGACAATGGTCAGATCCGAAAGATATTACCGATGAAATTGACGCCGGAGAAGACTGCCAGACATCTTCCCTCTCTTTCGATGGAACAACTCTATTCCTGTTTAAGGAAAACCGTGGTGCGGCTGACCTGTATGCAAGTCATTTCAGAGATGGCAAATGGAGCAAAATCGAAAACCTTGGCCGGAACATCAATACAAAATACTGGGAAGCTAATTGCTCTCTTTCAAAAGATGGAAGAACACTTTATTTTTCCAGTAACCGGCAAGACGGTTATGGCGGATTGGATATATACCAATCGAAATTAACGCCTGAGGGTACATGGGGCGAACCAAAGAACCTGGGGAATAAAATAAACACCCCTCTGCTTGAAGACAATCCATTCCTTACCGAGGACGATAAAAAGCTTTTCTTTAGCTCACAGGGACACTATAATATGGGAGGGTTCGACCTCTTTTATTCTGAAAAAGCTACCGGTAATCGCTGGACAACACCGGTAAATATCGGTTATCCGGTTAATTCAACTGACGACGACCTGTTTTTGGTGCCGGTTGGTACAGGAGATACTGTTTATTTATCTCAGTATACAGGAGAAGGATGGATGGCAAGCAAAGATATTTACAGGATAACATTCACTGAGGAAGCTAAACTGACTGAAGTTACTGTAAACGGAATTATTGAACTGGGAGACGGCAGGCAGGAACTTGATTCCTCCTTCCTTGTCCTGGTTACAAACACCCTAAGTCATGACACAATTACCACTCTCCTGCCCGATCATCAAACCCGGGAATTCAATGTTAAGCTACCTTCGGGATCGTACGAATTACTGATATCGGGCGATAATTATCAAAGTAAACAAGAGAGGATTACCATTCCGGATGAGATCAGACAAGAAAGTGTTTCATTTATAACTCACCTTGACCTTGAAGCAGTTATTTCAGGAGAAGTTTTTACAAGCCGGTCCATCCTGTTCGATTTCGACAAATATGCCCTCACCGGCACAGCTTTTACCGAACTGGAAAGATTAGCATCGATAATGAAACAATATCCTTCTGTTGAATTTGAGATAATAGGAAGTACAGATGCAATAGGCAGTAGTGATTACAACCTGGCGCTTTCCAGAAAAAGAGCCGTTTCTGTTGTCGATTACCTTTATTCACGCGGAATATCAAAGTCCAGGTTTAAAGCCCGGGGAATTGGCGAAATTAAAGCAGTTGCATTGAGCAAAAAACCTGACGGTACCGACCTGCCGGAAGGCAGAAAATATAATCGCAGGGTTGATATCAGATTACTTAGTTCAGATACTAATCTTGTATATAAAGCTGAGATCTATGTGCCCGACCATCTTAAATATAACAAAGAACTCAAACACTCAATTATTGTTATCAAGGTTAGAAAAAAGTTGCCGGATGATTATTTTTCCAGGTATAATATTGAAGAATTGAATTATATCCAGATCGATACAATGGATGGCGAATATTATTATATCCTGGGTAGTTTCATACAAAAAACCAGGGCAATAGAAGTGTTAGGGAAACTTTACTCTGCCGGATTTTCAGAAGCAAGAATTATTGACGATCTGGAATTGTCTGAAATACTGAGTTTGGAAAGCAGGAAAAGCAATTTCTTGGGAAGAATGGTTGAAATTGATGGAATACCAATTTATACAATTCAAATATATGCACTTATTACTCCTCCATATTCCGAAGCATTCGAAAAAGTCACAGATGTAAGGGTATTCCATGGGAAAGATGAATTTTACCGTTATACAGTTGGGGAATATGAAGGTTTTACTGCAGCAAAAAAGGCCTTAAAAACAATTGTGGCAAAAGGCTACAAGGATGCATTTATCCGCCCCCTTTCTGATCTTCAATAAACTATTTCTATATTTATCCCCTTATTAATTTTCGTATTCATGCATAAACTGATACTCAGGTTTAAACCGTTTTTCAAAGTGTTTTTCTGGATCTGGCTGATCTTTATTCTGGTAATGTCATCTGTCCCAAAATTACCTGATCTGAAGTTAAAGCTTGATGAATCAGTGATCAGGTTAGATTATGCCATTCATTTTGTTGAGTATTTTCTGTTAGTCAGTTTTTTCCTGCTCTGGAGAATCAAGACTGGTATGAATCCAACAATCATGATCATACTGCTAACTCTTCTTATCGGAATGGCAACAGGGTTTGCTGATGAATTTCACCAGAAGATCATCACCGGCAGGACTTACAATCCCATTGATATGTTATCCAATTTCCTGGGCGCTTTAACCGGAGTGGTTACCATAACCCTCTATCTGAAAATAATCAGCCACAAAATACATAGCAGCTAAGAAATGGGATTCCTTAAAAAAATCATTTCCGGAGGCCAGACCGGTACCGACCGGGCAGCTCTCGATGTTGCAATTAACCATGGAATTCCTTGCGGTGGCTGGTGCCCGTATGGACGAAAAGCCGAAGATGGCAGGATCCCTGACAAGTATCCGCTTTATGAAACAGATACGGATAATTATAAAGAAAGGACCCGTTTAAATATAAGGGATTCTGACGGAACACTGATCCTTTGCCCTGAAAATGAAATGGATGCAGGCACAAAACTCACATTTCAGCTTTGTAAAGAGATTAAAAAACCGGTATATATTGCTGACCCTGCTGATGAAACTCAATTATCCCACCTTATCGAATGGCTTGTTAAAGAAAAGGTACATGTTTTAAATATTGCCGGTCCGAGAGAGAGCAACATGGAAGGAATTTATGAAGCATCAGGACTGTTTCTGGATAAGCTTTTGAATGCTGAAGTGTTGCGGTGAGCACAAGACCCTAAGGGTTTCTAAATCACCGTGTTTGTAAATTTACCCAACTGATAAGATCTTGCTTATGCAAACCGGAATAATATAATAATGTACAAACCCTTAGGGTCTGCATTGATAATTAACTTAAGTTGCTATTAACATGTATAAGTATTATATGGAACGCTGATGACGCTGATATTGCGGATAATCACGGATAAAAGGATGAAATATCTGTGCAAATCAGTTAAATTCGCCTGCCCCGTAGCAAAGTGTATCGGGGTGTCATCTGTGTTCTATTCAATAACAGGTGGCAGCTTGTCAAAAATAACCAGAATACCAAATAAGTGGACTTTCATAAGCTACAAAAAGCCGGGAGAGATTGCTTCACTTCGTTCGCAAAATCCGTATACTTACTATGCTTAAAGGTAATATACAACTAAACCAGCGCAATTAGTCCTGTTTTCCGCACTCCTTGAAAAATAGATTATTAAACCTTCTTAATAAACAGTCTAATAGCGATTTATGGTTCTTGGCTTTGCGATTTTGGGTGTCTCACTATCTTTATGGTATATTTGTTTTAATAGCCCCAAGGGGGCGGTACTCAATAGCCCCGAGCGCAGCTCGGGGGTTACGTAATACGATATTAAATAAGCACCACAGGTGCGTAATCAATAATTTCACACATGCCGCAATCGTTAGTAAAAAACTACATGCACATTACCTTTAGTACAAAGAATAAACACCCATTTAAATCACCCGGCACAAGCTGATGTGGTAAAAGATTATATTTCGACACAAGATGAACATCATAAGAAAAGATTATTTAAAGATGAATATCGTGCTTTTCTAAAGGAATATGATATCAATTATGATGAAAGGTATGTCTGGGACTAGTGATTACGCCCCGTTGGGGCTTATCGGGTGCGACGTATCATAACCCCCGAGCTACGCACGGGGCTTATGATTTACGCACCTTTGGTGCTTGAAAATTGTAAATTATAGATTGATTTTTTCTTTTTGGGTGCCTTATTGCGGAAAACAGGTCTATGCCGGAGCCGGCGATAAATATGTTATCCTTTTGAGCTGTAATCTCAATACATTAGTTGATTATTTATGGGATTATTGCAAATACATTGTATAAG
>JADFQJ010000080.1 GCA_022561875.1 Bacteroidota bacterium | reverse complement strand
CCCTTTCCAGTTAAACCTTTTATATCCTTTAAAAGTGAGAGCGATGAAAATTGAATGGTACCTTCCCTCTGTTCCCCCCGCTTGTGATACCACCAAGCAATAAAGGGAACGATAGGTAACAGAAGTAAAATTAAAGGGCTGGCAAATTTAAACACAAATCATTTAGTATAATTGCACTCAATATAATAACTCAGACGTAAAATTGTTTCCTCGTTAAAAAAGTCACCCACAAGCTGAAGTCCGATCGGAAGTCCGGATGAATGTGTGCCGGCTGGAACGCTAAGGGCAGGTATTCCCGCAAGGTTTATAGGAGTTGTAAATATATCAGATAAATACATTTTAATGGGATCATTCAGGTTTTCTCCAAGATCGAAAGCAGGTGTAGGAGTAGTCGGCAAAATAATCACATCTACATTTTTAAAAACATTGACAAAATCATCTCGTATGAGTCTTCTGACTTTTTGTGCTTTTTTGTAATAAGCATCGTAATAACCGGATGAAAGGATGTAGGTTCCTAACATTATTCGCCGTTTAACTTCTTCTCCAAAGCCGGCTGAACGAGTATCCCGGTACATATTTTCTAAAACATTTTTTCGATCACTCAAACCGTATCTTACGCCATCATACCGGGCAAGATTTGAGGAAGCTTCCGCCATTGTTAGAATATAATAGGTTGCAATTGAGTACCTTAAATGAGGTAGATTAATATTTTTTACATCACATCCCGAGCTTTTTAAAAAAGTAATAAGAGATTTTAATCTATCAATAATTTCTACATCCGCACCGTCTGTTATTTGTTCCCATGGAATACCGACCTTGTGTTGTTCAGGTTCAGACAACTTTTTTAAATAATCGGGAACTTGTCGATCTGAGGATGTAGCATCGCTTGGATCGTGTCCGGCAATAACTTGAAGAAGCAGGGCAGCATCTTGTGTGGAATTTGATAATATACCAATCTGGTCAAAAGAAGAGGCAAATGCCACCAAACCGTAACGAGAAACACGACCATAGGTGGGTTTTAAGCCATAAACGCCACAAAAAGCAGCAGGCTGACGGACTGAACCGCCTGTGTCCGATCCCAATGCCATATCACATACACCAAGCGCTACCGCTGTCGCCGAACCCCCACTTGAACCACCCGGTACTTTTGTAGAATCAACCGGGTTTTTCACTGACCCGAATATTGTATGTTCATTAGATGAACCCATGGCAAATTCGTCAAGATTCGTCTTCCCAATAATTGTTCCATCACCATCCAAAATTCTCTGCACAACAGTTGCATGATAGGGAGACAAATAGTTGGCAAGTATACCTGATGCACATGACAATTGCCACCCTTTCACTGCAATATTATCCTTGATGGCTATTGTTTTGCCTTGCAATAAACCAGTTTTTATTTGTCTCCTAATGTAGAGTTTTTCTTCAGGGGATGATGTAAATAGATTATAGTCGGAATAGTGTTGCAGCATTATAAAATAATCAGTCTGAAAATTAATCTCGAATTTTCAGAGAACAGTTGTACTAATCGCCGGACGATTTGGTCTTGGAGTTATCATTTTCCACAGACTCAACCGCACTATCCAATTCTTCTTCTACATCCTTTATTGCGCCCTTGAATTCACGAATGCCTTTCCCAAGTCCTTTGGCGAGTTCAGGCAGTCTTTTCGCACCAAACAATAGCAATATGACCAGCAAAATAATAATCCACTCCCAACCACCGGAAGTTCCAAACAGCAAATAAGGAATATTCATGAAATGAGACATAATCTCCTCCTCGATTGTTAATTATCTGAAATATCTGAGAAAATAGTATGCCACGGCTAAACCAAGAAGTCCTGCAAAATTTAATGTAATCCTCAACCCAAAAATCAAGGATATTACTCCAAGGTTCAGCTCAACAGCATCGTTTTCTCCACCTAAGATTCCACCCAGAGAAAACTCAACGCTCTGGAGAAAAAATTGTTTCACAACCCCTTCTGGCAAAACATAACCGAACAGTTGTCCCAAAAGAGACCCAACCATTGCCCCAACAAAAAGAATTAAGATTATTATGAGAATGGATCGTCTACCTGCCATGATTCATTACCACAAACACATCAGTGACGTTTGAATCTCCAATTGGATTCAACCTCGAGTCCGATGTCCAAATCACCATGGTGAATTAACCATCCTATGAGCCCCCAAAGGACATAAAGCATAACAATCGGGAATAAAATAAGACCCTGCCAAACATAAAGTGAAACCATTCCAGCAAGCATAAAAATTAATTTTATTTTACCCCATTTACCCCTTTCAAAATTTGGAACTTTAGAATATCGAACATGACTCAACAACAGAAAAGACGTAAGAAAAATCAATGGGAGAGCGATTCTTGGATCCCCGGACGAGCCGATAATTTTTTCATTGAATAATATGAATGAGGCTATGATGAGAGCATTTATGGGTGTTGTGAGCCCCGCAAAATAAGGCAAAGGCTTTTCAAGAGTCTGAACATTAAACCGAGCCAGCCGAATAGCACCAAAAATAAGGGGGATAAAACTAATGGCTGCCGCCAGGACCGGATGTAACTCCTTCACATAAGCAAAATAAATTAATACGGAAGGGGCAGCGCAAAAGGAAATCAAATCGGCAGCCGAGTCAAACTCAACCCCAAATTTTGATGGGATATTAAATTTCCTGGCAACTTTTCCATCTATGCTGTCAAATATAGCTGCAAAAAAGATCAACCATGATGCTTTCTGTAAAAATCCCTGGGACGCTGTGACGATCGCCAGAAATCCAAAAAACATGTTAAAAAGTGTAAACACCCCAGGGATTACATTTTTACTTACTTTAACTTTTCTTCTCATTTTAACACTCCAATGATTGATTCTCCTCCCTTAACACGCTCACCCACAGATATCCATATTTCAGCTGAAACAGGGAGAATTAAATCCATTCTTGATCCAAAAAGGATGAACCCAAGGCGAGAACCGCCCGTCACATTATCCCCTACTTTCAGATAACAAAGGATCCTCCTTGCAAGAAACCCCGCCACCTGTTTTACTTTCACAAGTTTTTCTCCTGCTTGGATATGGATTTCGGTTTGTTCATTCAAGTCTGACGCTTTGGGATTATAAGCAGCAAGAAATTTACCCTTATTATATTTTACATGGGTCACAATTCCGGTAACGGGTACACGATTTGCGTGAACGTCAAATACAGATAAGAAAATGGATACAAGTACATTCTCATCATTACCAATTTTAATCCTCCTTTTTACAATAATTTTTCCATCAGCAGGAGCAAGAATCAGATTATCACCTTCAGGTATTTCACGATGAGGATCTCTAAAAAAGTAAATCACAAATATTGTGAAACAGATACCTATAATCCCTACAATTTTTAAGATTAAGATATCAAAATAAAAAGCGCTTAGGAGTATCAGGATTACAGGAAATCCGGTCCAACCTATAATTTTTTTTCCTTCTGAGGCAATCATAATGATGGAACTTAGCTCAGTTTTTAACCGCTTGCAAGTCGAAGTGAGGTAGTTCTCTTTTTCCCATTTCGGTAGTAAGTGATCCCAATTTTATCCCCTGCCCTCTGCTCTCTTTCTTCGATAACATTCAATATATCATTTCTTGATTTCACCGGTTCGCCATCAACATTCAGAATGACATCTCCCACTTTTAATCCGGCTTTATCTGCCGGACTTTTCGCTTCGACTTCGGTGATAATCACGCCTGTTATACTTGGAAGATTTAAATATTCTGCGAGGAAACGATCCACTCTCTGCACTTTTAAACCCGTAGAAAAACTTCGGTCTACTCTTCCATACTTTTTCAGTTCTTCTGCAATTCTCCTGGCGCGATCAATCGGTATGGCAAATCCGATTCCAATATTTCCCTCGGAATATCCACCCCCTGTGAAAATAAAGGTGTTGATGCCGATGACTTCTCCACTGGCATTGCAAAGTGGACCACCACTATTACCCGGATTGATTGCAGCATCCGTTTGAATCATTCCTTGAAAAATTCTTCCGGATTGCTCTCGTCCGAAATTCATGTTCAATGCACTTATTATACCCACCGTGGCTGAGGGTTGTTTATTCACGTCAAACAAACCAAAAGGGTTACCAAGTGCAATCACCCATTCCCCCAAAATAAGGTCTTTTGAGCTTCCAAGATTTGCATAGGGAAGGTTTTTACCTTCTATTTTTAGGAGCGCCACATCAGAGGTTTTATCCATGCCCACAATTTCACCGTCAAATTCATCTCCCCCCGGAAGTGTGATGATTATTTCACTTGCCCCTGCCACCACATGTTGATTTGTTAGAATATATCCGTCCGGACTGATGACCACACCTGATCCGAGACTTTTTACTTCCTGTTTATAGAATTCATCAGGAAACCAGAAATACTGAAAAAATGGGTCATTAAAGAAAGGTGATGATGGGCGCTTTCTTATCTGGATTATGTTAATACTTGCCACTGCAGGACTCACTTTCTCAATTGCTTTCGTAATGGCGGTTTCCCTTGATTTCCGGATATCAAAGGGATTTCCTGTCACCACCGTGACAATCATAGAAAGGATGATAAAACCGATGACCGGTCCTATTTGTCTAATAAATCTGGTCATATTTCGTAAAATATTCTCTCAAGATATAACCCGTGGGCAGGAGCTTTGTACACCTTTGCCTCAGGATTTTTGGATTGAAGTAAAACCTCAAATTCTTTCTCAGTTAATGTTCCTTTTGCTACTTCTACCATTGTACCAACCAAATATCGAATCATATGATGTAAAAACCGATTCGATTCTATCATATAAGTTACAAAAACACCACGTTTTATCCACTTAGATTGAAAAATAATACAACGGGTATGCTTAACTGTATTCGATACTTTGCTGAAGGTAGTGAAATCATTTTCACCAAAGATGATATTTGCACAAAAACGTAACTTGCGCATGGAAATATCAGATGGAATTTGCCAAACATAATTTCTATCCATTATGGATTCATCCAATCGACATTTATAAAAATATCGCCGTTTAATTGCACTATATCTGGCATGAAAATCTTCTGGCACCTCCTCACAATGATGAACACGGAAATCCTTTCCTGCATTCCCATTAATTGCCCTTTTTAAACCATGTGATTCCCAAGGTTTATTCAATTTAAAATTTGCACATTGACCTAAAGCATGTACACCTGTATCTGTTCGACCTGCCCCGTGTACCCGGATAAGTTTTCCATTTTCCAGTTTAGTAAGAGCGTGTTCTAATTCTCCTTGAACCGTCCGTTTATTTTTCTGCAGTTGCCAGCCAAAGAAATCCGTACCATCATATTCAAGTATTATCTTGTAATTATGCAAGTAAAAAAAACTCCAGACTGAATACAAACAACACGATTAAAGCTACAAAATCGATAAACCGGAATGAGTAAGATTTTGCGATTCCCCGGGGTATCACTTTTCCATACCCACGAACTTCCATGGCAAAGCCAAGATTAGTAGCCCTGTGCATGCTATTGCTTATAAGATTGGGGAGATAAAGAGCCGTCTGTTTTATCATTTCAATCTTACCTGTGGGCTCTGGTAATCCCAAAGCCTTCTTGAAGTTCCTGTTGTTGTTAACTTCTTCTTGAAAGGTTGGAAAAAATCTCAGTGTTAAATAGATGAGTTGGAAAAAATCTTCTACCCATCTCCATTTTAATCCTGTCCTCAACCAAAGAAATCGAAATGCATCCATCAAGTCCGAAGGATCGATTAATTCTAAAAAGACAGACATGGCAATCACCATGATCAAAAGTTTTCCACCTGAAACCAAGGCAGTATAAAAAATATCCGTCCATCCAGCGGATTCCACAAGAATGACCGAAAACAACATATAAAGCAAAACCATTACAGGCAGGAAAAAAAGAAAGGGTCTCACCCTCTTAAAAATCGATTGTAATAATTTTCGATGTTTGTATAAAACTACCGCCAAAAAAGAAAATAACCAAATTGCCTGTTTCCAGATTTCAATTTGAAAAACCAATACGATAAAAATAAAAATATAAGCCAAATAAACTATTGGATTAATATCCGATTTGGATTTGATCAGATTCATGGATTGTTAAGTTGGCGAACTAATAGTCCATAAGTCACTAATGGGATAGAATTCTATTTTTCACATCTATCCAGGAAAACCGGAGCCTTCCTCTTTATAATAAGATTGCAATCTTTTTTCCAACTCTTCTTTTTGAGAATCAGGGACAGGAACACTTTATTGATCTAAAAGGAAGCTATCCCAAATATTTTCGACGACGAGAATCCGCTCAGAGATACTTAATTCTTTTGTTTCAGTTAATGTATGATTTTTCATAGTAATTGAAATCTACAGTTTGGAATGATTGATTTGCAAGGATTCTATGAAATTTAAAAGGGCTATTGTGGTGGTCTAACGCTATGCATCACCAGTGGCGCCATTGAACTTGTCCAACAGGCCGTCGAGCTTCTCGCCATCTGGTGAATGCAATTGTTATGTGCTTAATTTTATTAATGAAGTTTCGATTCTTCAAAATCTAATTTCCTTAATTCTTCTCGATATCGCTTAATAGTATTCTGCATTAACCATTCTCGATTATTTCTAGGCCATGTCTCTAAGCCTCTCTTGCTGTAATATAATGAAATATCATGTATTATTGCAAAAATGTTTTGGCATACTTGCTCGTAATCCTTACAATCATCTGGCGGTATTGGAAGATTGCCACATTTATAGTAAAGCTCGTCAATATTGGGGCATAACCGCTCCATAGATTTTATGTGCTCTTCCTCGCTTAAATCACCTTGCTTGTACTTGGTAAATTTTTTTATGGATAACTCTGCGAGATTTTTCATTTCCTTTAGGATGGGAAATATCTAGCAAATTAAAAGAATCAGGTTTTTCTGCCTCATTATTTAACGTTAATTCACCTACATCAACAGATTGGAATAAAATTATTG